>JAPPNN010000056.1 GCA_028873815.1 Gemmatimonadota bacterium | reverse complement strand
TTTTATTAGCCCCGCGCCGCTCTACCCCCCCCCCCCCTTCCGCCGGGGGGGGGGGGCGGGGGGGGCGGGCGGGGCCCCCCCCCGCCCGCCCCCCCCCCCCCCCCCCCCCAATTTTGGGCGGCAGACCGCAGCCAGGCGGCAGCTAGCGATGCTCGCCGTCGAGCCTGACTTCTGTGCCCGGCGGCGCGGCGGGCGGGGCGGGGGACTCGCGCGGGCGCGCGCGCTCGTGATCAGTGCCTCGCTCGCCACCGCCCTCGCGCTCGCGGCCGGCGCGGCCACCACGACGCCGACCGCGGCGGCGGCGCAGGAGGACGCCCCCCGCCTCCTCACCGGCCTGAGCGCCGAAGCCGGCCCCGCCGGCGTCGCGCTCGCCTGGACCGTGGACGAGGAGCGCGCCCACCGCATCGCGGGCTTCACCTGCGTCTACCGCACCCCGGCCCACCTCAGGACGGGCGTCTCCGGCGCCGTCCCCTGCGGGCCCCAGCGCAGCCCGGCCGACGCCCGCCAGGCCACCGTCGCCAGCCTGCCGGAGTACGGCGACTACGACTTCGAACTCGTCGCCGTCGAGCGGCCGGTCGGCCCCGCCATCCCGTGGCCCCAGCGGGCCCTGCGCACGCGGGTCACCGTCACCGAGGCGCTGGCGGGTCCGGCCGGCCCCGGGCGCGCGGTCACCGGCGCGGGACCGCTCGTCGAGGGCTGCGGCCCCGGCGACGTCCCCGGCAAGGCCCCGGCCCCCCCGCGCCCCTGGCGCCTGGACGACATCGTCTCGGCCGCCCACCTCACCCACTACCCCGGCCGCGGCTGGACCCCCGGGGGCGACCCGCAAGCGCCGCCCGACTGGCCGGACATGCCACCCATGACGGACCTCATGGCGGCCACCGATCTCGACCCCGAGCCGTTCCGCCGCGTGCTGGCCGGGGAAGCCGCCCCCGACGAGGCGCTGCAGCGCACGCTCGCCGACGCCCGCTTCGACGCCGTGCTCGAGCGCGCCGGAGCCGCCACCAAGGCGCTCCTCCGACCCGCCCCCGACGGCGGCTGGGAACTGCGGCTCCACACCAGCTATCCGTTCGGCGCCGACTACCTCTACGAACCCGGTCACGCCGTGCGCGGCTGGGCCGACGCGGCCACGACGGCGGCCTGGCCCGAGCTGTGGAACCGCTCGGACTGCCCCCCGCTCCACTGGCCCGACGGGACCCACGACGTCGCGCTCGCGCTGGCCGACGCGGCGGGCGGCGGGCGCCGCCTGGCGCACTCCGGCTACGGCTGGTGGGCGGTGGCGCCCGTCGGCATGTACCCGGAGCGCATCGTGGCCACCAAGGCCGGCCTGTCGTTCGGCGAGCCCGCCCCGGAGACCCCGGAGGCCGGCGCGGCGTGGCGCGGCCGCCTCAGCGGTCACCTGTTCGCGGAC
Source organism: Gemmatimonadota bacterium (assembly GCA_028873815.1). Classification (GTDB taxonomy): domain Bacteria; phylum Gemmatimonadota; class Gemmatimonadetes; order Longimicrobiales; family Gaopeijiaceae; genus Bin94. The sequence goes on along the minus strand of JAPPNN010000056.1, from coordinate 6,965 downwards.
CGGCGCCGGTTCGCGGTCGCCGGCGACCTGACGCTGACCCTCGAGCGCGCCGCCGGCGGGACGCGGCTGGCCGGCCGGATCGAGAACGTCGTGCTGGCCCCCCTCGACCCGAAGAGCCTGCAACCCGAGGCGGCCCCGGCCCTGCCGTGGCGCGCGCTCACGCTGGAAGCCGCCCCGGCGAAGGACGGCGCCTGGTCGGGCGCCCTCGCCGTCGGCGTCGACCAGCAGGATCCCGAGCAAACGCCCGGAACCCTGCCCAATGCCGATGCCTTCCGGGGCGACTGGCGGGCCGCGGCCCACGGCCCGGACGGAAGCGAGATCGCGGGGCGCCTCCGCCTGTGGACGCCGCTCCCGGACGGCGCCGATCCGCGCACCGCGTGGCCGGGGCAGGCGGTCCTGGTCGCCGGCTTCGGCGGGCTGCGCGCGCCATGAGGATCGCGCGCCCGCTGCCGATCCCGCGCGCGGCGCCGACGGCGTCGTGGCTGGCCCTCCTGCTGTCGCTCGCCGGCCCGGCCGCTCCGGCCTCGGCTCAGGTGCTGGTCTCCAACATCGACCAGGACACGGACACAGTCATCGGTCTGTCGGGCGAAGATGCCGCGCAAGCGTTCTCGACCGGCCCCCACGCGCACCACTACAGCCTGACCAGCATTGAAGTGTGCTTCAACGCCGCGCCCACGGGCGTGAGCGTGAAGCTGCTGACCGGGGTGTCCACCACGTCCGCCGGCACCGAGGTCGTGACGCTCACCAATCCGGCGACGCTGGCCGCGGGCAACCTCACCTTCACCGCGCCCACGGGCTTCGCGCTTGCGGCCAGCACGACATACTGGGTGCTCGTGGAAGGGACCGCCGCCGGGGGCCCGTGCGCCACGAACGCCGACGGGGAGGATGCGGGCGCGGCCACGGGCTGGAGCGTGGCGAACAGCGTTCAGACCAGAACTCAAACTTCCACGGGGGGGTTCGGGGCGGGGTATGCGGCCGCCCTCAAGATCCGTGTCAACGGCAGCGCACGTGCGTCGACCCCGGAAATCAACATCTCGCGGGCAGGTGCTGTCAGGGAGGTGCTCGAGGGCGAGGCGGCGCGGTTCAACCTGGGGCGGTCCGATGTGCGCGGGGCCGTGAGGGTGAACGTGTCGGTGTCCGAGGCGTCCGGCAGCGACTACGTGGCGTCCGGCGACGAGGGCGACAGGACGACAACGTTCGCCGCCGGTACCTCCACCCAAACCGAGTCGGTCGCGACGCAGGACGACAGCGCCATCCAGGCCCCCGGGGCGGTGACGCTGACGGTGGAGGAGGGCGTCGGGTACAGTGTAGGGACGCGCTCTTCCATCACCCTACCGGTGTTCGATAACGATGTGCCGGAAGTGACGGCGCCCATGGCCTGCGGCGCGGCGGGCAGCGTACCGGCTCCACACGTGTTCACCGCGACGGCCACTGACACGATCATCACCGTGACCGGTCTGGCCACTCCGAGGCGCGGTGGGTATCCGTCGGTCCACCAATTGGTCGTCTGCGGCCCGGACAGCGGCGGGACCTACAGCGCATCGGATGTAGGCTCCGCGGGCTTTGGGATCGACATTTTTGCGGGAAGTTCCTTCTCGGCGCCCGGGCTGACACCCGATACGGAGTACTGGGTGAAAATGAGCGGCGGCTATCAGGGCCAATGGACGGGATGGCACAAGATCCGCACCCAGGCTTCCGGCGCCGTCTCGCTCGCGCTCAACTCCGCCGGGGACGACAACACGTACCACAACGGCGACGCGATCGAGATCACGGCGACGTTCACCGAGAACGTGACGGTGACGGGCACGCCGCGCATCCCGTTCACGATCGGCAGCACACTGAGGCACGCGACCTACGCGAGCGGCAGCGACGGCACGGCGCTCGTGTTCAGCTACACGGTGCAGACGGCCGACTTGGACACCGACGGCATCACGGTGGCGGCGAACGCGCTGGAGCTGAACAGCGGCACGATCAACCTCACCGCGGGCGGCACCGCGGCGGCCCTCGACCACGGCGCCGTGTCGGCCAGCACGAGCCACAAGGTCGACGGCGGCGCCGCGACGATCGAGTCGATCGCCTTCACGAGCCTCCAGACTCTCGCAGGCTCCCCTCGAAACTACCTGCGTATCGGCGAGAACATCGAGGTCACGGCGTACTTCGACCGGCGGGTGGCCGTGACCGGGAGCCCGCGCATCCCCCTGTCGCCCGCGTTCGGCCCCAGCAGCGCGACCCGGTACGCGACCTACGCCGAGGTCGCCGGCGACACGGCGGTGGTGTTCCGCTACGCGCTCGTGGACGGGGACGACTCGGGGAGCGACTCCGTCACGGTGGCGGCGGACGCGCTGGACCTGAACAGCGGCACGATCCGCACCGGCACGGCGAATGCGACGCTGACCCACGGCATGGCCGGCTCGGACCGGCTGGTGTCGGTCCACCGGCCCAGGGTCAACAACATCACACTCACCGCGAACGCCAGCATCGATGCCGACCTGGACGGCACGGCGGACACCTACACTGCGGGCGACATCCTGGAAGTCGTCATTAATTCCGACCGCGACTGGGCCCCTAACGGCCAGGGCGACCTTGCCAATATCCAGGTAAAGGTGAGGATCGGGGAAGCGGATGTCTGGGTCGACCTGGTATTTTCCCAGGACCGCAGACTTTTCTTCCGTCGGACCATCCAGGCGGCCGACGCCGACGCGGACGGCGTGACAATCAGGCATGTCGACACGAACGGCAATGTGATCCGGCTCCGCAACAACGCCGCAATCACTGCCGCCGTTGCAGAGACCAACCCCGCGATCCTCACCCACGACGAGGTCACCTTCCCCGGCCACAAGGTGCGCGGCGCCAGATCTACGCCGACCACGCAAGCCTCCGCGGTGCAGACCGCGACCGACACGGACTACACGTTCAAGCTCGCGGACTTCAAGTTCTCGGACGCCCACAACGATCTCCTCAAGGAGATAGGGATCGAAAGCCTGCCGGCGGGCACGGCGGGCAGGCTCACACTGAGCGACACGGCCGTCGTGGTGAACCAGTTGATCTCGCGGTCCGACATCTCGAGCTCGAAGCTGAAGTTCGAGCCAGTGGCGACATTCGAGGGCACGGCCAGCTTCAACTTCTGGGTGGTTGACGCATTCGACGAAGCCGACTCCATCAACTCGAACACCATGACGGTCCAGGTCGGCGCCAGCGTGGCCCTCGCGCTCAACTCCGCGGGCGACGACAACACGTACCACAACGGCGACAGCATCCAGGTCACGGCGACCTTCGGCGAGTCGGTGACGGTGACGGGCACGCCCCGCATCCCGATGACGGTGGGCTCGAACACGAGGCACGCGAACTACCTCCGCGGCAGCCCCGGCACGGACCTGGTGTTCAGCTATGTGGTGCAGTCGGGCGACAGCGACACCGACGGCATCGAGATCGCCGCCAACGCGCTGGAGCTGAGCGGCGGCTCGATCAACACCGCGGGCGGCACGGCGGCGGCACACGACCACCCGGCGGTGGCGGCGAGCACGAGCCACAAGGTGGACGGCGCCGCGGCGTCGGTCTCCAGCGTCGAGTTCACCAACCAGCCGACCGACCACTACGCGGCGATCGGCGGCGACATCGAGGTCACCGTGACCTTCGACCGGCCCGTGACGGTGACGGGCACGCCGCACATTCGACTGAGCCCGACCTGGGGCCCCGTCGGCACCCCGTCCCGGTACGCGGAGTACGAATCGGGCAGCGGCACGACGAAGCTGGTCTTCAAGTACACGCTCGTGGAGGGGGACGACTCGGGCAGCACGAACCTGTCGGTGCCGTCGAACGCGCTGGCGCTGAACGGTGGCACGATCAACACCGGCGCCCTGAACGCGACCCTGACCCATTCCGCCGCGCTCTCGGGCAAGACCGTCTCGGTGAAGCGGCCGACGATCAGCGCAGCCGCGACCGTCGGGTCGCCGGGCGTGGACGCGAACCAGGACGGCATGACGGACACGTTCGTGGCGGGCGCCACCTTCGGTGTGGCGGTGACGTTCGACCAGGCCATGGCGGTGGACACGAAGGGGGACAACGCCAACGCGAAGATCGTCGTCGACATCGGCGGCACCGAGGTCACGCTGAACTACATCGCCCACTCCGGCACACACGTGCGGTTCGGCACGCACACGGTGGCGGCGAGCGACCGCGACGACGACGGCATCACCATCAAGCGCGACGGCTCGAACAACGTGATCCGCCTGGCGGGCGGCGCGACGGTCAAGGGCGCCGCGGCCGCCGGCGGCAATTCCGCGGTGCTGACCGCGGCGGCGGACCCGCAGGTGGGCACGGAGGATGACAGCAACATCCGGGCCCGGGTGCGCGGCACGAACACGGCGCCGACGACGTCGAACTTCGCGGTGACGACCGCGACCGACACGGACTACACCTTCCGGATCGAGAACTTCCCGATCTCGGACAGCGACGGCGATGCCGTCCACATAGTGGAGATCACGGGCCTGCCGACGGGCACGCACGGTGCGCTCAAGCTGGCCGACACGACGTTCACCGTGCCGCATACGGTCGCGCGGGCGGACATCGAGGCCTCGAAGCTGAAGTTCGAGCCGGCGTCGGGCTTCACGGGCGACGCGACCTTCAACTTCAAGGTCGTGGACCCCCTTCGGCACCACCTCGGCCTCGGCCGCCACCATGACCGTCAGGGTGGGCGCCAGCGTCGCCCTCTCGCTCAACTCCGCCGGCGACGACAACACGTATCACAACGGCGACACCATCCAGGTCACGGCGGCCTTCGGCGAGTCGGTCACGGTGACGGGCACGCCGCACATCGCGATGACGGTGGGCTCGAACACGAGGCACGCGAACTACCGCCGCGGCAGCCCCGGCCAGTCGCTGGTGTTCAGCTACGTGGTGCAGACGGCCGACGTGGACCCCGACGGCATCGAGATCGCCGCCAACGCGCTGGCGCTGAACGGCGGCACGATCAACCTCACCACCAACACCGCGACGGCGGCGAACCGCGACCACGAGGCGGTGGCGGCGAGCACGAGCCACAAGGTGGACGGCGCCGCGGCGTCGATCTCCTCGGTCGCGTTCACGAACCAGCCGACCGGCACCTACAGGACGATCGGCGGCGACATCGAGGTCACCGTGACCTTCGACCGGCCGGTGACGGTGACGGGCACGCCGCGCATTCCACTGAGCCCGGCGTTCGGCCCCAGCAACGCGGTCCGGTTCGCGGACTACGACTCGGGCACCGGCACGAAGAACCTCGTGTTCAAGTACACGCTCGTGGAGGGGGACAATTCCGACGGCACGCAGGCGTCGGTGGCGGCGAACGCGCTGGAGCTGAACGGCGGCACGATCCGGACGGGGACGGAGGACGCGGCGCTCGCCCACGTACAGGTGAGTTCGGGCAAGACCGTCTCGGCGAAGCGGCCGAGAATCAACGCGATCACCGCCTCGCCCGGCCCCGGGGTGGACCGCGACCTGAACGGCGCTGCGGACACCTATGTCGGCGGCAGCGACATCAACGTGACGGTCGGCTTCGACCAGAACATCGACGTCGACCGCATGGGCCAGGACTCCCATGTCCAGATCGTGCTCACGATCGGCACCACGGACTACGCGCTCGCCTACAGCGGCCGGAGCGGCAGCGCCGGGATCACCTTCGCGGGACACACGGTGGACACGACGGACCGGGACGACGACGGCATCACGCTCAAGCGCCAGTCGGCGACGAACCACGTGATCCGGCTGTCGGGCACCCCCAGCGCGGCGACGATCAAGAGCGTCGCGTCGCTCGGCGGCAACGACGCGGACCTCACGCTCGCCGCCGACCCGAAGGTGACGTGGACGCCCGCGGGCGAGAATCCGGTCACCAGCCTCAACGTGCGCGGCACCAATGCGGCGCCCACCTCGTCGGCCAGCCGGGTCGCGACCGCGACCGACACCGACTACACGTTCCGGGTCGCCGACTTCACCTTCTCGGACAGCGAGAGCGACCCGCTGAAGGAAGTGCAGATCGTGAGCCTGCCGACGAGCGGGCAGGGGGCGCTCACGCTGAGCGGCACGGCGGTCACGGCCGGCCAGACGGTCTCGCGGTCCGACATCACGAACCTGGTGTTCGACCCGGTGGCGACGTTCGAGGGCGACGCCAGCTTCACCTTCAAGGCGGTGGACTCCTTCGGCGCCGCCTCGGCGGCGGCCGCCACCATGACCGTCGCGGTCGGCGCCAGCGTCTCCCTGTCGTTCAACTCCGCCGGCGCGGACAACGCGTATCACACGAACGACGCGATCGAGATCACCGCGATGTTCGGCGAGTCGGTGACCGTGGGCACGACCGGCGGCAGGCCCCGGATTCCGTTCACCATCGGCACGACGGTAAGGCACGCGGTCTACGCGAGCGGCAGCGGCAGCACGGCGCTCGTGTTCTCCTACACGGTCGTCGCCGCCGACCTGGACGCGGACGGCATCGAGGTGGCCGAGAACGCGCTCGAGCTGAACAGCGGGACGATCAACCTCACCTCGAACACGGCGACCGCGGCGGCGCTCGACCACGCCGCCGTGCCGGCGAACGCGGCCCGCAAGGTGAACGTGGCCAAGCCCGCGGCTCCGGCGGCGCCGAGCGTGTCGACGACGGACGGCACGACCCTGACCGTGACGTGGACCGCCCCGGCGAACACGCGCCCGGACATCACCGACTACGACGTCGAGTACCGCCGCAAGAACGTCCCCGGCGGCGACCCCACCGACTGGACCGACATTGACGCCGATACTGGCTATCTGGTGGGATCACTTGATGTTACGGGATTTTGCGGTCGAATTCCCGCTGTTTGATTCCCGCCAAGTGAGATTCTAGCCGCTCGCCCCGCGGCGGGCTTCCAGAGCCTTCCGGAGCTGTCCCTCGTCGGGCTGCTGGTAGCAGGCGAGCACCGTCTTGGCGTTCCTCCAGCCGCCAAGCTCGCAGAGCACCTTCA
>JAPPNN010000003.1 GCA_028873815.1 Gemmatimonadota bacterium | reverse complement strand
TTAGACTTACGTGATTTCCTGCCGGGATTCAGATCTCCGGTGCTCCGCCTGACCGACAGGAGTCGCAACGGAGTGATGGCCGCCCCACGTGATGTCGAACCCAGCCAATAATCTGGCGCCGGACGCGGGCGTCTACCCCCCCTGGCGGTGCGCGAGGCGATTGGGGTAAAGTCTCGCGCTTCGTGGAATTGCCCGCCCACCTGCCGCCACGTCCCGCTCGGTCCCAGGGATTCCGAAACGCTCATTCGGCGGACTTCGCAGACCCACGCGGCAGCGTCCCGGTATCGCGGCCCGGTTCGCGCGCGGCCCTGGGCAGCGTGTCGGCCCCTACGTCGGCCGCCGCCGCCGCGCGCGGAAGCGCGGCCCGCGCCTCGAGTTTCCTGATCGCGCGAGACACGGCCTCGGCCCTGGGATCGCTCGCGGACATGCTCCTTTGGGCCTTCCGAAGCTGAGGGAGCGCCTCGACCGCGTTGATCTCGGCGAGCGCGTTTGCCGCGTGCGGGCCGACGGCGGCGCCCAGAGCGGCGGCGAGCGCGGCGATGATCTCCGCCCGGTACTCATCGCCGCTTGCCTTGAGACGCCGGAAATCACCGGCGAACGCCTCGCGCAGGGTGTCGACCAGCTCGTTCTCGTCCAACTGCCGCAACGCTACGGCCGCGCGTTCGCGAGCGGGCCGGCCATCGGCCCAGGCGCGGCTGCCGAGCAGCGGGACGAGAGGGGCGACCGCATCCCGGTGCCTGATTTCGGCGAGCGCTTCGATGGCCCGGACCGTCAGCTTCTCGTCCTCGTCGCGGAGCACGGATGCCAGGGCGGGAATCGCCGCCGGGTCCCCCAGCCGTCCGAGGGCGGCGGCCGCGTCGCGTCGCATTTCGTAGCTCTCCCAGAGGACGTGCTTGTCCTCGATCTGCCCTCCCGGCGCGCGCAAGCGCCGGATATGAATGCGGACATCATCCTCGTACGCTTTTCCCTCGTGACATACCTCCCGCAAGACCTCGGCGAAGAGGTCGAAGAGGGTCTTCAACTGCGCCAGATCCTTGATGACTCCGGCCGCCTGGAAGTGGAGTTCGTCCACCCCTTCCGGGAACTTGCTGAACCACCCTTCGCGTGCCTTGACGGACAGGTGGATCCTGGGTTGAGCATCGATGAGCTTGCGGATTCTCGGGTTGTCGAAGAGGCGCCGCACGCGCCCCGGTTTGTTGCTCTTGATCACGAAGTCCTGGTCGAAGCGCGGGTGGCCGACCCCAACGTCCTGCATGCCCAGCGCCTTTCCCAATCCGCTGAAGATGCTCGCCCGGTAGATCTCGAACCTGAAGCGCTCGGGATTGAAGTAGGGGGCGCGCAGCCTCGTGAAGGTCTGGTTCGTCTTGCCGTCGCCCGTGGTGACCGTGTCCAGCGTGATGATCCAGTCGCCCGCGCGGGCCTGGACCGCGGTCGTGGTGAGGAGTCCCCCTTCGTGGAACTGCCCCCGCACCTCCCGGGACAGCTGTCGCCAGATAGTTTTCTGGCTCGGCCCGAAGAGGGCCTTGAGGAAGTTCATTCGGTGTATTCTCCGGCGTTCATCGCAGTCGCACCACGGGGTGTTTGACCTTCAGGTCGGTCTTGCGCTGCAGGTCGTGCACGGTCACGCACAGCCAGCGGTTCTCGTCCACTGAATACGTAACACGCAGCCGTGGTCCTTCTCCCCTGCCGGCCGGATTGAGCGGCAGCGCCGGGTCCGCCTCGTTGAGACACAGGCAGAACGCGCGCTCGCCCGCGGTTTTGGGCACGAAGTAGCGGGAGCCGCTGGCCCGCTCGGTCCAGTCGACGGGACGTCCCGCGACACGCCCGACCTCGCAGATGAAGAGGTTGATGTGCTGCTGGCCGTCGAAGCCCGGCGCGTAGTAGCGCGTGACGAAGTTGTCGACGGTCGGGAAGCTCGTTCCGCCGGGGATGAGCAGTTCGTACTCGGCGTCGCCGCCGTCGTCGGGCAGGAGGCGAAGCGCGTAGTCGTGGTAGATGAAGTCCTCCACATGCGCGCCGCCCGCAAAGATGCACGCGCCTCGCGCCACGGCCTCGAAGGGGAGCCATTCGCGCACCTTGTCGCGGCCCAGCACGTCACCCACGACGTTGCGCACTTCGGGAAGCAGCGTGGACCCGCCCTCGAGGATCACGTCGTCGATGTCGCCGGCAACAACGCCGTGGCGGGTTCGCAACCCGGTCAGCAGGGCGTCCAGGAGTTCGCGGATACGCGCGTACAGGCCGTTTTCGGCAAGGATATCGCGCAAGCCGTCGTAGTCCAGCTTGCCGAAAGACTCGCTGCGGAAGGTGAAGTCACCCTCGCTTCCCGCGCTCGCGAGCAGCTTCACACGCTCGGCCTCCCAGCGCAGCGCGACCTCCCATTCGGGCCAGTCGTGCAACGCGGCCGGGACGAGCCGGGCCAGGATCCAGCCGTCGATGTCGTCACCACCCAGCTCCACGGCCTGTTTCGCCAGCACTTCGGCGCGGCCCGTCTCCACCGTCCGTGTGCCGGCGGTCCTCACGACGGCGGCCTCCATCGATCCGCCGCCGAAGTCGAACGCCACGAGCGTGGTGGGGCGCCCGACATCGACCCCGTACCCGAGCGCCGCCGCGACGGGTTCGTCGAGCGTGCGGAACACGATCCCGGCGGGCTTTCCCCGCACACGCGCCCAGATGCGTTCCCACCAGCCGCGGCGCTTCACGTGGCGGATGATCGCTTGCAGTTCGGCCCGGTACGTCTCGTAGAAGCCGCTGGGCGTTGCAATGGTCACGTCGGCCACGTCTTCGCCGAATTGCGTTTCCAGGGTGCGGACGACCTCGCGGAGGAAGAGCGACGCGACGTCCTGAGCGGTGAAGGCCCGGCTGTCCACGCGCGCCACGGCGCGGCCGCTCTCCGTATCGAGGTGGCGCTTGAAGCCGCGTGCGAAGCCCGTCGCGCGGCCGTCCCAGTTATAGGTGACGGCCTGCTGGCCGATCAGGACTTCCACGCCCTCGCGGTCCATGACGCACACGCAGGTTGGAATGACCGGGGTCTGCGTAAGGGGTTCGATCTTCGCGAGTTCCGGCAGGTTCACGACGTGCGGCCGCCCGGACCGGTCCTCACAGATGGTCGTGTTGGAGGTGCCGAAGTCGATTGCCCAGTGGGTTGGCATCCGGGAAGCTACAGCGCGGTCTCCTGGAATGGAAACTGCAGTTGTCATCATGTATGCTGTCACCATGAGTGACTCCCACCACGACCAAAGAGCCGGCGTTCCCGCCGGACTGCTTGTGGCGCTCGTCGTCCTGGGCTTGACGCTTGCCGGCGTGGTCACCCGCTACCGGATCCACGGGGATTTCAACGCCATCCACTGTCTGTTCAGCCTGTTCTTCTCGCTCAATCTGCTGATCTGCTACTGGGAGGCGTGTCTTTTTCTGCGGCGGGACTACATCGAGAAGCGCGTCCTGTACTGGCACAGACGGCAGCGTGACACCGGCCGGGCTCCGGCACGCGAGTTCCTTTTCACCAGGGTGCCGCCTGGGCGGATCCTATCCCCCACCGTCTGGGCCGATGCCTGGGCCACCTACTCGATGATCGATCCGGCCTACGCGGACCGCCGCTCGTTCGGCTTCACCGCCGATATCGGCAACGGCTTCGTCACTCCCATCCCGACCCTGATCCTGTACGCAGCCTATACCCTCGGTTCCGTGCCCGCCGTCGTTGCCGGCATTGTTGGCGTCATGCTGTTCTGGCAATGGGTCTATGTGTCGTCGTTGTACTGGGTCAGCTTCTTTGTGTCCGGGGGACAGAGACACATCAGCAGGCGCGACCTGTACATCTACATCGTCGGCCCGAGCGCCGCCTGGGTGCTGATACCGGCGTTCGGAGTGTACGTGTCGCTTCGCCTGATCCTGGAGGGGAACTACGGTGTGCTGGGGTTTTGACCGGACCAGGGATCGATCACATTCAGTCCCGTACCCTCGAAATCCCGGACATTGCGCGTGACCAGAGCCGCACCGCGTGACCAGGAAATGGCGGCGATCTGGCAGTCGGCCTCGCCGATTGGGCGGCCGGCGCGACGGCGCTCGGCGGCGATCTCCGCATAGGCTCGAGCCGCAGCGCTGTCGAACGGCAGGATCCGCTCTCCAAAGCCAAGGTCAAGCCAGTGGGTCATCGCGGCCTCCAGCGCGGTCCTGCGCTTGCCGGCGGGCATGATCGCCACTCCGTAGCGCAGTTCTGCTTCGCTCACGGCTGTCAGGTACATGTCCTGCGCATGGCGCCCAGCAATCCAGGCCGCGACTGCGGTGGCCGGTTCAGGGCGCATCAGTTCTGACGCGACATTCGTGTCCAGGACGAACATGCCGGCCGCTCAAGAAAAGTCCGGAGGCTCCCGCATGGGGCCCCGCGGGGGAAGTTCGAGTTCGACGCCGCCAAGAGACGCAAAGCACTGGCGGGTGAACGCCGCAAGATCCCGGGGACCGCGACGGTCAGTTACCGCGTCGCGCAGGATGATGCGCACCTCTTCCTCCATCGAACGGTGATGCTCGGCGGCGCGCACGCGAAGGCGCGTCTTTACCTCGTCGTCGAGATTGCGGATCGTGATGCTCGCCATGGACCGTGCCCCCTCATGGTGCGGAACGTGGGGAGAACGTAGCGAATGATTGCAGTGCAATCAAGTCTGCGGCGCCGTGCCCGGGCTGCGCTGGTTGTCGCGGCCACAATCATGCAGGTTTGGGGGCTATGAGTGGAAAGGGCTTCCATGACCGGTAGGACTCCCTCGCGACACGGATGGGTCGAGGTCGTCTCCGGCGTCATGTTCAGCGGCAAGTCGGAGGAGCTGATCCGTCGTGTGCGGCGCGCGCTGATTGCGGGCCGGCGGGTTCAGCTCTTCAAGTCCCATCTCGACGACCGCTACGGCGGCGAGTTCCGCATCTCGTCGCACGACGGCCGGCAGATCGACGCCGAGCCCGTGTCCAACTCGGTGCAGATCGCCGAGAAGGTCGACCCGGCGACGCAGGTCGTCGCCATCGACGAGGCCCAGTTCCTGGACGACGGCGTCTGCGAGGTGGCCGATGCTCTGGCGGACGCCGGGATGCGCATCATCGTGGCCGGCACCGACATGGACTTCCGGGGCGAGCCGTTCGGGCCCATGGGACTGCTGCTTGCGCGTGCCGAGCGGATCGACAAGCTGACCGCAATTTGCGTCGTGTGCGGCGAGCCGGCGACGAAGAACCAGCGCCTCATCGACGGGGAGCCGGCGCCCGCGGAGGGCCCGACGATTCAGGTGGGAGGCGCGGAGTCCTACGAGGCGCGGTGTCGCGGCTGCCACGTGGTGCCGACGCGGGATCGGGCACAGCGCGAGTTGCTGCCGGGGCGTGGCAAGAGGTGGGCGGGAGACTAGGCCGCGTAGGCGAGGGACTGGTGACCCGGCATTTCCGGCAGCGGGTGAGCTAGCCCCCCGGCACCCTCACGATCGGATACACGCCCCCGGCCTCCAGCCGGTCCGCCAGGAATCCCCAGTTGGCGAAGCCGTCGTCGGATTGCGGTTCCACCAGACTGAAGAGCAGGCGTCCCAGCGGCTGGTCGGCGCGCGCCCACATGTCTCCGGGGGCCGGGGTGAGCCGGGTCGGTTCGTAGCGTCCGAAGAGGGTTTGCTCGTTGCGGCCCTGGAACGGGCGCTCGCTGGTGCGGACCGAATCGATGCGGAAGACCTCGGCGTCGAGGGGCATCGGGGCGGCCCCGTCTGCGCCCGCGGCCCCGGCGGCCCCCTCGGCGCCCGTCGCCGGCTCCAGCGCGATGCCGTGCGCCGCGAGCCGGATCAGGACATCTTGCAGTTCGGCGGGGATCAGATAGGCCTGCGGGACGCGCTCGTTGAGCGTCGGTGCGAACGTCCCGTATTCGTACATGGGCTCGACGTACTGGGTATCGGCGCGCAGGAGCAGGGGGCGTCCGGTGAGAGGGTGCACCTCCTCGACGACCGCGCCCATGAGGATGTCGACCGGCTCGGCCGAGCGTTCGGGCGCGGCGCGCAACGCAAGTGAGTGGCCGACGACGGAGGCGGCATCGGCGTCCGCGACGATCTGGCGAACCTCGTCGGCGTGCTGGTGCACGTAGTCCAGGATCTCCTCGACGAAATACAGCGTCGCGAGGACGCGCTCCTCGAAGGTCGCGTACGAATAAGCCTCGCTCAGGATCGCAATCCGGTTGCGCAGACTGATGTAGTTGTTGTTGAAGCGGGGGCGGTGGTCGAAGGTGTACCAGCCACGCTCGCCGCCGCCGGGCGCAAAGGCGTTGCCGTAGTAGTAGTAGTGCCAGCCGTGCTCTTGCAGAATGGCCTCGGTCACCTGCGGGAGGAGTCCGCCGCGCAGGAATTCGTCGATTCCCGCAGGCGTGTTTGGGTGAAGCGGTGGGGAGTACGTGAGATGATAGGCGTGCCGCGTCCCGTTCGTCGTATGTAGATCCACTGCTACCTGCGGATCGTACTCGCTCAGCAGGCGCGCCACCGAGCGAGCCTCGGGCGAATCGAGCTTCATGTGATCGCGGTTCAGGTCGTAGCCCTGTGCGTTCGGCCGCTGGCCCATGCCGCCGATGGGCCCGTGCTGACGGCCGCGGTTGGTGAGGGTCACGCGTTCGTTGCCGTCGGCGTTGTAGATGGGCGCGATCAGCAGGACCATCGACTCGCGCCATTCGCCGTGGCGGCCGGCCAGGAGGTCGCGGAGCAGCATCTGGAGCGCTTCCTTCCCGCACACCTCGCCCGCGTGGATGTTGCCCTGCAGGTAGACGACCGTCTTGCCGGAGGCGCGGACGGACGTGGGGCTGGCGTCCGCGATGTCGCCGACGACGGCCAGCGGGAGGGCGCGGCCCTCGGTGGTGAAGCCGTACGTGGTGTAGTGGACGGACGGCGAGGCGGCTGCTGCGCGCTCGAGGAAGTCCACGACGTCGGCGTAGGAGCTGGTTTCGCGGTAGTCGGTGCGCTCGGCACGGGTCAGGAAGGCGTCCGCGGGCGGGGAGGGGCTGCAGGCGTTGACGGCGGCGGTTACCGTGACCGCGCACGCCAGGTAAGCCGACAGCCGGCGGTTGGCTGGACGCCGGGTTGCCGAACTCGTCATGGGCGTAGCCAAAGTCGTCATGCGTCTAGCGAACCTTCCGAGGGTCGGATAGTGTCTGGGAATTGGGATCCCAAGTTAGCGGTCGCGTCTGGAGTGCGTCGTTTGGTGGACGGATTCCTAGAAGAATATGACCTGGAGAGCACGTTTCAGCTGAAACGTTTTCCTGAGCGGGAGGTGACGTGAGAAGTATTACAGGGTGGGTGATCGGCGCGGTTGCAGTGGCGGGCGGTGTCGCGCTCGGCGCGGCCTGCGGCGGTGATACCCCGACACCGGGCGATGTTCCGGTCCAGACCGCGGACAGCGCGGGCGTGCGGGTCGTCACCTACGCGGGTGTGCCGGCCAACGTCGCACCTTTCCGGCTGGCCGGCGAACCCCGCTACCGGCACGGCGGCGGTCCGGGCGACTACATCTTCCAGTTCGCCAACGCCGGCAGGCTCTTCCCGGATGGAAGCGCGGTCGTTGCCGATCTCGATGGCGAGGTGGTCGTCCTGAGTGCGGACGGGGCGACGTACGAGGTGCTCGCCACCCGTGGAGAGGGACCGGGCGAAGTCACCTTCCCCTACGCGGTGTTGGTTCTCGGCCAGGACAGCGTTCTTGTGCCGGACAGTCGTCAGTCTCGCCTCACGCTCTTTGTCGGGGATTCCGTCGCGAGCATCGTGAGCCTGCCTCGGGCAGCCCACTTCGGTGTGGCCGGGATCGGTTCATCCGGTGAGCTGCTGCTCTGGAACCGATTCCCCAGCCGTTTGTGGATCGATATAGAGGAGGAGTGGCTCTCCGGACACATGACGCTGTTCGATACCGAAACCGGCGCCCTCGACACGGTCGCGTCGTACGACCACGTCCCGCGACAGCGGTCGGGGCAGGAGCGCCCGATCATCCTGCCCAGCGGCGAGGTCACGGTCGCCGCGGGGCGGTTCGTCCAAACCAGGACCGACAGGCCCGAGATCAGTTGGCGCCTGCCGGACGGCACGGTAGAGCAGATCGTGCGCTGGCGCCCAGGACCCAACCTGCTGACCGGGGAACTCCTGGAGCACGGCGAAGCCTATAACCGAATGCTGGGCAAGATGATGTACGGAATGTCCGAGGCCCGGCTCGAGGAGGTCATTCAGGCAGACATGGCACGGTATCGCGCCATGATCGGACAGCCGATACCGCTCTTCGGAACTCCCTTCGCCGACGCCGACGGAAACGTGTGGCTGCCCTCCTATCGGCCCGCCTACCCGGAAGAGGGGTCGCCGTACACGGTCATTTCCCCGGACGGCGAGTGGCTGGGACAGGTTGAGACTCCGCCCAGGTTCCGAATCCTCGATGTGACGGGTGGGCTCGTGCTGGGGGTGCTCAGGGATGAAATGGACGTGCAAAATGTCGTGGTTTATGAGGTGGTTGGGGGGTCGCGCGGGTGAAGGGCTTACGCAGGCGCGCCCAGGTAATCCCCACGCTCCTGGCGGCAATCGCACTCTTGGGCTCGCTCTTCGCCTGCACGGGCGAATCCGCGACACCGGGCGATGTCCCGGTGCAAATCATGGACAGCGCCGGCGTGCGGACTGTCACGTACGATGGCACGCCAGCCATCACCGCACCCTTTCACCTCGGAGCGGAACCCCGCTACCGCCACGGCGCCAACCCGGGCGACTACACCTTTCAGTTGGTCAACGTCGGTCGGCTCTTCCCGGATGGAGGCGCGGTCGTTGCTGATCGGGAGAACAGCGAATTGGTCGTCCTGGGTCCGGACGGCAAGACACACGAGGTGCTCGCCAGGCAGGGAGAGGGGCCGGGCGAACTTATCTACCCCTACTCGATGTTCGTCCTGGGCCAGGACAGCGTCCTTGTGCCCGACAATCGTCTGTCTCGCCTCACTCTCTTCGTCCGGGATTCGGTAGCGCGCATCGCGAGCCTCCCTCGCGCAGCCCACCTCGGTGTGGCAGGGATCGGTTCATCGGGTGAACTGATGCTCAAAAACCGGTACCCCGCCGTTTACCGGACCGTAGAGGAGGAGGTGTGGCTCCCTGGGCACATGACCCTGTTCGATACTGAAACCGGCGCCCTCGACACGGTCGCGTCGTACGACAACTGGCCGGGGAACCCGCCGGGGCTGCCGGCGAATCCGATCAGGACTCTTGGCGAGGTCACGGTCGCCGCCGGGCAGTTCGTCTACACGCGGTCCGACAGGCCCGAGGTCACCTGGCGTCTGCCGGACGGCACGGTAACCCAGATCATGCGCTGGCGGGCCGAGCGCACGCTGCTGACCGAGGAACTCCTGGAACCCGTCGAGGCCTATGACCGAATGATGGGCCGAATAAACTACCAAGTGTCCGATGCCCGGCTGGAGGAGCTGGTTCAGGAAGGCATGTCGTGGTATCGCGCCATGCTCGGCCGGCCTTTGCCGCTTTTCGGTATCCCCTTCGCCGACGCCGTCGGAAACATATGGCTGCCGTCCTACCGGATGACCTATCCGGAAGAGGGGTCGCCGTACACAGTCATTTCCCCGGACGGGGAGTGGCTGGGACAGGTTGAGACTCCGCCCAGGTTCCGAATCCTCGATGTGGCGGGAGGGCTAGTGCTGGGGGTGCTCAGGGATGAGATGGACGTGGAGAGTGTAGTGGTGTTTGAGGTGGTTGGGTGGACCTTTGGCCTGAACCCTGACACCCAGGTCCCTCGTAGTGGCTCGATGTGATCCACTGAAATCGGCGGAAGCGCTTCCGCCCCTGCCCCTCGTGCTCACACGTCCGTTCCAATGAAAATGCGCTCTGCCGGCCTCGCTGCCGGACTTGCTTTGTCTTCCGTTGTCGCAAGTAGCTGCTCCCTCGACAACGCATTGGATGTCTTCGGTGAACTTCAACAGAACGCCTGGTACCTGCCGACAAAGGACGGACAAGCACGACTCTATGTCACCGAACTTGGCGAGGGGCCGCCTGTCGTTTTTCTTCACGGGGGACCCGGGAACAACTTCTACTACATCGTTGACGCGCTACGTCCACACACCAAAGAGGCAAGATTCATACTGTTCGATCAGCGCGGCAGCTTGATGTCGCCAATCCCGGACGCTGACGTCCCCGCGCTGACCGCCGAGGTGCTTGTCAACGACCTGGAGACTCTGCGCGAAGCTATGGGTCTGAAGCAACTCGTCCTCTTCGGGCATTCGTGGGGCAGCCTGATCGCGCTCAAGTATTTCGAAGGCCATCCCGAGAACGTAGCCGGACTCATCCTGGCTGCGGCTTTTCCACCGAAGACGGAACGCGGGGTGGCCGGGCTGGGCGAGGAAATGCGGGTAAGACAGGGCCAGCTACTCGACCGCGATGAAGAAATCGGGCAGGTGCTTCGAGCGGCGGGCCTGCCCGAGGATGCAAGTGAAGATACGCCCAGGCAGTCAACGATACGTTGGCGTATCCAAAGCCAGGCGCCCATCACGATCATGGATTTGAGCCGCTGGCGCGAGGCGACTGCTGCCGGCAGTGCCGTCTACTACAATCACCGCGTAGGCATGGCGGTGGGCGGCAGCCTGCCGGACACCCTCGACTTCTCGGACGTGATCACCACACATCCTGTCCCCATAGCGGTTATCCAGGGTGACCATGACTACCTCGGCCCCGGGGCGCCCCAGTGGCAGGAACTCTCTCGTGACTGCTTTCAAGTCAAAGTCACGGTGCTGACACGGAGCAATCACAACGCATGGATCGATGCTCCGGATGGCTTCCGAGAAGCCCTGAGTGAAGCCATCCGATTCACACGACTTGTCGATCGGGCCGATGAAGACGGTGTGACAGGTTGTCGACGATAGCTTCAGCAATGACCGAGGAAACTGCTGGAGCCCGTTGAAGCCCCGCTTCAGAACAACGTTTCCAGCGCCTCCGACGGCGTGACTGCGGGGATCGGCGAGCGTGTGAAATCCTTCGCGTTCCTCGTGACGACGAAACCGGCGCCGCAAGCGCGTGCTGCGGCGACCTGCATTGCGTCCTCGAAGTCGGCCAGGTCCAGTCGGGCAGCGTAGGCGATTGCGTCTGTACCGCACTCCGCCACAGCCACAAAGCGGATCAGTTCGGTGATGAAGGAACGCGTATCCAAACCGCCGTGCGAAGGCGCGACAAGGTAGTAGAAGTTCGAAAGGGTGTGCCACGCTACGAACGCGCGCTTAGGTCCCGTCTGCAGGCGGTCGAGCAGTTCGGAGGCCGCGTTGGAGAACGGTTTGCGATCGAGCGCCACGTCGATGAGCACATCCGTGTCGATCAGGATCACAGGTACTTCCGGGCCAGCGCGTCGTACAGGGGATCGTCAAGCTCGGCGGCCTGGAACCGGCCTCTCCAACGCGAGGCGAAGGATGGCTCACCGACCGTCGCCTCGGCCCGCAACGCCCGCTCGACCAGCGACGACAGCGACACGCCACGCGATCGCGCATACCGCTTCGCGGCGACGAGGACTTCGGGATCCACGGTGATCGTGAGTTTCTGTTTCATGCCGCTGTCATGGGATACGTCGACGTATAGTGATTAACCGTATACGTATTACAAACTGGCGTCAATACGGAACGTCCGGGCGCGCGTTTTGGTAGAACGCTCTGGAGGCTTGATGTTCTTTCGAACAAGGAGTCCCGAATGACCCGATGCCTTCGACCGGCCGTCTTTGGAATCGCAGGAGCGAGCGTTCTGGCCGTTGGCGGCTGCGCCAGCGGCCCTGTCCCGGCCCCAGACATCGTGACGCTACTCCCGTACAACGGCGAATGGGTGCTCGAGGCCGCGGACCGTGAACCCGTCGGGTTGCAGTTCGCGTCCCGGGATGGCTACGGGTTCACCGCCGTGACTACCCAGAGGTTCGGCGCCGTAATGGCCGTCCGGGCAGAGCGATTTCGACTGGAGGTGAGCGACTCGATCTTCCGGCTTTCCAGCGATCAGCCGGCATTCTCCGCTGCGATACCTCTTGACGGCACCCCGATCGAAGTGCTTGGCGAGGACGGTGAAGTACAGCAATCCTTGACGCTGACGTGGAGGGCGGGCACACCGGTCGTGCGGCGCAGGATACCAAGCGTCGGCTGGGTTTCCGACCGCTTTGAACTCACGAGGGACGGCGCTCTAGTCCTGACGCGTACAGGCGGCATGAGGAACTCCGGAGGCAGAGTGGTGGAAGCCACCCAGGTGCGCTCTTTCGTCTACACCCGGGTAGCCGACTCGTGAAGCTGACCCGGTCTGTTCCCGCCGGAAAGGCACCTGCCTTCGGCCTTCGATTCGGACACAAGGTGGCAGCTGCCTGCTGTTCCCTCTTTCTCCTGTCCGCGCTCCCCGCAACCGCCCCGGACATCATCGAACTCCCGGCCGACGACATTCCGCTCGGGGCCGACTTCGAGGAGGTGTTCCGGCTCGGCTCGTTCGACGGGCCCGAATGGCAGCAGTTCGGGGCAATCTTTGAAGCGGCTTTCGACGGCGCGGGCAACCTCTACCTTCTCGACCTTCACGCGTACAGGGTCTTCGTCGTCGACCCGGATGGCGAGCTGGTGAGATTCATCGGGCGGCAGGGGGCGGGTCCGGGCGAGTTCAGCTTTCCCGATCAACTGACGGCCATGGCGGATGGACGCGCAGTCGTGGGCGACATCGCCGGGCATCGCTCCTTCCAGGTCTTTGGCAGAGACGGCACGCTCGACCGCAACGTCCGGGTAGGAGAGGACCTGCTCAACGTTCGGGGCCGGATCTATGCCGACGGCGCTGGGCGGGACGCGGTTGTCGTGTCGGGCGGGCTGACGATCATCGAGGGGATGCGGGCGCCCGGCGAGGAAGATCCCCCCGGCAAACGTCCGATCGTTCGCCTCGGGCTCGACCGCGATGCCGTGGTCAGGGAGACCATCACTTACGCGTGGGCCCCTCCGTCCGCCGGCATCATCACGTTTCGTGTGAACGGACACGAGATCACGACCGGCGACCAGACACCGCCGCCGCGCACCTTCGATCCCGGACTGTTCGTGGGTCCGCTCCCCGGTGGCGGCATAGCGTTTTCCGACTCCACGGCCTACGCGATCAAGCTCACCGGGCCGGACGGTTCGGTCTCCCGGATCCTGCGTCGTCCGCTATTCCCGCAACCGGTGACGGACCGGCTACTGGAGGCCGAAATCGAGCGCCAGGTGGTGGAATACGTGGCCATCGAGGCATCCATGAGCGCGCAGCCACAGCGGGTTGTGGATGGGCGGACTGGCGAGGCCGTCGCCGGTCTTCCGCGCGACATCATGTTGGAGGGCTTGAAGAGAACGAGGCGCGCCTATCTCGAGGCGTTGCCGTCCGCGGACGAAATCCCGGTCGTCGTCGACATGCGTACGACCTGGGAGGGCGAGATCTGGGTGCGCCGACGGGGCGAGGATCTGCTCAGCGATGGCTCGATGGACGTGCTGACCGCCGACGGCCGCTACCTGGGGAGTTATCCGAGTGACACCGTCATGCCGACCGCGTTCGGTCCGGGGGGACTGCTGGCGTTCGTGGAGAGGGACGAAGTCGGGCTGAACAGGGTGGTGGTGAAGCGGGTGGTGGGGCGGTAGGGCTGGACCGGACGTCCCTTTAGTCGAATTCGCACACAATCGGAAGGTGGTCGCTCAGTCTCGGCGTTGTGTAGAAGATATCCTTGTGACTCGGCACTCGAGCCGTCCTGAGGCGGTCAAGCATCGGCGTGTTCACGTAGCAGTAGTCGAGCTGATGATCAACTGACTTTGACGTGTGCTGAAAGGTCGGTACAGGGCCGCGATGAAAGTGGCTCAGACAATCGGTCAACCCGAGTGCATTCAGCCGTTCGATGATCTCTCGGTTGCCCGTGTCTTTCGGTTCGTCGAACAGTACCGAACTGTTGAAATCACCGGCGACAATCCAGTTCGTATCGTCGGAGATGTCTGCATTGCGGAGCTGTGCCCACAGGATCTCGGTAAACCAGAGGTCACGGTTATTCGTCAGCTTGATGCCCGTCACATCCGCCTCGGCCCATTGCCCTTGCGGAATTGGAAAGGCGGGCGAGTAAACCAAAACGACCCGGAATTGCTCTCCAGAGGCAAGTCGCGTCTTACATCCGACAATCCATCCGTAGCGCTCCGTTTGGATCCTGTTGACCCATCCCAACTCC
This sequence comes from Gemmatimonadota bacterium, assembly GCA_028873815.1. GTDB lineage: Bacteria > Gemmatimonadota > Gemmatimonadetes > Longimicrobiales > Gaopeijiaceae > Bin94. The sequence continues at coordinate 53,401 of JAPPNN010000003.1, read as the reverse complement.
GATTCCAGGTACGGCGTGGCGTCGATCAGCCCCTTCGAAAGCACGGCGGTCGAAAACGGTGCGTTGTAGTCTTCAAAGAACCGTGGGGATACCCAATGGCATTGGTAATGGTCCCGGATACACCCGGGGATTCCGGTAACTTCCTGAAGCAGGACGATATCCGCGTCTTCGCGCCGAAGCATTTCCCACAGCCCGCGCCGGGACTCGCCCGCTTTATTGACGTTCCATGTGAGCACCTTCATTGGCGTTCGACACCTCCGTACGACCTTCAATGGTTGGGACACGAAAAGACAACTTCGGTTTCCATTATGTATACTGCTGTTTACATTCGCACCCGCGCACCGCTTCCCATGGGAATGACCTTGCCCACTCGACCTCGCCTGGTCCCCGCGCTCGTGGCGCCGATCACCCTCCTGGCCCCGCTCGTCGCCTGCGCACCCGACACCCCGCCCGTCGCCGTCACCCCACCCCACATCGCCGACAGCGCGGGCGTCCGCATCGTCACCTACGACCACACCCCAACCGCCCCCGCTCCCTTCCAGCTCGCCGCCGAACCTCGCTACCGCCACGGCGCAACCCCCGGTGACTATTCCTTTCAGGAGGCCAGCGCCGGACGCCTCCTGCCGGACGGCAGCGCGGTCGTGTACGACCAGTGGAACGTCGAACTGGTCGCGTTCAGCCCCGACGGCACGACGCACGCGGTCCTGGCCGCCGAAGGAGAAGGACCGGGGGAAGTCACCTACGTCGACGCCATATTCGTACTGGCACAGGACAGCATCCTCATCGCAGACCCCAATCTCGCCCGCGCGACCCTCTTCGTCAGGGATTCGGTAGCCGACATCACGGCCCTTCCGCGCTCTCCCAGCCTGGACGTCAAGGGAATCGGGTCACCCGGAGAGCTGCTGCTGGCCACGTCCTACGCTTCATTCAGCGACGAAGAGGCGTGGCGCCCCGGCCACATGGCCCGATTCGACATGGAGACCGGAGCCCTCGACACCGTCGCGTCGTACGACTTCATGCCGCGCATACCGCCGGGGCTCGAGTGGGAACCGATCCCGGCCTACGGTGACGTGACAGTCACCGCCGGGCACTTCGTCCAGACCAGATCGGACAGGGCGGAAGTCATCTGGCGCCTCGCCGACGGCACCGCAACGCAGATTGTCCGCTGGCAAGCTGACCCGGCTCTTCTGACCGAGGCGTGGATGCAGCCCATCGAGGCCCAGCACCGGTTGGAGGTCCGCAAGCACAGCCCGAACCTGCCCGAGGACCGAATCACGGAGAGCACCCGGCGAATCATGGCCATCTATCGTGCCAGCATCGGCCGTCCCATGCCGCTCTTCGCCGATCCGTTCACCGACGTCGAGGGCAGGGTGTGGCTGCCCTCCTACAAGCCGGATGGCGAGCGCCACAGCGTGCCGCCCTACGCGGTGATCGCTCCGGTTGGGGAGTGGTTGGGCACGGTGGAGACTCCGCCCCGGTTCCGCATTCTCGACGTGGCCGGCGGGCTCATCCTCGGCATGCAGGTGGACGAGATGGATGTGGAGAGCGTGGTGGTGTACGAGTTGGTGGGCCGGTAGGGGTTGCCGATGAAGCCAGCGCCCGGGTTGTAAGCCTTCTTCACTACCCGGTTTTAGCCAACGAGTGGACAATTATCCACTGATGGATAATCGTGGCTAAAGTCCGCCGGACGCCACCGTTGCGCCCGACGGGGAGCAGCCGCTAGCCGACCAGCTCAATCCGCAGATTGAGGCCGAGCACGTTCGCGGCCGTGTTGAGAGTGTCGAGGCGGATGTGGTCGTTTTCGGGATCAAGAATCCGGTCCAGTTGGCTGCGGCTGGTTCGCATCGCCCGAGCCATGGCACTCTTGCTCATCTGCCTTTTCTCCATGGCCTGCTCCAGCTGCCAGGCCAGGATACGCTTTACGGTGATCACACTGGTTTCCTCGAGGATTCCCTGCTCGGCGAGATAGTCCTCGAAGGAGGAGCCGATGCGTCCCTTTTTCTCGGTCATGACGTGATCTTCCTAGAGCGTTTTCTCGCGCGCCTTCAGATTTCCTTTCGGTGGTGCTGTACCGCATAAAGTACATCGCTCCATGCATCCAAGCGAAACTGCGGAAGCATCGGCAGCCCGGGATCGTACAGCAACACAGCGGGACGTACTGCCAACAACGGAGGCACCGTGGAGATGATTGGTCGCAAGGACTTCAGGTACCTGGCATTGGAGTCAGTGGTCGTTCTCTTCAGCATCGTCTTAGCCTTATTGGTGGATAGCGCCAGGGAAGACGCAGCCCGCCGCGCGTCCGCGGAGGCCAGCGTTGAGCGCCTGATGCTGGAAGTCGAGCAGAATCTTCAGGAATTGCGTGAAGTCAGCGATGACGTTGCGACGAGGCTCGAGCAGGTCCGCGTCCTGCGCGATCATCCCCCGGATGATGTTGGACTGGCGGGGCTCATCGATCGATTCCAGGGATACAGAACACCGGACCTCTCCGAGGCCGCCTGGGAGCGCGTTTCACGGACCGAACTGGCTGGCGTTGTCGATCCCGACCTGCTTGCGGAAGCGTTCTACCTGTATGAATGGAACCGCCAGTTCGACCAGATCGATCGAGAGATCAGCCGGTTCGTCTACAGCGAGGTTTTCTATCTCCCGGAGCGTTTGGACACCGCCATTGCCATCTCCGAGCGGATCAAGGAGCAGTTGCTGGCGTGGGCCTCGGTGGCCATTCCGCAATTCGAGGCGTTTCTGGCCAGGCGACAAGCGAGCACTCAGTAGTGATAGCGCTTCTCGGCACCGCCGTCCCGTCATTCCTCCGCCAGGCCGAGTTGCCTACGGAGTCCGTCTACGTCCGTGGGCCCCCCTCGCCGGAGTCGGCCCATGCCATGGCCTCCCTCAGCCTTTTGGCGTTGGCCGGCGAGCGAAGCAGGTAGTCGGTCTCGGTTTCCTCTACCCGCCGCCGGATCACGACCGGCTCGTGGGTGTCGGTCACTTTTCGTCGGTGGGTAGTCATCCGCTTCGTCGCGTCGGACACAGCGTCCGCATGACCGCCAGCGGCGGCGGTCGTCGGCCGGTCTGAGTCGACTGGTTAAGGTAGTCCTGTGTATAGGCTTGAAGCATCCAAGCACGCGGAGTCCTCCACACTTCTACAAGAGCGAAGTTGCGAGGCTGAAATAGCGTAAAGTCCGCAAAACGGACTGGCTGATCGTCGATCAGGAGTTCGACGACGGTTCGGCTTCCTTCGATGTTCGCAATCGCGCAACCGTAGTCGGAATACCCCTCGAAGCTGAAGCCAAAGAGCGATCCGGCCATGTCCCAGACGTTTTCCGCCCAGTGCGAGTGCAGGGCTTCGCGTCCGATGGCCAGTGGTCTTCTCCTCAGCTGGGTGCCGTTGCGCCTGACTCTGAGACGTTGTTGATAGCTGCCCACTTCGGCCTCGATTCCTTCGAGCCAAATGGGTCTCGGCTGCAAAGTCACGACGATCCCGTCGGTGTGGGTGGCGTCGAGGCTTAGGACCAGCGGGAGGTATCCGAGCGCGGACACGCGCAGATCCGTGTTTGGGGGAAGCTCCCTTCCCAGGTCGAGCACAAAAAGACCGTCCTCGTCGGTGAGATCGTATACCTGAGTCCCGTCCACCGTGACGAAGGCACTGAGCACGGCGCTTCCGTTCGAGCCGTCCACGACCCGGCCGCGAACCTGGGAGATTTGGCCCGTGGCGGGGGGAGGGGCTATTGCGCTCGCCGCAAGCAGACAGGCCATCGCAAACCAAAGCCGCGGTGATGGGCTCATTCGGCACGCTGGGCACGACGAGGCATCGGGCCAGCGGGACGATCGCCCAGCGCATCCCCTCATCGCACTGTCCCGTCACAGGTCGACGGATCCACCTCGAACCTCCTGACGACCGTGGAGACCTCGCCGCCGGCCGTGGGTATCTGGTCCACGACGAGCAACAGAGATCCCTCGAGCGCCACCCTCGGCAGGCCAGCAGAAGCCAAGGGAATCTCCGTGTCGGCACACTGGCGCGTACCGTCAGGGCTCAGGCTCGATACATGGAATCTTGTGTCCGAGACCTGCGGCCTGCCCACCGCCATCTCGACCTGGGGATCGGTGTGAATCACGATTATGTTCCCGTCCTCGTCCCGCGAAAGCGGCCCCAGCACCGAGATCTCGTTGGCGAACTGCACGGGATACATGGCTTGGGTCGGCCTGCGTACGTCCTCCTCGGCCGGCACCCCGCGGCGCAGGCGGGGCTGGAGGTGGAGAGTGTCCATCGGTTCGCCGGTTCGGGAAAGCAGCAGATAGGGCGTGCCCGAGAACCCCACCACCATGTCGGACTCCCCGATGTCGAGAAACACGTGCCCCAGCCTGCCGAACATGATGGGGTTGGTCTGGTAGGGTGAAGGCGCGGTGATGCGGTCAAGTTGCAGGGACTCTTCGGATCCGGTCCGGGCCAGCGATGGAAGCTGGGTCGTGGCTACCGTCCCCACGGACATCCAGATGTCACGCTCCATGCCCGAGATCCACAGGGAATCGCCCACCTCCGTCATCGACGTGATCATCATGGTTGGCCGCAGGCCGATCGCCCCAATGGACTCACCGGTTTGGTATTCGAAGACCTCGATCTCCATGCCTCTGAAGTCGACCGCACCGACCAACCCGCCTGCCCTCATGACTGGACCGGCCCCCATGAACTCACCCGGTCCCTGTCCGGGCCCGCCGAACGCGCGCACGAAACGGCCGGCGCTGTCGAATTGCAGGATGGCGTTCGCGAAGGCGTCCGAAATCAGGAGAGAGCCATCAGTCCCCTGCACGACATCGATGGGCGCGCTCACGTAGTGCTCTGCGTCTTCCTGCAGGATCAGGGTGTCAAGAAGGATGAGCGACGGGCCGGGGAGCTGGCCGAGAGCCGCGGCGGCGGTCAGCAGGGGGACGAGGGTGAGGTGGGCTGCGGTCATCGCGGCGCACGCCAAAGTCCGACTCAAGTCCATATTCTCGGTCACCTCAGATCCCCTCGATCTCGAGCACGACGATGGACGACTCGCCGAGACTGCCGGTGTGGAGCGTCCATACCCTGGGTCCTCTTGCTTCCAACAATTGCTGGCCGTCCGGAAGGCGGATCGAGCCGAGGAACCTCCCGGACTGGAGGAACACATCATACCTGGCTCCGGGTGCGCCGTGCCCGTCGAATGTACCGGGCAGCGGTCGGTCTCGCTGAACCCAGATCCGCCCATCCAGGTCGACGACGAGTCGGGAGATGACGGCTGGAGTCCGCGGCTCGCCGAGTTCGCGGAGGGCGTCCCGCCAGGCGTCCGACGCTTCTTCGTCCGGGTCCTCCCCGCGTTCGGCAGGCGAGAGCGGGACGGGCTCGCCGACATGGCAGAACCGAACGAGGCTCGTGCCATCGCGGTCGAAGACCTCCAGTTCGTAGCGTCCGTCCGGGTTCGAGACGACCCAGGTCTCTGATCCGACACCGAGCAGAGCGCGAGGCCACGCCGCCAGTGTCGCACCCGCAAACCCTCTGGCGCGGGACCACATCAACGTGTCGACTACGGGCTGTTCCGGAGACCAGCGGACGAAGGATCGCTCCTCCCAGCCGTCCTCGATGGGGCCGGGGTATTCCAGCCAGACGGTGCGGTCCGGTTGCAGGGCCACGAACCTGACCTGACCGGACATGTAGACCGGTGACAGAAACGCCTGATCTACCGGAGTGACGCTGGCCGATTGAGAAGCAAGGTCCAGCGTGACCATCCGAAACGCACCGAGGTCCAGGACGAGGAGGGTGTTGGCACCTACCCAGGTCACTGCGGCGGGTGCCCGGACCTCGCGCGGGCCCTCGGCGCGACTCATGACCGGCCCCTGCCACTCTCCATCAGGGCCAACTACGATGACTTCGGCCAAGCCCCAGTCCGCGATGGCGACCGATCCGTGAGGACCGACCGCGACGCCAGCCGGCCGGCGCAGTGCTTCGGCTTCGTTGAGGCCTCCGGCACGCCATATTTCGCGCCACGAGAGCGCTGCGGGCCAGACGCCGACGTTCGTGTTTGCTACGGCTTGGCCATCGGCGTCGGCTATTTCGCACGGAGCGGATTCGGGCGAGTCGCAACCGACGATCACGGCGGTCAGGAGCGACGTCAACGCCAACCTCGCTTTGATGCGATTGGTCACGCTTTCCGGGCTGCGTGTCATGTCAGCCCGGGTACGGCATCCTGGCCGCTGGACGATAAGGTTCGATGTCGAGTTCCCCTTCCCGCTCGCGCGTGCGGGCGATGTCGTAGGACGACTGCATGCGCATCAGCGCATCCATCTTCACCCCGAACGCCTTCTCGATGCGCAGCGCCATCATCCCGGAAAGGTCCGATCGCCCATTCAGGAACATGGACAGTGCCGGCCGGGACACGCCCAGCACCTTTGCGGCGGCGGATACGGTCAGACCGTGAGGTTCGATCACCTCGGCCCGCACGAATGCACCGGGGTGCGGGGGGTTCAGCATGCGCGTCGTTTGGGCCTCCGGGTGTCGCAGGGCTTGGTAGGAACGTTGCGAACTTTCCGTATAGTGTTGCGTAACACTTTACAAACGTCAACGCCTCACCCGTACCACGTCACGAATCCGGTCGCGCACCTCTTCAGCCCGACCCGCTTCCTCCAGCCGGCTCCACAGCCGCTCAATCGTCGGGGCGTCGACATAACCGGGCACGGTCGTCTGCCAGTTCTGGTCCGCGCGGAACCGGTCCACGGCGTCCACCGACTCCTGGTCGTAGACGAGCACGCCGGGAGAATCGATCGCCGGCGCGGGTGACTCGGGGCGGTAGTAGCCGAGCGCGTGGAGCATCACTTTCAGCTGAAACACGTCGCGGCCCACAAACTGTTCGAGCCTGCGGAAGCCGAGCGTTTCCGACGCCACATCGTAGATCCGGCGCAGTTCGCGGACCGGCGCGGGATGTTCGCAGACGTTGATGTCGGTCGTGACGCCGTCGGGGCGCCGGGACATGCCGGGTCGCGGATCCGCCACCAGCACCGCGGCGGACTGGGTCTCTCCATGACGGCCGTCGCCGCCCAGACGCTGGCCCGCCCGGAGCGCCTCGATCAGCCTGTCGGCGAGGTGGCGCCCCGATCCCTCGCTTCTCTCGAAGACGACCGCAACGGAGTCCACCACCGCCGTGCCGACCAGCGAGTTGCCCTGAACCGCGTAGTGCACGCCCGCGCGCTCGGCCACCCAGTCGCCCCGGTCTTCGGCTCCGTATTGGCCCGATCCCGTCCACTGCGCCGACCGACCGTCCGCGGCGATCACGCCCACCTGCCTACGGTCGCGTCCCTCGTCCGCGGCGACAACCCGGTCCATGGCTTCCTGCGGCGCCACCCCCTGTTCAAGGAGATCGAGCAGGTCGTTTCCGTACTCCAGCCGGGTGCCCCCCTGGGTCGCGACGGCGCCCACTCCGGCACGGACCCACGGAACCGCGTTGCCCACGCAGGGGTTTCGCGTCGTGACTGCCACGCCCGATTCACCGGTCGAGGGATCGATCGCCACGATCGAAAAGGTGTTGAACAGCGGCTCGATGTCGTTGGGAACCGGCTCCAGTCGCACCACGGCGGTCAGCTCCTCGAGGTGCTCCAGAGCCAGGTAGATGAACCCGTCCGGGCCCTCGCGGACATCGCGGACCCGGCCCAGCTCTCCTTCGAGGAGCGTCTCCAAGCTGACGGCGTCCTGACCTTCCAGGGTCACGCGGGCGAGCTGCTGGCCGACCAGTCCCCCGACGAACGCGCTGCCCCGCCACCAGGGGAAGCTGTCGCCCCGGTAGATGGCCATGCCCGACACGCCGATCGAAGGCGTCCAGACGAATCGGGGGGACTCCAGGCCGGCGCGTTCCGTCTCGTTCGTGAACACCGTGCCGTCGTAGTTGATGCCGTGGGAGACCACCGGCCACCCGTAGTTGCCCCCGCCCACGATCAGGTTGAGTTCGTCGCCGCCGCGGGGGCCGTGTTCGTTTGCCCAGACATCGCCGGTGAGCGGGTCGACGGTGAGTCCCTGCATGTTCCGGTGGCCGTAGCTCCAGATCTCGGGGAGGGCGTCGTCCCGTCCGACGAACGGGTTGTCGGAGGGCGCGCTCCCGTCGTCGTGAAGACGAACGACGGTGCCCATGTGATTGCTCACGTCCAGTGCGGGGTGATCGTCCAGTGCGTTCGGCGTCACCATCCTGTCCCCCACCGCGACATACAGGTAGCCGTCCGTACCAAAGGCCATGCGGCCGGCGAAATGGTTGTTGTTGTTCCCCCAGGCATCGGCCTCGAAGATCTCTTCCACGTCCGTCACACGGTCCCCTTCCCAGCGTCCGCGAACAACCGCAGTCGCTCCCTCCGACCCGTCGTGGTTGGGCTTGCCGTAGCTCAGGTACAGCCAGCGATTCTGCGCGAAGTCGGGGTGCGGGAGAGCGTCCATGAAGCCTCCCTGGCCCTGGTCGCGATAGACCGCTGGCAGGCCCGCAACCGGGTCCGGCTGAAGAGCGCCGTCGCGCACCACCCGAAGTCTCCCGGGGCGTTCGACGATCAGCATTTCGCCGCCCGGAAGCCACGCCATCGACCATGGGTGGTCCAGGCCGTCCGCTACGGTCGTGATCCGGAAGTCGTGGCGTGCGGATGAGTACACGCGGGCGGTGGAGTCGTCGCTGGTGGAGCCGTCGCTGGCGGCCTCTTCCGACGCGGGCGCGGGCGAGCACGCCCAGGCCAAGGCGGTGATCCCGACAGTCGTTCCGATCATTGCAAGTCGCATGGCAACCTCCTCAAGCGCTCACGGGCGAAGCGGCAACCCTGAAACAGGTCTCCGGGCTTCGGGTACAATCTACCGGACGGTCCCCCCCAAAGTAGATTGGAGTCATGCCCGCGCGCCTCCTGGCCACCACGCTCGTGGCCACCGCTCTGCTGGTCACGGCCACGCCCGCCACGGCCACGCCCGTAGCTGCCGCGCCCATCACCCCCGCGCCCACGGCCGCCCAGCGTCCCGCCGCGACCCCGCCCGACACCTATCTCGACGAGACCGCGCGCCATCTCGTGCTCGGAGCGAGGGCGGCCCGCGACACGGCCCGGATAGCCATCGATTCCTACACCGCCCTTGTGCGCGAGCGGCTCGGGGTCAGCCTGTCCGTATCGCGACGCGACCGGCGACTGGCGAACGGGGAATCGGTCGCGCGAATACGGTGGTCCCGGAGCGAACCGGAGATCGTTCACGTCCTGGGATCCCGGTTTCGGCTCACGGGCTTCCACATCGACGACGGCTTCGGGCAGGTGGCGGTTCGGCATGCCGCGAACCCGCTGCAGGATCCGTTCGTGTTCGGCTTCGCCGTCCTGGGCGCGGACTCTGTGGCCGCAGCGGTCCGAAGTCCGCTCGACGCGGATGCGGGGAGTTTCTACCAGTTCCAAAGCGGCGACACGATCGTTGTGCAGTTGCCCAGCGGCCGTTCGGTGCGTGTCGTCAGCGTCACCGCGATCCCTCGATTCCGCAGCGTTCAACTGGTTGCGGCAGTCATGTGGATCGAGACCGAAACGTTCGGGCTGGCCCGCGTCGCGTACCGCCCTGCCAAGCGCCTCGAGAGCGAGTTTGGCCTCCAGCTCCGGCGCGCAGAGGGGCCGAACCTCGGTCTCGCGGTCGAGCTCGACGACGGTTCGATGGCGTGGGACTCCACGACCATGCCAACGCCGGGACGGCTGGGCAGACTTCTCAACGGGGCAGTCAACAATCTCCTTCCTCAAACGGAGATGGACGTTACCGCCGTGGTTGCGGACTACACGTTGCGGGAGGGGGACACGTCGCGGGAGCGGCGATACTGGCTGCCCCGCCGCGTCAAATGGGCCGGGTACCTGGGGACGGTCGACGACGTGGGCACGGAAGACGTTCCGCGAGTCGTGGAACCGGTTTCCTACGAGTGGATTTTCGACATCGAAGACGTCCGCGAACCGGGCGCCGCCGAGTCACCCGGTACGCCGGCGACCGCGGCGGAAGCGCTGGCGCTGTGGCGGGAGCCGGGGGACAGTATTCGCGGCGACCTCGAATCGACCGATCCAGCGGAGGCCATCACCATCTTGCCTGGGGACAGGGGCCGACTGGCCACGAACGACCTGCTGCCTCCGCCCATCTGGGACGAGAGCATCGGCGGGCTGGACGACCGCTCCATGGAGGAGTTCGGATCGATATTGGGCGGCATTGGAACCGCCGAGGACGACGGTCCGGCCCTGGCCGATCCAGGACAATGCCCGTGTCACTTCGAACCGCCGATCTGGACGTGGAGGCTGCTCAGATACAATGCGCGGGAGGGGCTGTCGGCCGGCACTCGAGTATGGCAGGACCTGGGGTGGGGGAAGGCTATTGCGACCGCACGGTTCCGAACCGCGTACCGCTACCCCGACTTCAGCTTCGCAGTGCAACACGAGCACCCGCGACGACGGCTGCGAGCCTCGGTGTACGGCAATGTCTTCCCCTTCCACAATGTTCAGCGTGCTCTGTGGGCAACGGGCGATTCCGTCACGATTCACAGGACGGGTTACAACGCGACAACCGGGGTCGCGCTCCAGCTGCTTCCCGGCAGGAACGAACGCAACTGGGCCTCAGTCCGCCTGTTCGCCGAACGAGTCAGGACGCTCGGTGAGAACGACTCTGGCACGCGGACAGGAGCTTCCGTTCGCTTGGCGCCCTGGTGGGGCGGTCTCGCGGCCCGTTCGGTCGGTGGGGGCGGCGAAGTCGCTGTCCGCGGCTCGCTGGGTGCCAACCCCATCGTCAAGGCATCGGCGACGGGAGCGTTGAGCATCCCCCTGGGAGCCGGCTGGTCGTCCGGGCTGGAAGCCGGCGGTGGGCGGATCTGGGGCAATCCGACGGACTACGACCTCTGGCTTCTCGGCGGAGGCGGCGACCGACTGCGCGGCTATTCGGACGACGTGTTGTCGGGGCGGTCGTTCTGGCGGGCCCGAGCGGAATTGCAGCGGTCGCTCCGGTTGTTCCGCGTCGCGCTCTTCGGTGACTGGGCTTCAACTGGCGGGCCAGGGCTGTACTCGGCCGGCGTCGGGATCTCGTTGTTCGACGGTCTCGTGCGGATGGACCTGGCGAGGGGGCTGTCCGAGGTGGATGGAGGAGGAGGGCCTGGTGTGGGGAAGGCGGGCTGGCAGGTCCATTGGCGGGCGGATTCGGTGTTTTGAAGCTGGAGCGGCGGCAGGAATGTCAACTGCAGTTTCCACTGAGTGAACCAGAGTTTCCATCCCAAGGCCGTTGACCAGCGGATAGTGCCGTCCGCCGCACAACCATCGGACCACCGCCCACTGTCCCCAAGCTGACTAGACGGCGTCCCACGCGCGCAATGGAACATCCCTCCCAACTCAAGGACGACTTACGTGAGTACGAACGCCGAGCAGCTAGCACGCACAGTTCGCTGGCTCCAGGTCTACGCCGCATTGATGACCATCGCGCTTGCCGTGCTCTTCGTCAGGGGCGGGACGACTTCAGACGGTGACGGTGTGCTCAGAGCACGCGGGCTGATCATCGAGGACGAGGCCGGGCGAGAGAGAATCCTCATCGGGGCCCCGATTCCCGAGGCGGCGAACCGCGTTCGAACGGACGAAGCCAGGGCACGGGAAGCCTGGGCAAGCCGGTATCCGGACCCGGACGCCTACATGGGCTACTACCAGGACTACAGCCATGAGACCAACGGGATGCTGATCCTCGGCGAGGACGGGTTTGATCGACTCGTGGTGGGGGATCCTGCACCTGACCCGAACACTGGCAGGCGCATTGGACCTGCCACGGGCCTGGTGGTCAATGACGCCCAGGGATTCGAGCGAACCGGATACGGCCTGATCGACCGCGATGGCCAATACAGTGTCGGTTTGGGCCTCGACACGGATCGGATTGAAGAGGGCCTTACGCTGACCCTGCACGATGACGGTCTGATCGCTGTGAGCGTTGGCCATGGAGAGGACCAGGTCCTTCTCGGCAGCGTGCCCGCAGGACACCCATGGACCGGCCTTGCGGAAGCGTTTCAGGGACTGATGGTCCGGCGAGATGGCGAGATCGTGCACATGATGAACTTCGCGGAGGGGAACTGAAGGGGCCTCCTATCCCTCCACCCGCAAATCCAGTCTCCGGTGGGGGGATTCACCGTCGATCGTAAGGGTCGTCACGCGATCGGGATACAGGTCGGCGAGACTCAGCGCGGCTCGAAGCGCGCCCCGGTCGACGTTCTCGTCCTCGCCAAGGATCATCAACTCGATCGGGAGGTCGGCGGGCAGCCAGCACACTCGGAAGAACCCGGATGAGCTGGTCTTCTCCTCCCAGCGGACCCGCTGGTCTTCGAAGGCGAAGGTGCCCGGATCCCGGACTTGAGCGAAGAGCGCGGCCTCGTGTGCCTTTGCCAGCAGGTGCAGCGTGGCGTCCTCGACCGGATTGCCGTCTGCGTCCGTCACCCTCCCGGTCAGGATGCCGCTCCGCCAGACGGCCCTGCCATCAGCCGCGATCAGCGGGACGCCGGGTGGGCCGTCCGATCCGCAGACATCGTCCAGGATCTCACTCATCGAAGGCGCTTCGAGCGTGACCTCGACCGGACTCGTGAATTCCGGCCGCAGTGCCACTTCAACGGGCTCCGGCGCGTATAGCAACTGCTCAAGGTCCGGGTGTGTGAAACGCAACTCGTAGGTCGCAACGCCCAGGTGGTCGAGCTCGAATCGACCGTCCGCATCCGTCACCGTCCGGGTGCCTGATCCCTCCACATACACAAGCGCACCGGGAAGTCCGATGCCCAGCGAATCCACGACGGTGCCTGCGATGCGGCGGCCGCTCTCTCCCTCAAAAACCACCCCCTCATCACCATGGACGCGAAGAACCTCCCCGTGCGTCGTGGTGATGCCTTCCAACGTGGGCGCCAGGCGACCGGTGAGAGGGTTCTCGGCCGCGCCGGCGCTGAACATCCGGATGTGCCACGATGTCACGATCCAGCTTCCGTTCGGGAGTCCGCGGAAGACCACTGCACCACCGGGCGAGGCGTCCATCAGCCACTCGGGCACAGGGAGATTGACGTAGCGGAAGTCGACCCGCTGAAGCTCCGCCGTCATCGCATCGAGCCACAGCGTACCCGCGATATCCGGCACATCGCGGTCCGGAACCGGTTCGAAGTCCAGCCCGACAAGCGCGCGCCCTCCGGAGCGGATCCGCAGGCAGTGTGTGTCCAGGAACGCGTCGGAGAGAAGGACGTCGGCGTCAGGGGCCCAGAACTCGGACGCGTCCGCTGACAACCGCGCGAATCCTTCGGACACGAGCGAGTCGGCGGCGCGGGCGACGTACGGCGCGGGGACCAGACTCTGTCTGTACACGCGGTCCTCGACCTCGACCCTTTGTCCGCGTGCGTCGAGCAGCCGGTTGATTCCGAGCATCTCGTACCGGTAGAGGCCCCGGTCCTGCGTCCAGGCCGCAGCCGCAAGCGCCTTGCGCGCCTCGTCCCAGACCCTGGCGACAGCCATGCCCTCTTCGGGACGCACCTCACACCGGGGGCCGACCGCGGCCGTGATCCCCTCGAGCGACAACGCCTCGACAGGCGCGGAGACTTCAACCGTGAGCGTCTCCCCGCCGGAGATTTCGAAGAACGCCGAGAACGTGGTTGCGTACCCGATGCGCTCGGCTCGCACGCGGTACTCCCCGGGGCTGGGCGCGCGCAACTCGAACAGGCCGGTAGAGGTGTTCGTGAGCGTGCGCTCGACGGCGCTACCGTCACGGTCCATAAGGGTCATCATGGCGCCGCCAATGGCGGTGTTGCCGTCGGCGTCGACGAGTCTGCCGCGGACGACCTGGGCGTGGGCGGCTGAAGCGGCCGCAGCCTGGAGAGCGACGAGGGCGCTCAGGAGGCCGGCTCGGATTCTGTCTGCTCGCATCGTCATTCAATACCTCCCCAGCCGCTCACGGTACGACAGCACTTCGCGCCGCAACACCGGTGCGAGCAGGTACAGTCCCAGGAGATTGGGGATCGCGACCACGTAGATCATGGCGTCGGAGAGATCGATCAGCGCTCCGAGATTGATGCTGGCGCCCAACACCACGAAGCCGCAGAAGAAGAGCTTGAACCCGGTCTCGACCGGTCGGTGTTGGCCGGTCAGGTAGGTGAGGGCCTTGAGGCCGTAGTAGCTCCACGAGATCATGGTCGAGAAGGCGAACATCACGGCGGCGACCGACAGCGGCACTGGGGACCAGGACAGGGTGCTCTCGAACGCCGTCTTGGTCATTTCGATGCCGGTGATGCCGGCGTCGGCGAGCGCGGGATCGTAGATCGTCGTGATGATGACCAGCGCCGTCATGGTGCAGATGACCACCGTGTCGATGAACGGCTCAAGCAGGCTGACGAAGCCCTCGGTGCAGGGTTCGTCGGTCTGCACCGCCGAGTGGGCGATTGCGGCGGAGCCCAGGCCGGCTTCGTTGGAGAAGACCGCGCGCCGGAATCCGATGATCATGACGCCGATCATGCCTCCGCCGACGCTCTCCGCCGAGAACGCGCCCTGCCAGATCTGGACGATCGCGGCCGGCAGCCGGTCGGCGTTGATGCCGATGATCGCCAAGGCCGACAGCACGTAGAGCACCGCCATGAAGGGAACCAGCCTGGAGGTGACCCGCGCGATGCTCCTGATCCCGCCGACGATGACCATCGCTACGGCAACGGCCATGAAGATGCCCAGCAGCCACGCCTTGTCGCTGAAGAAGCTGTCGGCGGCTCCCGTCACCTCGATGAGGATGGCGGCGGCCTGGTTGGACTGGAACATGTTGCCGATTCCGAGGCAGCCGAACACCATTGCGGCGGCGTAGAACATCCCCAAGCCGCGGCCGACCCGGGGCAGGTGCCGCAGCTCCAGGCCGCGCTGCAGATAGTACATGGGGCCGCCGCTGACCGAGCCGTCCGCATGCGTGCGACGGTATTTCACGGCCAGGGTGCACTCGGCGAACTTGGTGCTCATCCCGAGCAGCCCGGCGATGATCAGCCAGAGCGTGGCTCCGGGTCCGCCCAGCGAGATCGCCACCGCCACCCCCGCGATGTTCCCGATGCCGACCGTGCCCGATACGGCGGTCGCCAGCGCCTGGAAGGGTGTGACCTCGCCCGGCTGGGAAGGATCGGTGTAGCGGCCCCGGACCAGGTCCAGCGCGTGCTTGAAGCCGCGTACGTTGATGAAGCGCAGGTAGAGGGTGAAGAACACGCCGCCCGCGATCAGCCACGCCACGATGAGGGGCACCTGGGCGCCCGCGATCGGCACGGAGTAAAAGATGAAGCCGGCTACGGCGTCCGTGACCGGCTGCATCAGCTGATTGATTCGCTCGTCGAATCCCATCCGGGTGGACCTGTCCTCAGAGGCCCCGGCAGCCGTGCTCGATGCCGGCCTTCACCGCGCCCACCAGCTCGTCGGCATCCGCCTTCGTGACGACCAGCGGCGGAGCCAGGTTGATCGTGTTGTTCAGCCCCGGGACGCTGCGCGTGGTCTTGCCCACCAGGACGCCCTCGTCGGCGGCCTTCTTCACGACCGCCGCCATCACGTTCTCGCTAACCGGAGTCTTCGAGGCCTTGTCCTGCACCAGCTCGACACCGGCAAACAGGCCCTTGCCGCGCACGTCGCCGACGTTGGGGTGGTCGGACAGCTCGCGAAGGCGGTCCAGCAGGTACGCGCCCATCACGCGGCTGTTCTCGATCAGGTCCTCCTCCTCGATGATGCGCAGGTTCTCAAGGGCCGCCACGAAGCCCGCCGTGCATCCGCCGTAGGTGCTGATGTCCCGGAAGTAGCCGTACCTGTCGCTCGGATCCTGCAGAAAGGCGTCGAAGATTTCGCCGCGCGCGGCAACCGCCGAGATCGGCGCGTAGGAGCTGGCTAACCCCTTAGCCATCGTGACCATATCCGGCACGAAGTCGTAGTGCTGATACCCGAACATGGTCCCCGTTCGCCCGAAGCCGCAGACGACTTCGTCGATGATCAGAACGACGCCGTACCTGTCGCAGATGTCGCGGACGATGCTGTAGTATTCCGCGACCGGAGGGATGATGCCGCCGCCCGCGGTGATCGGTTCGAGAATGACGCCGCCCACCGTGTCCGGTCCCTCGGCCTCGATCGCGTCCCCAAGTGCGTGCGCGCACTCCACGTCGCAGTCCGGATACGTCTTGCCGAACGGGCAACGATAGCACATGGCGTGGGGAATCGCCGCGAACCCGTCGGGGAACGGCCCGTACGCCTCCTTGCGCTCCTCCTGTCCGCTGGCCGCCAGGCAGGCGATGGTGGTCCCGTGATAGTCGCGGTCGCGGTAGAGAACCTTGTACTTCCCGGTTCCATGCTGGTGTGCGATCTGGCGCACCATCTTGATCGCCTTCTCGTTGGCCTCCGAGCCGCTGTTGGCGAAGTAGAGGCGGGCGAGCTCGGGCAGCCACTGCGCCAGCGCACTCGCGTATTCGGCCGCCGGCACGGTGCCGACGACGCCCGCATAGTACGGCAGGCGTCGGAGCTGCTCGTAGACCGCCTTCGCGATGCTCTCGCGCCCGTAACCGACGTTGACGCACCAGACGCCGCCGGACGTGCCGTCGAGGTACCAATTCCCGTGGATGTCCCTTACGCGAGCGCCCTCTCCTTCCACGAAGACCTGCGGATCCTGCGTGTCGAAGACGCTGTGCTGAAACAGATGATGCCAGAGGTGCTTCCTGTCCTTCTCGATAATGTCGCGGACGTCCTGGTCGGACGGCAGCGTGCGGGTGTCGGACATGGGGTTTGGCGAGCTGGGAGAGGTTGGGAGGGGGAAGGACTTGAATATAGTTGGCATAACGCCATTTCTGCCGTTGGCGTCGCCCGGAGCCCGCCGCGGTAGGAGTGCTGGGCCGTGAGCACGGTGGCATGTTTCGTGCATATAGCGCCGGCAGAATGATTCGCCTTTCAAGCCTCCAGCAGGAGTTCCTGAATGACACGTTTCCTTCGACCGGCGCTCATCGGAATCTTCGGGGCGAGCGTTCTGGCCACGGCGGGGTGCGCCAGCCGCGGGCAAATTCCGGAGATCGCAACCCTGGCACCGTACAACGGCGAATGGGTGCTTGAAGGGGTTCAATCCACGGGCCTCCAATTCGTGTCCCCGGAAGGCTCCGGCTTTGCCCGTGGCACAGGACAGAGGCTCGTCGCGGCCCTGGGGATACGCGCAGAACGATTCGTGCTGGAAGCGAGCGACTCGGTCTTTCGGGTTTCGAGCGATGAACCCGACTACTCCTTCACGTTGCCTATCGACGGCACCCCGATCGAGGTCCGTGCGGAGGATGGCGGGTTGGAACAATCCATAGCGCTCGGATGGGATAGCGGAATGCCGGTCGTTCGGCGAACGTTGCCGGATTCCGGATGGGTTTCCGAGCGCTTTGGGCTGACCGCAGAAGGGGCGCTGATCATCACCCGAACGGCGGCACGGACAAACAACAGGGGCATGGATGTGCGAGCGACGGGTGCGGTGGACATCGTCTACGTCCGGGGCACGGGTCCCTAAGCGTTGAGAATGAAACCATATCCCATCATCACGACCCTGCTCACCCTGGCGGCCCTCGCAGCTCTGTTCTCGCTACGCATCGTCGGCTTCTACAGCCACCAGGCGCTGGCGGTCGTCCTGCTGCTCGGCCTGGTCTGGGCGATCGCGAGTCGCGGCTGGCTGGCGAGGAAACGGCGCCTGTGCCTGGAGCTGCTCCGTGAACCCGGCAGGCGCGACCTTCGGCCCCAGCTTCTGCAAGCGATCGGGCGCGCGAGTTTCTGGGCGATGACCGGCGTCGCGTGCGTCGCGGTTTTCCCGCGCTCGGCCGAGATGACGCCTCTGATCGCCGTCGTGATCGGCATTACCGTGCTGCGGGTCGCGGCTTCGTTCGTCGTCCCGCGCCGGACCAACGCGGGGCCGACCCTCGTCATGGCGGCGGGCGCCCTGGTCCTGGCGTTTGATCTGGGTCGCGCGATTGCGGGCGGCGGCTTCCACGATGGCGCGGCCGATGTCGTGCAGATCGCGCCGCCCTTCGAGGGTGAGTGGCTCGTCCTGCAAGGCGGTCCCAGTCCACTTCAGAGCCATCACCTCTCGGCCTACAATCAGCGGTTCGCCCTCGATCTCGTCCGGCTGGACAACGGCCGGATCTTCACCGACGAGACGGGCAACGCGTCGATCTACAGCTGGGAGCAGCCCCTCCTATCGCCCGCGGACGGTACGGTGGTCATCGCCGAGGACACGATGGAGGATGCGGAGGGCGCGAACTTCGTGACCGATCCCGCGGATGCGGCCGGCAACGTGGTCGTCATCGAGCTCGACACCGGCCATTTCGTCGTCCTCGCGCATCTCCGGCATGGGACGCTCCAGGTCAACGAGGGCGACCGGGTGCGGAAGGGCGATCCGCTGGGCCTGGTCGGCAACTCCGGCAACACGACCATGCCGCACCTCCACCTGCAGGTGCAGACCCACCGGGACCTCTGGGATCCCGACAACCGGTCGGTGCCGTTCGTATTCGAGGGTGACGACCGGGTGCTGGCGCGGAATGATCGGGTCGTGGGGGCAACTCGGTAGCCTTGTCGCACCAACCGGACAGTTCATGTGCTAGCTGACCGGACAACTACGTGTTCAGAGGCACTCGGCTGCCAGCGATCCTTGCCGCCCGACCCGACGGTCGTCAGTCTGTATCCTCCTACGTCACAATGGCATCCAGGCAATCCGCCGGAGAGACCGACCCATGAACGAATGGCTCCGCGAATGGTGGCCGATTCTGGCCGCTATCGTCTTCCTTGTTGTCGCCCTGGGCTGGTTTGTCCAGCGAATGGTGAAAAGCAGCTCGGCCGACGGTGCCCGGACTGCGTTCGAGACCGTATTCCGCAAGGAGATGGTTCAGCCCATCATCACGCACATCATGGCGTGGACCTTCGCGGTTCTCGCGGCGAGCATGATCATCACCTTCCTCGCCACGCGTCAATTCGACCGGGCCGAGGACGTGTTCGCGTACATCGTCGCCGTAATTGGGCCGATCGTCGGGTTCTGGTTCGGCTCGCGGGCCGGGGAAGGAAAGGACAAGGGCGGCGACAACGGGAACAAGGGCCCGCCACAGTAAACGGACCCAAGTACTCGCGCCGACAATCCCCTAGCCAAGAGTCCCCAATGCCCATCACCACCTCCCCGACCATCGTCATCCCCGGCATCACGGCCTCTGTTCTGCACGACGAGTACGAGCTGCCGCCCGAAGCCGTCTGGACCGCGGTTCGCAACAAGCGCTACGACCGGATCACCCTGCATCCGGAGGACCAGCGCTACGAGCTTCTCGAGCCGGCCCGCGTCTCGTCCGGCGGCCCCTTCCCGCTGATCTACGAGGACCTGACCGAGGAGCTGCGGGACGGTCTGGCCGGTGAGGACGATGAGCCGGCGCCGGTATTCCCGTTCGGATATGACTGGCGGCTGCCGCTGGACCGGATCGAGGAACGGCTGGCCGCGTTCGTCCAGGAGGTCATCGATCGAACCCTGCTGCTGAAGCACTACAGGGACGACGATGACTACAGGCGCAACCCGACGGTCAACCTGGTCGGTCATTCGATGGGCGGGCTGATCATCGCCGGCTACATCGAGCGGCACGGCGGCGGGTCCGTCAACAAGGTCGTGACCCTTGCGTCGCCATTCCAAGGGTCGCACGAGGCGATTCTCAAGCTGGCCACCGGCACGGCGGACCTCGGCGACAACTCGGGCGGGGCACGGGAACGCCGCATGGCGCGGATGACGCCGGCGCTCTACCACCTGCTGCCGAGCTTCGACGACGCGCTCGTCGTGGAGGACGGCATGGAGTCGGACATCTTCCACCCGGACGCCTGGCAGCCCAGTGTGATGCGCACGATCACGCATCAGGTCAGGGGCTGGAACGTTGCCGGCGCGGATCTGTTCAAGGACATGCTCGACGCGGCCAGTACCCATCGGGACCGGATGTCCGGGTTGAGGCTGGCGACCGGCGATGAATCGAACGGGGACTTGGTCTGCGCCGACGACTGGCTCGCGATCGCGGGTGCCGATGCGGAAACGCGCGTCGCGCTGCGGGTCGGACGCGACGAGGAGGGCAGGCCTCGCTTCCTGCTCAGCTCCGACGAGCGCCGAAACGACTGGGATTCCGAGGACCAGGGTGCGAGACGCAACACCGGCGATGGCACCGTGCCGCTTGCCGGCGCCATCCCTCCGTTCATGGACGAGTCGCGCGTCGTCTGCGTCACGCCCGGCGACCTCGGCTACTGGGAACTACGGGACCGGGCGCTGTCCGGGCTGGCCGGCTTCCACGGCCTGGTCCCGAAAGTGAACATGCTGCACCGGCTTGCGATCCGGTTTCTGCTGGGGAGGGTCGATCCCTACGGCAACACCTGGGGGCGGCGGCTGCCCGGCGTGGAGGAGTGGCGGCCGCCGCTGGACTTGAGGGAGAAGGAGTAGGGCGGGACCTTCAGGGCGTCAGACGTGGAAGCAGTACCAGGGCTCGTTTCTCCCCGTGCATTCGTGACAAACGCCGTCCGCATGCGTCCGGTGCCAGGCGATCGTCGCACTCGCAATCACCTTGATGTCCTCGAGCGCCCTGTAGAGGGTGTGATGTGCCGAGCCGATCACGAGGTGTGGTGGGCGTTCCACCATCACCAGCTCGTCGATGGACCGGAGTAGTTCCAGGGCCTCGGTCTCGGTCACCGGCCGCGTTGTGTCAGGCATGACAGCCATGCAGTTCGCCTCAGAACCTTTCACCGCAGTGGCGATCGCCCAAGCAGTCGAATCTGAGCATGCAGCAGTAACCGCAGCAGTACGCGTCTCCCGCCACGGTTTGCTTGCAACAGTGGAAAAGGAAGCCTGAACTGGACGCAGCGGCGGCACTTTTCGGAGTGGCAAGTGCCAGTGGCAGCAGGGCGATGTTCGCCGCGACGGCGAGCAGGACCCACAGGAGTTTCTTCTTCATTCGTTTCCTCCAGTCTGTTGCTTAGGGGTGGCTAACGGTCATCAGAGTGCCTCAATCGCTTGTATCATCTGTTCCAACCGACGGCCGTGCCCATCGAATCGAAGTACGCCAGCCGAATCGAACACAAACACCCAAGGGGTCCTGGAAAAAAGAGAAAACTCCCGGTCGGCAGGTGTCAGATCCTTCACGCTCAAGACATCCACATTCCAACCGAAGTGTTCAGCATAGGCCACGGCCGGGACGACCGCCTCGTTGGTCACAGCGATTCTCTGCACCACCGGCCAGTCGTTGTGGTCAGCCGAGAAATGCTCCGCCCATTCGGGCGCCACGGCGTGACAATGCACGCAATCGGGGTGGAAGACGTACAAGACCGTAGCGAAGCCAGCATCCCTGGCGAGTGGAATAGTCGTCAGGACGTTTCCCTCAAGGCTCCCCGTCAACGCGGGCAAGGTGTCCCCAACGACCAGCCCAGTCGCGGGCGCGGGCGGCGGTGCCGCCTGCTGAGCGCGACTGATCGCCAAGACGATCTGGCTGCCGATCCCGGCCACGAGTAAGAACAGCAATGCGTTCAACCACTGCGTCGCTTTCACGATGGGGCGCCCTCCCTGGATGGTGCGGCCGACTGGCTGCTACACCCTTACCAAACGCTGGAGAGCTCGTCAGAATACTGTCAATTCGCGACACCCGTGGCCGGATCATATCGTGTAGCCGGACTCCCGCTCCGGATCGTCTGTCAGTTCTCCTCCATCCAATCCATCAGCAACGCCCTCATCTGCGGCATCCTTCGCAGCCTTGACATCGCCCGGTTGAGGATCGACCGCGCTGCAGATTGGCTCACTCCGACTACTTCCGCGGTTTCCTTCAGGTTACGACCCATGAGCGCCCACACCGTCAGCGTGTCACGTTCGCGGTCGGTAAGGCGACTCAAGGCAGCGTACACGATCGGCCGGGCATGATCCCTGAGCACCTCGTGCAGGGGATCGTGCCCCTCCGCACTCAACTCCATGGTGCTGGCCAGCGGTACTTCCACGGCTTTGTTCCGCTCTTCCGCCCGTAGAGAGTCGACACAGAGGTTCTTGCTGAGGGTAATGGCCCAGCGAGCGAACGAACCGTTCCACCTGAACTGATCCAGCCGCTCCAAGATCGTCAGCCAACTGTCCTGGAGGAGGTCCTTGGCCTGTTCATCGTCTCGCGCGTACGGGCGAATCGCGACCCAGATGCGAGGGCTGAGTTCCTCGACCAACTCACGCAGGAGTTCCGGGTCGCGGTTGTGAAGCCGCTTGATGTCGACTGGATCAGTGATCGATCAATGCCTTCTCGCTATGGGCCTTGTGGGCTTCGATGCCGCCTCGTTCTAATCTCGTCTCCCCAGTGCAGTGGGAGCCAACCGGCACTAAAGATAGGCCATGAAGACGCCATGTACCGGACCGAACTGGAAGTCATGACGACCGCAAGTTACCATTGATGAACGATGGGACTTCTAGCGATGCTCACAGGACGTAAAGCGCTATCGCGCAAGGCTGTACGCGTGGGGTTCGCTGGCTCAGTGGTCCGTTGGTTTCTCGGGCTGAGCGGCCTGTACGTTCTCTACGCCTCAGGAACCTTCTTCGGCTTGGCCGAGGATATCCGGATCGCCGGCCGGCTAGGAATGGTATTGGGACCCACAACCGTAGGGTTGTCATTCCTGGTCGCGCCCGCAACTTTCGCGGCGGCCGCTGGCGGCCCGGTTACCGGAGAGCACGAACACAGAATCAGTCGCAGTCAGATCACGCACTTGGTCTTTCTCGCGCTGGGTGCCTACGCGCTGTATGGTCTCGGACCGCTGGTGAGCTCGGCCTTCTTGGCTCTGGACGCCGCCGCCCCCGGCATGCGTGCGGCCCCGCAGATAGTCGAAAGCGCTCGGTTTTGGGTACCAAGCACGATCGCCATCTTCACCGTCCTTTCAGGTGTCGCGGGCGGACTCCTGAGCCGGGTCACGGAGTGGTGGAATCCCGGGAGGCGAACTACGACTACGTGGCTGTCCTGCCTCACCCTTTTCCTGTCTTTCTGCCTATCGCTCCTGCTGACAGCCAACCTGATCCTGCATAGTGGCGTTGCACCCGCATGGATACTGCCGGGTGCTCTGCTGCTCCCCACCATTCTGATCGCAGGGCTTGCTTGGCGGCTAGCCGACGATCTGGGTCTATCGAGTGCCTTTCAACGACGTCGAAGCGAGGGAGATTCCTACGACCCGCGCCACATCGACCGCGTCGACCGCGCTGTCAATCCCCGGGCCCGCGGCCCCGACGAGCCTCCCACCAGAGCGGGCGCCGCCACCCAGGCCGAGCTGGAGATGATTCACCTGGCCAAGGGCATCCGCACCGTTGTCGGTGCAAGTGCCAATCTCTCACCCCAACGCATGGACGAGATCGTCAACAGGTTGCTCGAAGCACCGCCGAATGAAGCGACCAAGCCGACCGCCAAACAGCGGGCACGTGACCGTATCGGCCGCCTTGCCACCGTGGGTCAGTTCTGCACGAACTGGGCCTGTCTCGCGGCAGTGTTGCTGATGGTGGGGATGCTGGGCGGCGTGCCGCCCAATCTGGTATTGGCAGGGCTCGCGGGCTTGCTGGGATCAGTCGTGATTCGGACGACGGCCGACGGGAAACTCCGCATGGTTCGATAGGGCTGATCCGATTCGCGGTCCGGCCCCTCCTTTGCTCGCGTTGCAGGCTAGTCCTCACTTTCGGCAACGCATCCGACTCATCGTCAGGTCGGGCGATCTATCCGCGATGATCGGACCGGTGGTCCTTGCGTCGAACTGGGAGGAGCTCGGGACTCTCGTAGCGGCACACCCAGGCTCACCGGCGATCGTAGACCCAGATCTCAACGAGATCAGCGCTCCGTCCAATCCGGGCCGAGACGAGAGGTCGGGCGTCCCTCAATACGCCCCTCTTTTGATCGAATACCCGTGTTCGGACGCCCAGATGCAGTCGGCAGGGGACGAAATGGCGGCTGCCGTAACCCGCGTGAAGCAATGTGACATCGGTGACATCCGTGCCCTCGAGCTCGCCATCCTCCAGAACATCGACGCTGCACGAGTCCATCGACTGCTCGCCCGCGCCGAAGCACGGACACCCGCTGCCGCCTCTCCCATTCTCCGTCTCATCTTTCGACGTGCAGTCGAACCATGCCTGGTCGCGGACCTGGCCGCCGACTTTGCGGTGACGGAACGCAGCCTGCAGCGCCGATGTCGCCGTCTGGGGCTCGCCTTTCCCAAGGATCTGTTGGCGCTGGCTCGCGTCTTCGCGGTCGCGCGGCTGCTCCATTGGAGCAAACGGCCCCTGAGCTCTGTGGCCCTCGCCATGGGGTTCTCGAACGACGCCAACTGCCACCGACTGCTGCGTCGCGTCCTGGGGAGTACCCTGTCGCGCGACATGACGAGCGACGACATGGATCGCGTCGAGGAGGTTGTCCTGAGTGGGATCGTCGGGCCAGCCCGAGTCGCCGGTGGTCGGGCCTGAATTGACGAGGGGATGACCTCGCCAAAGCTGGTGGCCAACCTCATCCAGATTGACGCTTCTGCTTACCCGGATGCCCCGTACCATTGTCCGTGCCTACCTCACGGTTTTCGTGCACCCCCAGAAGCTCCGCCGTGTCCGCCTCGAGCGTTGGGCGTAAGGGAATCGGCCCGTTTCCCGACAGTCATCGCTATTCCGCAATGCCGGATCTACGTGAATCGCGTCAAACAGCCCGTTAGCTACGATGGTTTCGTGGATGGTGCGGAATCGACACCAGATCGTCTCGCATTCCACGAAGAGCCCGGAGTGAACACGATCACTCGCGTCATCGACCAAAACCACCAACTCCCAGGTTCGCTTCGGTAACCACTGATAGACGCAACTAGCCTGGTGAAGCAGTCGCCCCTCAGCAGGTCGCCGACCGCGGCTTTCTGGTGTTGACCGTGTGGAACGGCGCGGGGTGACGAGGCCCGACTCGTGCAGACGATCTTTGACCCAGGTGTATGACCGTGTACCCTCATGGGAGTCTGTGTACGCTCTGTAGAACCCGCGTACCGGACATCCGCGGTAGCCTTCAGCGTAGAGTGTTACTAAGGCGGCGACTTCCTCGTCAGGTGCCCCTTGGGGACTCTTGGCCCGCCGATCTTCAAGCGCCTTCAAGCCCACTTCCCTATACCTCGCCACGTATCGCCGGAATGTCCGCTCGGACACCCCCAGTAGGCTCGCCGCATGTGCCCGCTTGATCTGACGGCTTGTCCACTGTTCATAGACGTCAGGGAATCTCGCCATTAGCAGGTCGCGCTTGGTAGACGTCCGGCTCACACAGGATCCGATGCTCAAGGTGCGCTTCTCCGGTACCGTCTTACTGAACGTCAGAAGAGCCCATAAAACACTGTCAATCCACGACATTTCGGGGCGAAGTGCCGGGAGAGCGGCCATATCTAGCCGCCACATTCCGCGACGGTAGTGGCACGGAGTCAGATGACAGGGATTGCCTCGCGGCCGGGGTCCTACGAAGAATACGCGCGATTCGATCAAGTGGAGAGTGACCCGGAAAGTCAGACTGGAATCTGCTCCGGGTCAGTCACCTGCGTCTTCACCGCTCGATCGGGTAGACCTCGATCAGGGTTTCGTCATGTGCATCCTTTGCCCGCACGAGTACCCGGTCTTCCGAGATATCCAGAACATTCAGAACCGACAGCCTCGCCGGCATTGCGAGTCGCTTCTTTCGTTCCCACGCCTCGCTGAAACCGACCCAGACCACCTCGTCCTGAAGCGGGTCAGGGTACTCGCGGATCCACAGAAGACCGTCGGCACCTCCCTTCATCGCGGAAAAGGGGGGAAGGGTGGGGCGGGCCGGCAGGTCATCGATCAGGCCGAGGCGGAACTCCCTGATGGACATCATGAAGTTCCTTCCGCCAAGGAAGATCTGGCCCGGCTCTATACTCTCGATGCTCGCCCGTGCGGTGTCTCTGACAAAGCGCTCCCACCCCGCCTCCGCGCGCTCCTGGGGCTGCTCGAATGCGACTTCCCCAGTGGTCCCGGCCTGGTCGTAGCGCATGATCGTCATGGAGTCGGTCGTCGCCAGATAGGCATAATTGTCAGTGACGGCCGCGACGGCAGTCCGTCCGAAGATCACGGGTAGCCCGCCGTGCCTTTGCCCGTCGTCAGTTACCTCCCTCTCCGCCCACTTCTCTTCACCTGGACGGGTGCCCTCGAAGACGATCTCCCCGTCGGCAAGACGGACGATCTCATATGTCACCGGCAGGCGGATCTCCATCGGCCCGACGGACCCGTCGCCCGGGAATCCCTGCTTCCAGGATTCGAGCAGCACGCTGTTTCCGAAGGCTCCAACGATCTCGATCCTTTCACGACCACGCGGTCTGAGCTTGGTCTCGCCGACGTACCCCCCGGAGGCGTCGAGCAGAGTTACGCGGAAGTGGTTTGCGTCCAAAGTGATCAGTCCGTCCGCGTGGCGAGCGATCCCGGCCAGAAACTTGTACTCACCCGGACCTTCTCCACGCCTGCCGTGCCGCGAGAGCAGTCGGCCCGCAGCATCCAGGATCAGGACTTCGTGAAACTGGACCGACGCGATGGCGATGCCGTCGCCGAAGAAGACCGCCCCGGAGACCCTGCCCAGCGGGAGAGACTCGTCCGATCCCACCACCAGGCTTGGTTCAGCGGCGAGCCGAAACGACTCGTCACCGGGCCATGGGGCGAACAGGTCCAAGGCCGCCGCGTGATCCGTGGCCGCCGGGTCCGATCCGTCGCCCAGGCAAGCGGCGCAGAGCACCACAAACGAAACGGCGAGTATCGGTGTCGCCAGTGGTCTGCGTAGGACGTCGGTCACCGTCGCCTCCGTGGCTCATGTCTTCTTGCCAACAACTATGACATTAGGAATTGAATAACCTCGCACAAGAGGGGGGCGTGCTTCGAGCGCGCAATCTGTCCGGCTTGGGACAGTAATCGAGGAGGCCGGATGGCCGGGCGGAGATGCTGCGAGAGCTACGGACTGAGCGGGCGAATTGCCCCTCGACCAAACCTGGAGGAGGGGTGGCAATCACCGAGAAAGATTGGGAGCGGCCATGCGCGCCCACCCCCCCTCACCTCCGACCGCCCCCCTCACTACATACGGCACATCCAACTCGTCCTCGATAACCGTGTACATGTTGCCGTGCTGCACCCAGAGCGGATGGTAGGGCGCGGGCGTGAAGGTGAGGCGGATGGAGCCCAGGTAGTCGCCGTCGTCGGAGAAGA
Source organism: Gemmatimonadota bacterium (assembly GCA_028873815.1). Taxonomy (GTDB): domain Bacteria; phylum Gemmatimonadota; class Gemmatimonadetes; order Longimicrobiales; family Gaopeijiaceae; genus Bin94. The sequence goes on along the minus strand of JAPPNN010000003.1, from coordinate 26,205 downwards.
GGTCGAAGAACGGCGGAGTGTCGGCCGGGACGGCCCGTTTCACCCAGAGCCGGCCTTCGTCGTCCATGAACATGTCCTCGAGGATTGGTTTGAAGTCCGGCATGAGGGCGGCCACAGCCTTGGCGGCGCGCAGTTCCTCCAGTTGGCGCTCGACGATTTCCTGGACGTACCGTGAAATGTCAACTACAGTTTCCATCAAGTAAACTACACTTTACTTTTCAAGCGAACGCCGCCAAGTGTCAAGCAGGTCGAGGCCCTGAGTCTACGGCGCGTTCGACTAAGTGGCGTCATCTCCGAAGCACACACAATTCCCGCGCCACGGGCATATCTCGTTGCCGACGGGGTGGTGACCGATTCAATTGTCGGCGTGGCTGAGCAGACTCTCTTTCTCAGCCGGCTCATGTCAGTCCGACGTCAGAATGATTGCTGGGGGACAGCCGATTTGGATGGACTGCCAGAATAATGGATGATCACCGCCATGTGCCCGCGATGCCAATCCTCCTGGGTCTGCTGGTCGTATTCGCCAACGGCGCAGCAGCCCAGAATCCCGGACCCGATCTGATCCTCCGCGATAGCGTCGTGCTGGAGGAGACGGAAGATCACTACATTGGGAACCCACTGGCGCTGTTCGTCGCGCGGGATGGTGCACTGCTGGTTTCTGACGGGTTCGCGGAAACGGTCCTGCGCTACGACGCGACCGGTCGATTGACCGGGCACTTGGGGAGGCGGGGAGGTGGGCCTGGGGAGTTCCTGCATTTGGGCGGTGTCGGCTTTGTCACAGAAGCGGTCGCGGGATTCCTGGACGAAACCGGAAGGATGGAACTCTTCGACCCGGTGACGGGTGCTCATCACGGCCGCGTGAGGGTGGATGTCAACAACCGACCCTCGTCCTTTGCGGTCTCAGGTGACTCGCTCTGGTTTGCGGGAAACAATCGGGTCTCGTCGGCATCCCATGGGGTGATCGCCGTCGCGGACCTGGTGGACGCGGCCGGTTCCCTGGAGCAAGCGCCGCCAATGGTCCTGAACCGTGGGACGGTGCCTGCACCTTACAGAGAGCAACATGCCTTGGCGGGATCGCTGTCAATCGGTTTCCTCGACGTGGGGGACCGTGATGTGGTGCTGGGGTTTACCGGAAGCCCCTTCGTGATTCGGATCGCTCATGAAGGTGCGGTCACCGATACGGTCTGGATCGGAAAGGGGCTGCGGCGTGGCGAACCGGATGAAGCTGAGTTTCTCGAAGTCATGCGCGGCAAGCAGCCGGATAGTCAACAGGACTTGCGGTCATGGATTTTCGACTTCTTTACGTCCTCGTCGCTGGTTCGCGAGTTGTCGCGGGACAGTGCCGGGAACGTCTACACGCTTCACCAGGAGAGTGACCGCGACGAAGACGGCACCATGACCGGTGCCAAGCTCTACGCAGCCGTGTCCCGTTTCGACGGTGATCGCGGCTGCGGCGACACCCTGGTACCCACCTCGGATGTCGGAGTGCCGATGCCGTTTCTGCAGGGAAACACTCTGTGGGTCCTGGACCGACGGCTGCGGGCAGACGGGGCGACCAGTATAACAACGGTCGTGCGACGATTCACCATCGACGCGGATCGGTGCACGGGTACGGTGCGATGAGGGCACTGTTCGCAGGTGTACTCGCGATCGCGGTTTCGGTCGGCCGCGCGGACGGGCAGAGCGGTACCATTGCCTACGCCAGCCGCGTGTCGCTGGATGTCGAGCTGCCCTGGGAACTGGCCGAAGTACCCACAGTGCTGGAAGCATGGGGCAGCGCGCCGTTCCTGCTCCACTTCACTCCTTCGCGATCGCTGATGGTGCGGGGTAGGTGGAACAGAGGCCGCGGGGTTGTTCCCGCCAGGTTTCGTGCCACCGGAGCCAACCTGAACGCCCTGGGACGAGCCCTCGAAGCGTGGTACGCGGTCACGCCAAGCCGCTTCTTACAGGCTTATGTCGGGGAGGAAGCGTCCTTGGGAGTCAAGGTGCTGGAGCTTGGTGGGGAACGCTATCGCGTCCCTGCGGAGGTCACTCCGGTAGCGTGGAGTATCACCGAGCAGCATGGGGAGCATCTGGGACACCAAGTGATCCGGGCGGTTGGTGAAGCTGCAGACCACCGGGTTGAAGCGTGGTTCGCGCCGGACATACCGGTATCGTTTGGCCCGGCCCTTTACGGTGGGCTTCCGGGGATGATTCTGGCGCTTTCGGTGAATGAAGGAGTAACGACCTACACGGCGACCGAGGTCGTGTTGGAGGCGGTGGAAGATGGACTGATCCGGGTGCCTGAAGACGGTCAGGCGACATCGCCGGAAGTGTATCAGTCGTTCGTGAGTTCCTTTGCCACGGAGGTCATATCCAGCTTTCGCGATATGACGCGCTGGTACCCGGAAGTGGAATGTCTGATCGGATGGCGAGGCGCCTTGGTGCAATGCAAACGGGTTCGGCCTGAAATCTGACACCGGGCCTCGCCGAGGTCTATCCTAATCCGGCACCCCTACCGCGAAATGTCAACTGCGATTTCCATCATGTAAACTTTGGTTTACACCAGATGGCCGTTTTGCCCGCGATAGCCCCCGCTAACCTGCCGTCACTCGAAACCGAAGCACGGATTGCCCCGTATGAGGTGCTGTTCGCAATGGCACGCTGAGCCACCATGACCGGCTGGATCGGGCAAGCGAGCCGAGAACAGAGCTTCGAGCGAGGACAAGGAAGGATGAAGGAGACTACAAGAACGAGGCGGACGGCAGTGGGGCTGGCACTGGCTCTCGCGTTGGCTGGCCAAAGCCATGGGATACAAGGTCAGACGTCTGAGGGCATCGTCGACATTCCCTACACGAAGTATGTGCTCGACAACGGACTGCGACTGATCGTCCACGAGGACCGCAAGGCCCCGATCGTCGCCGTTAACGTCTGGTACCACGTCGGCGGCGGCAACGAGAGACCCGGCAGGAAACAGTTCGCGCACCTGTTCGAACACCTGATGTTTCAGGGCAGCGAGCACTTCGACGACGAGTACTTCAAGCCGTTCGACCGCGTCGGTGCCACGGGAATGAACGGCACGACGAGCGGGGACCGCACGAACTATTTCCAAGTCGTGCCGACCACTGCGCTCGACATGGCGCTGTGGATGGAATCGGACCGCATGGGGCACATGAAGGCGGCGGTGACCCAGGCCAAACTCGACGAGCAGCGTGGCGTTGTCCAGAACGAAATCCGTCAGTACCTGAACCAGCCCTATGGCAAGGCGGAGCTTGCCATCCTCGAGAACACCTATCCGGACGGCCACCCCTACAGCTACCCGGGGGCCGGTATGATGGCGGACCTCAGCGCCGCCTCGCTCGAAGACGTACACGAGTGGTTCGACACCTGGTACGGCGCTGCGAACGCGGTTCTCGTCGTTGCCGGCGATGTCGAAGCCGAAGATGTCAAGGCCCGGGTTAAGAAGTACTTTGCCCACATCCCCTCCGGGCCACCCCTGGTCAGGCCCGCAGTCACTATCGCGCGCCGGGCGGAGGCGACCCGTATCGTGCTTCATGATCGCGTGCCGCAAGCGCGGGTCTACAAGGTTTGGAACGTCGCCACGGTGGAGGACGAATCCGTCGACCACCTGTCCCTGGCCAGCGACGTCTTGAGCGTCGGCAAGAGTTCCCGCTTCTACCGCCGTCTGGTCTACGACGATCAGATCGCCACCGATGTCAGCGCCTCTGTCAGGGCGGGCCAGCTCGGCAGCGAGTTCGTGGTCTCCGTCACCGCCCAGCCGGGTCAGGCTCTGGACCAGGTGGAGGCCGTCCTTGAGGAGGAACTCCGGGCGTTCCTCGATTCGGGACCCACGGAGGTCGAGTTGGCCCGTGCGCAGGCAAGCCGGCGGGCGAACTTCATCCGCGGCGTCGAACGCATCGGCGGCTTCGGCGGCAAGTCGGACGTCCTGGCCGCCAGCGAGGTGTACCGCGACAGCCCGGACGGCCACAGGCGGCAACAGGAGAGCCTCCGGACCGCGACTGTCGCCGACGTCCATGCCGCCGCCGTTGAATGGTTGGGCGAAGGCATCCTGACCGTGGAGGTGAGACCTTATGATACCTACACGACGGCGGCAAGCACCATCGACCGGACTTCCGGACCGCCCGAGGTTACCGAGTTCCCGCAAGCTGCCTTTCCGGCACGAGAGACGGTGGAACTCGAAAACGGCCTCAGGATCATGCTTGCTCGGCGGGACCACGTGCCGGTCGTCGACCTCACCCTGCTGCTCGATGCCGGCTATGCCTCAGACCAGTTCGCCCTGCCTGGGACCGCGCGGATGGCGATGGGCATGCTCGACGAAGGCACGACTTCACGCAGCGCCATCGAGATTTCGGAGGCGCTCGAGAGCCTCGGCGCCACGCTCGGAGCCGGCTCGGACCTGGATATGTCGAGTGTCTCGATGAGCGCGCTGGTAGAGAACCTCGACGAGTCGCTCGACCTTTTCGCCGATGTCATCCTCAATCCCTCCTTTCCCGAAGCCGAGTTCGACCGCCAGAAGCAGCAACAGCTCGCCGGCATCGCGCGCGAGAAGGTCGAGCCGGTCCCGATGGCCCAGCGCGTCCTGCCCCGCATCCTCTACGGCGAGGGCCACGCCTACAGCAACCCCCTGACCGGCTCGGGGACCGAGCAGTCGATGAACGAGCTCAGCCTCGGCTCGCTGCGGGACTTCCACGACACCTGGTTCAAGCCGAACAACGCGACCCTGATTGTCGTGGGCGACATCACCATGGACGACCTGGCGCCCGCGATCGACGTCCGGTTCTCAGCCTGGGAAGCCGGCAAAGTGCCCGCCAAGAATCTGGCCGAGGTCGAGCCGCAGCCCGCCACGGTCGTCTACCTGATCGACCGGCCGGACTCGGAGCAGTCAATCATCTTCGCCGGACACGTCGTGCCGCCGAAGGGCGACCCCGCAAACCTCCGGATCGAGGCCTTGAATGACATCTACGGCGGCTTCCACCTCACCTCGCGGCTCAACATGAATCTGCGCGAGGACAAGCACTGGTCGTACGGCGCCTGGGCGGTCCTGCCCGACGCCGCTGGCCAACGGCCCTACTACGCCCTCGCGCCCGTCCAGACGGACAGGACAGCCGAGTCGATGGCCGAGATCGACAAGGAGCTCCGTGGCATCCGCACCGGCGGCGACAGGCCACCGACCGAGGAGGAGATGGCTCGGGTAAAGGACCAGATGACGCTGACGCTTCCCGGTCGCTGGGAGACCAACGGCGCGGTCATGTCGAGCATCGTGGAGATGAGCCGGTTCAATCTGCCCGACAACTACTGGGACACCTACGCCGACAAAATACGCGCCATCGGCGCAGCCGACGTGAGCACCCAGGCGACCCGCGTGTTCCGGCCTGACAACCTGGTCTGGATCGTGGTCGGCGACCGGGTGCGGATTGAACACGAGATCCGCGCACTAGGCCTGGGCGAGATGCGCTTCCTGGACCCGGACGGCAACCCGGTCGAAGGCTAATCCGCGTCGGGCAACCTTGGGGCTTTGCAAACAGCAGGTCGTCGGTTCGATCGCGATCGGCTCCGCTTCGGCCACCTGCGTGATCAGCGCTCGACCCGACTCACCACCAGCGTCGGCACATCGAATTCATCGCTCTCCATGTGCGCCACGAGCCCGTCGGGCCCGAACGCGATCGGCATCGCCGGCTCCCCGGCTGACAGCGTTCCCACGTATTCCCGGTCCGCGTCGAACACGTCGATCGGCCCCTCGTCGTCCCACGGATTCTCGCTGCGGCGCTGTATCCACAGCCCACCGTCCCAGGTCGCCCTGATGCCCTGAACCACGGGGACTTCGTGGTAGAATTCACGATCCCGAATCGTTCGGCGGCTCTGCTCGGGATCCCTCCCGAAAGGCAGGCTTGTAGACGGAGGATTCGCCAACGACTCCTCAAGACGTTGGAGGCGGAAGGCGATCGTTCCCTGCCGGATCCGTTCCGACACCGTCTCCGGCGAGAGCAGGCGCCTCAGCACATCGGTCACCGACCCATCGGGAGAGGCGAGCTTGACGGCGTACGCTGTGGAGTCGGAATAGGCGATGGTGCCGTCGGGCAGCACGTCCCAGTGAAACGTCGGCTCGAAGTACCGGTCCTCCACGGCCGCGACGATCTTCGGCCAGTCGTCCAGGCTCGTGGATGATGGCGGCTCGGGACGGGGCGCCCGCCAACCCTGCAGAACCGGCACGGACGCGATCACGTCGCCGGAGAGGTCCAACATCTCGAGCGCGCGATCATCGACGCCCTCCGTGTCGTCTTCCGGATACCCCTGGAGCCGGTTCCCGAAACTCATCATCTCGACCAGCACGCCCTCGACGCCGCGAGCGACGATCCTGTCGCCTAGCGGATCGGCCCGGATCTCCCTGTGGCGGAGCGCGGTGGACAGCGTTCTGGGCTCGCCGGGCCACCTGACGAACCGCTCGAGTTCCCCGTCCGGGCTGAACACCTGGATCGCCGAATGCTCCGTGTCGGGCACCGCGAAGCGGCCATCGCGCCACACCGCGAGGGCTCGTACTTCCTGGAATTCGCCCGGGCCCTCGCCCTCCCGACCTACTATGCGCACGAGCTGGCCATCGGGTCCGACGACGACGACCCGCTTGTTGAAGGCATCCAGCAAGAGCAGGTTGCCGGCCCCGTCGAAGCTCGCCTGCAAGGCAGCAGCAGGGCCGAAAAGCGCCCAATCCGGCGCGTTCACGCCGCCCGCGCGGTACACCTCGGTCATGTTTACGGTCAGGGGACGGTCCTGCGCGGCGGACGGGGTGGGGAGTAGCGGGGTGAAAGCCAGGGCCTGGCAAATGGCCGGGGCCAAGGCCAGCGCCGAGCCAACACCCACGAGAGGTGACAGGCGGTGTTTCACCAGGGAGGCGGTCCTTTCCGGGGCGGCTGGAGTGGCTGGCGTTGGGGATACGGGAATCTATCTTATCGGCTTGACTGGCTCGCGCCGAAACAATACGATGAATCGCAATTGAGATACAGGAGGTTCGCGTGAAGACGCAGAGTTCGATGGTGCATGTCCGGATGGACACCGAGATGAAACGGAAGGCGACGGCAGCGCTCGCGGCGATGGGCCTGACCGCTTCACAGGCCGTGCGGCTCTTGTTCCATCGCATTGCCGTCGATCAGGCGTTCCCGCTCGAACTGAAGGTTCCAAACGCGGAAACACGGGCGGCCATGGCCGAAGTTGACGAGATGGTCAACACGCGCGCGGCGCGATTCGCAAGCGCGGACGAGATGTTTGCGGAGCTTGAAGACGTTTCCGACCGGTAAGCGGGCCAAACCGCCACGCCGAGTTGACTACTCCCGACGGTTCCTAAAGGACTGGAAGCGCCTCTCGCGTTCGGGTCGATACGACATGCATCGGCTGAAGGCGGTCATGCTCCTCCTCATCGCCAACGACGCCCCGCTCGGTCCTGAATGGAGGGATCACGCGCTCAAAGGCTCATGGGCACCCTACCGCGAATGCCACGTCGGCGGTGACTTTCTGCTCATCTATCGCATCGACGACACAGACGGGCCGAGCGGTTCCGTCTACTTTGCCCGGGCTGGTACGCATGCCCAGTTGTTCGAATGACGACCGATGACACTTCGGTCGCCTGCGCGATCAGCGCTCGATCGGGTAGACCTCCCAGGTTGTACGACAGGCGGCCCCTACCCCACCGGCCCCACCGGATAATCCCCCCGCCTACCCGTATCGCCCGGCTGAATGACGAAGTCGCGCCGGTCCCGGTAGAGGCGCGCGCGGTTCAGCACGTGGTCTTCGGCGTCGAGGTCGACGTCGCTGCAATCCACCATGATCCAGTACTTGTAGTCCCCGAGGAAGAGGTACGGGCGGGTCTGGTGGAAGAAGCGACACTCGACTCCCTCGCCCCGCTCGATCCGTTCGCAGAATGCGGCGAGCAGTTCCTGCTGTCCGTCGCGGTTGACGACCACGTACTCGTGGGGCCACGTGTCGCGGTAGGTGACGGCTTCGCGCCACGGTGCGCTGGCGATCAGCGCGGTGATGTGCGGCCGGCGCCGCGTCTCGTCCTCCACATCCCCCTCCTCATCGTCCGACTGTCGCAGATGACTCCGCGGCCTTCAACTGTAAGTTGACAAGCGTACACCACAATGCCATTGTTGTCAACAATCAGTCACTCAAAACGCGGGAAACGGCATGTTCGGACAGCGACTTCGGCTCGCACGCAAGCGCGCGGAGCTTTCTCTGCGGTCGCTTGCCGAGCGGATGGATCCGAGGGTCAGCGCGCAAGCGATCAGCAAGTACGAGGCGGGCAGGATGATGCCGTCGTCGGCTGTGCTGGTCGCCCTCGGCGAGGCGCTCGATGTCTCGCTGGACTTCCTCATGAGCGACCGGATCGACGTCCTCGACGGGCTCGAATTCCGCAAGGATCCGGGCACTTCCAGCCGCGACCGGGCGCGTGCGGAAGCCGTGCTGATCGACAAGCTCGAGCGGTATCTGACCATCGAGGACATTCTCGGGATTCCGGCGGCTGGCGACCGGTTTGCGCACTGCCGCTGCGACTGCATCGCCGACGAGGCCGAGATCGACGAGCGCGCCGATCAGCTTCGTGCGGACTGGGACCTTGGCATGGATCCGGTGCCCAGCCTGTGCGCCCTCCTGGAGGACAAGGGGATCAAGGTCGTCGAATCCGATCTGCCCGAGCGTATCAGCGGCCTGGCGTGCCGGGCCATGCGACAGGGCAGCGTCGTCGCCGATGCGGTCGTGGTGTCGAAGCGGACGAACGTGGAACGCAAGCGCTTCACCCTGGCCCACGAACTCGCGCACAAGATCATTCGGTCCACCGGGAACCCCGCGATCGGGCTGGAAGCGGCCATGAACCGGTTTGCAGGCGCGTTCCTTGTGCCCGGCCGGGATCTGCTGGAGAAGGTCGGGGGAAGGCGTCGTCGGGTTACGTACTACGAGATCGCGCGGCTTAAGCATGCCTACGGGGTGTCGGCGGCGGCGATGCTGGTTCGGCTGGGTCAGGTCGGGGTGCTGCGTTCGGCCGCGGTTCGGCGGGCATTTGCGACGTTTGCGCGTGGCTGGCTGATGTCGGAGCCGGAGCCGATCCGAGACGACCAGGGGTTTGGGGCGTTTGAGAAGCCCCAGCGGTTCAGGCGGCTGGTGTGGCGGGCGGTGGGGGAAGAGCTGATCTCGCCGGTTCGAGGGGCGGCGTTGCTTGGGGAGCCGCTCGAGGTGGTGGAGTGGCAGGTTAGTGGGCCGGTGGGGTGAGGGGGGTGGTGGCAGTTCCCTGGGGGAGGCTGCCAAGACAACCAACGGAGGTGAGGTCCACATCATACATGCGGCGAAACGAGGCCTTGGACCGGTCCCGCCGACACCCCGGTCTGTGGACGGTGCCCATTAAGGGAGAATCAACCAAATGACCACCCTCATCACCCCCTTCTCCCTCCTCCTCCTGCTCCTCCCTCTCCCCAACGCCCATAGCCCGGATGCCACGCCGCGCCCTGACGAGGCCAGCCCCGCCGCGCTCCAACTCTCACAGGAACCTTCGGTCGACACCGCCGCCTTCCTTGCCGCGTTCGAGCCCCTGCGCATCCTCACGCTGGAAGAGAACGAGGACGTCGTCACGGTGTTTCCGCGCATGGCAGCCGGTCGTGCTGACGAGCTGCTCGTCATCGATGTGCCTGAAGTCCAGGTCCGACTCTATGGTCGGGACGGTTCGCTCCGGACCGTCATCGGCCGCCGGGGTGAGGGACCGGGTGAGTTTGAGACACCGGTGTCGGCCTCACGGGCCATGGATGGGCGCATCGTCGTGGCGGACCCGTCGCTTTCGCGGATCACCTTCTTCTCGCCGGAGGGAGCCTTCGAGAACCTGGTGGGGAATGTACCGGTGAGACTCCTCTGGGATGTAAAGGACCTTGGCGGCGACCGGCTCCTGCTACTTGGTCCTGGCGGAGATAATGTCGGGCAACCCCGTTTCCTTCACATATGGGACGCGCAGGCCGAACGGGTTGAACGGCGGTTCCTGCCAATGGGGCTGCCGGAAGCGTCCCGGCCAGCCGGTCTTTCCTTTCCGGCCGTGAGCGCCGTCGTTGAAGCCGATACCATCTGGGCCGCGTGGGCACTGTCGGACACACTCTACAAGTTCACCCGCGGCGGCGAGCGTCTCTCGGAGGTGCCGATGCCGCTGCCCCGGCCAACCGGCCCCGTCCCTGCGATTGAGGGCGTCGTGCCTGCAAACCCTCAAGCCATCGGCAACATCACCCAGGTCGCCGATGTCTTTCTTCTGACCGGAGGAGAGTTCGCGGTTCAATCTGCCCGCATGCGGTTCGGCGATTTCGAAGCCGACCTTCTGATCATGGACCGGCTCGGGCAACCGAGGCTGCAGCTTGCCCGGAGTCCGAGATTGCTGTTCGTGGATCACGAGGGCCTTTACTACTTCGATGACCCGGCGTCCGTCCTTCCCAATCGGTTGATCGTGGCGCGTCTGAGGGGTTCGTGAAGCCGCGGCGGAGCGGGAATTTGCGGCCTGGACTTCGGAGCTGAAGCCAGTCACAGGCTCGTCGACAACGAGTAGCGCTCGAACCGACGGCCCCCTACGGTGGGCACCCCAGCTTGGGCGGGTCGACGGACCAGCCCGAGTAGGCATCCCCGCGCCCCCGGATCACCCGCGTTGCACAACCGACGGGCAGGACTCTTGAGGACAAGGTGATCGGCAACGGCGCCAGCCGCGTCTTCGCGGCGCGCTCCATGAAGGCCTGAGAATACGCGCGGACGTGCGTTCCCCTGCGGTACACCTCGATCATGTACAGCTGGCTGGTCGGCAAGGACTCGAACTGTGCCCAGCCTCCGGGCAGAGGCCGCTCGTCGAGGTAGACCGAAGGGCGGACCAGGGTGCCACGGTAATAGACGCATCTGTCGAACCCGCACGGCGTGGTGAAGATCCCCGAGCGAGATGCGACAAAGTCGCCGGCCGACCAGTGTCCGCTGCTCGCGAATGCCGCTTCATCGTACGTGCGCACCACGGTTGCCACAGCACGGTGCCGACTCTTGAAACGATCCATGACGATTTCGAGGCCCTCCAGCAGAATCGGGCTCGGCTGAAGGCGAAGGCGAATCGGGTCGCTCGCGATCCCCGCGACGACGTCGACGGTGAGCGTCTCGTATCCCAGCCGCTCCGCCGTGATGGCAATGGTGCCGGCACCGACCTCGCAAAGAAGAAACCGGCCGTCGCTGGTGGTCAGTACCGGCCGAGCCGACGCCTCTGCCGCCACGCGAACGACATCCAGCGGTGCCTCCGTCGCAGCGTCAACGACGTGTCCGACGATACGGGGCTGACCCGGTTCGCAAACGGGCTGGGCGGCGGCTGAAGAGGAGGTAATCGCGGCAAGCGCCATCGCCGAGAACAACCTTGGCAAGCCCCGACTTTCCATCGCTCTCAACATCTGGCGGGCTCCATGGGGGGACGGGTCGCATGCATGCGGCGTCTTCGGAAATACCCCCGCAGGGGCTTTCGGGTTCCAAGGATCGGGATGGGGAAGGTTGGCCGGGTCACAAGTCCCGGTCAGCCATCGATTTGCCCGTGGATCGGCGCTAACATGGGTCGCCAGTCCACCCTCTTGCTCCTCGCCACCTCGCAAGATCCGGCCGTCGCCCCTTCTCAGGAGAAGCGGATATGAGGATCCTCGTAGTCGCAGGTCCGAACGGAGCCGGCAAGACGACGTTTGCGCGGCGCTACCTGAAACGCGAGGGGGATCGGCGCCGTTTCGTGAACGGTGACGACATCGCCGCGCGGCTGCGTCCGGACGACCCTGCTGCCGTCGCGCGCGTCGCCCGACGCGTTCGCGAAGGAGGGCACCACATTCCCGAGGCCGTTATCCGCCGGCGCTTCGAACGGAGCTGGAGGAACTTCCGCGACCTTTACCGGAAGCTTGTGGACGGATGGCGGGTGTACGACAATGCCGGCGAGATTCCGGTTCTACTGGAGCAATCCGAAGAATGGTATGCGGTCCGCGAGCCGCGCACGAGGTGGCGGCCATCAGGCCCCACGCAACCAACCACAGACGCCGGAAGGCCACAAATGACAGAGCGACCCTGGAGATTCCCGGAAGGGGAACCATCGCACGAGCGCATTCTCGCCGCCCTCATCCTCGCCCGGAAGGACGCCATGCGAAGGGTGGCCGAATACGAAGCCAAGGAAGCCGCGAAGGCAGCGGCGGAAGCCGACGACGGCAATGTCGAAAGCGAACCGCTGTCGACCCAACCCGCCACCGAAGGCGAGCTACCGTAACCTGCGGACAACCCCGACCCCACCCCGCCCCCCTAGCCACCCCCACCCGGATCCTCCAAACCCCGGTCCAAACACAGCCGCCGAATCTCGGCCATGGTGTACTCGTTGCCCCAGTTCCACTCGCTCTCGAGGGTGGCGTACGCCTCGCGGAACTTCCCGGATGCTCCTTCCGCGTCGCCCTCGGCCAGGAGCACGGCGCCCTCCGTTCGAGTCCGGACTGTCGGATCGAAGGCGAGCAATGCGCTCTCGCCCGCTCCCTCCAGCAGGTTGCGCGCCGACTCCGCGTCGCCGGCATAGGCGGCCTCGAAGTAGGCCGCGGCCAGGTCGATGACCGGTCGATACGGGGGGTACGCCGCGTCGCGGTGGTCCAGCAGGTATCCGATGTGCTCCCCGGCGGCCTCGACATCGTCGCGGTGCAGCGCATCGGAGTGGGCAGCGAGGCGGCCCGCCAGATCCTCATGGGAGCCGTCGGCCAGCGAGGCGGCTTGCGCGACGAGGTCCGGGTCCCGGTCTCGCGTAGGCACCTGCGCCACCGCGTACGCGCCCAGCGCCATGACGGCCGCGTATGCATCCGCGTACGCACCGGGACGCAGGAGCTTGAGAATCCGCTTGCCGTCGTTGACGAACGCGCCCTGATTGATGGGCAACAGCGTCACGAACCCGATGCCGACCGACACCAAGCCCAGGAAGAGCACGCCGGCGGCCAACGCATCCTGCACGGGACCTTGGGCAGCCAGAGTGTCCCCGAGGTCCGTGAGCACGTAGATCACGAACACGAGCACGCCCACCACGATGCTGGTGACCGGTCCGCCCGCGATGAAGCTCAACATGGCCCGCCGCAGCCCCCGGGTGCTTCCGGGCACGCTCGACACCACCCCGCCCGCCAGCGACAGCCTTCTGTTGAGCCGCCAGCCCAGCCGCCCGTCGGGTTCGCGCTGGATGTGCACGGGTCCCACGATCAGCATGCCCAGGCGCATCCCGCGCAGGCGTCCGCCGATCGCATGACCGAGCTCGTGGACAGCGAGCGCCAGGAAGCCCGCAACAACCATTAATGCGATGATTGCAACGATGGACGACGACGCCCCGCCCTCATCAGCGGCCGGGCCGGGTTCCGGGTCCCCGAAGAGCGCGTTCACGCCCAGCGCCAGGCCGACTCCGAGCCCGACCGCAAGCAGGAGAGTTGCCGCGGTTCGGGCGCGGGGGCCGACGGTCGAGTTCCTCTTCGGTGTCGGCATGTCGTCTCCACGGGCGGCATGTCAACTTCGGTTTCCGTTAAGTGAACTGAAGTTTACGCTTCGCGCGTCCCTCCCGCAGCGGTGGATGCAATTGCAACTACTTCGACACGGCCAACGAAGTCTACAGCAACGAGATTCGCATACGCCAACTCGCCACCGGCGGCATGCTGGATGCGATCGACAACGAGCGTTTTCCGTTCTGACATGTGACTGTGTGCGGTCCGTAGCGGTCGAACCAGTGCTATTGCCGGTGGGAAGGGGGGGAGAAGAGCGCGGCGATGGCAGTTGCGGCCGCGGTGGCCGCACCGAGTTGCAGCTACTGGGGCTCGGCACGGGGGGAGGTTGACCGGATCACGCGGCGGTGGGCTGGTCGCGGAGATCCGGCGCCACGCGGGCTCGTCCGTGACCAAGCGGACCCAGAAGCAGCAACGTGGCCACCGGTGACGGAGACAGCTACGCTGTTGAGTCAACCAAGCAGAAGGCCCGAAACCCCATTCCACGAAAACTGGACATGACATCTACTGACGAACGATGGGCCGAGGACATCCTGGCACTCCTCGCGGGGACGCCGGGCACGATACGCGCCTTGCTTCAGAGGATGCCGCGCGACCTGCTCCACGCGGACGAGGGGGAGGGGACGTTCAGCCCCTTCAGTGTGTTGGGACATCTCATCCAAGGCGAAATCCATGACTGGATTCCGCGTGTCCGCTGGACTCTGAAGCACGGTCGGGAGCTTGCGTATCCTCCCTTCGACCGCTTCGCCCATATCGAGCGCATCCGGGGCCGTTCGCTGGAGGACCTGCTCACTGAATTCGAGACGCTACGTGAATCAGGCGTCAAGGCACTGGGAGAAATCCTCGAAGGAGGGGCTGACCCCGATGCGGAAGGACTCCATCCGGATTTCGGCGACGTGACGCTCCGCCAACTTCTGACCACTTGGGCGGTGCACGACTTGAACCACATCGCCCAGATCACGCGGGTTGTCGCTCACCAGTTCGACGACGAAGTAGGCCCATGGAAGGCCTATCTGCCCATCCTCCACCATTGATCACGGCGCCTGCCATCTCCCGCGGCGCAGCAATTCGCCGCTTCCCGCCCCGGCCAGGATCTCTCCGTCCTCGTACACCACCTCGCCCCGGCGCAGCGTCATCACGGGCCAGCCCGTAACTTCCCACCCCGAGTAGACCGAGAAACCGGCCCCGGAGAACATGTCCTCGTCGCGGATGGTGCGCGTTTCGTCCGGATCCCAGAGGACGATGTCGGCGTCCGAGCCCACCGCGATCGTCCCCTTGCGCGGGTAGAGCCCGAAGAGCTTGGCCGCGTTGGTCGAGGTCACCGCCACGAAGCGCTCCTCGGAGATGCGCCCCTGCACGACGCCCTCGGAGTAGAGCATCGGCCGCACCACCTGGAGGTTGCTCAGGCCGGCGCGGTGCCGGGAGATGGTCTGCGACGGGTCCATCTTCTCGTCGCGGCGGTACGCGACATGATCCGTGGCCAGCACGTCCACCGAGCCGCTGGCGATGCCCGCCCACAGGGCGTCCTGGTCACGCTGCTCACGGAGCGGCGGCTGCCCCACGTAGAGCCCACGGTCGGGGCCCTCGAAGCGCTCGCGCGTGAAGTGGAGGTAGATGGGGCGGGTTTCGACGAAGACGCTGAGCCCCCGGTTCCGGGCGTCCTGCAGCACCCGCAGTGCGCCTTCGGAGGAGACGTGAACGGCGTAGATTGGCGCCCCGTTGGCCTCGGCCATGGCGACCGCGCGCTGGGTGGCCACCACTTCCGCGACCACCGGACGGCTGTCCGGAAAGTACTCGAGCGAGGTGCGCCCGGCGGCAGTCAGCTCGGCCACCGCGTGGGCCAGGATGGGCCCGTCCTCGCAGTGCACCATGGTCAGGATGCCGGCGCGCCCCGCCGCGTCCATGGTCGCCATGTAGTCAGGCACTTCGGCATCGAACACGCTCCGCACCATGAAGATCTTGGTGCTGGTCTGGCCGGTTTCGGCGGCGAGGGTCGCCATCTGGCCTTCCTGGGACGCCGGGTCGTTGATGCCGGCGTGCAGGATGACGTCCGCGATCGCCTGCTCACGGATGAGCGCCGCCTCGCGCTCAAGGGCCTGGGCGAGCGTCCGACCCCCGCTCGGGAAGGCGAAGTTCGAGATCGTGGTGATGCCCCCCGCGAGCGCCGCCTGCGACCCGGTGCGGTAGTCGTCGCGGGTGCTTCCCCCAAGGTGTACGTGCGGATCCACCCCGCCCGGCATGACCAGCAGCCCGGTGGCATCGATCGCTCGGGCGCCAGCCCCCGTGGCCAATCCGATCCCGATCTCGACGATGGTCCCGTCCCGCACCCGCACGTCCGCGTCGAATCGTCCCTCCGAGGTGACCACCGTGCCCCCGCTGATGAGGATCTCCTGGGCGGCCAGGTCGGGTGCGAACGGTTCCGCCGCCAGCAGGCCGGCCAAGAGGGTGGGGAGAGCCATTCCCGGCGAGGGGACGGTGCCGATGCGGTTGGGGAGGCTCGGCAGGCGCGTCATGGAGTCCTCCTGGGCGGCGGGTCGGCGTCAAGGCAGACGATAGGCGAGGCTGATGGACGGCGTCAACGTGGACCTGTGCCCAGCGTTGCCCTGGGACTCGTTGCCCGCCACAACCGGGCTGGTCCAACCTTATATACCTTGCACCGTATATACGTTATTGTGTATATTCGATCATGCTCACAACACTCACTGCCCTCGCCGAGCCGACGCGACTCCGAATCGTTGAGCTGCTGCAGTCGAGCCCGCGGTACGTCGGCGAGATCGAGAAGCTGCTAGTGCTCAGTCAGCCACAGGTCTCAAAGCACCTCCGGGTGCTGCGGGAGGCCGGGGTAGTCGAGTCCACGGTGGTTGCTCAGCGGCGGCTCTACGAGCTCCGCCGACAGCCCTTTCAGGAGATGGCCGCGTGGCTGGAGGGCTACCGCCGATCCTGGGAAGACCATCTCGACGCCCTTGAGGCGCACCTCGAGAAGATTGGAGACGACCAATGAACGAAGCGGAAGGCAGCGGAACCCTCGGAGAGCAGGGGGGCAGGCAGGTCCTGCGATTCAGGCGATTCCTCGGGCACTCGCGCGAGCGCGTGTGGCGTGCGATCACGTCCGAGAGCGAACTGTCCGCGTGGTTTCCGGCCCGCATGACGGGAGACCGCGAGGTGGGTGCGGCCCTCCGTTTCGTGTTTCCGCCCGAGCCCGGTCAGACACCCTCTGACTCGGACGACGAGGGATTGGTGATGACAGGTGAGATGCTGGTGTACGATGCACCCAGCGTGCTCGAATACCGGTGGGACGCGGACGTGCTCCGATGGGAACTCGAGGAACGCCCCGGCGGCACACTACTCACCTTCACGCACACCTTTGACGACAAGGGACGGGCGGCGCGGGACGCCGCGGGCTGGGACCACTGCTTGGCCTCGCTGGAGGCACTGCTTGGGAGGGATCCGGTCGAGCCCTTCAACTGGGAGCGCCACGACCAACGGTTCGCCCATTATGCGCGTCGTTTCGGGCCGGAAGGGGCGGTGCACCGGTCTGCGGAGACGTGAAGTGTCCGGACACCGTTCCGGGGCGGCCGTGGTAGGCGGCTCGAGTGAGTACGCCACCGGCCTGCAGCGGCACCCCGCCGACCGCTCGCTTTCAGCGCGAGCCCTGCCAGGGTCGGTTCACGGTGTAGCGGCCGACGGAAGTGATGCTGTCCCGTTCGATGTCGACGAGCCCGCGGCCCTCCAGCCTGGCCAACGCAGCCTGGACCGCGCGCCTGGACAGGCCTGTGCCCTCCGCGATCTGCCTCAGGCTCAGCTCAGCCGCCTTGTCGGCCGTGTGCCGATACAGGTAGAGGTAGGTCAGATAAGCGCTGGGGTGCCGATCGTGCCCGACCAAATCGGGCAGAAGCACATCGATGACGTACGGGTCGATTTCCATCGATCAAAGCTGGGCGCCCGCGTGGGGTGGGGCAACCGTTGCACTAGCACACCATTCACGCCTTGACCCCGCCGGGCGCGCTGGCTTTGACTACGGCCACCCGTGAACACACTCTCGAGCCATGGAGGGCCGCAGTGATCCGACGAATCAAGTTCACTTCAATCCCTGTCCGGAATCAGGACGCCGCACTCGACTTCTACACCAGCAAGCTGGGCTTCCGCGTGGCAACGGATCAGCCACTCGGTGATCAGCGCTGGATCGAGTTGCGCATTCCCGGGGCTGATACGCGCGTGGTGCTCTACACCCCTCCGGGTCAGGAAGATCGCGTCGGAACGCCGTCGAACGTGGTCTTCGCGAGCGACGATGTGCGGGCCACATTTCGCGAGTTGGCAGAGCGCGGTGTGAAGTTCGTCGCAGAGCCGGAGGAGCAGCCGTGGGGCACTTTCGCGACATTCAGCGATCCCGACGGGAACCAGTTCGTGATTTCGTCCAGGCACTGAGAGAGTGATGCCGCCGCGATAAGGAGCCAGCTTGTCCGACCCGATCCGTGCCAGACCAACCCTGAACGGAGCCTGTGCGCTGGTGACCGGGGCAAGCCGAGGCGTCGGGCGCGGCATCGCGCAAGGTCTGCACCGCGCGGGCGCGACGGTTTACGCAAGTGGCAGGTCCATCGAAACCGCCGACCTTGACGACGCGATCGTCCGCGTAGCCTGCGATCATGCTGACGACCAGAGCGTCGACCACCTGTTCGAACGGATTGTGACTGAGCAGGGACGGCTCGATGTACTCGTCAACAACGCTTGGGGCGGCTACGAGAACATGGTGGAGGACGGCCGGTTCACCTGGTCGGCACCCTTCTGGGCACAGCCGCTATGGCGTTGGGCAGCGATGATGGATATCGGCGTGCGAGCCGCATTCGTTGCCAGCCAGCATGCCGCACGGCTGATGGTGCCGCGTCGGCGCGGTCTCATCGTGAACGTCTCGCAGTGGGCAGCGCAGAAGCACCTCGGTAACGTGATCTATGGCGTCTCGAAGGCCGCCACCGACAAGCTCACCGCCGACATGGCTGTCGAGCTGAGCGACCACGATGTTGCCGTCGTATCCCTGTACCCGGGCCTCGTGCGGACGGAAGCAGTGCTTGCGGCCGGGGTCTTCGACCTCGGCAACTCGGAGAGCCCCGAGTTCATCGGGCGAGCCGTGGCCGCGCTGGCTGGCGATCAGGACGTCCGCCGGTGGACTGGACAGGTGCTCGTGGCGGCCGCGCTCGCCGAACACTACGGCTTTACCGACATCGACGGGCGGTCGCCTCGTCCGCTCACGCTGACGGATGTCTGACGTAGGCAGTCCGCCCGGTCCATCGTTCGAAGTGCTCTTCCGCCGCGAGCAGGTCCGATTTGCATGAGTTACACCCCGGGGAGCGGGGCGTCACTCCATCCCACTGAACTGTTCGAAGCTCTGCCCGCTCAGGCCGGCGCGGCAAGCGGCAGGTTGTGCACTCCCAGCCCGAGCAGGGTGACCGCCACGGCACCATTGAGCGCCAACGTCTTCGGGCCGGGTCGTTCGTTGGGCGCAAGCAGCTTTCGGGTGTGAACGATCAACCACCAGGAGGGTACTGCCAGCACCACCCCGATCAGGTAGAACACCAGGATCGGACCGTCCAGTGTTCCCATGGCGAGCTTCGTGGTCACCGCCAGGAAGTGGCCGAACGCCATCACTCCGATCATGGTCCCGACGGTAGTCCATGCTCGCGAGCTCAACTTCTTCCGTCAACGGACCTCCATCACCGCCCCAGCCTCGGGATCTCCCAGCTGCTGACGAACATGCCGCAGCGTCTCGGCGTAAAACCGCCTAAGTTCGTCTTCGCGTTCCCGAACATCGGTCAACATGACGCCGAGATAGATGATCGGGCCGGGCTGGTCCGTGGCCGCGAAGAACTGCGGTTGGATGATCCCGGCGGAAACGATCCGGTCGTACTCGTGGAGCGATTCCTGAAGGGCGTACGTGAGGGACAGCGTGGAAAGAATTGGCAAATCGAAGTGCCGCACGGCTTCGGTCACGCTGGCCAGCTCCCACGCTGTACTCCTTAACGGCGTGAGGCCGAGTCCTTCAGGCAGTGCTCCGCTGATCGAGATTCGCAGGTGTTCGCCTGCTTCGGCAGCCCGCTGATTCTCGACGAGCCCCGGCAGGATGCGGTCGTGATAAGCCATGCGACGGTCGAGGGTTACCGTGTTCTCGGCGATTTCTGCGGCCAGGGCGTAGAGCGTCTCGTTGACGAGTCGGCGGTGGTCGATGGTGGTCATCCACTGATCGAAGCCGAGGGCGACGAGAACGCCAACCACGATGACCACGAACTCAAGCGCAAGGCGGCCGAAGGGGATGCGATCGGTCACGCGACCTCCGGCCCGTGCGCGACCGGAGGAATCGGGACGCTCGCTTTCGTCGACGGTCCCGTCGCGGGGTGTCTGCGTGTCCATGAGGTCGAACCATGAGGTGTGCTCGGCCGTGTGACAAGGCCATCGGCCGAGTAGCCGCCGCAGCTGACTGGCTACACTCGCCAGGGTGAATCCAACCGATCCCCGCGTTCGTCTTGTCAAACTATCAAGGATGCGGACAACCAAATCCCCGCGTTCGAGGCGCTCAAGAGGATTTTTCGCGATGCCTGGCAGAACACGCAGCATATACCTGGCGGTGCTGGCGACCGCCTTCGTCGTCTACCAGCCCCTGTACGCCCAAGCTGTCATCGGGGGCGACTGGCGCGCGGATGTCGACAGGTTGGCGGGTAAGCTCGTCGAGATGGGCGCTGCCCCGGGTATCGGTCTCGCCATCGTCCAGGATGACTGGGTTGTGCACGCGCGCGGCTTTGGCGTCGCCGATGTGGATGCCGGCAGGGGGGTCGACACGGAAACGGCGTTCTACATCGCCTCGACCACCAAGGCGATCACGGCGACCGCGGTGATGGCACTCGCCGATCGGGGGCTCATCGACCTGAACGCACCGATCACGGCGTACGTGCCCGAGCTTCGCTTCCAGCCACCGCTCGACGCCGATGCAGTGACGGTCCACGACCTCCTGACGATGACGCACGGCATCCAACAGGGATTGGGGCCGGTGGTGTTCCGAACGGCCTTTACCGGCGATTTCACCCACGCACAGCTCATCGACGCCCTGCGGGAATATGTCCCGTCGCCGACGGGGCGCCGCTTCGCCTACGGGAACCTCGGTTACAACCTGCTGGGGATGATTCTCGAGAGCACAAGTTCCGAGAGTTGGAAGGAAGTAGTGCGGCAGGAGGTGCTCGACCCGTTCGACATGGATGAGACGACCGCGTACGTGTCGCGGATCCCCGCGGAGCGCCTCGCGCAGCCACATGGCTTCCTGCCCGACGGCTTCGAGCGGAGCCCTCTGCGGAAGGCCGACTCGAACATGCACGCTGCAGGAGGACACTTTGCCACCGCGCGGGACTTGGGACGTTTCGTTGCCGTTCACCTGAGTGGCAGGGCGGAAGGCGGCCTAGGCACCGTGCCGAGCTTGAGCGCGCTTCAGGCGATGCAGCGGCAGCACGTGGAGCAAGATCGCCAATTCCTGTCGTTGCATCGCTTCGGGTGGGGTTACGGATGGGATCTCGGCACGTACGAAGGCGATACCGTGGTGCATCGCTTCGGCGGGTTCTCGGGGTACCATTCCCATTTGTCGTTCATGCCGCAGCACGGCATCGGAGTCGTCGTGCTGGTCAACTCGGGAGGCCCTTCTGCCTTGGCGGCCGACCTGATGGCGACGTACGTCTACGATCGCCTGCTTGGCAAGGCAGGGCTCGAAGACACTTATGCCGCACGCATCGACGGCATGCGCGAACGCCTGGACGAGGCCCGGCGCGGACTGGCCGCCCATCTGGCGGAGCGGAAGGCGCGTCTCGGTCCTCTCTCACATCCCCTCGAGCACTATGCCGGCGTGTATGAAAGCCCCCGATTCGGCCGGATGGAGTGGCGGGTGGTGGCGAACGGACTCGAGGTTCGGATGGGGGTCGCGCGGAGCCGGGCGGAGGTGTTCGACGCGAGCGAAGACATGCTGCGCGCGGAACTCGCGGGCGGGAACGTACTGGATTTCGAATTCCCGCCCGATGGAGGACCGGCATCAAGCATCACCTTGCGGACGGGCCCGGATACGGGCGAGGAGTTCCTGCGGATCGGGGATTAGGTGCCCATAGTGGGGTCCATTCACGTCCTACGGGCCACAGCCATGTGGCTGCTCATCGGCCCCACCCTGGCCGCGGCGCAAGAAGGACCGGACCGGTTCCGGACCATGCTCGATTCGGTCGCCCCGGGGCTGCTGGCTGAACATGAGGTTGCGGGCCTTGTCATCGCCTACCTTCATGATGGGGTTCCGGCTCTGACCACAGGGTACGGCTTCGTGGATCCTTCGTCGGGGCAAGCGATGACGGCCTCGACGCCACTGAACGTTGCCTCCCTCTCAAAGGCCGTGACGGCATGGGGAGTTCTCGGGCTCGTGGCAGATGGCGACCTGGCCCTCGGACAACCAGTCAACGAGCGACTGACCCGATGGCGCCTGTCCGAGAGTGATGACCGCTCTCGTCAAGTTACGATAGGTCGGTTACTGAGCCACACCGCTGGCCTCAACGTACCGTCAGTTCCGATGGTGCCGCTCAACCAATCGAACATGACCCTGGAGGCGACGCTTTCGGGAGAGGTGGATGGGACCGCGGTCGCGATTGTGCAGGAGCCGGGCGCCTCCTGGCAGTACTCAGGAGGGGGATATACGGTGCTGGAGTTGCTTGTAGAGGAAGTGTCGGGTCAACGCTTCGACGACTTCATGCGAGCTACGGTCTTTGGGCCGAATCTCATGACGGCTTCGACTTTCTCACCGACCGACGATGAGATACGGGCGACCATGGGGACGGATTCGAACGGGAACTCGATCGCGCCATACCGAGTCATGGGGGCGGCAGCCGGTGGGCTGATGACCGATGCCGTCGATATGAGCCACTTTCTCTCGGGCTATTTTGACATCGCCGACGGAGGCACGACCGGACCCAGCGAAATGGCCACGCAACTTCTTCGTGCTCCTACCGCGAGAGTCACGATCCAGGGTGTCGAGAACGCATTCTACGGGTACGGGCACGGAGTGTCCGGTCAGGGTTCCGAACAAACGCTGTACCACAGCGGAGGAAACCCGGGCGTGGTTGCATACCTGATCGTGGCCCCATATCGCGGGACAGCCCTATTCCTGGCCGCGAACAGCGATCGGGGCGCCGGAGTACTGATACCGCTCCTGGAGCTCTGGGCGGACTTCCACCGAATACGGCTACCGCCAATCTACTAAGCGCTGTCGGCCTCGGGTGGACAACCTCGGCGCCAAGGTAGAACATCCACTTAGGGCCCGATTGCCCCGACTCGGCACCTTCGATTGACAGAAGAGGTCCTTGATGAACGCCAGCAGGTTCGCGCCCATTCACTGCTCCGTCCTCATGGCAGTCCTGGCCGCGCCCGCCGGTCTCCGAGCTCAGGAGATCGTCGAGGTCACCGGCCGGGATCAGCTGATCGAACCCGACTTCGAGGAAGTCTTCCGTGTCGGTGTACTTGAAGGCGAGACCTGGGAGATGTTTGCCCAGGTTACCCAAGTGGCCTTCGACGCGGCGGGCAACCTCTTCGTGTTCGACGAGCTGGGATCCAACGAGGTGAGGGTTCTGGTGTTCGACCCCACCGGAGGCTTCCTGCGCGAGTTCGGCCGCTCGGGCGAAGGTCCCGGTGAGTTCAACCTCCCGGTGGGCTTCGCAGTGTTGAGGGACGGAACCACGGTCGTGAGAGATCTCGGACACCGCGCCTACCAACTGTTCGACGCAACTGGCCAGTATCTCCGCATGGTTCACACGAGCGACGCACCTGGTGGCGTCGCCAGCTCGCGTGCGATACATAGCGATCCGCGCGGCGGAGCCGTGTTCGCCGGTGGTTTCGGTGCCAGCATTGGCCTCCACGGCGGCGATGGCGGTGCCCCGGCTGCCCCCCCGACATCCCGTCCGGTCACATGGGTCGGGCTCGAGGGCGAAATCGTCGAGACCGATACCGTGGTCGATGGTTGGCTTCCTCCCCGCGGGGAGCCTGTCAAAGGCATGGCTGAGAACATCAGGATAGGAGGTGGCTCGTTGGCCGACGCACTTGAACAGGTTGGCTACCCAGCCCGTTTCGAGCCGCCGCTCCTGGTGGGGGTCCTACCGGATGGTGGCATTGTCCACTCCGACTCGTCCGCCTACGCTTTGAAGATCACGCCATCGGGTTCAAGAGAAGTAACACGCATCATTCGC
This sequence comes from Gemmatimonadota bacterium, assembly GCA_028873815.1. GTDB lineage: Bacteria > Gemmatimonadota > Gemmatimonadetes > Longimicrobiales > Gaopeijiaceae > Bin94. The sequence continues at coordinate 2,444 of JAPPNN010000003.1, read as the reverse complement.
AGACCGTTTGAGCCCGAGCCCGTGACGCCCGCAATTGAACGGGACTACGAGGAACGACTGGCCACTCGAGTGGAGTCGACGCGTACCAGCACCAGTATCCGCTTCGCGGTTGAGAGACCCTTCTACCACGAAATCCCGGTCCTTCACGATCTCTCCACTACCTGGGAGGGCCGGATCTGGGTGCAACGCCGCGGCGAACACCCCGAACGCGGCGGACCAATCGATGTTGTGACTCCCGATGGGGAGTATGTCGGCACCTACTCCGCCGAGGCGACCGCCATGCCGGATGCCTTCGGCCCGGACGGACTGGCGGCATTCATCGAGCTGGACGAGTTCGACGTGGCCAGCGTGGTGGTGCGGAGGCTCCCGACCGAAGTTCGGTAAACCCCATCGAAAAGAAATAGACCCTGATCGCTCGGCAGCCGGTTCCCATCCGAAACGCCAGGGTCACTCACGAGCTGTCAGTCAGGTTGGCTCGTCAGTAGACCCTCGGGATGAAGAGGTACGGCACCTCCTCAACGTAGCGATCCCAGTCGGCTCCGTATTTCCGCTTGCAGCGCGCGATGTCGCGGCTCGCGCGATGAACGATCATGACTACGAAGAAGACCACGTAGAAATAGGGCAGGAAGTGTTCGAAGCCGCAGATCAGACCCCATGACAGCGCCATAAGGGCGTCCGCCGTGTAGTTGGGCTTGCGAACGTAGCGCCACCATCCGTCGATGAGAAGCTTGGAACCGGCGGCGGTGTCGAGGTGGCGGGGGTTCTCGAGAGTGCCCCAGGGCAACTGCGGGAACGCCCTGCGCTTCACGTACGAGCCGGTGAGCTGCATGCGAAAGTAGATTCGCTGGCTGTTGGACGTGTCCCAGACGTAATAGGCTCCGCAAAGGAGGGCGAAGCAGAACACCGTGTACGTCAGGGAGTGTTCGTAGGGTGGACGCGACGCGATGTACATGGAGCTGAAGCTGTAGACAAATGGCACGCCCGCGAGGTTCCAGAAGATCAACATCCATCCCCACCTCTCGCGGAAGAAGTCCCACGTCGTCGGAATGCCCTCCTCACCCTTCATGCAGGCGTTGGCGTAGAGGAAATGGGCGACGATCATGAAGATCATGGGACCGCTGACCCGGCCATGGGCGGCGTACTGGTGCGCTGCGCCGCTCGCCGTCAGCAGAAAGAGCGTGAGCCAGGACACGCGAATCTCCGCCCACATCTTCAGGTCCAGCTCCCCGATGCGCGGGTTGAGCCGTGCCCCCATGAAGAAGTCGTGGAGGGCGTTCGTCGACGACCGCTCGGCATTGCCCGAGAGCCTCGCGCCGACGTACACGGCGACAGCGATCGTGTTCGCGGTGATCATGGCCGCGATCATGAACGAGCCGAACTGCTCGTAGATCGTCTGCAGTGGGAAGATGCCCGAGAAGTGCAGCCCGGCGACGCCGACGAGGGTCAGCCACCAGGCGCTGATTCCATTGCAGCGGTAGACCAGTCGCTCGCCTCCGCGCGATGGGATCGGCAAACCCTTGACCTTTAATCCCGGAAGAAGGGCTGCCAACAATCCCTGCACGACGAGAAACGTCCAGTAGATCGCGAACGTACGCCAGGACGGCGTTGCGTGCGCGACGACCTGTTCCCAGACCCGCCCGACGAACGACCCCACGTCGGACAACCCGGTCGGGTAAAAGACGGCGCCGTCATGGAAGCGCCAAGCCAGCCACAGGTAGAGCATCAAGGCGTGCGACACCGTGATGATGAGGCCCGCCCCGAGCGCGCCCCCGAACTCGCGCGCCGCGTCGTCGCCCCTGCGCGCCGTCATCGGCTGGTGGACATGTTATCGTGGCTCAAGCACAATGACATCCACCCCTTCGACATCCTTGAGGTGGAGTTCGATCAACTTCCTGACGGTAGGCCACTTGAGGTTCCCGAGTCCGCATCCGAGTGCCGGAATGGCGATGGAGTTGATTGCCAGCCATGCGTCATCCGTTTTCAGGTAACGAATGAGCTTTGCCAATGTGGTCAGTCCAGTTTCCACGTATTCCAGGCGGCTATTGTCCTTCCAGTGATCCCTGGTCGCAAAGTTGATGATGTACCTCGGACCTTCTCCCTTGTTCTCGTGCACGAAAAGGTCACCCGGTTTCATGTTTCCGTCATTGCATCGCTCTTGATATTCCTGGAAGTTCTCCGGAAACCTCTTCTTGAACTGTAGTGCGAGCCCTCGTCCCATGACGCCTTTGCAGTTCACGGAATTGACTAAGGCATCTACGTCCGGGGCTAAGTTGAATATGTCATCTTTCTTGAAACTGATCATCTTTCGATATTTCGTTTTTGTCCAAGGTGCTATTGTGGGAGCCCCAACGGCATCGCAAGCTAGCACGAGCCAAGGCAGGGCTCCACCCTTAGTCTTGTCCAACGGCAAATGAGCCTGAACGCGGGGCCGGTTTCCAGCGGGA
>JAPPNN010000002.1 GCA_028873815.1 Gemmatimonadota bacterium | reverse complement strand
AGCCGAGCCGAGCCGAGCCGAGCCGAGCCGAGCCGAGCCGAGCCGAGCCGAGCCTAGCCGAGCAATACAGTGCGCGGCGGTCCCGGTGACCGGGCCTCGCTCATCGAGGAGCCCCTCCTCCCGGTCTGAATCCCGACCCCCTCCCGCTCCCCTTCGCGGCCGGCCGCGTCATCGGTCCCGGGGGCGCCGCATCCCACCCGGTGCGGGAGGCATTTGGCGGCTGGCGGCCTGCCTGGCGGCGGCGCTGTTCGCCGTTGCGCCGCAGCCGGCCGCGGCGCAGACGGACACCACGCTGGTCTCCAACACCGGGGAAGCGGTGTCCGGCAGCACTTCCACCAACCATCTGGCGCAACAGTTCACGACGGGGTCCAACGCGTCGGGATACACGCTCTCCGAGGTGATCGTCCGTGTGCATTCGGTTCCGAGCGACGCCAGCACATCCAACGCCTATGTGACGATCAAGTCGAACAACGGGGGCGTTCCGGGGAATCTGCTCGCCGCGCTGAGCAATCCGGATACGCTCACCTCAGGTCTCCTCACGTTCACGGCACCGGCGGGCACGACGCTCGCTAATGACTCCAGCTACTTCGTAGTCCTCAACGAGGAAGTCGCCACCGCAACCAGCCGCTTGCGTTTCAACGCCACAAACTCGCACGAGGAAACTGGCCTCCCGGGCTGGAGCATCACGGACGGTCGCAGGTGGAAATCTGCAGGTGGCGTCTCCTGGAATAGCTCCAGTGGTGCCAACCAGCTGATTGCCATCCGAGGCTATGCGAATGTCACCGCCTCCACCGACGCGACGCTGGCGTCGCTGGCCGTGAGCCCCGGGACGCTGGCGCCGGTCTTCCATGCGGACAGCCTGTCCTATGCGGCGGCGGTGTCGAACGCGGTGGCGCAGGTGACGGTGACGGCCGCGGCGACCGACGCCGACGGCGCGACGGTCGAATACCTGGACGAGAACGACGCGGAGCTGACGGACGCCGACGGCGCCGACGGGCACCAGGTGGACCTCGACGTCGGCGGGAACACGGTCAAGGTGAAGGTGACCGCCGAGGACGGCTCGACCACGCGGACCTACGTGCTCACGCTGACGCGCCTGATCGCGCTGCCGCCGGTGGGGCCGAACGCCGACGGCTCCGAGACGATTTGGTCGGCCCAGCTGACGGTGCGAATGGGCACCAACTACACTTCGGAAGGCGGCGGGTACTACAGACTGGGGAATCTGCCCGCCCAAGGCGGCCTTACGTCGGACAGCTTCACCTACGACGGGACGACCTTCGACTTCACCTACCTTGGCACGGATGCAAATGCAACTGGAGCTGACGCTTGCGCGTCGGGACTCAAGTTCGCCATCGAGAATTTCCGCGGTACGGGGTTGTGGGGTGCGAACCACGAAGACAGCTGGGAGCTGCACGTGGGGAGCCACGTGTTCGACTTCGCCGACGTACCGGAGACGGTGGGCAGCGGAGTGACGTGGTGCAGCCCGAGCCACGCCAGCCTGGGATTCGAGGCGGACGCTACGATCGCCGTCTCGATCGTCAAGCGAAACGCCCCCGGCGCCCCGACGGGTCTCACGACGCAGGCCACGGACACGACCACGATCTCGCTGTCGTGGACGGCGCCGGAGAAGACGGGCGGCGACGACATCCTGGGCTACCAGATCGAAGTGTCGCCCGACGGTCAGGACAACTGGACCGTCCTGTCCGCGGACACCACCTCGACGGCGACCACCTACGACCACACCGGCCTGAGCGCGGGCGACACGCGCTACTACCGGGTCGCTGCGATCAACAGCATCGGCACGGGCATGGCGTCGGCCGTCGAGAGCGGCCAGACCCAGTCGGCCCCCACCGACCCGACGCTCGTCTCCAACACCGGACAGCCGGAACTCGTCGGCGCAACTTCGACGCTCCACGCTCAGCCCTTCACCACGGGGAGCAACCCCGGCGGGTACGTGTTGACGAGCGTCGGCGTCAATTTCGCCAGCACGACGGACGGCCACGTCCGCATCCTGTCCCACGACAGCGGTCCCGGCACCGTCGTGGCCACGCTGACCGGCCCCGCGACCAACACCGCCGGGATACGCACGTTCACCGCGCCAGCGAACACCACGCTTGCTGCGGACACCACCTACTACGTGGAAGTCGAGGGCGCCTCCAGGGGCGCAGTGAGCTTGATCCGCACGGGCAGCGCCGCTGAAGATTCCGTCAGGGCCGAGGGGTGGAGCATCGGGGACGCCAGGTACTGGAGACTGAGCATCAATGACTCATGGACCTTGACCACATCCGACCGCCTGATGATCGAGATCAAGGGCACCCTGGGGTCGGGGCAGACGGACCCCCCGTCGATCGAGTCGATAGCGTTCACCTCCGATCCCAACGACGACGACCGGGAAGGCGACGACGACACGTACGCGATCGGCGACGTGATCTCGGCGACGGTGACGTTCAGCGAGGCGGTGGCGGTCGACACGACGGGCGGCAAGCCGAGCTTGACGCTGACGGTCGGCGACACGGCGGTGGCGGCGGCGTACGCGGACGGCACGGGCACGGCCGCGCTCGTGTTCAGCTACACGGTGGCGGAGGGGGTCGAGGACACCGTCGGCATCTCGATCGCCGCCAACGCGCTGAACCGGAACGGCGGCACGATCCAGGCGGGGACGACGGACGCCACGCTCACGCACGACGCGGAGCCCGCGGACGCGGGCCACAAGGTGGACGGCATTCGTCCGACCTTCGTCAAGGCCGAGACCTCGACCGACGGCACGAAGGTGATCGTGACCTTCAGCGAGGCGTTGAGTTCGGCGAGCAGGTTCACCGTGATCATCAACAATCTCTCGTCGTCGAATACGGCGACCGTGTCGGGCAGTACCGTCGAGCTGACGTTGCCAAGCTCCAGAACCGTGGTCTACGGGGATGCGATCGAGGTTTGGATATCAGGAGACGAGGCGTACGACCTGGCCGGCAACGGCAACGCCGCGACGACCCCGGTTCGCAACTCCGTCGACAACAAGCTCCCGCAGCCGGCGGCCGTCATCACCGGCGTGGCCATCACCTCCGACCCGGGAACGGACAGCATCTACGTCACGGGCGATACCATCGAGGTGACGGTCACGTTCGACCAGTCGGTGGCCGTGGACACCACGGGCGGCACCCCGCGCATCCTGCTCGGGCTTGTTTCGACACTGACGGTAGACCGGTGGGCCGAGTACGACCGTGGCACGGCTTCGACGGAGCTCGTGTTCGGCTACACCGTGACCGCGGGCGACGAGTCCGACACGGACGGGCTCCTTGTTCTTCAAAACACCCTGGAACTCAACGGCGGTTCGATCGTGAAGACCGGCACGACCGCACCCGCTCATCTGGCTCATCTCGCCGCCGGCAACGACGGCAACCACCGGGTCAACTGGGAGCGCCCCACGTTCGTGAGCGCGGTGCTCTCGGCCGACCGGACGCAGGTCGTCGTCACCTTCAGCGAAAACCTCTACTTCTTTCCGGTGCAGAACGCCGCCGACCCGTTCACCGTCAAGGTGAACGGCCTGGCGGTCTCGCTGACCTCCGCCGTCCCTAAGGACAAGACCGCGATCCTGACGCTCGCGGCCGCGGCCGCGAGCGGACAGAGCGTGACGGTGAGCTACGCCGACCCCACCACCGGCGACGACAACGCCGTCCAGGACTGGGCCCAAAATGACGCGGTGTCCTTCACCGATCAGACGGTTGCCGCTCCGCCCGCCTCGACCGACGCGACGCTGGCGTCTTTGGGGGTGAGCCCCGGGACGCTGGCGCCGGCCTTCCACGCGGACAGCCTGTCCTACGCGGCGACGGTGTCGAACTCGGTGTCGCGGGTGACGGTGACGCCGGTGACGAACGACGACGGCGCGACGGTCGAATACCTGGACGAGAACGACGCGGAGCTGACGGACGCCGACGGCGCCACCGGGCACCAGGTGGACCTCGACGTCGGGCAGAACACGGTGAAGGTGAAGGTGACCGCCGAGGACGGCTCGACCACGCGGACCTACGTGCTCAAGTTGACGCGCGAGGCTCCCGTCCCCAGCGACCCCACGCTCGTCTCCAACACCGGGCAGACGGCGCCCCTGTCTTTTGCAGGCGCTTTCTACGCTCAGCCCTTCACCACGGGCAGCAACGACGGGGGATACGCGTTAACGAGTGTCGGCATCAATTTTGTTCGCACGGGGTCAGCCAACGTGAGCATCCGGTCCCACGACAGCGGTCCCGACAGCGTCGTGGCTACGCTGACCGGCCCGCCGACCAACTACATCGGCCTGCGCTGGTACACCGCGCCAGCGGGCACCACGCTTGCTGCGAACACCACCTTCTACGTTGAAGTCACGGGCGCGACGGTGACCGGAACCAGCAGCACGGCAGAGGATTCCGGCGCAGCCGAGGGGTGGAGCATCGGGGACACCCTGTACTGGAGAACTTCAGCCAATGCATCATGGACTTCAACCACGGACGGATTCGCTCAGATCGAGATCAAGGGCACCCTCGTCGGCGACACGGACACCACCCCGCCGTCCTTTGTGAGCACGAGCGAAAACAACACAGTACTGGGCTCTGGCATCAACGTCACGCTGGCATTCGACGAGCCCCTGGACAGCATCAATCTGCCGGACACGGCCGCCTTCACCGTCACGGCCGACGGCGCCAGGATTCCGGTGACCGAGGTGGAGGTAGTGCTACAACAACTTGTGAGGCTGGGTCTCGGCCGTCCGGTCGGGGCGCTTCAGACCGTCAAGGTGAGCTACGCCGATCCCACGTCGGGCGACGACCCGGCGGCCATCCAGGATCTCGCCGGGAACGACGCGGCGTCGCTTAGCGACGTGTCCATCGGGAATGTTTCCGGTCTGCCGCCCCTGCCCAAGGATCTGACGGCGACGCGCGGAACGGATGCGGTCACGCTGAGTTGGACCATGACGCTGCCCCCGGGAGCAACCCTCACCCGCTACGACTACCGTGTGAGCACCGACCGGGGGGCGACCTGGGGCGACGGCTGGACCCCGATTCCCAACAGCGCGAGCCTGACCAGCTACGACGTGCCGGGCCTCACCCTGCGTGAGGGCGCGCACTTCACCTTCGAGCTTCGGGGTGTCAACTCGAACGGAGACGGACCCGCCGCCGAAGTGGGGTTGTTGATTCCGGTTTCTGAAACGCCGACGCAGCCGCAGAACCTGACGGCGACGCCCGGCAGCGGCTCGGTCACGCTCAACTGGGATCCGGTGCAATGGCCCGGCGGCGTGCAGCCCTGGATCTACGAGTACCGTCAGCGCGTCGGAAGCGGCGCGTGGGGCGGGTGGACGGGCATGGGCAGCGCCCACAAGACGGATTTCCACGTGACGGGCCTCGACAACGGCACGACCTACGACTTCCAGGTACGCGCCGTGGGCCGGCGCTGGTCGAATGGGGCGTATGTCCCCGTGCCGGGTCCGGAAAGCGTCGTGGCGGAGGGGACGCCGACGAGCACCAGCCGGACGTGGCGGCTCCGGTTCGAGGAAGTCCGAAGCGAGGCACCCGGGAACCCCCGGCACGTCGTGACCAGCATCAAGCGCGGCGGCAACCCGGTGGAGGTGAGCGTCGAGCTCGTCGACGGCAGCACGTTCAGCGCAAGCCAGACCCTCGGCTTGGCCTGGGGCGGCGCGGCCCTCGGAAGCACCGGACCCCTCCGCGCGGCCAGCAGCGGGGTCACGCTCGCCGCCGGCCAGACGCGCACCGGCACGCTGACGCTGAGCGCTCCGGTGGCCGGCGGCACCGCCCACTACGATGTCCCCGACAGGCGGGCGTTCACGGCGGATCTGGGCATGACCGAGCTCGCCAGCGAGGACTTCACCATCTACGACGACGACGAGAAGCCGGTCGTGAGCCTGGGCGCGTCGCGCACGGAGATCGCGGAGGGCGACAGCGTCACGATGACGGTGACGGCCGATCCGACCGGCTTCGGCGCGGCCGGCACGACGGTGCTGATCGACGTCAACGACCCGAACGACAAGTTCGCGGGCGACGACACCCGGGAAGTGGTCTTCGCCTCGGGCGACGCGTCGAAGGAGGTCGTGTTCCGGTCGAACCAGGACGAGCGCCGCACCTCGAACGCGCCGGTGGGGTTCCTGCTGAGGCGGCCGGACCGCGACCACGAGCGCGACTCCTACACGATCACCGACGAGGAGGGCAAGGCGGTCGTCCACGTGGTCGTCACGGACGACGACGAGGGGTCGGTGTCGCAGGACACGGTCACGATCGACATCAAGGACACCGAGGCGTACGAGGAGAACACGCTCGCGGTCTTCACGGTGTTCCTGTCCGCGCCGCCGAGCGGGACGGTGACGGTCGACTACGAGACCCGGGACAGCACGGCGGTGGCCGGGAGCGACTACGAGCACACGACCGGCACGCTCACGATCGAGGCGGGCGAGCCGGACAAGAGCTTCGGGATCGAGCTGATCGACGACAGGGTCGACGAGGTCCCCGAGTTCTTCAAGGTGGTGCTGTCCAACCCGACCGGCGGCGCCGTGCTGGGCGACAGCATCGGAGTGGGGACCATTACCAACTACGACCCGCCCCCGCTGACGGCGAGCTTCGAGGACGTGCCGGCGGAGCACGACGGGGAGAGCGCGTTCAGCTTCCGGGTGCGGTTCAGCGAGGATGTCGGGCTGGTGCGCGACCGCTCGTTCACGGTGGCCGAGGGCGAGGTCACGGAGACGGCGCGGGTAGGCGGAAGCTCGGCCCTGTGGGAGATCACGGTCGAGCCCGATTCGGACGAGGCGGTGGACATCACGCTGCCGGGCGGGCGCGACTGCGGCGCGACCGGGGCGGTGTGCACCGCGGGCGACGACGAACGGCCGCTCAGCAACAGCCCGTCGGCGACGGTGGCGGGGCCGCCCGCCGTTCCGGCGCTGAGCGTGTCCGATGCGAGCGCGACCGAGGGGGGCGACGTGGACTTCACGGTCTCGCTGTCGGACGCGAGCGCCGAGGAGGTGACGGTCGAGTACGAAACGGCGGGCGGCACGGCGACCGCGGGTGTGGACTTCACGTCGCGGTCGGGCACGCTGACGTTCGCGGCGAACGAGACCACGCAGACGGTGAGCGTGGCCACCACGGACGACGAGGAGGACGAGGAGGACGAGACCTTCACGCTCACGCTGTCGAGCCCCGCGAACGCGACGCTGGACGACGCGGCGGCGACGGGGACGATCGTCGACGACGACGAGGCCGCCGCGCCGCTCACGGCGCGCTTCAGCGGCATGCCGTCGGGGCACACCGGGGCGGAGTTCACGTTCGAGCTGCATTTCAGCGAAGAGGTCGAGGTGAGCTACGTGACGCTCGAGAACGACGCGTTCGAGCTCGACGGCGGCTCGGTCGAGGGGGCCAGGCGCCTGGTGAGCAAGAGCAACCAGGGGTGGAACGTCACCGTCAAGCCGACCGGCAACGGCGACGTGACGATCACCCTGCCGGAGACGACCGACTGCACTGCGACCGGCGCGATCTGCACGGAGGACGGCCGGCCGCTGTCGCACTCGCTGTCGGCCACGGTCGCGGGGCCGGCGGTCGTTCCGGCGCTGAGCGTCTCGGACGCGAGCGCGACCGAGGGCGCGCCGGTCGTGTTCACGGTCTCGCTGTCGCCGGCCACGGGCGAGCAGGTGACGGTCGCGTACGAAACGGCGGGCGGCACGGCGACCGCGGGTGTGGACTTCACGTCGCGGTCGGGCACGCTGACGTTCGCGGCGAACGAGACCACGCAGACGGTGAGCGTGGCCACCACGGACGACGAGGAGGACGAGGAGGACGAGACCTTCACGCTCACGCTGTCGAGCCCCGCGAACGCGACGCTGGACGACGGGACGGCGAGGGGCACGATCGTCGACGACGACGAGGCCGCCGCGCCGCTCACGGCGCGCTTCGAGGACATGCCGTCCTCGCACACCGGGGCGGAGTTCACGTTCCGGGTGGCGTTCAGCGAGGACATCGACGTGAGCTACCGGGTGCTGCGCGACAGCGCGTTCGTGGTGACGGGCGGCAAGGTGCTCAAGGCGCAGCGGGTGGACGGCCGCAACGACCTGCGCAGGATCACCCTCGAGCCGGCATCGGCGACCGACACGGTGCGGATCAGGCTGCCGGAGACGACCGACTGCGGCGGAAGCGCCGCGATCTGCACCGCCGACGGACGGCCGCTGTCGCACTCGCTTTCGGCGACGGTCGCGCCCGCCGCGTCGGCCAGCGCCAGTAACGCGGCCAACCAGGTTGTGGAGGACGACGGGCTGGAGGACGCGCTGGCGCTCCTGCGCGGCGTGACCCCGGATGCGGCCTCGGCGGCGCTGTTCGGCGAGGGGGCCTTGAGCGAAGCCCAGTTGGAGGCCCTGGACCGCCTGGGCAACCGGAACGGCCGCTACGACCTAGGCGACATGCTGTCGTGGAGAGACCGCTGCCGGATGGGCGAGGCGGCCTGCGGACAGACCTCCTCCCCTCCCGGCCCCGCGTCTTCGGCCCTGCTGTTCGGCCTGGCGGCGGCCGGAAGGCGGCGCGGGTCCGGCCGCGCGGACGCGCGGCCTCGCCGGCGGCCACGCTCGCGCGGAGCCGCGCGC
>JAPPNN010000072.1 GCA_028873815.1 Gemmatimonadota bacterium | reverse complement strand
TTCCCGCTGGAAACCGGCCCCGCGTTCAGGCTCATTTGCCGTTGGACAAGACTAGTGATTGACACAGAAACACAACAGCCGTACGATTAAAGGCTGTACATGCCGCGCGAACGCCGGACTCGGCAATCCGGCTCGCTACGGAAGAAACGAGAAGAAGCAATGGCTACGAAAACTCGGCGGAGGAAGGGACGGGTCAATCCTCTTACAGGATTCGATGCGAGCCTGGACGAGCAGACCGCGCTGGATCAGTACCTGCGCGATGTAAGCCGCCATGAGCTGATTACGCCCGAGATGGAGAAGATACTGGGCGCGCGCGCTCAGAAGGGCGACGAAGAGGCGATCCAGGCCCTGGCCAAGGCGAATCTCCGCTTCGTGATCAGCGTTGCCAAGAAGTACCAGAACCGGGGTGTCTCCCTCACGGATCTGATCCAGGAGGGGAATGTCGGGCTGGTGACCGCGGCGCGGAAGTTCGATCCCGAGCAGGGCGTGAAGTTCATCTCGTACGCGGTGTGGTGGATCCGGCAGGCGATTCTGGCATCGCTTGCCAACCACGGCCGCCCGGTCCGGGTGCCGCTCAACCGGGCGTCGGATCTTGCGCGGATCTTCCGCGAGAAGGAGCGGCTCAAGCAGGAGCTGGGACGTGATCCGACGAGCGAGGAGCTGGGCAAGGCGACGTTCCTGACCCCGCAGCTCGTCGAGTCGCTGCAGACGCTCAACGCGGCGGAGATCCGGCTGGACGCCCCGATCGGCGACAGCGAGGACTCCCAGCTGGTGGAGCGCTTCATCACCGAAGAGGCGGCCGAGCCGGAGCTCGAGGTGGAGAACCGGCTTCTGACCGAGGCGGTCACCAACGCGCTGGGGACGCTCGAGCCGCGGGATGCTCGCGTGCTCAGGCTGTACTTCGGCCTGGAGGGCGAGCGGGAGCACACGCTGGAAGAGATCGGGAACCTCCTGGGCGTGACCCGGGAGCGGATCCGGCAGCTCCGGGACAGGGCGCTGCGGCGTCTTCGCGAAGGCGACAAGGGCAAGGCCCTGAAGTCCTTCGCGGCCTGACCGCGACACATGCCCCGGGAGGGACCGGGGGTGTGGGTGTGAACGCCCGGCGGGCGACGGCCCGGGGCGCGCGGACGGGTCAGGTGATCGAGGCGGTCGGCGGCGTGTACCGCGTGCGGACCGCTGAGGGCATCGTCGAGGCATCGCTGAGGGGACGCCTCAAATGGACGGGTCCTGTTCCCGGCAAGGTTGTGATCGGGGATCATGTGGAGGTCGTGGCCGGCGCGGAGGGCGCATTCGTGATCGAGTCCGTGCGTGCGCGGAGGACGTCCCTGTCGCGGTGGACGTCCTCGGGCAGGACCGCAAAGGTGGTGGCGGCCAACCTGGACCGGCTTCTGGTGGTGGCGTCGGTTTCGGATCCGCGCCCCAGCCGGGAGGTGATCGACCGCATGCTGGTCATGGGAGAATCGGGAGGCATGGACGTGCGCCTGGTTCTCAACAAGGTCGACCTGGCGGGGAGCCGCGCGGTGCAGGCCGAGCTGGAGCGTGCGTATCGGGCGGCGGGGTATGCCGTGCTGGCTACGTCCGCGGTGACGGGCGAGGGCATGGAGGCGTTCGGTGCGGTGATCCACGCGGGGTCGTCGGCCCTGGCGGGGCCGTCGGGGGTGGGGAAGTCGTCCCTGCTCAACGCCGTGGAGCCTTCGCTCGACCTCCGCACCCGCCGAGTCGGCCGACGATCCAGGATCGGGAAGCACACCACGGTGTCGAGCCGGCTGATTGCCCTGGCCGACGGCGGTCATGTTGCCGACACACCGGGGTTTTCAGACGTTGGCCTCGGCGGTGTGGCGCCAGCCGAGCTGGATGGGTGCTTTGCGGACTTCCGTCCATTCCTTGGAACATGTCATTTCAAGGACTGCACGCATGTGCACGAGCCCGGCTGCTCCGTGTTGGCGGCGGTGGCGGATGGACACATACAGCCGGAACGACACCGGAGCTACCGGTCCATACTCGCGGAGTTGTGAGGAAGCTGTAAGGAAGGAGACCATGAGTCGCGAACCCTCGATTCCAGCCATGGGCAACGCGGCGCCCGGGGAAGGCTCGTCGCCGGCCGTCGTGGAACCGGCCAGGTTCCGCGGGATCATGGGACACTATCCCACTGGCGTGACGGTTGTTACGGCGGTGGACCGCGACGGTACGCCCGTCGGCCTCACGGCGAACTCGGTCACCTCGGTCTCCCTGGACCCCCCGCTTGTGCTGGTCTGCGTATCCGAGAAATCGTCCTCTCTGGGCGCGATCCTCGCGAACGGCGCATTCGCCGTGAACATCCTCGGTGCCGGCGCCGCGGCGACAGCAGTGCGGTTCGCCGAGGAGAAGCGCACGGACCGCTTCCGGAACGTCACCTATACCGTCAAGGAGGGGGGCGGTCCTGTACTCGATGGTGCGGTGGCCTGGATGACGTGCGGCCTCTACCGCACCTTCGAGGCGGGTGATCATGTGATCCTGGTGGGCAAGGTGAACGACGGAGAGGCCGCGGGGGGTGATCCGCTCGTCTTCTTTCTCGGCCGGTACGAAAACCTGACGGCCGCCGGGGAGCCCTTCGGGTCGCGGCATGGCGGCCCAGTCCCGGCAACTTCGGAGGAGCAATGACCAGGGCCCGCCGCATGCTCTGGATACCGGCGCTATTCGTGGGAACCTCCCTGGCGATCGCAATCGCGACGGGTGCGGCCGTTCTTCTCTACGACGCCCAGTGGCTGCTCCGGGGCCTCGGCGCGGGTATGGCCGACCCGTTGTACCCGGCCGTTCCGGAGGCCGTGCTCGATGCAACGCAGGGTCTGCTGCGGGCTTTGGCGGTGCTGCTTGGAGTCGCGACCACTTCGCTGATCGCGGGGCTGTGGGTGGGCAGCGGCAGTCACAGCGAGGAGGCGGTCCCCGCGGCGGCACGCGGATGGGTGGGGCTTCTGGTGGCCCTGCTGCTGGGGGCCGGGTTCACGGCGGTATGGGAGGCAATGGCCGGGTTCGAGGGCGTGGCGGTGGCGCAGGGGGCCGGACTCGCGCTGACGGCTGCGCTTCCCGCCTACTTCGCCGGGGGTGTTCTCGGCCGGCTCGGCGGTTTCGCTACGGTACTCGAAGCGAGCGGGAGACGGCAGATCGGGCTCGGCAGTCTTGGCGGCGCAATGGCTGGATCTCTTCTCGCCGCCACTTTTCTGGGCCGTCCTGTCCTGGCGGTCACGGCGTTTCTCGGCGCCACGGTGCTGGCTGCGGCGGGAGCGCGCTGCCAGGGATGGATCTTCGACCGGGTGCCACGGCGGCGTCTGCTGCTGCACAGCCCGGACCGCCCCGAACTCCGCTTCGAATCGTGGCGCACCCTGATTCCGGAAACGACGATTCACCTGTTGCTTGAAGGCGAACGCGACCTGGCTGTCGATCGCCCGCCTGCGGGGGACTGGCGCGCGGCGGTCGAGAGCACGCTGGCCGAGGACGATGCGGTGTTCTTTGTGGGTGCGGGCAGCTGGTCCGTACAGCCGGACGGGCGGGTCTGGACGATGTACGAGCCGGACGCGGCCGTGCGGGCTCTGGCGTGCAGGGGATTCGGGTGGGACGATGATCGGATGGCATCTGCTCTCGTTCCTGAAACGCCCGGCCTCACGGTCGTGGCAGAGTGGGGAGCCCTGGGTGAGTCCCTGGCTCATTCGCAACCGCTGGGGGACCTCCTGCGCGTGTTACGCGATGTTGAGGTCGAACGCGTCTGGATCCGCGGTCCACACGGGCGGCTGCCCGACTCGCTTGCAGATGTGGGGTTGGCGGTGGACATGGAGGTCTCTCGTTACGCGGGTGCCGTGGAAGGCTCCCGGGGACCGCCCCGCCTGGCGCCGCGGCGGGACGAACTCTGGTGTTTCAGTCGGTCATCGGAGCCGCCGGGACCGCTGCCGGGCATGAAGTCGTGGCCGCTGCCGGGCCCGATGGCGGACGGCCGACGGGAGGACCCGGCGTGAAGCTGGCGCACATCTCGGACCTGCACCTGGGGTACGGCGGTGCCGGGGCGGGACGGGCCCGGGACGTTCTGCGGATCTTCGAGACGGCCCTGGTTCGAATCGCGGAGATCGGGGTGGAGCTGGTGGTCGTGTCGGGCGACGTCTTCGACCACCCCGACGTGACCGCCACGCCCATCGCGGCCTTCGGACGCGCGGTCCGCACGCTGCGCGAGAGGCTCCCCGGGGTGGTGGTGGCGGTGGCGGCCGGGGCGCGGGACACGCCGCTGGACGCCGACCGGGACGGGCCGCTCACGGTGGTCGGCGCCCTGGAGGCGGTCGAGGTGGCGTCCAACAGCGTCCGTCGGCTCAGCCTGCGCGACGGCTCGGTCAGTGTCACTCTGGTGCCGCACCGTGCGGTGATGGGGTCTCGCGCCGTCGATTTGTCACCGGACCCGGATGCCACGTGGAACGTGCTCGTCATGCATGCCGCGCTGGCGTCGGGACGGTCGCACGCCGTGCGGATACCGCTGGACGGATGGGACTACGTCGCGCTGGGATCCGACCACACCTACACCCCCGTCACCGAGCGCGCCTGCTACGCCGGCTCTCTCGAGCGTGTAGGTGCCGATCCCTGGGCCGAGGCCGCGACAGCCAAGGGGTTTGTCACCGCACGGCTCGGGGTGGACAAGGCGCAATCCGGTCGTGGTCGCGGATCGGGCCACGAGGTGACCTTCTGGCCCGTGGAGGCGCGGGCCGCCGTGAGCCTGGCGCCCGTCGAGGCCACGGGTGGCGGGACTGCGACCGTGACGCGGCGCCTGAGCGAGGCGTTGGCCGGGGTCCCCGGGGGAATCGACGGAAAGCTGTTGCGGATTCCGGTGAGGGGACTTTCAGCCGACGACCTCGCCGTGCTCGATCGTGAGGTCCTGGCGCGGGTACGGCGCCGGGTGGCCGAGCTGAGGATTGACGCGCTGCCTGGACAGGGGGCCTCGCACGGGAGGGGTGGCAAGGGCGCCCGTCGCGGTCGCGGAGCCTCCGGTGCCGGGGTGCCCGGGCTCGTGGCTTCCGCGCCGGGTGCGATCCCGGTGGCAGAGGGGGCACAGACATGAAGATCGATGTGCTTCAGGCGGGTCTGCGCGGACCCGTGCTCGACCTTCAGGACGGGCGGGGTCTGGTTGCCTTCGTCGCCGATGGCGGTCCGCTCTGGGGGGAGTTCATGTCTTCGCTGCGCGAGGGCTTCACGAGGCCGGGTCGGCCTGGCGGGCCCAGGGTCCTCGTACGAACGGGCGATGGCACGATGGGGGTGGGCGGCCGGGCCTTCGAGGAAGTGCTCGCGCCGACACTGACCGCGCACGTGCTATCCCGGGAGGAGTATGCAGCCGTGTGGTTCGGTGGTGGACCCGTGACAACGTGGCTGTCGGCTGCGGCCACGCTTTGCCAGGGCCCCGAGACGACCCGCAGGGTGCGTGAGTTGGGGCGCCTGCTTGCGCCGGAAGGAGACGGTGGTTCCGTGCGCGACGGGTCGGTGGATGGGTTCGTGCGTCGCATGATCCTCGAGGGGAAGGAGGACGTGGAGCGTCTGAGCCGGTCCGGTGAAGGTCTGGAAGCGCTGGAGGCGAAGCTGCGGGAAGCGCGTGGGGAGGCGGCGGAGGTGCATGGAGACGTGGAAGCGGGAATGATGGCGTGGGTGCGCGAGCGCCAGGACGCCGAGACGCGGCTGTTGCTGTATCGGGATCGCGAACGCGAGCTGCGGGACCGCCTCAAGCGCCTCGACGAGGAAGGAGACGAGGCCGCGTGCCGCAGCTGTGGCCAGCCGCTGCAGGACCGCGCCCAGGCCGTGCGGAATGCCCGCCGCGAGGAATGGGAAGCCGTGGTGCAGGACGGGCGCTGGTGGCGGAGGCGCAGGGATCAGCTCGAACGCAAGCCCGACGATCTCAAGGCGATCGAGACCAGAGCGATGGAGCTGGACAGCGCAGTCAACGAGCTGTCCGAGGAACTGGAGCGCCGGAAAATCCGGGGATTGGAGCTCGAGGCCGCGATCGGTCGTGTGGACGAGTTGGCGGCCCTGGAAGCCCGCCTGGGGAGGCGCCGAGGGAGCGTCGAGATGGAAGAGGTGCGTGCCGAACTCGTTCGCGCCGCGCGTGAACGCGTCCGCTCGCTTGTCCACGCCAGGGTTCTGTCATTGACCGGAGGGCGCCTGGCCGGGGTCTTCCCGGCGCTTTTCGCCGACTGGGCCGACGGGGGACGCCGGGGCGGGAAGGAATTCGCGGTGCTGGAGCTGGCGGTCAGGATCGCGTTGGCGGAGTTGGCGGTGGACGCCGGCGTACCGCTGCAATCGGTGGTCCTTCCCGCCGGCCTCAACCGCCTCGGGCGGGAGGATGTCCATCGGGCGCTGGTGGAACTGGTACGCCTGTCGCGGCGCATCCCCCTGCTCCTGGTCAGGACCACGCACGGGGTTGCTTCGGCGTTCCCCGAGTGCTTCGACTTGCTCTACAGGGTCGAGGACGTGCCCGAGGGGCGCCGCCTGCGCCGCGACCGGTCGGGCCTGGGCACGATCTGGCTGCAGGTCGACTAGCCTGGGTGGCGGTCCGCGGCCAGCCTAGCGCTGGACCTCCCCCGTCGGAACCGGAACGGCGCCCAGGCGCGTCCACGCCTCCACGCGGTCCTGCAGTTCCGCCATGTCACCCGTATCGTTGCGGGTGACGGCGTCCTGGCGGAGCGCGCGGTAGACCCAGGCGTAGTAGTTGGGGATTCCCCGCGTCGAACGGTCCGGCCAGTAGTCCCAGTCGTCGGGAATCCCGGATCGATGAACGAACACGCTGTCGGCCAGCAAACGCGTGCGCGGAATGTCCACCCACGGCCCGATTACGCCCGCGTAGGGCGAGGTGCCCAGGCTGGCCACGACCCCCCGCGATGACAGCTCCATGGGGTCCCCGGGCCACAGGCGGAAGGCCAGGCCCTGCCGGATGACCTGTGGGCGCAGACCGAATGTCTGGGCGGCGCTGCCGCTCGAGGCGAAGTAGACGGGCCGGTCCCCGAGCGAATTCGCGATCGCCGCAAGCGCGAACTGGTGCCAGGGGTAGAGGTACTGTCCCGCCGCCATCCTTGCGGTTACGGCGCCCAGGTTCACGTCGCGGGGCTCGTCGATCGGAACGTAGCTGCGCACCACCTGATCGATGGTGGCGTCGTCCAGATCTTCGCGAAAGATCGGGCGCGTCGGTGCACGTATCGGCTCGTCCACGAAAATGGGCACCTTGCCGGCTGCCTCGGCCTCGGCCGGATCGTGGGTGTACATGGCGCCCGTGTTCTCCGCGGTGTACGGGCGCTGGCACAGGATGCGGGTGGGATCGGCGTCGGGATCCTGTTCCGGCGTGCAGGGGCGGGTCAGGCTGCGCAACTGCTTCACATACCAGTCGGTGTTCAGGTAGGAGGTGACCGCCACGGTAACGTCGCGTCTGATGCCCTCCACCTCTTGCAGATACCAGAGCGGAAAGGTGTCGTTGTCGCCGTTCGTGAAGAGGAGCGCGTAGGGCTCGACGCTCATGAGGAGGTTGTAGGCCCAGTCGCGTGCGGCATAGTCTCCGTCGCGGCTTGCCCAGCCGAAGTTCAGCGCAAGGGGGATCGCCGCCAGTGCGAGCACCGGCGCCGTGTACCCCGCGGGTCGGCCCGACTTGCGCGTCAGGCGGTCCCACAGGGCAGCGATGCCGATGCCTGCGACAAGACCCCACACCGAGAAGCCGACGACAAAGAAGTAGTCCCGCTCACGCACCTCCTTTACCTGATCCGGCGTGAGGGCGCCGATCCGGTCCATCGCCCGCTGGAGGTCGTCGCCGTCCAGATTGGGCATCGAGTACCCGTACTTGAAGTTCAAATAGAAGACGAGTCCGGCCGAGAGCACTCCGAAGAGCGAGATCAGGTACAGCCAGCTGGCGCGGTCGCGCCGGTAGTGCTCGGCCAGACCGAACACCCCGAGTCCGATGAACAGTGCCGTCAACGCAAGCCTGCTGTTGCCGAAGAGCACGTCGTTGGGGGAAAGGCCACGGGCCCACTGCCAGTCGAAGTACTGCAGCCAGTTCTGTACCTGCGACGTGAGATGCGCCTGGCGGGGGAGCAGGGGAGGCTTGTCGTACTGCTCCCGCTGGAGCGCCTCGGAGAGGTCCTCGCACCCGGCGACCCCGTACGTGACGATGCTTCCCAGTGCCTCGCCGACGCCCTCGCAGGTCGGCTCCGCTTCGTTGATCACGGGGCCGAGCCCCGAACGCACGGGAAGGAACAGGTGAATGCTGAGGCCGGCCACGACTGCTGCGATCCCGACCGGATACAGCCACGCCTTGGCGAAAACCCGGGGGCGGACCGCGAGCACAAAGACCACCAGCGCCGGTGCCGCCAGAAAGGCCATCAGGTGATTGCCCACGGAGAGCGCAAGGAGGAAGACGATCAGCAGGAGGATGTTGTCGTTTCCCGGTTGGCCGATGCGTTCTCTCCAGCGGAACGCAAGCCAGGAAAGGAGCGCGATCGTGAACAGCGAGACGGTGTAGACCTTTTCGTTGACGTTGGACTGGTTCCAGACGGTGAAGGCCGTCGCACTCACCAGGACCGCCGCCGCGGCCCCGACGAGCCGGAAGTGCCGGCTGTCCGAGAAATGGCGGAGGACGTGGTGCACGACCAGGAACCACAGTCCGTGGGAAAGCGCGCCCATCAGCGCGGAGAAGAGGTTGATGCTTACGGCGGTGGAAAGCCCCAGCGGGCTGAGAATGATCTCCCAGGTCCGCGCCAGGACCACGAACAGCGGGTTTCCGGGCGGATGGGGTATTCCGAGAATGTGAGCGGTCGCGATGTACTCGCTGGTGTCCCAGAACGCCGTGGTGGGGGCCAGGGTCAGGGCGTACAGCAGTCCCACACTCGTGGCCGCCGCCGCGGCCCAGAGATACGGGGGGCGGCTTCGGGTGGCCACTCCGGAGGTTGTATCCATCAGACGCATCACGGTGTCTCCTTCGCTTACATTCCTTGAAGATAGTCAAACGTCTGCGGTCTGAATCATCCCATCGCGGTCCTGCGATCATTGAACGTTGAACCCTCCTTCGAATCCTTCCGCGCGCTGGCCGCGCCCGGTTCCCGCATTCCTGTCTGGTCCGAATTCCTCTTCGACTCCGACACGGCCGTTACCGCCTATCACAAGCTGCGGGATGGGGGGTTCGGCTTCCTCCTGGAATCGGTCGTGGGGGGCGAGCAGTGGGCGCGCTACAGCTTTCTGGGCAGTCGCCCGCGGCAGGTGTGGATGTTGGTGGGGGACCGGGTCTCGGTCTGGAATGCCGATTCGGGCTGGGTTGGGCACCGCACGGACGATCCTCTTGCAGACCTGCATGGGCGCCTCGCGGCGGCCCGGGCCTGTCCGGATCCACGATTGCCGCGCTTCTGGGGGGGCGCGGTCGGCTATTTCGGCTACGACCTGGTGCGGCGCATCGAGCGCCTGGGGCCGATCCCGCCGGACGATCAGCGTCTGCCGACGGCCGTGGTGATGTTCTCGGACGTCGTCGTCGCGGTGGACAACCTGTACGGCCGCGCCAAGGTGATCACCACCGTCGAGACGCGGGACGAGGAGGACCCTGACTCGGTCGAGCGGAGGTACCGGGCAGCGGTCGCCCGCCTGGAGGATACGATCCGGCGATTGCGCACTGGCAGCGGTCCCGCGCCTCTCGACCTGGCGCTGGCGGGAAGCGGTGGCCAGACCACCTTCACAAGCAACTTCGAGCGATCCGCGTTCATGGACGGGGTCCGCCGGATCAAGGACTACATCGTGGCGGGCGACGCATTCCAGGTCGTACTCAGCCAGCGCCTTACGACGCGGTTCGAACGCTCGCCCTTCGAGCTCTACCGGGCGCTGCGCACGGTCAATCCCTCACCCTATCTGTATTTCCTGGATCTCGACGGCTTCCATATCGTGGGTTCGTCTCCCGAGGTCCTGGTGCGTCTGGAGGACGGGGTGGTGACCGTGCGGCCCATCGCCGGGACCCGCAGGCGAGGACGAACGCCCGCCGAGGATCGGGCACTGGCGCAAGAACTGGCCGCGGACGAGAAGGAGCTTGCCGAACACAGGATGCTGGTCGATCTGGGCAGGAACGACGTGGGGCGCGTGTCGGAGTACGGCACCGTGACCGTTCCGGAACTCATGCAGGTGGAGCGGTACTCCCATGTCATGCACCTCTGCAGCCAGGTCGAGGGACGGGTACGCTCCGGCCTGACCGCCCTGGACGTCCTGAGCGCGTGCTTCCCGGCGGGAACGGTGTCCGGCGCGCCGAAGATCCGAGCCATGGAGATCATCGACGAACTGGAGCCCACGGCGCGGGGCCTCTATGCCGGTGCGGTCGGGCACATCGGGTGGGGAGGTGCTCAGATGGACACGGCCATCGCAATTCGGACCATGCTCGTGCGGAACGGAGAAGCGTCCGTGCAGGCCGGGGCGGGGATCGTGGCCGACTCCGATCCCAGGTCGGAGTTCGAGGAAACGCTCAACAAGGCGCGGGCGCTGCTGCGTGCGGCCGCGATGGTCTCGGGGTCCTGATCCGGTCCACCTTCAGGGTGGTGGCGCAGACCCGCACTCGCTCGATCTGCTAGGGCTGTGCCAGTTCGTCGTAGAGGTGGATCAACGTGTCGATCCCCTTTTCGAAGCAGTCCGTCGCGAACCACTCGTTCGGGGCGTGCATATTCGCACCCGGGAGCGCGAATCCGAGGAGCAGGGAGTTGGCGCCCAGGATTTCCTCGAGTTCCACGACGATGGGGATGCTGCCGCCCTCGCCCGTGAGCACGGGACGGGCGCCGAAGGAGCGCTCCAGCGCGTTGGCCGCCGCGGCGAACAGCGGCCCCTCCGGCTGGGCCAGCCACGGCCGTCCGCCGTGCAGTTCGACGACCTTGATCTTCACGCCGGGGGGCGCCATGCGCGCGAGGTGTTCCTCCAGCAGCACCTTGACCCGGTCGGGAGACTGATCGGGGACCAGCCGGAAGCTGACCTTCGCGGTTGCGTGTGCCGGCAGAACGGTCTTCGCACCCTCGCCCGTGTATCCCGACCACATGCCATTGACGTCGCAGGACGGCCGGATCCAGAGGCGCTCGAGAGGTGAGTAGGCGTGCTCCCCGCCGGCGGGTATCGTACCGACCTCGCGGGCGTAGCCGTCGGCGTCGAACGGGAGGCCGCGGATCCCGTCCAGGGTATCCTGCGGTGGGGTGCGCACGTCGTCGTAGAACCCGGGAATGGTGATCCGTCCGGTTTCATCGTGCAGTTCGCCGATGATCCGGGCCAACGCATTGGCCGGGTTGACCACGGCTCCCCCGTAGGCGCCCGAGTGCAGGTCCGAGGCGGGTCCCGTGGCGTGGATCTCGAAGTAGGCCAGTCCCCGGAGGGAGAAGAGGAGGGAGGGAATCCCGGGGGCGAACATGGCCGAATCGGAGATGACGACGGTGTCGGCCGCGAGGCGATCGCGGTGTTCCCTGACGAACGGAACGAGGTTGGGCGAGCCGACCTCTTCTTCCCCCTCGGCCAATACGACGACATTTACCGGCAACCGGCCCCGGGTGGCGAGGTGCGCTTCCAGCGCCTTGATGTGCAGGAAAAGCTGCCCCTTGTCGTCCGCCGAACCACGTGCGTAGATACGCCCGTCGCGGATGTTCGGTTCGAAGGGTGGCGTGTCCCACAACTCCAACGGCTCCACAGGCTGCACATCGTAGTGGCCGTAGATGAGGACCGTCGGGGCCCGTGGGCCGGCGCCCCGCCACTCTCCGACGACCACCGGGTGACCCGGGGTCGCGATCACCTCGGCGTCCAGTCCCGCGCGTACCAGCCGCTCCCGCACCCAGTCGGCTGCACGGCCCGTGTCGGCGTCGTGCTCCGATTTTGCCGAAACGGACGGGATGCGCAGGAACTCGTCGAGTTCGCGGTAGAACCTCACGCGTTCCCGCGTGGCGAAGTCGATGGGGTCGCTGATCGCGCCGGACAAGGGTCGCCTCCGCTACTCAGGTGAGGCCCTTGATCCCCCATCGGTAGACCCAGGTCATCAGCGCGGCGAAGCCGACTGCGCCGGCCATTCCGCCGATGCTGAGCGCAACGGGGTCGTCGAACTCGAAGATGCCCACGCCCAGCATGCCGCCGATCACTGCGGCGAAGGCGCCAAGCAGGCAGAGGAGGCGCGTGTGTCCCGGCGTCGTATCGGGACGCCTTACCACCAGCTTCATGGCGAGCCCGACGACCGCGCCCATCACGATCCAGATGCCTACACCGATCCAGTTTTCCATGGCCCCAATCTACTTCCTTCCCATGCGGCGCTTCAACTCGTCCAGACGCGAGTCGATCGCTTCCTCCCTGCGCGACCGCTCCAGTTCCTCGTCAAACTCGCCCGCGTCGTCGAAGAGCGAGCTGCCGGCCTCGGCGCCGGCCTCGGTGTCACCAATCTTCTCCGCCATGCGGTCCAGTTCGCCGAACAGGTCGTCCGCGCCGCGAACCGAGTCGCGCGCCTTTGTCCTGCCCGCCTGGGCCGCCAGGGTGCTCCGGTCGGCCCGTGCCTTCTTGATCTGGGCCAGCATGTCGGCGTACTCGGTTTCGCCAAGGCGGATCTCGGCCTCGATGGCCGTCGCCTTGTCGCTCAACACGCGTTGCCGGGCGGCGTGCTTTTCGGCAAACTCCGCTGCGACATCCGCCGTGGCGCTGTCACCGATCTTGCGGGCGAGTTCTTCGCGCCGCCGGCAAACCTCGGCCTCCCGGGCCTCCGCTTCAGCCCGCTTGCGCGCCCTTGCCAGCTGTTCCTTGAGTCCTTCAAGCCCCGCCCTGGTTGCGACGGCCTCCTTCTGCATTCCGCGAATGAGCCCGTCCACCGCCTCCGGCACGGCGTCCCGTTCCAGCTCGCGGTTGAAATTGTCGACGGCCTCCCTGAAGGCCCGGCGAAGATTCTCAAACATGGTTCAAATGTAGCACGCTGTCCGGGGTGCGGCGGCCATTCAATCCAGCCTGTCGGCGAGTCCGTGCAATACGCCGCCCTGCGACACCCCCTCGAGGAGCGCGTGTCGCGGTTCCGGCAACTCCGCGCGCGACTTCAGCGCCCGCTCCGCAGCGGCTTCGACGGCTGCGGTGGCGCCGGCCTCCACCTCGCCGAGGGTCTCGCTCGACACCCCCTCTTCGAGCAGGTAGGCCTCGTACAATCCGACGGGGTCGCGTCGACCCCAGTGCTCGAACAGCTCGGCCGAAAAAGTCTCCCGTGCTTCGCGCTCGTCGTGGGTCGCGTGGCCCCCCATGCGGAAGGTCTCGGCGATGAGCACCACGGGTCCCTTGCCCCTGACGCACGATTCACGTGCAAGCGCGGTGGCGGCGTACACGTCCAGCACGTTGTTCCCGTCACAGTGGAGCGCGGGGATTCCGTGTGCGCGCGGAATGTGCTCCAGGCGACCGGCCCCGTGCTGGTCCAGGCGGGTTCCCAGAGCCACCTGGTTGTTCTGGATCACCACGATTGCGGGCACATTGAGGCGGGCGGCCACGACCAGCCCCTCGTGGCAGGCAGCGGTACGCGTCGCCCCGTCTCCAGTCCATGTGAGCGCGACGCGCGGCTCGCCCCGATTCCTGAAGGCGAGCGCGGCGCCGGTCGCGACGGGAACGCTGGTGCCCATGTGGCTGACGGGCTGGATCACGCCCCTGTCGATATCGCCGTAGTGAAAGTCCCTTCCGCCACTGGGGCTGTCCGCGGTAGCCAGGTAGCTGGTGAAGCCGTGATGGAGCGGCAGGCCCATCATGTGCCCGGCTCCCGCGTTGCGAATCATCGGGATGACCACGTCGCGATTACGGTCCAGCGCCGCGACGCACCCGACCGTGACCGCTTCCTCGCCCACGCCCAGCCATGCCTTGCTGATCACGCCCTGGCGCACCCAGCGCTTGAGTCCGATGTCCTGCAGTCGCGTCACGAGCAGGTCGCGATACAGATCCAGAAGCGCGGAGGTCTCCAGGGCCGCGACCGCGGCCGCTCTATGGGGATCCTTCTCAATGCGGCGGCGGTATTCGCGCGTCAATGCGGCGTCCGGGGCCCAGTTCCGGTATTCCGGGGGGTCGAAGGCGGCGTATCGCTTCAAGAGTGGTCCACGTGTCCTGTTGTTGAGTCGATCCGGCGCGGAAGCTAGGAGTACGGGCTCCTGATCGGCAAACCCGGCGGTTTGCCAGTGCTCCGCTCTGTGACGAAATTCGAACGATGGCCGCAACGGCGGCCACTCGTCTGGCACGCAACAGGATGGACCGTTTGACAAAAGTCGAAAAGCCGTCGATCGCCGCGAAAGTGGCGCTCGCGCTGCTCGAAGCGATCCGTTCGGTGGACCGTCCCTCCGAGTGGATCGACGACGAGGTGTTTTCTCGCACCATGCCGCGCCGGCTTGGCCTGAGCACGGTCATCGAACGGCAGATCCGGCTTCACGAGGAATACGTTCGGGAGGGGAGGAAGCTGACCCTCGACGAACTCGCCGAGTTCCTGCGTCTGGTCAACAAGCGGACCGATGCTGTCAAGGTGTTCCTGGAGATGGGAAGCCATCTTGCGGATTCGGTGGGGACTGCGCGCGGCCGGCTCCTTCCGCGCCGCCTGCGGCTGTTCCGTGTCAAGCGCTCAGTGGTTCGAGCGTTCCCGAAACTCTTTGGCCGCCGTCTCGGCGGCTTCGTATCCGGCCCGTTCACGCTGGAGGTGTCGGCCTCGCCGCTGGTGCAACTCGATTCCAGCGGCACCGCGTGTCAGATACTGACGGGATTCTGTCAGCGTGCGCTCGCCCGAGGCGTGGGAGACGATCTGGAGGTTACCAAGAGCAGTTGCGAGACCCGGGGCGACCGGTGCTGCCGATGGGCGCTGACGGACTAGCAGCTACGCGTATGCGTGGTAGAGCATGAAGTACACGAACAGGCCGGTGACCGACGTGTAGAGCCACGCCGGGTAGGTCCAGCGGGCCAGGCGCCGGTGCGCCTTGAATCGGCGGTGTCCGGCGAGGTACAGAAGGCGGATGACCAGTGGCAAAACGACCACCGCCAGAATCATGTGGCTGAAGAGGATGACCAGGTAGAAGCGGCGCACCGAATCCGGGCCCGGGAAGCTGTGGGTTCCCGTAAGCGCGGCGCGCAGGACGTAGGAGACGAGGAACAGGGCCGACGCAGCCACCGCTCCCAGCATGCATCGGCGGTGCAAGCGGGTTTCCTTGCGGCGAATGTAGATCAGACCGGCGACGAGCAGCGTCGCGCTCGTCAGGTTGAGACCGGCGTTGACGTGGGCCAGGCCGTCCCCTATGGCCTGGATGTTCATTCCGGCGCCCGCTCCCGGTTGTGCGCCGCCATCGCCACGCCCAGCGTCAGGAGGGTCGCGGCGAGCACGCTGTGCGCTGAAACCCACGGTACGCCGAGCCGGAACGCCACCGACGCAAAGCCCAGCAGCACCTGTGCCACGACCCCGACCGCGGCCGCCGCCGCCAGTCGTCTCGACAAGGCATCCCGGCTGCGCGTCAGAATCGTCCGCGCGAACATCACCACCGCGATCGCCAGCCCCACCCCCAGGACCCGGTGTGCGAAGTGCAGCTGCACGGCCGGATACTCCAGCGGCGGTATCACCCGCCCCAGGCACAGGGGCACGTCGGGACACGCCATCCCGGCGTCGGTGTGGCGAACCACCGCCCCCACCAGCGACTGCAGGAACACGAGGCCCGTGATCCAGCACCCGAGCTTCCACACCATGCGTCGGTCGGAATCCGGGACCGCGCCGCGCTCCGTGGCCCCGGGCGCGGTTCGCACCAGCATCACCGTCACGATCGCCAGGAAGACGAGCGCCATCGCCAGATGGGACGTGGAAATCGCGTCGGGCAGCCTGTAGATGACCGTGAGGCCACCCAGCAAGGCTTGAAAGAAGAGCAGTGCAATGCCTGCAAGGCCAACGCGGAAGAGTGCCTTCCGCTCGGGGTGGCAGCGCCGCGTGAGCACCACGGCAACAGGGAAAAGCAGCAGCAGCGCGCCGGCCCAGAGACGGTGCAGGTGCTCCCAGAACACGCCGCCAATCATTTCCGGCATCATTGTGCCGAAACAGGTGGGCCAGTCGGGGCACGCGAGACTGGATTCCGTCGCGTGCACGATGCTCCCGAGCAGGACCAGGGCCAGGGTCCAGACGAGAACCAGCAACAGGAACAGTCGGGCCATCAGGCCGGCACTGCGCTCGTCGGCTGGGGACGGCCAGCCTCGCCGGAGACGCCCTCCGCGTCCGGTGCTGGTCCGTCGCGGTCGGCTGGCGGTGTCAGGATCACACCCGCCTCCAGCCATTCGTAGCGGTCCGCCATGGCTCCTCGCGCCACCTTGTAGATGCTGGTGTCGTCGTTCCGGAAGACGGCTCTGAACCGGGCGTCGATCCGGCGGCGGGCAAGCCTGCACGCGGCGTCGGCCAACTCGAACGGCGTCCGGTCGGTCGGGTTCTCCTTCACGAGCTTCATGGCGCGTACACAGCACGCGATCATGGCCAGCAGGTCGCCGCCGTTGTCCACGAGACGTCCGAGGACGGCCTGACGCCGTTCCAGTCCGGGTCCATGCCGTATGATCGCGTGGAAGAGGGTGCGCGCGAGCTTCCGGGACTTCCGGTCGACGTAGCGCATGTGCCCGGCCAGGCTTCCGAAGGCACTGTAGCGCGGCCAACGCCCCCATCCCAGCCAGCGCCCCGGGTACCAAACGGCGTAGTGTGCCGCGGCCTTCAGGAACGCCGCGGCGCGTTTGCCGGCCGGTACCCGCGGGTCGATTACGGCTCCCGCGACGGACAGATGGTAATCCACGGCTTCGCGGGCGATGAAGAGGCGCATGATCTCGCTCGATCCCTCGAAGATGAGGTTGATCCGCGCATCCCGCATGGCGCGCTCGACCGGAATCGGGTCCTCCCCGCGCTGCCGCAGCGAATCGGCGGACTCGTAGCCGCGGCCGCCGCGAATCTGCAAGGCGTCGTCGATGACGCGCCACGCCTTCTCGCTGTGCCACAGCTTGGCCATCGCCGCTTCCAGCCGCATGTCGAGGGTCCCTAGGCCGGACATGGCCGCCGCCAGCTCCACGACCGCCTCCATGGCGTAGGTCTCCGCGGCGATCCTTCCCAGCTTCTGGGCGACGGCATCGTGCTTCCCGATGGGCGCACCCCATTGCACGCGCTCCACCGCCCACTTCCGGCACGCGGCCAGGACGCACTTGCCCGCGGCCGTGCAAAAGGCCGGCAACGCCAGCCTGCCGGTGTTCAGCGTGATCAGCGCGAGCTTCAGTCCCAGGCCC
Source organism: Gemmatimonadota bacterium (assembly GCA_028873815.1). GTDB lineage: Bacteria > Gemmatimonadota > Gemmatimonadetes > Longimicrobiales > Gaopeijiaceae > Bin94. The sequence goes on along the minus strand of JAPPNN010000072.1, from coordinate 50,731 downwards.
TCGCCCCAAAGCAGGTTCTCGCGGGGAACCTTGACGTCCCGAAAACGGAGCACCCCGTTGGAAATCCCCTTCAGCCCCATGAACCGGCAGATCGGGCCGACTTCCACCCCGGGCCACGCCGTCTCGACGATGAACGCGCTGATCGGGCGTTTCCCCTTGACTCCCGGTCGCGGTGGCGTGCGTGCCATGACGACGAGCAGATCGGCGCGGGGACCGTTGGTCGTCCAGAGTTTCTCGCCGTTGAGGATGTAGTGGGAGCCGTCTTCGGAGGGTTCCGCGAACGTGGACATGTTGGCCGGGTCCGAGCCGACCATGGCTTCGGTCAGCGCGAAAGCCGAGAGCTCGCCACCCGCGGCCCTGGGCAGGTATTCCCGCTTCTGCTGCTCGGTGCCAAAGAGAACCAGGGGCGTGGGGACACCAATGGACTGATGCGCGGAGAGGAGCGCGGCCGTGGAGGCGCAGCGGCTGGACACGATGGCCAGCGCCCGGTTGTAGGAGGTCTGGGACAGTCCCAGACCGCCGTATTCGCGGGGAACCTTGATCCCGAACGCGCCCAGGTCGGCCAGGCCCTTGAGCACCGCGTCCGGGACCCAACCCTCTCGGTCGAAGGCGTCGCCGTCTACGTGTTCCTCAGTGAAGCGCCGTATCCGCTCAAGAAACGGGGCTGCCCGCGCGGCCTCTTCGGGGTCCTGGACGGGGTGCGGATGGACGAGGTCCAGCGAAAGCCGGCCTCCGAACAGCTCCCGCATGAAGCTTCGCTTCTCCCATCCGGATTCACGAGCGCTCTCGGCAACATCGCGGGATTCCTGTGCGTTGCTGAGCTCCCGGGCGCCTTCCTTACCGCTTGTCATGATGCACCTCGCGGCCGGGTTCCAGCAGGGCCACCAGTTCGGCCTCGCGCGCCGCGGCGTCGGCCTCTCCGACGCGGATCAGCTCGGCCAGGTAGTCCGGCTGGAACATGATCAGACTGAGGAAGTCTGGGGCTTTGGTGTCCCTGGTACCAAGTCCCCGGGTCATGAACCGGAACGCGCGGGGCAGCTGCGGCTCGTACTTGTTGGCCAGCTTCCCCAGGTCCACCGAGGGCCGGATCGTCACCCGCCGCACGATCCGCATTCCCATTCGGGACTCCGGTTCCAGCCGGCTCAGAAGCTGGTTGAAGCGGTCCAGGCGCAGGCCGTCCTCGTCGAGGAGGTCCAGGAATACGGAGTTCAGGAGCGTTCCCGCGACCTGGACCGGCGGGGGGTAGCCGCTGACCGTCGGTTCGTCCGCCTCGTCGAACGTGCGTGCGCGCCGGGTGCTGATGGCGAGGATCCGCTTCGCACCCAGATGAAGCGCCGGAGAAAGCGGTGCGGCAAGCCGGATACCGCCGTCGCCGTACCAGTACTGGCCGATCCGGACTGCGGGGAACACGATGGGAAGCGCCGAGGAGGCCATTACGTGGTCCACCGTCAACGTGGTGATTCGGGAACGGCGGTTGGGGCGCTCCCATTCGCGCACCCCTTCACCCTGGACCCACAGAATGGACTGGCCGGTTGAGTAGTTGGTCGTGCTGAGAGCCGCCGCCTTCAGTCGGCCCGTCTTCAGGTTGTAGCGGATGCCCGTCAGTTCCCCGTCGATCGCGTGCATCGTGTCGGTCAGGTACTCGCGCAACGGCTGCGTGTCCAGGAGGCCGCGCACCCTGGGTTCCCCTCCGACGCCACCGGACAGAAGCTGGCGGCCCCAGCGCATCACGTGGCTGCGCAGGGACCTGAGATCGGTTCTGAAGACCTTGTCCACGCCGAGGTTCGACCAGAGGTGGGTGAGCTCCTCGGCGCACTGCGCAAACGTGCCGTGGTGAGCCGCCAGGTGGGCCGCGTTGATGGCTCCGGCACTGACCCCGGTCAGAATCGGCACCCTGAGTTCCGGGAAGCGCAGGGAGAGGTACTTGACGACACCGGCCTGGTAGGCGGCCCTGGCTCCCCCGCCGCCCATCACGAAGGCCAGGTCGCCAGGGTTTTCGGGGTTCGAATCTGGTGTCATGGGTGGTATCGCGTTTGAAACGGGCGCCGTGGTCACGTATAACGATTGGCGGAGGGGATTCTCGCCGATCAGATCCGGCAACGTCAACTGGAGAGGTCCGGAGCCATGAACACGGCCAGGCTTGCCGCGGCTGGATTGATCCTCGCGGTCGGCGCCACGCCTCAGACCCCTCCGGGCATCGCGGGTTCCGACGCCTGCCGTACGTGTCACCAGGAGCAGTACGACGCATGGGCGCGGTCCACTCACGGAACGGCCGGCGGACCGCCCGGCCCGGCCACCGTCATCGCCCCCTTCGACGGACCGGCGATTCGCTTTGCCGATGCGGTCGTGTCCCCGGTGGTTCGCGACGACGGACGGTACGTATTCGTCGTCGAGCGCAGCGGGCGGCCGCCGATGGAGCTTGAGGTGACGGGGGTGGTCGGGCGTGGACACATGGTTGGAGGCGGGACGCAGGGCTTCGCTTCCCTGTTTCCCGACGGCACCGAGCGGTTTCTGCCCTTCGACTACTCGGAGGACGGCGACGCGTGGTTCTGCAACACCGCGTTCGTCGGTGGATTCTGGGTCCCGGGCGCGGATCGGGCGCGGCTGCGGGCCGATGCCGGGTGGCTTCCCATAACCGAAGCCATGCGCCTCACCGAGTGCGGCGATTGGCCGCCCGTGCGAATCCTGGGGACCACCCGTCGGTTCGCGAATTGCCAGAACTGTCACGGCAGCCAGGTCGAGGTCCGGTACAGGGCCGACCTGGCGCGGTACGAGACGCAGGCGACGTCGCTCGCGGTCAACTGCGAATCGTGTCACGGCCCGGCCCTCGCGCACGTGGAGGAGGCACGTGCGGCGGCCGCCAACCCGTCGCGAGCGCGGCAGCCGCTCCCAGGAGCTCCGGCGGCCGACGCCGAAGCGCTCCCCGCCTCGCTCGCCACGCTGGATGTGGACGCTTCGCTGCGCGTGTGCTTCGAATGCCACGCCCTCAAGCGCGCGCTCGGGGACGATTCGAGCGTCGGTCCGGGCGACGATCCACAGCAGTACAGTCTCGGCCTCCCCCTCATCGGGGACTCGCCCTACCTGCCCGATGGCCGGATCGCCACCTTCGGCTACCAGCAGACCCATCGCTCCAGCGCGTGCTACCTCTTCGGCTCGATGACCTGCGTCGACTGCCACGACCCGCACGGTCAGGGCTACCGCGATGTCTTCGGCAATGCGCTCGAGGGCCGATTCGACGATCGCCAGTGCACGGCCTGCCACGCCAGCAAGGTCGCGGATCCCGAGGCGCACACCTTTCATCCCGCCAGCTCTCCAGGGGCGGCCTGCACGTCGTGCCACATGCCCTACGTACAGCATCCTGAACTTTCACCGGCCGTACCGTATGCAAGAGCAGACCATACGATCTCGATTCCGCGCCCGGGCTTCGACGAGGAGGCCGGGCTGCAATCGGCGTGCGCGGGGTGTCACAGCGACAGGTCGCCCGCCGAGCTGGCCGCCCAGGCCGCCGCGTGGTGGGGCGAGATTGCGCCGCACCGCCCGGAGGTGGCGGCCCTGGTGGCGGCGACCGCGCCTGCCGCCTCACCCGGCGACCTCGACGGCGCCGTGGCCGCGGCCGCCGCGCGGGGACCGCGGCACGGCATCGCCAAGCTGATGGCCGTGGACGCCTGGGTGCGGGGACCGGACGCGGCGGCCGATCGCAGCACGGGCGGCCTCGATGACACCCCGGGGCGCGCCCTGGCCACCCTGGCCCGCGACTACGACGAGGACGTGCGCGCAGCGGCCGCGGCCGCCCTGCACGCGACCCGGGGCGATGACCCCGACGTGCGCGCGCTCCTGGACGCCGTGACGCGCGGGGCCCCGGACGAGGAGGCGCTCCGGGCGCGGTGGGCGGCGGCGCACACGCAGTGGGCCGCTGCGGTGGAGAGGGTGGAGGGCCCCGCGGTGGCGCTGCCGTTTCTCCGGCGCGCGCAGGAGGTGCGCCCCACGGCGCCCGATGTGCTGGTCGTGCTCGGAGCGGGGCTCGCGGCAGCGGGAGACATGGCGCAGGCCGTACAGGTGTACCTGGAGGCGCTGCGCCATGGACCCGGAGACCCCGTCGCGCTCGTGAACGTGGGGCTCGCCCTCGAGACGCTTGGGCGCGAGGACGATGCGGCGGCCATGTACGAGGAGGCCGTCCGGGTCCGGCCCACCGAGGCCCTGGCACACCTCAACCTGGGCAACACGCGGTTCCGGCGCGGCGACTTCGAGGGTGCGATCGCCGCCTATCGCGCGGCCGTCCGCAACGACGCTGGACTCGCCCGCGCCCACTTCTACCTGGGCGTGTCCCTGGCCAACATCGGCCGCGTGGCGGAGGCCCTTCCGTCGCTATACGACGCGCTCGAGTTTGCCCCCGATGACGCCGAAATCCAGGACGTGATTCGCCAGGTCGAGGCCGTGTTACGTTATTAACCGTCATGACCGGAAAACAGGACCAGCCCTCGTTCGCCGCCGCCGCACAGCACCGCCTCACCAGCGCGGTTGTGCCCCTGTTGGCTGCCCTCCTGGCCAGCGCTTGCCACACCTATTCCCCGGTTACCATGGCCGACGTCACCACCGGCGACCGCGTGCGCACCCTGCTGACCCAAGCCCAGTACGAGGAGTTCGACGAGTACCTGCTCGGCGGCGACCGGGTCATGGAGGGAACCGTCATCGAGGCGGGCGCCGGCGCCCTTCTGCTGGAGGTTCCCCTCGTCACGGTGGCCGAGGGCATTCGGGTCGACTCGTACAGTCAGCGGCTGAGGATTCCCGCGCAGGGCGTCGCAGACCTGGAGATCCGCTCCCTCTCCCGCGGCAGGACCTACGCGCTCGCCGGAATTCTCGGCGCTGCGGTGGGGGCGATCGCATGGGACCAGTTCCGGGGTTCGCGCAGGGGCGAAGCGCGCCCGCCCATACCGCCCGAAGAGGACATTGCGGTGGTCATCCGCATATCGTTCTAGCGATCATGACCCGCAATAGCCCGTCAGCGCCCGCCGCACCGGCCTCGCGCCGTGCGCGCCTGGCCCTTCTGGCTTGCCTGTTCGCCATCGCGGCCGGCTGCATCACCGACGACGAAATCGGCACTCCCTTGTCCGTGGAATTGATCGGGCCCGAAACGGGACTGGTCGGCGACCAGCTGTCCGTGCTCTACAACGTCAGCGGTCGCAGCCTGACCGGCATCATCTTCACATGGGGAGACGGCGCGACGGACTCCCTGGCGACCGTGGGCGCCCAGACCGCAAGCGGATCGATGCAGCACGCCTACGAGATGCCGGGCTTGTTCACGGTCACGGCACGGGTGGAGGACGCTGTGGAGGGGGTGGCGAGCGCGGAAGTTTTGATCAATGTTCAAGGCCGCTGATCGCGTCGGCGGCCCGTGCTTCCGGCCAATCGGCGTCGCGCCATTGGCGTGGCACAAATCGACAGTAGTATTTTCATTGCCAGCCGGATCGTTCCGCAGGTGTTGGTAGTATGCGGGACGGGCGGGCCGGGAGCGCCCCGGTACCGGGCCGGCTGCTAACAGGTTTGGCAAGGAGTAGAAGCATGACAAACCGATTGTTCGATGCACTCCGTTCGTTCGCGGGTGGAGTGGGCGCGGTGGGGGTCGTCATCCTCGCGGCCGCGCTCGCCGTCCCGGCTGCCGCGCAAGCGCAGGACGGGGCGGTTACGGGTACGGTCACCGACGAGACGAGCGGCCGGCCGGTGGGGTCCGTCCAGGTGTACCTGGATGGCACCGGACTGGGAACGCTCTCCCGTGACAACGGCCGCTTCGTCATCCTCAACGTGCCGGCGGGCGAGTACACGATCCGTGCCGAGCGCATCGGGTACGCGTCGGCGGAAGCGACCATCACGATCAACGCGGGGGCGACGACGCAGCATGACTTCGCCATCGCGTCCCAGGCGCTGGGCCTGGACGAGATCGTGGTGACCGGCACCGCCGGGGCCGCGCGCCGCCGCGAGGTCGGCAACTCGATCTCGCAACTCGACGTGGAACAGGAGGTCGTCGGGCCCCCGGTCAACGTCGACGCGCTGCTTCAGGCCCGCGTCCCGGGCATGTCGATCACGCAGAGTTCGGCCAGCTCAGGCGGCGGCGCCATGATCCGCCTGCGCGGCAACGTCTCGATGACCCAGTCCAACCAGCCCCTCATCTACATCGACGGGGTACGGGTCCGAAGCGAGGGCTTCGCCAAGAACGTGCCGCCGATCGGGTACTCCGGCCGCAGCAACAACGACGTCTCCAGTCCGCTCAACAGCATCAACCCGCAGGACATTGAGCGCGTGGAGGTGATCAAGGGCGCGGCCGCGACGACGCTGTACGGCACCGAGGCCTCGGCCGGGGTAATCCAGATCTTCACCAAGCGCGGAAGCGTCGGCGACGCAACCTGGACGGGCCAGCTGGAGCAGGGCCTGTCCCGCAACCTGACCTTCGGCCCCGATCCCTCGCTGCGGCCGCCGTCGGAAAACCCGACCTCGCTCTCGGGCGGCCGGTCGGACTTCCTCTTCATCAACCCCTGGCTGCGCGGCCACAAGCCGATGTGCGACGATCCGATCGTCGTTCAGGACCAGCCGTGCGACAGCGGCCTCTTCAGCGACATGGGCGCGCACCAGCAGAAGTACGCGCTGAACGTCGGTGGAGGCGCCGAGAACGTGAGGTACTTCGTGTCGGCCTCCTACGAGAACGACGACGGCGTCCTGCCCAACGACAACGAGAAGAAGGTCATTCTTCGGGGCAACTTCACGTTCAATCCGATGGAGTCGCTGCAGTTGCAGTGGAACACGTCGTACACCAACGACCAGCTGGAGCACACGGCGGGCGGGAACAACGCGCACGGGATGACACTCAACACCTTCCGGCGCGACCGCAACTACCTCAACGACGAGTCCTTCAACGCCATCAACCCCTTCCTGAACCAGGAGATCACCACGCAGATCGATCACCTGATCACGGGACTGACGGCGACGTATTCGCCGCTGGCGAACTTCAGCAACCGCTTCAGCATCGGATACGACCTGGCCCAGCAGGACAACCGCAACCTGCGGCCCTTCGGCTTCATCCGGGCGCCCACCGGGATTCTGGCCACCAGCCGCTACGAGTTCAATACGCTCACCGTGGACTACGTCGGGTCCCTGGACTTCAGTCTTCCCATGGGAATTCGCTCGGCCCTGTCCTTCGGCGGACAGAGCGTGACCACACGGAGCGAGCGGACCACCGCCTACGGGGACAACTTCCCCGGTCCCGGTGACCCGGACGTGGACAACGCCGGGAACACGCTCGGTTTCGAGGACCGCACGCGGATCGTGAACGCCGGCCTGTTTGCGCAGAACGTCTTCGACATCTCCAACAAGTACTTCATCACGGTCGGTCTCCGGGTTGACGGCAACTCGGCCTTCGGTGCGGACTTCGGACTCCAGGCCTACCCCAAGGTCTCCGGCTCCTACGTCATCTCCGACGAGGACTTCTGGGACGAAGGCTGGGGCAGCATGAAGCTGCGGGCTGCCTGGGGTCAGGCGGGTCGCGCGCCCGGTGCCTTCGACGCCGTCCGAACCTTTGCCGCCGCCGGTTGGGGCGGGGTGCCGGCATTCCTGCCCAGCAACGTGGGCAACGCTACGATCGGCCCCGAGACCACTTCCGAGCTGGAACTGGGCTTCGAAGGTTCGTTCATGGACGACAGGCTCGCTCTCGACTTCACCTACTTCGGGCAGACGACTTCGGACGCGCTCTTCAGCGTGCGCCAGATTCCGTCGCTGGGCTTTACGAGTTCCCAGCTTGCCAACGTCGGTGAGCTTGTCAACAACGGTTACGAGCTCGGCTTGAACTACAGCATCATCCGGAACGACACCTGGACCTGGGACATCAACGGCTCGCTTTCGCTGACCGACTCCGAAGTCACTTCGCTCGGCGATGTGCCCGAGTTCTCGATCGGCGGTTTCGGCTGGGTGGCGGAAGGCTACCCCGCGCCTGTCATCCGGTCCGACTGCGTGGCCAATCCGGACGAACGCGCGGACCCGATCATCCTGGACCGCACCGATGAACAGTGCGTCCACGGGCCCAACCAGGCGACGACGATCGCGGGCTTCGGCATGACCTTCGGGCTTCCCGCGGGAATCGTGCTGACCGCCCGGGGCGAGTACCAGGGCGGAGCGTTCATGACGAACGGCCCGCAGGCGGCGGCGACCCGCCGGTCGGTGCGGTGGGCCGGATGTTTCGAGGCCTACAACACCTGGGAGACGCAGGGGTACGCGGCTCTGACCGCTGAGGAGCGGGCGCGTTGCGACCTGAAATTCTATCAGTCGGACTTTGCCGTCCAGCCCGCGGACTTCTTCAAGATCCGCGAGGTCAGCGCGCAGGCGCCGTTGCCCGACGCGTGGGCGAACATGGTCGGTGCGTCGCGCGCCACGGTGACGCTGTCGGGCCGGAACTTCTTCCGGTGGGTGGATCCGCTCATGCGGACGCTGGATCCCGAGGTCGGCGGCAACGTCGGCTACAACACCCGGGTGCGCAGCATGACTGAGCACGTCCCACCGCCGGCGTTCTACACCTTCTCAATGCAACTCGTCTTCTAGGGAGGGGAGAGACGAATGAAGATTATTTCGATGGTTACATCGCACGTCACGCGGCGGGGTGCCCTCCTCTCCGCCGCGTTGCTCGGGTTGCTGGCGGCCTGTGATACCACGGTCGTCAACCCGGGACGCGTTCAGGAGGTCTTCCTTTTCGAGACCGAAGCCCAGGAAGCGATCGTCAGCGGGATCGGCCGAGCCGCCGCCGAAGCACAGAACTATGTCGGCTACACCGGGGCAGCGGTCACGCGCGAGATCCATCCGTCGGGCTCGACGGGAAGCTTCGGGATCACAGTCGAGTGGCAGAACGGGGAACTTGACTACGAGACGATCGGAACCCACTGGAACCTCTCCCAGCGCGCCCGCTGGTGGGGTGACGACGGGATCGCGAAGATCATGGAGACGGGCGCCGAAAACCAGGCGACCCTGGCCGAGGCGTACCTGTGGACCGGTTACGCCTACCGCCTCCTCGGCGAGAACTTCTGCGTGTCGGTGATCGACGGCGAGGGTGCCGGCGCGCGCAGCGTCTATTATGAGCGCGCGATCGCCCGCTTCGACCAGGCGGTCTCGCTGGGGTCGGGCGACATGGCCATGGCGGCGGTCGCCGCACGTGCTTCCGTCAAGGCTTTCTCGGGCGATTGGTCCGGCGCAATGGCCGACGCGGCCGGCGTGCCCGACAACTTCGTCTTCGACATGCCGTACTTCGCGACCGAGGGCAACGCGACTCGCAACCGGATCCAGTTCGCGAGCCAGGCCGAGCCCTACAAGGCTCATACGCAGAGGTACACGAAGTACGAGGACTACAGCATGAGCGAGAACAACCCGGACGGCGACCCGCGCGTCCCGTACCGGGTGACCGACGAGACCGGCGACGCGGCGGTCCAGTGCTGTGGCCAGGTGCCCTGGTGGCCGCAGACGAAGTACGCGGACTCGGGGTCGGATATCCCGCTCTCCAAGGGCACCGAAATGCGGCTGATCGAAGCCGAGGCCATGCTGGTGGGGGGTGACTGGCAAGGCGCCATGGGGAAGATCAACGCCTTGCGCATGGCCGCGGGCGTGGAGCCGGCGATGGCGACCAACACGGCCGAAGCGTGGACGGCGCTCAAGTTCGAGCGCGGTGTGGTGCTCTGGCTGGAAGGACGCCGCCTCGGCGACTTCTTCCGCTGGAACCGCGACAACACGCCCGGCGATCTACATTCGCTGGAACAGCCGTCGGGGAGTCAGAACGAGGGCTCGCACCTCGTCCAGCAAGACCTTTGCTACCCCATCTCGCGCGGTGAGGTCGACACGAACCCGAACATCAACGGGCCTACGGGCTGAGGCTGACGCCCGGGACCACCGAGCTCACCGAGCCGGACAGAGAGGGCCCCTCCTTCGCGGGGGGCCCTCTTCTACATGGTGCTCTGGAGTACTCCGCGCCCGATCGCCATGGTCCCGGCCGCGACGAGCGCCAGCGCTGCCAATGCCCCCACCAGGTGAGGCCCGTAGCTTCGCTGGTCGGGTGGGCGGCGCTTCGTCACGCTCGTGGTGAACTGCGCCACCGCCGCGGCGAGGAGCATCAGGAAGAAGTGGCCGATCATCTGCGTGTAGAACGGTCGCGAAAAGAGCGTGGCCACACCCGTCAGCACCTGCAGGTGCATCAGCCCGGTGAAAACCGTGGCCAGTCTGGCCATCGCGGTCGAGTACTCGCGTTTTCCGAAGAACCCGACGAGCGCGTAGAGCACGACGAAGAGGCCGGCCACCAGCACGAGGTAGCGCAGGCCCGAGTGAGCTGCGAAGAGCATGGGGAGGCTCCGGAATCCTGGTTCGGGTTTGCCTGGGACACCGCCGGCAGTGCTCGCCGGGGTCCACCGGAGTCTGCCGCTTCCCCGTTCGGCGGGCAATGAGCGGCGCACTGGGTGGGCAATGAGCTGCGCTGGCAGGCGACTGCGTTGACCGCTCCCCAACCCATCAATATCTTGAAATATGAGTAATCAATACTCATTTTTCACATATGTTGATATCTCGACCCGCCCATTTGGCCGAACTGCGCGGAAAGCTGGCCAACAACCCCGTCGTCGCCCTCCTCGGCGCTCGACAAGTGGGAAAGACTACGCTCGCACGGGCCTTGGCCACCGAAATGGGTGCCACAGCTCACTTCGACCTGGAGGATCCGCGGGACCTTGCACGCCTCGATGAGCCGACACTCACCCTCGAGCCCCTCCGGGGTCTTGTGGTCATCGACGAGGTGCAACACCGGCCCGACCTCTTTCCGGTACTGCGGGTGCTTGCCGACCGTACGCCGCTGCCGGCCCGGTTCCTCGTCCTCGGCAGTGCGTCGCCGGCGTTGTTGCGACAGGGATCGGAGTCCCTCGCCGGTCGCCTGGGCTATCACGAACTGGGAGGCTTCGACCTGGCCGAAGTAGGGGCCGACAATTGGGACGGGCTATGGCTTCGCGGGGGCTTCCCCCGCTCCTGGCTCGCTCCGGACGAAGCGGCAAGCCTGGAGTGGCGGCGCGATTTCATTCGCTCGTTCGTCGAACGCGATCTGCCTGGTCTCGGGATCACCCTGCCGTCCAGGCTGTTGCACGACTTCTGGACGATGCTGGCCCACTACCACGGCCAGACCTGGAACGGATCGGAGTTGGCGCGTGCCTTCGGGCTCGCACACACCACGGTGCGCCGGTACCTGGACATCATGACCGGGGCCTATGTCGTACGTCAGCTGCGTCCGTGGAGAGAGAATCCGGGCAAGCGCATCGTCAAGTCCAGCAAGATCTACATTGCGGACTCGGGATTGCTGCATGCGCTCCTGGGTTTGGAAGCCCTGCAAGACCTCCGAGGACATCCGAAGGTCGGCGCGAGCTGGGAGGGCTTCGCTCTGGATCAGGTGGTGCGGCAGCTCAAGGCTCGTCCCGAGGAGTGCCATTTCTGGTCGGTCCACGGCGGGCCCGAGCTGGACCTTCTTGTCGTCAGGGGACGGCAGCGACGCGGCTACGAGTTCAAGCGCACCGACGCTCCCAGGGTCACCAGGTCGATGCGGTCGGCCATGGAAGTACTCGGCCTGACCGATCTCGACATCGTCCATGTCGGACGCGACACCTACCCGATGGCGGAGGGAGTCCGCGCGGTGGCGGGTCGGGATATCCTGGCTGAGATCCAGCCGCTCTGAGTCCTGGCGGGCATAAGTCCCGCAAAGCCCATGCGCGGCAATGCTCATTGCTCCCCATCCCTTCCGCGCATACCGTCAACGCATGTTCAGGACGGGCTATATCCTGAGCCCCCGCGCCGACTCGGTGTGGTTCCTGGGGCTTCCCTTCGCGGCGGTGGCGCTCGCTCTGGGGTTTCAGGCGTGGCTTCCGTACGTCGCCGTCGCGTCAATCAACCTGTGGATCACTACGCCCCACCACTACGCCACCTGGGTGCGCAGCTACGGCATGCCCGACGTGTGGCAGCGCTTCAAGGCGCGACTCATCGTGGGCCCGATCGCCATCTTCTCCCTGACCGCGGCGGGTCTGATCTGGGCCCCCATCACACTGTTGCTGCTGGTGTCGGCGTGGGACCACCAGCACAGCATCATGCAGCAGCACGGCTTCAGCCGCGTCTACGACTTCAAGGCGCGGACGGGGTTGGAGAGCACCCGCAAGTACGACCTCGCGCTCCACTGGATCCTGTACGGGAACATGTTCCTGCAGGCGCCCATGTTCCGGGGACTGTGGATCCGTGAACTCCACCGCATGCAGATCCCGCTTTCCGTGGGGTTCGTGGAGACGCTGCTGACGCTCAGCTGGATCGTCACCTTCGGCTACGTCATCCTCTATCTCCTGCACCTGCGCAAGACGGTCGAGGCGGGAGCGCAGATCAACCCCGTCAAGTACGGCTTCATCGCCGCGAGCTATTTCCTGTGGTACTTCGTGGCCTTCCACACAAACTCGATCCTGCTCTACGCGGTCGCGCACCGGGTCATGCACGGTGTGCAGTACATGGTGATGGTCTACTCCTACATGAGCCGTTCCGCGGCCACGGGCGCCTCGCGGCCCGGATTCTGGAGCCGGCTGACGGGAAGCGGCCGGCTGCGCTGGTTTCTGATTCTGGGGGGCGCCTACGCGGTCGCATTCCAGCTGCTTATCAACCGTCCTCTGGACGAGTTCGGCTTCGGGGTCGTCAACTTTGCGCCGTACCCCGCGATTCCCCAGTTCAACATCCCGGCGCTCGACTACGCCGGAGGCTACGAGTTGTGGTCCCAGATGATGCTGTACGCTTACGCGCTCCTGCACTACTATGTCGATTCCTTCATCTGGAAGGTCCGCGACAAACAGGTGCAGGGAGGGTTGTAGCGAATGGCCAGGAGGAAACCCGCCAGGTCGGCAGCTCGGCGCGGCGCCACCCCTCGGCCGTCCGCCCTCGCACGTGCCCGCGCCGTGTTCCAGGGCTACCGGATCCTCTTTGTCATTTACGGCGTGGGGACGGTCGTGGGGCTGCGCGAACTCTACCTGGCTCGCACGGGCGATCCGGTCGACTGGGCCAGCGAGGAGTGGGCCGAGATGACCGAAGTCCTCGCGGAAGTCAATCCGGAAGACCCGGACACGGATTTCCTCAAGGGCGTGCAGTCGATCGTGCAGGGGGATCAGCCGGGCTTCGTGACGCACTTCGAGGACGCGCTGCGGGCCGACGTCAAGCACAACGAATTCCTCCTGCACGACTACGCGCGGCACCTGCTCGAATCGGGGGCGGGATGGCGCGAAGTGAACGAAGCCGTGAACCGCTGGCGGGAAAACTACCCTTTCTCGGACGAGACGCTGACCCTGGGGCTCGGGACAGGGCCGCGCACCCAGGCCGATGTCTCGGTGCTCCGCCGCGAACTGCTCGCCGTGCCGTGGATCGGCGACGCCGAACTGGAGAACTACGAGGCGGGTGGCCGACGGGGTTGGCGGGTGCACATCACGTTTCGCCCGCCGCGCGAGGTCGACGTGCGGGAAGCGGTCGCGGCGGTCTCGATACTTTTGGTGCCCGAGGCGGACAGGGCACGCCTGGCGGTGACGTGCAGTACGCTTACGGATTGCTCGGTGGCGCCGCGGTCGCCTCGCTAAAAGGCTGCCGGCCGAGCCCTCTGCCGCGATTCTGCTTGCGCTTGGCGGAAGCGCGCGCCATGATGGCAGATGAGGTATTCCAGGGAGACACGCCACCAGCATGTCCCCGTATCTGAAAGGAGGGCCCATGCGGCTTCTTCCACCGAAAGGCTCCTTGCACATGGCCGTGCTGGGAGCCGCGCTTTTCTTCACCGTCGGCAGCGCCCAACTGGCCGCGCAGAACGGAACGGTGACGGGGAGCGTCAGAGACGCGGTCAGTCAGGCGCCGCTGGCGGGCGCCCAGATCTCCATCGCCGGAACGACGCTGGGGATGCTGACCAACAACGTGGGTCGCTACCTGCTCGTGAACGTCCCCGCCGGCGAGCAGACCGTGCGAGTCGATCTTATCGGCTACGGCAGCATGGAACTGACGGTGACGGTTCCCGCCGGAGGAGCGGCGACGGCGGACTTCAACATCCGCCAGGACGCCATTGCTCTCGAAGGGGTGGTGGTCACCGGAACGGCCGGCCAGGCCCGCCGACGCGAGGTCGGCAACAGCATCAGCCAGGTCGTCGCCGAGGACATCCAGTACACGGCCGTGACCGACTTCGGCGACGTGTTGCAGGGACGCACCACCGGCATCCAGGTGAACGACCACAGCGGGCAGGTGGGCGCAGCCAGCCAGATCCGGCTGCGCGGCAACAACTCCCTGCTGCAGCAGGGCAACAACCCTCTCATCTACGTCGATGGGGTCCGTCTCGAGAACAACCCGATCGGCTCGGACGACGAGGGCGCTCAGACCCCGTCTGCCTTCGACATGATCAACCCTGCCGACATCGAGCGCATGGAAGTGATCAAGGGGCCTGCCGCGACGACCCTGTACGGCACCGAGGCCTCGAGCGGCGTGATCCAGATCTTCACCAAGCGCGGCGTCGCCGGGGCGCCCGCGTGGACCGCCTCGGTGGAGCAGGGTCTCAGCGTCATGCCTCACCAGGGCCCCGGCGCTGATGTGAACCCGTCAGGGCTCTTCCTCAACACATGCCGTGATCCGAGTATCCTCAACCACCAGACTGGTGAGATCGGGGTCGACGAGCCGGGCTGTCCGGAAAGCGGGAGCTGGTTTCGCAACGCCCGCCACCAGGTGTACAACCTGAGCGTGCGGGGCGGCGGCCAGACCGCGACCTACTTCGTTTCGGGCCAGTACGGTGACCGGCAGGGCGTGGTGGATCCGCAGGGGGCCGACAACTACAACGTTCGCGCCAACATCACCTTCCAGCCGGCCGAAGGGTTCAACGTACAGCTGAACAGCAGCTATGCGCGCCGGAACATCACCTGGATCCCCAACGGGAACAACGCATCGGGTCTCTACCTGAACGTGCTGCGCGGGGACCGCGGCTACACTCCGGGCAACGACGACTCGCTGGTGCTGGAGAACGAGATTCTGACCCATCTCGACCAGTATGTGACCAGCCTGTCGGTTGGTTGGGCACCGAACAGCATGTTTTCGCACCGGATGAACGTGGGACTCGACTACACCTCGTCGGACTTCATCGACTTCAAGGGCTGGGGCTTCTACGAGGAGGCGACCGGCGACCGGGAGATCGATCAGCAGTTCGATCGCAATCTGACCTTCGACTACAGCGGTACCTTCTCCTACAGTCCGTTGGACAACATCACTTCGGACTTCTCGTGGGGAGGCCAGGTATACGAAGAGTTCAACTACACGATGAACGGCTTCGACGAGTTGTTTGCCGGACCGGGTCAGCAGGTTCTGGGCGACGGCAACAATCCGCGGGTCTTCGAGAATCGAATTATCGAACGAAGCGGCGGTTTCTTCGTGCAGGAGGTCCTGGGGCTTAACGACAAGCTCTTCCTGACCGGTGGGATCCGGTGGGACGGCTTCAGCACGTTCGGCGAGGGCTTCGGTCTCGCCGCCTATCCCAAGCTTCAGGCTGCCTACACCATCTCGGACGAGGATTTCTTCCCCTTCGACTGGGCCGAAACCTTCAAGTTGCGGGCCGCATGGGGCCAGTCCGGCAAAGCCCCCGGTGCATTCGACGCCAAACGCACCTATGAGGCAACGTCCGCCGACGAGCAGGTGCCCGCCGTCATCATCGCCAATCTCGGCAACGCGGACCTGGGGCCCGAAATCTCTACGGAGTTGGAGTACGGAGCGGACGCCTCGTTCCTGAACGGTCGCGTGATCGTCGAGTTCACGGCGTTCGACCAGACAACGCGCGACGCGCTGATCTGCGTGCAGGAGGCGCCTTCGGGCGGGACTGAGGAATGCACCTGGCGCAACCTCGGCGAGGTTCAGAACTGGGGCACCGAGACCATGGTCAACTTCGTGCCCGTCCGGACCGACAACATCGAGTGGGACATCGGTGTGAACTTCACCACCAACGACAGCGAAATCACCGACCTCGGTCCCCTGGAGGACCTGGGAACCTCCCGGCAGTTGGGCTTTCCGCTATGGATACGCTGGGACGACACGCTTACGAATCCCGATGCGATCGGGGAGCTCCCCGACTACGAGAAGGGGAACATTGGCAACCTGTTCCCCACCGAGACGGTGGGTCTCAACACCCGCCTGACCCTCTGGCGCTCACTGACACTCGACCTGGTCGGCGAAGGCCAGTACGGCATGGTCAGACCCATCGGGATCGCGTACCAGAACGTGCGCAGGAGGGTGTGGCCGGGCGACGGATGTCCCGCGATCCAGGACATGTACTATTCGCTCCGCGGGTCGGGGTCCTCGCGGGTGGCGCAGATGGGCCTGCCCGCCTCGGACATCGCCCGTTGCATCGGCCCGTACTCGGATCAGGGCATGTGGACGGATCTGGCGGACTTCTTCAAGATCCGTTCGGCTTCGCTAACCTACCGTCTGCCGGACGGCATGGTGCCGGGCGCGCGCAGCGCCCAGATCGGAGTTGCCGGCAAGAACCTGATGACCTGGACCAACTACCGCGGTCTGGATCCCGAGGCGAACGACAACGGGTTCGGGGACTCCACGCCCAACGAGTACTACAACATGGCGCCGCCGAGGATCTTCATCCTGAACTTCTCCGTGAACTTCTGAGGGGAGGACAGATACGATGATGAAACGAACGGGAAGGGCTGGAATCGGCGGCGTCGCCGTCGTGCTTTGCGGTGTGGGCCTGGCGGGTTGCGAGCTCGAGGTTCTGAACCCGGGCAGGATCCTGGACGAGGACCTCACCACGCGGGAACTCATGCCGATCCTGGTTTCCGGGGTTTCGGCCGAGTTCAACGACATCGGAGACTTCTACGCCTTCGACATCGCTCGCCTTACCGACGACCTGTCTGGTACGGGAAGCTACTTTTCGACCGGACAGTACCGTAGGGGCGTCTTCGACAACGAGAATTCGGAAGGGCACTGGGAACAGGCCCACGAGGCAGCCTGGGCCGCGGGAGGCGCCTGGGAGCGGCTCCAGGACGTGCTTGGCGCGGAAGCGAACAGCTTCGACGGTTCAGCGCGGGTTTTCCTGCTGATGGGGCTGGCTCACCGGATGCTGGGCGAGAACTTCTGTGACCTCGTCTATGACAAGGGCCCGCTGCAACCGCGCGAGGCCGCTTTCGACAGCGCCATCGTCGCACTGAATCAGGCGGTTTCCATAGGGACGGCGGCCGGTGCGAGTGACTACGTAACTGCCGCGCATGGCGGCATCGCCCAGGCGAACGTGGGACTGGGCAACTGGTCGGCGGCAGTGCAGTCGGCGTCCATGGTGCCCACGAACTTCGTGCATAGCGCCATCTACCATCTGACCGCCAACAGCAACGGGGTGTGGAACGAGTCGTGGGGACGTGCGGAGGTGGGTGTCTGGGCAACGCCGGCGCAACGGGTGTTTGACGGCGACCCGCGGGCGCCGTACACGATCTGCGGCTCGTGGAATGATCCCAACGACCCGTCAAAGGGAGTGACGCCTACTGGGGTTTGCACGGGCCAGGGCAGCGGCGCGCACCAGGGCGCGGACGGACTGACGGCGCACTACAGGCAGGACAAGTACAACGAATCCGGGAGTGACGTCCCCATCGTCACCGGCACGGAGATGCGGCTGATCGAGGCTGAGGCCGCGTTGGTTGGTGGCGACCTTGCGACCTTCACGGCCAAGGTAAACGAGGTGCGTGCGTTCTACGGAGCGGAGCCGATCGAGCAGCCGGCTGCGGCCGGTGCGCTGGAGTTCCCCAACGCGCAGGACGACGCCTGGTCCATCCTCGACCGGGAACGCTACCTGACGCTGTGGATCGAAGGTCGGCGTCTCTGGGACCTCGACCGATGGCAGCACCCGTTCCTGCAGGGTGGAACGCTTATCGGCCCGGGCGCCGAACCGCGAGTTTCGTGCATGCCGGTTCCGGAGATCGAATGCACCCTCAACCCGGAGATTCAGAACTCCTCCGTGTGTACATAAGGAGCCGGGGGAAGTAGCGAAGGGGCAAGGCGCCCTCGTCGGCCAGTCGGTCGGCGGGGGCGCTTTGTGTTCGCGGGTCAGCTGCGATAGTCCCTCGGGTCAGCCCGACGAGCCGATCGGCACACCATCCTGCGACTTGCCGGTCACCAGGAAAGTGATGATAACGGAAGCGCCCATGAGGATGCCCGCGACGATGATCGAGCTACGGGTTCCGGCCGTCTCACTGACCAGCACCTCGCTGACCTCCGCCAGGGGGAAGGTGACCGTTGTGATCTGCCCGTGATCATCTTCCCCGGGCGCGTGGACGGCGCCAGTGATCACCAGGCTTGTCTCCGTCCACCGCACATCGTGCACCTCGGAATACTCGAACGTTTCGCACCCGGGCCCGTCCGGCGGGCATTCGCCCACAATCACACCTCGGATGTCGAGACCATCCCGCGCCTCGGGTCCGGGGACGGGCGCGCGCTGCACGGACATGCAACCCGATACCATGAACGCGGCTGCGACGACGGCGGCCAGTACAGCGTTGGGCTTTCTCAATGCGGCCCCTTCCTTCTACCTTGGGGACTCGTTCCGTCAACAACTGCAGGGACAGCGGGTGTCAACTTGAAGAAACGGATTCGGCCGGTGTTCCGCAATCGCCGGCCGGGGACGGAAGGAAGGACCGGAGGTGCACGATGCTGACGCGGGCCCATTCACCCCTGCTTGTAGCCGCGGTGCTCCTGTCGACGGGATGCGCGTCGTCGGGAGAATCAAGCGGTGCTGGCCGTTCAAGAAACCTGATCACCGCAGAAGAGCTGATGGCAGTCCCGCACAATACCACCTACGAGGCGGTCAGGGCACTGCGTCCCCGGTGGCTGCTGCCGCGCAGCGTAGCATCGCTTCGGAACCAGCAACGCCATACTCCCCGGGTCTACGTGGACGGCCAGCTTCGTGGGGAAATCGAAGAATTGAGGAGGCTGGCGCCGCACGAGGTGGAGGAGATCCGCTACATGAGTGCGTCGGATGCCACGACGCGTTTCGGCACCAACCATATCGCCGGTGCGATCGTCGTCTCCACGTGGCGCGGCTGATGCCGACAGGGCCTGATCGGCATCCAGCGTGCTGAACCGGATTGAAGCGCCGCGTATCTTGCGGGGTTCGCGGGCTTCCTGCGCGCTGTTCGCGTCGCTGCTCGCGCTGGCCCTTTTCGCGGGCTCCGCGACCGGCCAGCAGCCGGTGACTAACGAGCAGGGAGTCGGGGCCAACGGCGAGTGGATCAGCGTCTTCCTGGACTGCGCGAGCCGCAACTGCAACCAGAACTACTTTCGGACCGAACTGCCGTGGGTGAACTGGGTGCGCCTCCCGGACGACTCGGATGTCCACGTCATCATGACCAGCCAGGCTACGGGCGCGGGTGGACGCGACTACCGACTGGACTTCATCGGCTCGGGCGACTTCGGGTATGAGCGTCAACTGTCGTATCAGGCGCCGCCCACCAACACGGACCGCGAAACCCTGGATGAGGTCGCCCGCACGATCGGTGTGGGGCTGCTGCACTTCGCCACGGTCAACGGGTTTTTCGACGACATCTCCGCCTTCCAGGAAGTGAGCACCGTGCTGCTGAACGGACAGGGACCCGATCCGGAGGAACGCGTCGTGGCCCAGGAGGAGGTCGACGATCCGTGGGACTTCTGGGTCTTCCGGCTGGGGGGGCGCACCGAACTCAACGGCGAGCAGACGAGGCGCACCCAGCGGATCGACGGCAACTTCAGCGCCTCGCGGGTGACGCCCACGTGGAAGATGAACTTCCGCGGGAACGTCAACTACAACCAGCGCGAAATCGACCTCGCCGACGAGTCGACGTTCACCGATTCCAGGACCGACTGGGGGTTCAGCCATCTCATCGCGTATTCGCTCGCCGAACACTGGTCGATCGGGGTCCAGGGCGAGATGCGACGCATCGTGCGCTTCAACCAGGCGTTCCGCGCCGAGATGACCCCGGCGCTCGAATACAGCTTCTTCCCCTACGAAGAGGCGACTCGGCGGGCGTTGACGCTGTTCTACAAGATCGGGCCCGCCTACCGGCGCTATATCGAGCAGACGCAATTCCTGCAGACGGCTGAGACCCGCTGGGAGCAGTCGCTCGAATTCGAGCTGTCGCAGCGGCAGCAGTGGGGCGACGCTTCCATCAGCATGACCGGGTCCCACTTCCTCCACGACATAGGCCTCTACAACGTGAGGCTGGGGGGCGACATCGATTTCCGCATCGCGCGGGGAGTCAGCATCAACGCCGAGGGCAACATCTCCTGGGTCAACGACCAGATCTACCTGTCGGCCGAGGGCGCGACCGACGCAGAAGCGCTCCTGAACCTCCAGCAGCGTTCCCAGGACTTCAACTACTCCCTCCAGCTCGGCTTCTCGTTCCAGTTCGGCTCGATCTACAACAACGTCGTCAACAACCGCTTCAGCGGAGGCGGCGGCGGATGGTGGTGGTTCCGCTAGCGGTCCATCACGCGCCGGTAGAGCAGCCCGTTGGCCACGGCCACCGTCGCGAACGCGATCACCGCGTCCAGGATGTTCCAGAGGTAGAAGTCCCGCGGGTGGCTGTAGTGGTTCATGTAGATGGCGCTGACTGCGGCAAACATCAGCCACATGAGCCCGAACACCTTGAGGCTGGCGGCCACGTCTCCACCCTTCAGGACCGGCCGCAGCAGGTGGAAGACCCACGCCGCGACCCCCCACATGACGAAGTTGTAGAGGTAGGAGGTGACCCAGTCCCATGTCGCGAATTCGGTTCTGAAGTACTCCGGGCTCTCCGCCATGGCTCCGAAGAGTTGCGGCAGAACGAGCGCCTGCTCCAGGACGCCCGCCACGAGGTACCGGACGACGTTGAGCAGGACGACGAGGACGACGAACCGGAGAACGGTCACGCGTCGGCCACCAGCCCCTGCCGCCGCAACGCACGCTTGATGCGCTCCAGCTGCTCGCGTTGGGTGGCTGTCGGGGGGTGGAGGGTGCCCTGGCGCACGCCGCCGCCGTTGATGGCCCCGTACAGTTGCATGAGGTCGCGGCGGTGGTCGGAAGCGGCGTCCCCGGCGTCTTCGAGCTGGTCGCTCAGCTCCAGGATCTCGAGCAGGAAGGCTTCACGCTCGCGGTAGTCCTCCACGGTAAGGGGCAGATCGGGGTCGCCGCCGACGGACACGTTGCCGGAATGCACCTCGCCTCGCGCCGAGATCTCCACCGTGTAGACGCCGGGTGAGACGAACGGGCCGCGCTGGCCGAGCGGGCGCGGCACCACGGAGGGATCGTGCGCGGACCACTCCGCGTCTTCCCCTTCGCTCGGCAGGCCGTGGCGCAGGTCCCAGTCGACCCGATGCAGGCCCGGCCCGGACGGCACGGCCATGCTGCGGACGACATCGCCGGCCGCGTTGCGCACGGTGAGCCGGGCCGGCCCCGAGCCCGGTCCGAGACGGTAGGTGACCAGCGTGCCGTCCACGGGGTTTTCGCCCATGAAGGTGGCCTGGGCCCGATAGGAGGTGTCCTTCCAGTAGTTCATGATCCTGCCCGGCCCGGTGTCGTACAGCGCGACCGCGTCCGCGGCGGTGGCGCCGTACCGGGCGAGCGGCCCCACGTCGTCGATGATGATGATCGAGCGGCCGTGCGTGCCGAGCACCAGATCCTTCTCGCGCGGGTGGACGACCATGTCGTCGTAGGCCGTGGTGGCCAGACCGGGCCAGCGCGCCCACGAGGTGCCCCGGTCGGTGCTGGCGAAGACGTGATGCTCGGTGCCGATGAAGAGCACGTCGGGGTTGTCGGGGTGCTCGACGATCACGTTGATCGAACCCGCCGGGAAGTCGTCGTCTTCGGAGGGCAGGCCGCCGTGCAGCGGGGTCCAGGTCGCGCCGTAGTCCTCGGTGCGGTACACGAACGGGCGGAAGTCGCCGTCGCGGTGCGCGTCGAAGGTGGCGTACGCGGTGCCGGGCGCCTGACCGGACGCGAGCACGCGGCTGACGTAGGTACCGTCCGGGAGGCCGGGCGCGTTGCCGGAGACCTCGTTCCAGGTGCGGGCACCATCCACGGAGACCTGCACGTTGCCGTCGTCGGTGCCGACCCAGAGCACCGCCGGGTCGTGGGGTGACTCGGAGATCGTGATGATCTCGCCGTACGACGAGGTGCCGTCGTTGCGCGAGAGCGTGATGTCGGCGCCGAGCACGCCCATGATCTCCAGCTCGTCGCGGTCCTGGCCCCGCGTGAGGTCCTCGGTGCGGGTGAAGCTGTCGCCCCGGTCCCGCGATATGAACAGGCGGTTGCCGCCAAGGTACACCGTGTTTGGATCGTGCCGGGAGATCAGACTCGGGCTTACCCAGTCCCAGCGATACGGCTCCTCGCCTTCCGGTGTGGAAAGCCTGAGGCTCATCATATCGCCCGTCCTGTTGTCAAAACGAGTCCAGCCCCCGTTCTGGGCGTTGATGTAGATGGTGCGCCCGTCCGGGTCGGCCTGTTGGTACATCCCATCGCCGAAGCCGCTCTGCCGCCACTCGTCGTCCACGATCCCGTCCCACGAGCGCGTCGCCGACGGCCCCATCCAGGAGTGGTTGTCCTGCATGCCGCCGTAGATCCAGTACGGGTCCCGGTTGTCCACGGTGATCCCGTAGAACTGCCCGATGGGGAGGTTGTTGATGCGGCGGAAGGTGACGCCGCGGTCGTAGGTCTCGTGCAGGCCGGCGTCGCCCGCGAGGTAGAAGTGGTCCGGGTCGGCCGGATTGATCCACATGGTGTGGTGATCGGCGTGCACGCCCACGTCGTAGGTGGGGCGCTCGGCAATCTCGACGAAGGTGCGTCCGCCGTCCTCGCTGCGGTGCGAGGATGTCGCCAGCGTGTAGACGCGGTCCTCGTTGGTGGGGTCGATGAAGACGTGGGAGTAGTACATCGGCCGAATGTTCTGGTCGCTCACCTTCTCCCAGCTCTCGCCCCCGTCCTCGCTGCGGTAGCCCCCCGACTCCGCGGAATGCTGAACAAGAGTGTTAAGTATTCGGGGATCGGTGGGCGCGACCGCGATCCCGATACGGCCCTTGTCGCCGTCGGGCAGCCCGTTGGTGAGCTCGCGCCAGCTGTCCCCGCCGTCGCTGGTCTTGTAGACGCCGCTCCCGGGGCCGCCGCCGTTGAAGCCCCACGTGCGGCGCTGGCGCTGGTACATGGCCGCGTAGAGCACGTTCGGGTCGGAGGGGTCCATCGCGAGGTCGATCGCGCCGGTGTGCTCGTCGACGTACAGCACCTTGTCCCACGTGCCTCCGCCGTCGCGTGAGCGGTACACGCCGCGGTCGGGGGTGGAGCGCCACAGGTTGCCGAGCGCGGCCACGTACACGATGTCGGGATCGGTGGGGTGCACCTGCACACGGCCCGTGTGGTGCGTGTCTTCGAGGCCCAGGTGACGCCAGGTGGTGCCCGCGTCGTCGGAGCGGTAGACGCCGTTGCCCCACGACGTGCTCTGCCGGTTCTGCTGCTCGCCCGTCCCCGCGTAGAGAATGTCCGGGTTGGAGGGCGCGATGGCCAGGTCGCCGAAGGTACTGACCGGCATGTGCTCCCACAGGTTGGTCCAGGTGATCCCCCGGTTGACGCTCTTCCACAGCCCGCCCGACGCGGTTGCGACGTAGATGGTGGAGGGGTTGAGCGGAAGCGCCTCGACGTCGTGAATGCGCCCCCCGGTCACCGCCGGCCCAACGTGCCGTGGCTGGAAGGCGGCGAGTTCGGCTTCAGTGATCGCCTGCTGGGCGGTCAGGGGCGATGCCAAGGGAGGCGTCAGGGGCGTCGCCAGGGCCAACCCGGCGAGACCGAGCAGGGCCGGGGTATGGCGGCGGGTGGGCGGTTTCAGCGGCGTCATTGTCTGGCCTGCTCCTGGCGGAAGAGGGGGGTTCGATTGTGGGGGTGCGGATGTGTGGCGTGTGCCGGCTGCGTGCAGCGGACCTGCGCGGGGCGTACCTCCGACGGTCATGGCCGGTCGGTCCTAGCGAGCGCCTGTCCGACCGCTTCCAGCACCTCGGCCGGCATGTCGTCGGCGCCCATCATCCATTCCAGGTAGTCGGGGGCCGACTGGGCGACCTCGCCGAGAAGCGAGCCCTTGTGCTTGCCCCGGTTGAACCTCAGGCCGTCCGGGGTGTCGGAGAACCAGCGGTCGAACTCGGTGAGGAAGGGGTCCCTCTCGTCGCAGTACGCGTGCAGCCCGTCCATGTTGCGCGGGAGGTGGCTATACCTCTGCAGTTGCGCGGTCAGCACGGCCGCGGTCGTGCGGATGTCGCCCAGCGCGGTGTGGGCGTCCTCGTGGTCTCGCGCCAGGTAGAAGCGCGCGGCCGCCGACAGGTCGCGCGGCTCCTCGCGGTGGAAGATGATCTTCATGTCGATCAGGCGCCGGTCCCTGACCTCGAAGGTCACCCCCGCCCGGCGAAACTCGGCGAGCAGGATGGGCAGGTCGAAGCGCCGGATGTTGAAGCCCGCCAGGTCGCACGGCTCCAGCAGCCGAGCCAGGGACTTGGCCGTCGCGCGGAAGGGGTGCTCGTCGGCCACGATGTCGTCGGTGATGCCGTGCACGGCGGCGGCCTCGGGGGGGATCGGCATCTCGGGGTTGTAGCGGCGCACCTTCTCGAAGACGTCGCCCTGTGGGGACACCCTGATGATCGCCAGCTCGACGATTCGGTCGCGGGACAGGCTCAGGCCCGTGGTTTCGAGGTCAAAGAAGGTGACCGGGCGGTCGAGGTCGAATGGCAGTTTCATGGCGGACTATTCTAACCGCTCGGAGTCGGGCGCACACGCGTTTACATTACCCGCCATGCGTGCCGTCATCATCCCCGAATTCGGCGAGCCGGACGTCCTGCGCCTCGAATCGGTGCCGGACCCCGAGCCGTCCAGCCGCGAAGTGCTGGTCAGGGTGGGCGCGTCGGGCGTGAACCGGGCGGATCTGCTCCAGCGACGCGGGCTGTATCCTCCCCCGCCGGGAGCGTCGGAGGTGCCGGGGCTCGAGTTCGCGGGGGTGGTGGAGGGGGTGGGCGGCGCCGTGACGCGGTGGGTGCCGGGCGACCGCGTGATGGGCATCGTCGCGGGTGGCGGATACGCCGAGCGCGTCGTGGTGGACGAGCGGGTGGCCGTGAGCGTGCCTGCCGGGATGGACATGACCGTGGCCGGGGCGATTCCCGAAGTGTACATGACCGCCTGGGACGCGGTCTTTCGGCAGGCCGGGCTGAAGCGGGGGGAGACCCTGCTGGTCCACGCGGTGGGAAGCGGTGTTGGGACCGCGGCGGTGCAGCTCGCGCGGCGGGCGGGGGCGCACACGATCGGGACTTCGCGCACGCCGTCCAAGCTGGAGCGGGCCGCCGGGCTGGGTCTGGGGCTGGGCCTGGACGGGGGGGACGCGTGGGGCGAGGGCGTGATGGCCGCGACGGGCGGCAGGGGCGCCGACGTGATCCTGGATCTCGTGGGGGCGCCCTATCTGGCGAGGAATCAGGCCGCGATCGCGATGGGAGGGCGGCACGTGGTGGTGGGTGTGCCGGGAGGCATCCGTGCGAAGATCGACCTGCGGTCCCTGATGGCGCGGCGTGCGCGCCTCTTCGGGACGGTCCTGCGGGCGAGGGGGGTGGGGGAGAAGGCCGACCTGGCCCGAGATTTCACCGCGTCGGTGCTCCCCGGCTTCGCGGACGGCACACTCGCGCCTGCGATGGACCGGGTCTTTTGCGCGTCCCGCGTGGCCGACGCACACCGCCGCATGGAAGCCAACGAGAACTTCGGGAAGATCGTGCTCGCGTGGGGTGCGGAGGGGCGGGGCGGGGGCTAGGTTCGTCCCGGTTCAAGCGGCATTTCATCCACTTCCAAAACCGGGAGGCTCGCAGAATGGACTTCGGAACGAGCCTGGGCTCCTTTGTGTGGACCGGCCTGCTGGCGATCCTGGCGACGCTTGCTCCGGCCGCTTTGACCGCGCAGGTGCCCCCTCAGGTCGACCCGCGCATCTACGACATCGTGGAGGCGGCGTCCGCCGAACGCGTCGAGGCGGACATACGCGCGCTCGCGGGCTTCGGCACCCGCAACACGTTCTCCGACACGCTATCCGCGACGCGGGGGATCGGCGCCGCGCGCCGCTGGATCAAGGCCGAGTTCGAGCGCATCTCCGAGGCGTGCGGCGGGTGCTACGAGGTCGTGTATCAGCGCAATCTCGTCACGTCGGAAGACAGTCCCCGCATCCCGCAGGACACCTGGGTCGTGAACGTGCTCGCCATCAAGCGCGGCACCGTGAACCCGAACCGCTACGTGATCATGTCCGGAGACATCGACTCGCGGGCGTCGAACGGCTCGGATGGGGTGTCGGACGCTCCCGGGGCCAACGACAACGCATCCGGAATGGCGGGCGCGATCGAAGCCTCCAGGCTTCTCGCAGACTACGAGTTCGGCAACTCGGTGATCCTGGCGGGACTGTCCGGCGAGGAGCAGGGCCTATGGGGAGGACAGCACATGGCGGCGGTCGCGCGGGAGGAGGGCTGGGACATAGTCGGGGTCCTCAACAACGACATGATCGGCAACATCGAAGGCGTCGATGGCGTGATCGAGAACAACACCTTCCGGGTCTTTTCCGAGCCCACCCCGGTGACCGACACGGAAGCGGAGCGGCGGCGCTACCGGGTCTTCGGCGGAGAGGTGGACGGACCCTCCCGGCAACTGGCGCGTTACGTTGCCGCCACGGCGGACGCCTACATCGCCAACCTGGACCCGATCATGATCTACCGCCTCGACCGGTTCGGGCGCGGCGGCCACCACCGCCCCTTCAACGACCAGGGATTCGCGGCTGTGCGGATCATGGAAACGCACGAGAACTACACGAGGCAGCACCAGAACATCCGCACCGAGAACGGCATCGAGTACGGCGACGTGATCGAGGGCGTCGACTTCGACTACGCCGCCCGCATGACTGCGGTCAACGCGGCGGTTCTGGCGCGTCTGGCGTGGGCCCCTCCTTCTCCCGGCGAGGTGAGGATCGGTGGCGCGGTCCGGCCTTCCACCACCCTGCAGTGGGACGCCGTCGACGATCCCCGGCTGGCGGGCTACAAGGTGTACTGGCGCGACACCACGGCTCCCCAGTGGCAGCATTCCCGCTGGGTCGGCGACATCACCAGCCACACGCTCGAGGGGCTCGTGATCGACAACTACCTGTTCGGGGTTGCGGCTGTCGGGCGGGACGGCAACGAAAGCGTCATCTCCTTCCCGACGGGCCAGATTCCGCGGCGGTAGGAGCCGGACATAGCCGGTCCGGTTTGATGGCGATAAAGGCTGGACTCGTTGATCGGGGCGCGGTTCATGGCTTACGTTCCTGTGGCGCTGGTGTCTTGTTGCGCCTGCAACCATTTGCGAGATGAGCCTGTTCTCGGGGAAAGAGGATTCTGAGTTGAAGACTCGCATTGGCGGCGGCGGAGAGGGGGAGGTGCGACAGAAACAGCCGGGCACAATGACCCGCAGGTCACTTGTACGCTCGGGGCTCGGGGCGCTGGTGGCGGCTCCGTGGGCCGGAGGGCTCGGGGCGGCTGGCGTCCATTCGCATCCGGGGCCGCGTGACCGTGCGGGCGCGACCCGTCAGGACGACGAGATCGTGCTGGGTGTGTCCGCCGCGTTTTCCGGCCCCTCCCGCGGGCTCGGCACGGAGCTCTACCGTGGCTCCATGGCGTACTTCAACCACGTCAACGAGAACGGCGGAGTCAACGGCCGGCGGATCGTGATGAAGCTCCTCGACGACGGATACCAGCCCGATCCGTGCGTCGCAAACACGATTGAGCTCATCCAGGACGAATCCGTCTTCCTGCTCTTCAACTACGTGGGCACGCCGACGGTCACACGGGCGCTCCCCGTGCTGAAGAAGTTCCGCGACCAGCAGGTCTACCTCTTCTTCCCCTTCACCGGGGCCGAACCCCAGCGCGAGCCCCCGTATGGCGAGTTCGCGTTCAACCTGCGTGCCTCCTACCGCCAGGAGACGGCCGGTCTGGTCGACAACTTCCTGAGCATCGGCCGGCGCCGGGTCGCCGTCTTCTACCAGAACGACGCATACGGGCGCAGCGGGTGGGCCGGGGTGCGGGAGGCGCTGGCCCGGCACGGCGAGACCATGGCCGGCGAGGCGACCTACATGCGCGGCACGCAGTTCGGGGCGAGCATGCGGGGACAGGTGGAGATCCTGCAGGCGCGGTCTCCGGACGCCGTGATCTGCATCGGCGCCTACCAGGCCTGCGCGGCCTTTGCCCGCGACGCCGAGGATCTGGGACTCCACATTCCGGTAGCCAACGTGTCCTTCGTGGGCAGCGAGAATCTTCTTGCGTTGATGCGCGAGGGGCGCGCGGATGCCGACGCGCACACGCGCTTCCTCGTCAACTCGCAGGTGGTTCCGAGCTACGAAGACACCTCGCTCCCGGCCGTCCGCGAGTACCACGAACTGATGGCCCGCTACGATCCGCCACCACCGGCGAACGTGGACCGGATCACGCCGGGCGAGCCGTATACCACGTTCCCGCAGAGCTTCGTGAGCCTGGAGGGATTCGTGAACGCGAAGCTGATCACCGAGATCATTCGGCGCATGGGCGACAACCCGCAACGGTCCGGAATCGAGGAGGCCGTCTTCGCCGTGCGAGATTACGACCTCGGGGTCGGTGAGCGGGTGCGCTTCGGCCCCAACCGCCGCCAGGGGCTGCAAATGATCTACTACACGGTCCCGGAGGGCGAGCGCTTCGTTCCGCTCGAGGACTGGGAGGGCAGGTTCCCCGTCTCATGACAGCCATGATCCAGAAGGGTGAAGAAGTCCACAGGGTTCGAAAGCTCTTCCGGAAGACGCGGTTCGGCTTCTTTGCCCTCTTCGGGATCGTAGTGCTTGCGATCTCGATCCTGTCGATCTCGTCGGTCTCCCGCGAGCTGCGGGACGAATACGTGAGCAACAGCGAGAGCATCGCGAAGAACATCGCGGACTCCAGCGTGGACATACTGCTCAATCGCAACCTCGCAACGCTCCAGTCGCTGATCGACCAGTTCGTCCAGATCGAGAGCATCCGCTACATCTACATCACCAGCGACACCGGGGAGTTCCTGGCCCACACCTTCATTCCGGGCATTCCCGAGGAGATTCTGGCCAGCGACCCGTCGGCCACCGAGCCTGTCGAGCGCAGCCTGCCGGGGTTGGGCGATTTCGTCGAGGTGGGGAGTCCGATTCTCTCGGGCGTGGCCGGGACGGTTCACGTGGGCATGGACCTGGAACGTCTGGGGCTCAAGATCCAGCGCGCGGTGGGCCAGCAGGTGTACCTCCTCTGCATCATCCTCGTCACCGGGGTTCTTGCGTCGATCTGGCTGGTCAACCTCGCGTCCAGGCCATTGACGGAACTGCTGGAGTACGTGGTGGCGCTGGCCCGTGAGAGGGGGGGTGCCAGGAGCACGCACGGCGATGTTCTGGGCCGGGACGACGAGATCGGTGACATGGCCCGCCTGATGCGGTACGTCGCCGACGATGCAGGTCTTGCGAGGGACGAGGGGACGACGGCCGGAGGCGGCGACTAGCGTGCCTGGCCCAGCCACGCGGGTGCCCAGGAGCGTCATCGCCGTCTTCTGCACCCTGTTGCAGGTCTGCCTGGGGACCGTATACGCCTGGAGCTTCTTCCAGACGATGCTCGTGCGGGACGTGGGCTGGACCTTCAGCCAGACGGCCGCCGCATTCAGCATCACCATCTTTACGCTGGGAGTGTCGGCGGCGCTTGCGGGGCAGGCACTGCCGAAGGTCGGACCCCGGTTCCTCGCCGTGATGGGCAGCTGCCTTTTTTCGGCCGGCTATCTGATCGCGAGCCTGGCCTTGTCCCTGGACTCGATCTGGCTCTTCTACCTCGGCTACGGCGTGGTCGGTGGGGCGGGGATCGGGATGGGATACGTTACGCCGGTGGCGACGGTAGCCAAGTGGTACCCCGACCGGAAGGGGCTGGTCACCGGCATCGTGGTGATGGGGTTTGGTGTCGGCGCGTTCCTCCTGAGCAAGGGTTTGGCCCCGTTGCTGGTCGTCCAGGCACAGGGGGATCTGCAGGTCGTCTTCCTGTGGCTGGGAATCGTGTTCGCCTGCATCCTGATTCCGAGCAGCCTGGTGCTGAGCGACCCGCCGGAGTCCGCAGCCGAAAGGCGGCCGACCTCTCCGAGGGCGCCGGCACCGAAGGTGGAGGCTGCGGCTCCGTACCTGCGCACCACGCAGTTCGGGATCATGTGGATCGTGTTCTTCTTCAACATCGCTGCGGGCATTTCCGTCATCAGCTTCCAGTCCGAACTGCTACAGGAGGTCTGGGGGCTGGCCGATCCATCGATCGATCCGGCGACCCTTGCGGAATACGGAGCCACGCTTATTGCGGTGAGCTCCCTGTGCAACGGGGTGGGTCGGATCTTCTGGGGACTGCTGTCCGACCGCCTTGGCCGCGTCGCGGTGTTCAGGATCCTGCTCTCCAGCCAGATGGTGGTGTTCGGCATCCTGATGACCAATTCCAATCCCTGGATCTTCTCGGTCCTCGTCTGCTACGTGCTGCTCTGCTTCGGGGGCGGTTTCGCGACGATGCCGTCGTTCATCGTCGACGTCTTCGGCTCCAGGAACATGTCGAAGATCTACGGAACGGTGCTCACTGCGTGGTCGGCGGCGGGGATCATCGGACCCATGTACGTGGGATACCTGAAGGACACCTACCCTGACCGGGCCGTCATGTACTGCTTCCTGATCGGAATCCTGATGCTCGGCGCCGGCTACGTCTTCTCGTTCCTGCTCGATGACAGCCGGGTGCGCCTCGGCCGCCCCACACTGAGGGCGACGCTGCTGCAATACGGGATCGCGGTGCCCGAAAAAGGCTGACGCCGCGGGATCTCAGGCCAGCGCTCTCTCGACGATGCGCTTCTGTTCGGCCCGGTGCTCGCCGGCGTCTCCCTCCGCCGGACTGGCGCGCTCGGGCCGGGACACGTGCCCGATCTCGACCGAACCGGGCATCGCGTCGGCCAGACGGGGCAGCATGTAGGTCAAGGCACCCATATTCCTGGGCTCTTCCTGGACCCAGACCACCTTCTCGATGTTGGGGTAGCGTGCGTCCAGGGCGCGGATTTCGTCGTCGGGGAACGGGTAGAGCGCTTCGACCCGCGCAATGGCGGTGGTGTCGGCGGCGGCGCGCGCACCGGACCCCGCCAGGTCGTAGTACACCTTGCCACTGCACAGGATGAGGCGGCGAACGCGCTCGGCGTCCTCCCAGTCCTGGAGCGCCGGGTCGTCGATCACGCGTTCGAAGCCGCCCTCCACCAGCTCACTGACCGGTGAGGTCGCCATCGGGTGGCGCAGAAGGCTCTTGGGCGACATCACGATGAGCGGCCGCTCCGGTTCGCTGAAGGCCTGAACGCGGATCAGGTGGAAGTACTGGGTGGGCGTGGTCGGGTAGACCACGCGCATGTTGTCCTCGGCACAGAGCTGGAGGAATCGCTCCAGCCGGGCGCTCGAGTGCTCGGGCCCCTGGCCTTCGTAGCCGTGCGGCAGCAGCAGCGTGAGGCGGGAACGCTGTCCCCACTTGGACCATCCCGCCGAGAGGAACTGGTCGATCATGACCTGCGCCACGTTGACGAAGTCGCCGAACTGGGCCTCCCACAGCACCAGGTCACGGTCGGCGGCGACGGCGACGCCGTACTCGAAGCCGATCACTGCCGCCTCGGTGAGCGGCGAGTTGTAGACCTCGAGCCGGGTATCGGCCACCTGGGCCAGCGGCATGTGCCTCGCACCGGTTACAGCGTCATTGAGGACGAGATGCCGATGGCTGAACGTGCCGCGCTCGCAGTCCTGACCCGAGAGCCGCACCGGGATGCCGTCCTGCAGGAGCGAACCGATGGCAAGCGCCTCCGCATGCGCCCAGTCGAGCGCGAAGTCGGGACCGAACCCCTTCCCGCGCCGATCAAGTTGCCGTTTGAGCTTCGGATGGACGGTGAACCGCTCGGGAACGGTCAGGAGCGCTTCGTTGATCTTTTCAAGCTTCTCGAACGGCACCGGCGTGTAGGGATCGAAGTCCTGCATCACCGCCTCGAAGTCCGGATGCGTCCAGGGAAGCATGACCTCTTCGTCCGGGGTCTCCCGCCGCAGGTCCTGGGCCTGGCGGAGCTCGTCGGACAGCGCCCTTGCCCCCTGGGCGACCTCGTCGCCGGTCACGAGTCCCCTGTCCATCAGGGACTGCGCCCAGCGCTCGCGCGGAGTGGCGTGGTCGGAGATCGTGGTGTACAGCGTCGGCTGAGTGTAGCCCGGTTCGTCGGCTTCGTTGTGGCCGTGGCGGCGGTACCCCACGAGGTCGATCAGGGCGTCGTCGTGGAATCTCTTGCGGTACGCCATGGCCAGACGGACAGCGGCGAGACACTCTTCGGGCGCGTCACCGTTTGCGTGAATGACCGGGATGTCGTAGCCCTTGGCCAGATCGCTCGCGTAGCGGGTGGAGCGGCCGTCGCTGGGGTTGGTGGTGAAGCCGACCTGGTTGTTGGCGATGATGTGGATGCTGCCGCCCACTTCGTAGCCGCGCAGCCGCGCCAGATTCAGGGTCTCTGCCACGACGCCCTCGGCGGCGAAGGCTGCGTCTCCGTGGATGAGCACCGGAACGACTCGGGACGTGTCACGGTCGGTGCCGCCGTTGTCGTCGGGGTGCTGCTGCGTGCGCGCCATTCCCAGAATGACCGGATTGACGTATTCGAGATGACTGGGATTGGGCGCCAGGGTGATCCGGATCGAGTCGCCGGAGCGGAGTGTGTAGTCGGCCGTGGCTCCGTGATGATACTTGACGTCGCCGGTACCGGGATCGGGGACCCACAGCGCGCTCCCGGGGGTGGCCCGCCCCTCGAATTCGCCCAGAATCTCGTCGTACGAAACGCCCAGGATGTGGGTGAGGACGTTGAGACGGCCCCGGTGGGCCATGCCGACCACGACTTCTGTCGCTCCATCGGCGGCCGCGATCTCGATCGCCTCGTCGAGCATGGGCACGATCATGTCGGTGCCCTCGATCGAGAAGCGCTTCTGACCGAGGTAGGCGCGGTGCAGGAACTGCTCCAGCCCCTCCACCTGGGTGAGCCGGTCCAGCGTGCGCAGGCGATCCTCGTCCGTGTAGCGGGCGAAGTGCGTTCCACGTTCCACCTGCTCCCACAGCCAGGCCACCTTGCCCGGATCCTCGAGGTGCTCGAACTCGTAGCCGAGAGCACCGCTGTAGGTGGCCTTGAGACGGTCCAGGGTAGAAGCGAGGGGCGTTTCGTCGCCGTCGTGGAGGAGCACTGAAGTGGGGATTTCGGCCAACTCTTCCATGGTGGTGCCGAAGTAGGCCGGATCGAGTTGCGGATGGCCAGGCGGTTCGCTCCCGAGCGGGTCGATGCGCGCTGCCTGGTGACCGTGTTCGCGAAACGCCTGCAAGAGATTCGCGGCCCGTGCGACCAGGGACAGAAGGTGCGCGTCCGGTCTGGCCGGGGTCGCGGGTTCGGGAGCGGTGGGTGTGGCGACCGCCGCCACGGGCAATGGGGCTGACGGCGCGGCCCGCTCCACGCGGGTGGGCGCGTCCGCCGGGGCCCGGACCGCAATTGCCGGTGACCCGTTGGAGTCGCCCTCCACCGTCAGGAGCCCGTCCTCCAGGAGCGCCTTGTGACCGCGCTCGAAGAACTTCCGCCACTCCGGATGCACCGCTTCCGGGTTCCGGGTGAAGTCTTCGTAGAGCGCCTGGACGTAGGCCGCGTTCTGGGCGTCGAAATGGGTGCTGCTCATGCCACAAAGGTAGCTATTTATTCCCCGGTGGCGGAATGGTGATGACGACAGTCTCCGAGTCCCCTGAGCACCCGGCCTTGTTGCACGCCCGTACCTTGTACGTGGTGGTCTGATACGCCCCCAGAGACGTGTTCGGATGGTTGTCGTAGTAGCTCAGGGCGGGAGCGGACACCTCGGCATCCAGGTCGTTGTCCTGGTACACCCTGTAGTACGTTGCCCAGGGCACGGCGTCCCAATGGACACGCGCCTTGTCGGTACCGAAGGAGATGTTGACCTTCTCCCCCCGTATTTCGGGTGCCGCGGGGATGTCGACCGGCCCGACGACTTCGGTAAGGCCACCCCACTCGTTCGACTCATCCGAGCAGATCGCACCATTGCAGGCGACCGCCTTGTAGTAGTACACCGTGTTGGGCTCCAGCCCCGTATCGGTGTAGCTCGTCTCCTCGCCCGACGCCGAAACGTCCCCTACACGACTGAAATCCCCTGCTTCGGAGCGTCTGCGGTAGACCTGGTAGCTCGTCTGGCCTCCCCCGCTGACGATCCTGCTGGTCAGCGACGCGTGGGTTCTGTCGACCACGGCGCCAAGCGGGGGCGGCAGGAAGATCTCGACTCCCGCCGCAACGGAGCAGTTGTTTTCGGTATCGATCTCGTCGGGCAGCGGATCGACACAGGCCCCGTAGTACAGCGTGCCGAGTTCGCCGCGCGGAGGCTCCACGCGGATCCGCACGCTGAGTTCCCAATCAACTGCGAGCGTATCGGTGAACTCGGAGCCTACGACGGCATCCGCAGTGGTGATGGTCTGATCGGCGGAGTGCAGGAAGAACACCTGCGTCCGGCCCGCCGTCCTCGTTCCCCGGTTCAGCACCGTGACGTCCATGGAGAACGTGCGGCCGTAGGCCACGCTGGCTGGAACGTCGGGGACCGAAACGATCAGATCGGGTCCGTCCGGCGGCAGGTCGGTTGCCGAGTCTCCGCAGGCACAGGCCATGGCCAGCGCGGCCACCGCGAGTCGCCGCCTCGTCCCGGTTTGGGGGGTGCCGTGCCGTCATTCTTCGCCTCCTCGCGTCGGTGTCGCTGATAGAAGCAAATGTGCGAGGGTGACCTGGGACTCGTCATCCCCCATTCGGGGGACTATGCCGACCGGCTGGCACTTGAGTCAAACGGCTGGAATCCGACGGGTCGATCTCGTAACGTTCAACGTCCATGAACAGATGCGCCTCCACGACCTCCTGCCGGGCGGGCAAGGCCCGATCCGCGGTATCCCGGAAGTGACGGTAGCACGATCGTTCGGTACGACCCCGGTGGCGGCGTGGGAGGGGCGTTTCCCGTGGTTGCGCGCCGGGACGACCAGACGGACGCGCACCGCAGACTCGCGGGCGGCCGCGGTCGGGTCCTCGGCACCGGGCGAAAAGCCCGACGGCGTCGACCTGGCCCTGGCCTCCGGTTGGCGCGCGGTCGTGAGGAGCCGGCAGGTGCATGGACGGTCGATCCAGGTACATGGTCGGCTGCCGCGTGGCGTGTGCGTAACCGGCGAGGGTGACGGCCATGCGACCGATGCTTCCGGGCTGCTCCTGACCGTCACCCTGGCCGACTGCGTACCGGTGTTCATCGTGGATCCCGCCCGGCGGACCGTCGCACTCCTTCACGCCGGCTGGCGGGGAACTGCGGCGGGAGTGGTCGAAGCGGGGCTGGAGACGCTGTCCGGAGCCTTAGGGAGCGACCCGGAGGAGCTCCTGGTCCATCTTGGTCCGGCCATCTGCGGCCGCTGCTACGAGGTCGGCCCGGAAGTCTTCCACGCTCTGGGCCAGGTGGCGCCCCATGCTCCCGCCGCCATCGATCTGAGGTCCGTGATCCGGTGCCGGGCCATCGCAGCCGGCGTGCGGGAAAGGTGTGTGACGGTCAGCGACGAATGCACTTTGTGCGGAGACGGCCGGTACTATTCGCATCGGGGCGGCGACCGCGGCAGGCATCGGGGCTACATCGGCATCCGGGAATCCGATGACCTCCGAACCGGCTGACCCGGCCCGCGTCGGGCTCTGCCTCCGCTGCGCCTGGATGCGCCGGGTGGTCTCGCGGCGAGGCTCGCACTTCTACCTCTGTGGCCGCCACCGCCACGACCCTACCTTCCGCAAGTACCCTCCACTCCCGGTACTGCAGTGCCGGGGCTTCGACCCGAATCCCACGTCTCCGCCTGAATGATCGATCTGCTCAGTATCGTCGCGGTGTCGCTGTACGCAGGCGTCCTGGCGCTCCTCCTCCCGTTTGCCGCGCATCGCCTCGTTCTTCTCGTTCTGTCGCGGAGAAGGCGCGGAGAGGACGCGGTCGGTGTGCACAATACGTATTTTACGCAAAATATGTATTCTTCGGCGGCACCGCTCCCAATGTCGACGGCCCGCGTCACCGTCCAGCTGCCCGTATTCAACGAGAAACACGTCGTGGAGCGGCTGATCGACGCGGCCTGCCGGCTGCGGCATCCGGCCGGGCTTCTGCAGATCCAGGTACTGGACGACTCCACGGACGAGACCACGGCGCTGGCGGAGCAGTGCGCCCGGAAGTGGTGCCGCCGGGGCGTCGAGGTCAGCGTCCTCCACCGTTCCGTGCGCACGGGCTACAAGGCGGGCGCGTTGGCGGCCGGCCTCGACGAGGCTACCGGGGACTTCATCCTCATCCTGGACGCCGATTTCGTGCCCGCTCCGTGTCTGCTGGAGTCGTTGCTGCCCGTCATGCAGGATCCCGGCGTTGGCCTGGTGCAGGCGCGCTGGGACCACATCAACGAACAGGACTCGTGGCTCACCCGGGCCCAGGCCCTGCTTCTGGACGGCCACTTCCTGGTGGAGCAGCGGGGACGCTACCTCGGCGGCCGCTTCTTCAACTTCAACGGCACCGCGGGGCTGTGGCGCAAGCAGGCGCTCCTGGACGCGGGGGGCTGGCAGCACGACACGCTTACCGAGGACCTCGACATCAGCTATCGGGCCCAGATGGCGGGATGGCGGTTTGTGCTGCGCGACGACATCGGCGTGCCGGCCGAACTTCCCGCCACTCCGGCGTCGCTTCTGGTCCAACAGCGGCGCTGGGCACAGGGCGGAATCCAGACGGCGCGCAAGGTGCTTCCGGGACTGCTCAGGGGCCGGTTTCGCCCCGCCGTCAAACTCGAGGCGCTCCTGCACCTGAGCGGCCACCTGGCCCACCCGCTCACCTTCATCCTCGCACTGCTCATCGTCCCCTCGGCGATCGCCAGGAGCGCACTGGGAGTCGACCGCTTCTGGTGGGTCGACCTGGCCGTGTTCGCCGGGGCAACGGGCCCGTTCCTGTTCTTCTATCTGACTGCCGCCCGCAAGCGAGGGCGACGCTGGGCGGGCGCGTTCCGGGGTGCGGCGGGCACGCTGACGCTCGGGGCCGGCATGTCCGTGCTCCTCAGTCGAGCGGTGCTGCGTGGCCTGGGGCGGTTCCGGGACCCGTTCGAACGGACGCCGAAGGCGGGCGCTGCGGGCCGTTCCAGCTACGAGCGGGCCCGGGGCGCCTTCCGCGGCCGCGCCCTGGCGGTGGCTGCGGGGTCTTTCATGGTCCTGTCGGGCACCGTCGCGATCACGCAGGGGTATTGGGCGTCACTCCCCTTCGTGGCGCTCTTCGCTTCGGGGTACCTGGCATTGGGTCTGAACGCCGGACGGACGCGGCATTCGTGAGTCTCGCGAACCCCTGGCGCCGACGAGGCCCCCGGCCGACACCAGCAACAGGATCCACACCGGCAGCCACATGACCACGCGGGTCCAAACAGGCTCGGGCCAGACCCCGGTCAGCTGGTACGCGGCGAGCCCCCAGTAGCCGAGAAACGCGAGGCCGCTCAGCAGCAGGAACGGCGCATTGCCGCGCAGCGCAGCCATCGGGAGCACCCAGAGCGCGTACCAGGGGTGTAACGTGGGCGAGAGCAGCAGCCCGGCCCCGATGATCCACAGCAGGGCCCGCTCGACGCGGAAGCGCCGCCACGCCGCATACACGACAACCGCCAGCACGGGAACGGTGGCCGCGGTACGGGCCTGCACGGGATCGGGGAACAGGCGCGCGATCAGCGTGAAGGCGCCCTGGTTGGCCGTCCAGTGTTCGGCATAGGTGCGCAGTCCCTCGGTGAGCGCCCCGAGACCGACGCCGGCGAACGGCAGGTAGAGGGCGGTGCACACGGCGACAAAGGCGAGGGCCGCGGCGGCGCCGTGGCGGCGCACAAGCGGCGGCAGGGCGGCGGCGGGAGCGAACTTGGTCAGGGCGGCAAGGGCGAGCAGAGAACCGAGCGCGGCGGCCCGGACGTGACGCGTGCGCCGGCGGCTCGGGCGGTGCCCGCGACTCGTGCTACCCGGGCGATTCTTGCGACCGGAGGCGACCCAGATGAGACCCGCCAGGAAGAACAGCCCCACCGCATCGAAGTGCGCGCTCCAGGCCGTCTCCACGATCAGCAGCGGCGACCACAGGTACCAGACCAGGACGGCGCCCGGATTGCGGCCCGTGGCGCAGGCGATCCGGTACAGCAGCAGCCCGCAGCCGAGATCGAAGCACAGCCACACCAGCTTGGCGACCGGGATCGTTCCGCCGAGCGCCCCAACCAGCCCGAACAGAAGCTGCGCCAGCGGCGGATAGATGGTCGGGACCTCGGGGTGGTTGACACGATCGTGCCACGGCGTGCGGATCGACTCGTACGCATCGTCCGCGGGCGCGTGTCCGTAGGGGTTGAGGCCCTCTCCGAGCACGTGGCCGTCCCAGAGGTAGCGGTAGATGTCGTCGGACAGCTCCGGCGCCAGGGGCAGAAGAGCCAGCCGGGCAAGTATCCCGATACCCCAGATGAGGGGGATGGAGAGCGGCCGTTTCGTCGCGGCGATCCCGGCCGCGCCGTAACAGAGAAAGGCGGCCGCGGGAAGGAGGAGGCGGGGCAGGGGCAGCGCGGCCCCGGTCAGCCATCCGAAGGCAGCCAGTGCCGCCACTTCCAGGACGCCGAAGAGGAGGAGTCCGTGGATAAAGCCGCCCGAGCACCGAGAGCGGCGAGGCGCCGGGCCGGCAAGGCGCGACGACGGGCCAGTAGCAGCGCTACGGGCCCGAGGAGCAACGCAGAGCGAAGCGGTCCGGCGCGGATGCATCGCCGCTTGAATGCCGGGGGGATTTTGTCTGCGGGCTCCTGCCAGCGCGCGCATGGGCGATTCCATGCGGCACCATACTCCGGCGCGCCCCGCCGCGCCAACGGGGCGGAGCCAGGCCACGCCGACCGGGCACGCCGCGCCACGCCGACCGGGCTCACCGCGCCCCGCCGACCGGGCACGTCGCGTCGCCAACCGTGCGGCCAAGGCCCCGCCACCCGCTGGTCCGGAGCGGCATGCCGCGTTCTATTCCTGCGGTGACTTCAATTCCGGACGAGCGACTCTCCCGCACGGCGGTGCTGATTCCGGCACTCAACGAGGAGGATGCGCTCCCCGCGGTCCTGCGCGTGCTGCCGATCGATCGCCTGCAGTGCGTGGTCGTGGCCGACAACGGCTCGACCGACGGCACGGCGGCCGTCGCACGCGCCGCCGGGGCGGTGGTGGTCCGGGAGGATGAGCGAGGCTACGGCGCGGCGTGCCTGAGGGGCATCGCTCGCCTGTCGGCGCTTGAGGATCGGCCCGAGGTGCTCGTGTTCCTCGACGCGGACCACCCCGAAAGCGCGGAGCAGCTCTCGCTCGTGCTGGATCCGGTGGCGCACGGTGCCGATCTGGCGCTTGGAGTACGGGTCGGGCGGGACGGGGGCACGGGCAACCTCCACACCCACGCCCGCCTGGGGAATCGCGTCGTGCTGGCCGCCGCGCGGCTGCTCTTCGGCCGCCGTTTCCTGGATCTCCCGCCATTTCGGGCGATCCGCTTCGACGCGCTGGGGCGTTTGGCGATGGACGACCGCAACTGGGGCTGGACGTTGCAGATGCAGCTGAGGGCGGTGCGCAAGGGCCTCGCCATCGTGGAGGTTGAGGCGCCGCACCTGCCGCGCGTCCGGGGCCGTTCCAAGATCTCGGGCCGCTTGGGGATGTCGCTGCGCGTCGGCGCGAAGATGTTCTTCACGCTTGCGCGGGAGCGGCTCCGACGCGGGTAGGCCTGGCAGCCCCGCGGACCGCTCGGTGACTCGCCGCTCTCGGGGCTCGGGCGGCTTTAGCCACGGACTGCTAGCGGTTCCCCAGCGCCACGATCCGGCCGCCGCGGTCCTCCAGTTCGGCGGCCATGGCGGGGTGGCAGGTGAAGACGAACACCTGGCGCTTCTCCGCGACCCGCTCCAGCAGCCCGAAGGCGCGGTCGCGACGCCAGGCGTCCCAGTTGACCAGGGTCTCGTCCATGAAGAGCGGGAGGCGCTCCTCGCCGGCGTCGAGGTGATCGATGATGGCCAGGCGCAGGGCCAGGTACACCTGCTCCCTGGTTCCCTGCGAGAGCGCCTGGCCGACCTTCCTCGGCGTGGATGCGGCGGGGCCGCTCAGATAGAAGGATTCGTCGCCCGTCTCGCCCATTTCGATGTGCTCGTAGCGGCCGGCCGTGATGTGCCGGAGGTGATCCGCGGCGCGGCGGAGCAGGTCGGGCTGGTGCTCGTCCCGGAAGCGGCGATCGGCTTCGCGGACGATCCTCGCGAGCAGAAACGACCGGTCCCGGGCCTCCTTCGCGTCGCGGATCCGCTCCTTGACCGCCTGGATGCGCCCCTCGACCCGGTCGGGAGTGTCCCCTTCCTGCAGGTGGCGGATCTCGGTGTCGAGTCTCGTGATCGTGCTGCTCAGCTCCTCGCCCTCCTCGGCGAGCGCATCGTGCCGCCCGGACGCGTCACGGAGCGCTTCGGCGAGGGACGCCCAGTCCGTGCCGGCCGCGTCCGCCTCGCGGATTTCGGCCTCGACCCGGTCCAGCTCGGGCCACTCCCGCTCCAGTTCGCCCCGTATCTGATCGGCTCTCTGCGCCGCTTCCGTCCGAGCAGCGGCCTCGCGGGCTCCGCGCTCGGCGTCGCCGTTGCCGAGGTCGGCCAGCCTCGTCTCCAGGTCGCGTAGGCGCCTGGTCACGGCCTCGTGGTCCCGCCGGGCGGCTGCCAGGTCGTCCTCTGCACGCTCCAGGTCGCGGCGCGTGGCGGTGGCGCGCTGGTCCCGCGTGGCCAGAAGCTCCAGCATGCGTTCGATCCGGGCCGGAAGCTCCATGTCCGGGGCCTCCAGAAGGGTATCGCGGATGGGAAGAGCGGCGACGAGGCTCACGGCCTCGCCGCGCGCCGCTTCCTCGGCCTCGCGGAGCTGCGTCACTTGCCCGGACCGGTATCCCCGGGCGTCGGCTGTGGCCTTGCCGTACCGCCGCGCCCGCCGATCGGCATCCCACCACAGAATCGTCAGGAGGAACCCCCCGATCGCGGCGACGGCGCCCACGCGGAGCGCGAAGGCATTGCCCAGCGGAAGCTCCACACCGACCTGCGGCAGCGTGAGAGCCGCGATGGCAACCCCGACCAGCAGCAGGACGACTCCCGCCACCAACCGGCTCTTGGCGGGCTTGAGCGCCACCGGCAGATCGTCCGCGCCGCGCAGGAGACCCTCCTCGGCCACGCGGCGGTCCTCGCGCGCAGCCTCGAACGCCCGCACCCGGCCGCGGAGTTCCTCCGTGGAAACCGCGGCGAGCGCCTCACGGGCACCATCGCCCGGCAGCTCCGAGAACAGTGACCCGGCGTGCTCCTCCCAACGTGCGCGAAGGCGCTCGCCTTCAGTCCCGGCCGCGACCGTTTCCTGCCGCCTCCCTTCGAGAAGGGCGACCCGCTCCACTGCGGCGCGCGCTTCCTCGCGCAGTTCGCTCAGTCGTTCGGCCGGCCTGTTCGGCAGCGCCTCCAGGTCGCTCGCGGCTCCCGCCCTGGCGCGAAGCTCGTCAATCCGCGCCAGCGCCCGCCGCACGGGGAGCAGACGGTTCAATCGGTGGTCGATTACGCCGCGACGCTCCCGCTCGCGGGACCTCTTCTCGCGCAGCGCCTGGAGCCTGGTCTCGGCGCCCGCCCGCTCCGCCACCTTCTCCCGCACTGCGCGGTCCCGGTAGAGAGCATCGCGCTTGCGCTCGTTCAAGGCGGCCAATTCGGCCGCGAGCACGCGCACACGGGGCCGGCCGCGCCGATCGGGCCGCCACTGCCGTTTCGCCTCGTCTTCCAGGCCGGCCGCAACGGTGCGTGCCGAGTGCAGATCCGGCGCTGCCATCGCCCCCACCAGCCGATCCTGCACGAGGTCCCAGCTCTCGCCCTCGAGGCCGGCAAGCTCGGCGAGGGTCAGTGCGTATACCTGGCGGAACACGACGCGGGTCACGTGATGGGCGGCGGGGAGGGGATGGTTGCGGATGTCGTCCACACGCTCGCCGATGTGCAGCCTGCCCCACGCCTGCGACCGCAGGCGCCGGTGGACCTCGATCACGGGAGCATCGGCACTCTGGTCGAGACGGATCCGGGCGCGGCCCTCGGGATCTCCGCCTGCCCAGGGCGTGAATGGGTGCCT
The DNA here is from genome assembly GCA_028873815.1 of Gemmatimonadota bacterium. Taxonomy (GTDB): domain Bacteria; phylum Gemmatimonadota; class Gemmatimonadetes; order Longimicrobiales; family Gaopeijiaceae; genus Bin94. The sequence continues at coordinate 8,427 of JAPPNN010000072.1, read as the reverse complement.
GGCGCGGGTCGCTGGGCGAAAACCGTAAACTAAAGTTGACATTAAGTCAAATAAAGTTGACTTTCCGCTCTCGTTGGGGCCGAGCACGACCACGATGTTCGGGAGCGGGTCGTCGCCTGTCGAGAGGTTGGTCAGGCAGCCGTAGCGCGCGACATCGATCGAATCGAATCTCATGGCGAGCCCGTATCGGTGGTTGCGCCGGTGAGCATCCTGGCCATGATCTCGGCTTCCGCTCCGTCGAGCAGACGCCGAATGTACGCCTCGAGGGACCCGTGGCGTTCGGGGTCGAACCCGGCGAAATCCGCTTCTTCAAGACCAAGGCGGTCGTCGCCCGCCGCGACGCGCGTGCACAGGCGGAGCGACGCACCCAGCGCGTCCTGGCGATCGACATGGTCCGCCAGCCTTACCTTAGCGTGCGTGCCGCCGGCCCGGATCCGGACCGATAGGGCGCCCAGGCAGTCCGCGCACTCCTGTTCCAGCGCGTCCAGCTCCTCGCGTTCGCGCAGCTTGCGCCACACCGGGGACGGGCCCGCCAGATCCACGGTAACCACCCACTCCGTCGTGTCGCTTCCCGGGTCGGCCGACCGGGCCTCGTCCCAGGCATCGACGACCCGTTCCACGAGCGCCTCCATCGTGCGCGCGTTCTCCAGACCCGCCAGGGCAAGCCTCTCCCACCGGACCGGCGTGAACTCCCGGAATTCGACCACCGGATGCGCGGCGTCGTGAAGGTCGACGAGCAGACCGCCCTTGGGGCCCGTCTCGCGAGGGTTGCGCCCCTGGAGGTTGCCGGGGTAGTGGACGGGCGGGTCGGTCGAGAGCGCCTGACGCTGGTGGACGTGTCCGAGCGCCCAGTAGTCGAAGCCCGCTCCGCGCAGGACCTCCAGGCTGGAGGGCGCATAGGCCTGGTGAAGTTCGCTGCCGCTGGCCGAGGTGACCTGGGTGTGCAGCAGGGCCACGCGCGGCAGGCGGGTCGCGGTGCGGGGGCGGAGACCGCTGGCGAGGTCGGCGGTCTCGCGGGCGGTCGCGTGCCCCGCGCCGGTCACGGTTCCGACCGGATGACCCTGCCGGCTCACGATGGTCACCGTGGCCGGATCGCCGCCGGCCATGACGGTGACGTTGTCCGGCCAGGCGAGATCCTGCACGCTCGGCCCGCTTCCGGGATCGTGGTTCCCGGTCGCGTAGACCACCTGGATGCCGGCCTCGGCCAGAACCGCGAGCTGCCGCAACAGAAGGCCCTCGCTGCCGAACGACAGACGCGCCCCGTCGAAGAGGTCGCCGGCGATGAGAACCGCGTGGACCTCTTCGGACACGGCGGTGTCGACACACCGAGCGAACGCTTCGCGGGCGGCTTCGCGCAGCCGGCTTCGCACTTCTTCCGACCGGCCCGCGAAGGCGGTGTCGAGGTGAACATCGGCGATGTGAATGAAACGCAATGCGCCGCCTCGGGGTACGGGTAGCCGACCGTTCAAAGGTAACGTCTGGCGGCACCGCTCGGGTTATCCGAGATTGCCATGAATCCCGCCACTGTTCACGCCGACCGAATCCCGACAAATGATCCAGACAGGCGAACCCTCCGGGTCACCCGCCAGCGCCCATGCAATCGCGGCGGTGCTCGAGTTCCTGAAGGACTCGGTGGAGGACGACCGCTACCGGCTCCTTGCCAAGTTCGTCCCGTTCTTCCTCGGCAAGGCGACGATGGAGCTCCTGGAGGAGCGGAGGCCGGCGGATCTGGCCCGGATGTGCGTGGAGTCGCTCGACTTCCTGAATCGCAGCCGTCCGGACCGGGTCGATGTGGAGGTCGTGAACCCGGACCCGGAAGAGGCCGGCGGGCAGGCGCCGGTTACGATCATTCAGACCAACGTCTCCGAGCGGCCGTTCATTGTGGACACGATCCGCGAGTTCCTGTCGGCGCAGGACCTCCAGATCGCGCACTTCGTGTACCCGCTGATGAACGTGGAGAGGGACGGGGACGGGTGGATTGCGGACCTGGACCCGCCGGGAGATGCCGCCGGCACCGAGTCGGTCGTGTACGTCGAGCTGGCGCGGGTCGCCGACGAGGAGGTTCGCGAGTCTCTCCGCGCCGAGACCGCCCGCCGGCTCGAAGACGTGGTCAAGGCCACGGACGACTTCGGTCTCATGGTGGACAAGATCGCCGATGTGGTCTCCGAGCTGGGTTTCCGGATGCGCGACGTGCGGGACCGCCGGGACGAGTTCCGCGAGATCCAGGCGTTCCTGAGGTGGCTGCGGGACGGGGGGTTCGTCTTTCTCGGCTACCGGTCGTACACCTTCGGCCCGGGCGAACCGGGTGGCGAGGACGCGGTGATGGTCGACGTGGGGTCGGGACTGGGCATTCTGCAGGAAGAACAGGCGTCGGCATTCGCACGTCCCGTGCCCATGAGCGCGCTGTCCGATCAGATGCGCGAGCGGGCGCTGTCCGGGCCGCTCCTGATCATCAGCAAGACCAACGCCGAGTCGACCGTTCACCGTCGTGCGCGGATGGACTACATCGGCGTCAAGAAGCTGCGGGCCGACGGGTCGGTCGCCGGCGAGCACCGCTTCCTGGGGCTTTTCACGTCGCAGGCGTACTCCGAGCCCGCGCAGGACATTCCGATCCTGCGGCAGAAGCTCGCGGAGGTGCTGGAACTGGCGGGGGTTTCGGAGGGACAGCACGACTACAAGGAGATCATCACGATCTTCGGATCGCTGCCCAAGGAGGAACTCTTCCTCGCGTCCGCGGAGGAGGTCGCCAAGGACATCCGCACGATCCTGACCCGGTACAACACCGCGGAGATTTTCGTGTCGGTCCGTCACGACGCGCTGGGCCGCGGCGTGTCGATCATGGTCGTCATGCCGCGCACCCGCTTCTCTGGCGCATTCCGGCGGGAATTCGAAGCGTCCCTGGCGAAGCGCTACAAGGTCGAGATCCTCAACTACCACCTGGCGCTGAGCGCCGGGGACCAGGCGCGCCTGCACTTCTACCTGGGCGGTCCGGCGAAGCGGCTGGCGGAGATCGACTGGCGCGATCTGAAGGCGACCGTCACGAGTCTGACGAGGTCGTGGCTGGACGAGGTGGGGGACCTGTTGAGCGAGGAGCGTCCGCCGGACGAGGCGCGTCGCATGGCGCGTCACTATGCCGGTGCGTTTGCGCCGGAGTACCGTGCCGCGACCGAGCCGTCGGCGGCCGTGAGGGACATCGCCGAACTCGAGGCCATGAAGGTCGACGGGCGCATGGAGTCGGTCCGGTTCTTCGAGCAGGCGGAGACGGTCGACGGATGCGAACTCAAGATCTATATCCGCGAGCACCAGATCATCCTGTCCGATTTCATGCCGGTCCTGGAGAACTGCGGGCTGCGCATTATCAACGTCTCGCTGTTCGAACTGCGGGAGGGGGGCGGTCATGCCGACTCGTCGATCTACAGCTTCGACGTGCAGACCGCGGACGGAACCGGAATCGACATCGAGGCCCGGGGGCCTGTTCTGTCCGAGGCGATCCTGGCGATCCGGAACGGCGAGGCAACGAATGACGGCTTCAACCGTCTGATCCGGCCGACCGGTATGGCCTGGCGCGAGGTCGAGGTGTTGCGGGCGTACGCGCACTACGCGTTCCAGATCGGGGCGGTTCCCAGCCGGCAGGTGCTGCGCGCGGCGCTCGACAGCCACCCGGCCATCGGATTGCTCCTGTTCCGGCTCTTCGAGGCGAGATTCGACCCGCGCGGTGTCGGGGCTGGCGACCCGGACGGCCGCGGGGCGCGCGAGGTCCGCCATCCCAGGGCCCCCGACCTCGCCGGCCGCATCGCCGAGGAACTGGTCGGGGTGAGCTCGCTTGCCCATGACCGCGCTCTGAGGGCGTTCCAGAAGGTGATCGAGGCCACCGTGCGGACGAACTACTATCGGACCGGTGGCCGGACGCCGACGGTGCGGTCGGGGGGAGTCCCGTACATCTCGCTCAAGTTCGACTCCGGGCTTCTGGAGAGCGTGGTCAGGAGCCGGCTCAAGTACGAAGTGTGGGTAAGGTCGTCGAGGATGGAGGGCATTCACCTCCGCGGCGCATCGGTTGCCCGGGGCGGCATACGGCATTCGGACCGGCCGGACGATTTCCGCACCGAGGTGCTGGGGCTGGTCCTGACCCAGATGGTCAAGAACGCGGTGATCGTCCCCAGCGGGTCGAAGGGCGGCTTCGTCTGCCTGCGGTCGCTGCCCGACCGCGACGCCATGGCGCACGAGGCGCGCGAACAGTACTGCACCCTGATGCGCGGATTGCTGGACATCACGGACAACCTCAACGGCGAGTCCGCGCCACCCGAGGGCGTGATCCGGCACGACGGCTTCGACCCCTACCTCGTCGTCGCGGCGGACAAGGGCACGGCGCCCTTCTCGGACACGGCGAACGGGGTCGCGGCGGAGTACGGTTTCTGGCTGGACGACGCCTTCGCCTCGGGCGGCTCCAACGGGTACGACCACAAGAAGGTGGGCATCACGGCCGGCGGCGCGTGGGAGTCGGTGAAGCGGCATTTCCGGGAGATGGGCAGGAACATCCAGGAGGACCCCTTCACGGTGGCGGGCATCGGCGACATGAGCGGGGACGTGTTCGGCAACGGCATGCTCCTGTCGCGGGCCATTCGCCTCGTGGCGGCCTTCGACCATCGGCACGTCTTCCTCGATCCGAACCCGGATCCGGAGGCCACCTTCAGGGAGCGTGAGCGGCTCTTTGGGCTGGGTCGTTCCTCGTGGGACGACTACGACCGCGAAAAGCTGTCGCCCGGCGGGATGATCGTCCCGCGCGGGGTGAAGTCGGTCGATCTGAACGACGATGTCCGCGCCGCGCTGGGCCTGGATCCGGAGGTGGCGACGCTGGACGGCGAGAGTCTGATCCGGGCGGTGCTGTCCGCTCCCGTCGACCTGCTGTGGAATGGCGGCATCGGGACCTACGTGAAGGCAACCGCGGAGAGCCACGCCGACGCCGGGGACGCGTCCAACGACGCGGTGCGCATCGACGTGGGCGATCTGCGGGCGAAGGTGGTGGGCGAGGGGGGGAACCTGGGGTTCACGCAGGCCGCCCGGGTCGAGTACGCGCTCGCCGGCGGACGGATCAACACCGATGCGCTCGACAACTCGGGCGGGGTGAACCTCTCGGACCGCGAGGTCAACCTGAAAATCCTCCTGAATGAGGCCCTGGGTGCCGGCCTGGTGACGCGGGAGCAGCGCAACGAGCTGCTGCACCGCCTCACGGACATGGTCGCCACTCTGGTGCTCGCGGACAACGAGTCCGGCTGTCAGGCGGTGTCGCTGGACGAATACCGCGCCCGCCGCGGCATGGACCACTACTGGGCGCTGATGGGGCGCCTGGCCCGCACCGGCCTCCTCGACCGCGACGCGGAGGGACTGCCTTCCTGGGACGAGCTCACCGGGCGCCAGGAGGCGAACCAGTCGCTCACGCGGCCCGAGCTGTCCGTACTGCTGGCCTACGCCAAGCTCGACCTCAAGTCGGCGCTGCTCGCCTCGGACCTCCCGGACGACCCGTCGGCTTCCGACTACTTCCACGGGTACTTCCCCTCCGAGGCCGTGGAACTGGTGGGCCTGGAGCGCGCAGCCAACCACCGTCTGCGGCGCGAGATCGTGGCGTGCCAGTTGACCAACGACCTCGTCGACCTCATGGGCTCCGTGTTCATCGACCGCCTGATGCGGGAGACGGGCCGCGGTGCCGCGGAGATCGCGCGGGCGTGGCTGGTGGCCGCGAAGCTGACCCGGCACGAATCGTTACTGGCGGACATACGGTCGCGCGAGGGAAGGGTGTCCGCCGCGGTCACCTACCGCTGGACGATGGGGCTGGCGCGGGTGCTGGAACGGACGACGCGCTGGGTGCTGACCAATTGCGACCCGGAGGAGTCGACGACCGCCCTCATCGAGGGAAGCCTGAACGGTCTCGAAGCTCTGCGCGGGCAGTTCCACGAGATCGTGGCCGGAGAGGACCGGGAGAACTTCGAAGCGCGGGTGGCCGCGCTGATGCCCCAGGCGGGGGACGAGGCCTTTGTCCGGAATCTGGTCGCCCTGCGCTTCCTCGATCACCTGCTCGAGATCCTTCACGTGGCGCGCACGACCGGTACCAATCCCGTGAGCGCCGCGCGCGTCTACTACTGGGTCACCGAGGAACTCCGGATTCCGTGGCTGACCGGCTGCATCGAGCGGGTGAGCGGCGACGGCAAATGGCAGCAGCGCTGGGCGCTGGGACTGGTCAACGACCTGGGCGCGATTCGGCGAAACCTCACCCAGAACGCGCTTGCGGGAGAGGAAGCCCTCGCGGGGGCTCTCGGCTTCGAGGAAGACGAGTCACAGCTGACCCGATTCCATGAGATCCTCGGAGAGGTGGAGGCCGAGGAGCCGGTCAGCCTGGCGGGGCTGTCGGTGGCGATCCAGCAGATCCGCTATCTGGCGTCCGGGCGTTAGCAGTTCGTAGACAAGGCCGCCCGAGCGGCGAGGCGCCGGGCCGGCGAAACGGAGGTGGTCTGAATCACGGCAGGTAATCATCTAAAGTCATACAGGGCTGCACGATCTGCGTTTCCTGTCGATGTACGGGACTTTGCTGGACCGAGCCGCGAAAGCGGGAGAAACGGGTTTGAATGGCGGGACTCTCGTCCCGGTCGCCTCTTCTCCGAAAGCCTTGGCCACCGATCTCGCTCACGTCCATTTGGATTGGTTGTACGGGCGCCCAGCGGGCCGACTTGCCGGAGCGCAGCACCAGTTTCCTTGGGTGTCGGCCGACACCTTAGCGTAGCGGTATTCCGCTGTTCCTTGAGGATGTCGAAGGGCGCTGGGCCTCTTTCTGAGTCCGAAACCTTCGGATAAGACGCCGAGATGTCTCGGGGGCGGGTGTTGGCGGTCGCGGCGAACACCGCACCGCTCGACGATCTCAGTCTGGGCAACACGAAACGGGTCATCCCCTCTTGTGCCGCCTGCCGGGTCGTGATCGCCGTCTTGGTTGCCGAAGACCTCCGTATGGCGGACCTTGTTCGGGTGGCACGAAGCCCACGGCATCGAATCTGAAGATGAAAAACACTCATTTACCCCCGGACAAGCACTTGAACAGCGAACGACCGAGCACATCCGGCCAACTGCCCTTCCCGTCACGAATCGCGGCGGCGCTCCTTGGCATATGGGCTTTGGCATGTGGCGACGAGACGGTCCAACCGACCGACCCGGTAGTACCCATTGACGATAACAGCGCGCCGGTGGCCGTGGACACCATCCGGCCCCTCGAAGTATTCGTTGGCGACTCGGTGGTCATCCCGTTGTTGCCATTCTTCACCGACCCGGATGGGGATACGCTCAGCTATTCCGCGGAGAGTTCCGACACAGAAGCTGTGACGGTTTCAGCTTCGCGCGGCGCGGCGCTGATTTCGGCCAGGTCGCCAGGCTCCGCATCCATCTCGGTGACCGCATCTGATCCGGGCGGTTTGTCGGCCTCTCAGGGCTTCGCGGTCACCGTTCCCAACCGTCCACCGGAGGTGCGGGACTCCGTAATGCGGCTGGCATCGGCCCCGGATGCGTCGTTCACCATCGACCTGGATGCCCATTTCGGCGACCCTGACGGTGAAGTCTTGGCTTTCGCTGCCGGGAGTTCGGACAGCACCGTTGCGACCGTCTCGCTGGCCGGCAGTGTAGCTTCGGTGTCGGCCAATGCGCTGGGACGCGCCATCCTCTCGTTCACCGCCCACGATCCCTCGGGCTCGTCGGTCACCCAGGAGACTGCCGTCAAGGTGTCGGACAACTTGGACCGTGACGCGCTGGTCGCCCTGTACGAGCAGACGGGCGGGCCGAACTGGGCCAATAGCGACAACTGGCTGACCGACGCTCCACTCGGGGATTGGCATGGCGTCGAGGCCAACGACAGCGGACGGGTCGTCGAATTGGACCTGATCCGCAACAGGCTGTCCGGGCCTGTTCCTTGGGAACTTAGCGGACTTGAGCACCTTGAGGTGCTGTGGTTGGCGTTCAACAACCTCTCCGGGCCGCTGCCAAGGGAGTTCGGACGACTGGCCCGGATCAGGATCATCGGCATGGACGGCAACGAACTGTCCGGACCGATCCCCGCGGAAATCGGTGCTCTGTCCAATCTCGAAAACCTAGCCCTCGCCGGCAACCAGCTCTCGGGATCTCTTCCGCCGGAACTGGGGCTTCTTGCCAGCTTGGAGAGGCTGTGGCTGGCCGCCAACTCGTTGACCGGTTCGATTCCGGCCGAACTCGGGCGACTTGCCCGCATGGAAACACTGGAACTGGCGGTGAACGAACTGTCGGGTCCGATCCCGCCGCAACTTGGACAACTGGCGAAGCTGAAAACCGTCTCACTCCGCCGCAACGCGCTGGCTGGCCCGATTCCCGCCGAACTCGGCACACATGTTCCAGTGTAATCCACCAAGGTCTACTGAGTAG
>JAPPNN010000018.1 GCA_028873815.1 Gemmatimonadota bacterium | reverse complement strand
GGTTCGGGTCGCCCAGCGCCATCCTCCCGAACCTCGTCCGGCTCACGCCCGTGCGGTCGAGGAACGTGCCAACCCGTGTGCTGAAGTACTCTTGCAGCGTCTCCATCTCCGAACGCTGAAAGCCCGACCGCAAGCCCGTCAACCTGTAGGAAATAGTCCACAGTCCGTGGACGTTTCATGACGTTCGGCAGGGTCTCTGGCCCGGGAGACGCCGCCGCCAACTGCGCGGAAAAACGCCCCCGTTGGTGCACTGGACGATAATTCCTACAAGGTGGCGCGGCGCACGAGTGAGTTCGGAGGGGGTCGGAGCCGCGAGCGCGTTCGTAGCGTCCGACCGAAGCCGCGCTGTCAACCGGCACGGGGAAATGTTCCCTGTCTTGCGGCGGCTCCCACGCTGGTCGCGGAGGGCTGCGGAGTCGACACCGCGACGGGCAGGTCTCGCCCCGTGATGGATATCGTAAACACAACTGATTCGGTGGTTGTTCGACCTCGCGAGACCATTCTGAACCAATCCGATACTACCTATTGACAGCGATTCCGATTCTTCTATACTCCGGTCGCTCAGCGTCCCTCCCGCGGCTATATCCGCGGTGAGGGCGAACCACGAACCTTCCTCGAAGAGGAGAAAACCACGATGAAGAATGGACTGACCAGAGCACTGCTTCTCGCCGTGTTGGGGCTTGGGCTGGTGACCAGCCTGCCCCAAGAGACCGCCGCGCAGGGACCGCCACCGCTGCCCGAGCCCGAATGCTCGCTCTGCGTGCCGATGCCACCCACCTACGTCCGCATCTGCCTCCCCTTCTGGTCGGGAGCGGAAGGCTGCAACTATGCAGGCGGGCGCTGCAACGTCACGGGTTCGGCGTGCAATACGCCGGAACCCCAGTCCTTGGCGGTGGCTCCCGAGGACCGACTCGTCGTGCCCACAGATGCGGGCAACGTCATGGTCCTGCGCCTTGAGGGGAACATCTTCGGAGGTTGGGGCTGCGACGGCGAACTGAACACCGCCTACCGAGATGACGGTAACGGTGTGGTTGTGGCGCTGTCTCCCTCAGAACTCGCTCTCTACACGGGTCGGTACAGTTTCGAGGCCTACAGCCAAGACCGCGACTCCTCCCGTGAAGTCTCGGAGCTACGGTAGATGTCTGCCCCCGGTCAGTTGGTGGCGTTCGTCACGCTGGCCTTTTCGGGGTTCGCCTGTGCGCTAGACCTCAGCGCACAGGCGAACCCCGTCGGCGAGTTCCAGGTTCAGGAGGTCTGGAGCACCGAGGGGAAGGAGGTTGCTGGGGGTCTCACGGCCATCGCTGGACTCGTGGAAGCGGGCGACGGCCGGATCTGGATGGTAGACCTTTGGGGGGCCGCCGGTAGAGTACTCGTGCTCGATCCTGCAACCATGATCGCGACAGTCATAGGCCAAGCGGGAGACGGCCCTGGCGAAGTACGAATCCCTGCTCACATGACGGTTACCCCCGATGGCGGAGTGGCTGTCCTCGATGCTGGGCGTAGCGCCATAGAGATCTACGAGGGCAGCGGTGCCCCGGTCCATCGTGTTCAGTTACAGGAACCAATACTGGGCCACCGGGGATTTGCTGCCCTAGCATCCGGCGGCTACGTCGTCACCGGGTACTTGAGGAGCAGCGGATCTGCGGTTCACTACTTTGACCCCAACGGCGGTCTGATCCTTGGATGGTCGGAGCACCCTGTAGTGCCGGGGGCGCCGTTGGCAGGCTCTCCTTGGAGGAACAACCTAGAGCGGGATGCCGCGATGGCGCAAATTGCGACTACCGGCGGATGGGTTCACGCCCGGCCGGATGGATCGTTCTTGTATTCTCAAGCCGCCCCTCACAAGATCGTTCATTTTGAGGCGTCGTCGCCGCCGGGTAACGGATGGGTAGAGCGCCCTCTCGTCAGCATGCTTGATCTGTTTGAGGCACCGGGACTGAAGACCCTTGAATACACCAAGCTGGACGATGGTCAGACGTCCGTCGGATACGATATGACTTGGCCGCGGTCTGGGGCAGTGTTCGAGATGAGTAGCGGCTACATCCTGAACGTCGTGATCATGGAGCAAGAGGACCGGTCCCTGTGGCAGGTCTTCGAGCCGCTAGATGCCGTGGGAACCAGCGGGGCGGCGTTGGTCATGGAGGCGTCCGTTGATCGGGTGTATACGCCTTGGTTTCTATGCGAGAACGGCGATGTTCTCGCGACCGTCACGAATCCTGCTACTGGCGTTGATCACGCTGTTCGGCTACGCTTGGGCGGCATACCTAGTCGGGGGGTCGGCTCCCGCTAGGATTCTCGGCAAATGATGCGGTTTTCCGGCAGCACGGACACGATGAAATCGGGCCTCTCCCAGTGGCAAGAGTGGCAGATCGTGCAGCCCTGATTGGACTTAGAAGATTTCTTGCCGTGATTCGCTCAATGGGAAACCTGTCGGCCCGGCGCCTCGCCGCTCTCGGTGCTCGGGCGGCTTTATCCACGGACTGCTACAGGGCCTGCAAAACGCTCAGCGCGCGGGCCAGCGACCACTCGCCCACCACCGGCGGCGGCCATGCGTTCGCGCTGTGAGAATGCACAAGCGAACCGGCTTTGGCGCGGGCCCTTTCCGCCGTTTTGCCCTCGACCTGCCCCGCTTCCTCCGCTTCGCTCAACTCGTCTTCATCCAGGATCCGGACCGAGCCCCAGCGCGGGACCCATACGTCAAGGCAGAGATCCGTGGTCTCCCAGGTGTGGACATCGACGAAATCGACCGGGGTGAGGACATTGGCGTACATCCCCGTGTGGGCGCCGTTGTTGCGGTAGAAAAGGCCTATGTCGTGCCACTTGCCCGGGAACGTGAACCAGATGATCGGCGAACGCGGCTCCAGGATCGTGAGCTCGTCCACGACGATCGGCTGATCGATGGGCGTGCGGGGCTGAAATGTGACGACACAGTCCGGAGTGCTGTCCAGCACGAGAAGACGATAGGTATCCTGCGGCTTCCCGATCCGGCTGTATCGGATGTCGACGAAGTCGCCTTCCCGCGGCAATGGGCCAGGCCGGTTCGACGCGGGGCCTTCGGCCGGCGCGGTCACGAGTCGTCGAATCGTTCGGGGTTGGCGCGCTCGATGAACACGTCCATGATCCCGCCGCACACCGCCGGGCTCCATGTCGTGAAGTCATCGGTGAGGTCGACGCGAACGGTCCTCGGCGGCCCGCCGGCGAACAGCTCCTCAGCGGCCGCGATCACTTCGCCTTCGCCGCAACCTCCCCCCACGGTCCCGGCGATCACGCCTTCCCGCCCAACAAGCATCCGTGCGCCGGTCTTGCGCGGGGTGGAACCCCTGGCGGACACGATCGTAGCCAGTACGGCCGGCTCGCGCAGCGTCGCCAATTGGCCCAGCAACTCCTTTTCGTCCAACTCGGTCCTCCCTTGCATGCGCTGGTGACTGCACGCGGCGGCTTTTCAGTCCTCGGCGGCGTGCCGTGCTCCCCGGTCGCCGAAGAACCGCTCGACGACCCGCTCCTTCTCCACGAGGGGCACCCCCGTGCCGCCCGCGTGAAACAGAATGATCTCCGCCACTACCGAAACCGCGATTTCAGCCGGGGTCTGCCCACCCAGATCCAGGCCGACCGGGGCTCGCACCCGGCTCAATTCGTCGGTCGTGAAGCCCTCTCGAACAAGCTGCTCGTGGGTTGCACGCACCCGGCGGCGGCTCCCGATCATACCGATGTAGCCGGGCGGCGCGGACATGCGCAACAGGCGCACCAGGCACTCGTAGTCGAAGCTGTGCCCCCGCGTGACCAGCACGACATGGTCGGACGGGCCCAGGTCCATGTCCGCAAAGGGGTCGCGGAAGTCGATCACGCGCACCCCGGCGGCCTCCGGAAAACGGTCTGCCGCGGCAAAGTCCGTGCGGTCGTCCAGCACTTCGACCCGCATTCCCAGCATTCCAGCCATCCGGGACAGCGGAATGGCTATATGTCCCGCTCCCACGATCACCATGCGCGCGGGCGGGCCGTGGAGTTCGACATAGACCGTGGCCGTGGCGGCCCGGTCGCCGTCCTGGTAACGAAAGTCGCGGCTGAGGGCACCGCGGGATTCTCTGGGGGGGAAGAGAGCCGGCACAGCCGCGGCGACCGCTTCGTCGAGCGCCGGGCTCCCGAGCGAGCCCCCGTGTCGCCTGCCTGAGAGCCACCACCGCCGCCCGATCAGCGCGGGGTCGAGCGCCCCGGTCACGACCGCCGTGTATATGCGTTCACCCCGTCCGAGCGCTTCCAGGACGCGGGCGGCTACCTGCGCGGCGGACGGATTCATGCGGATTCGCCGGACGAGGCCTCTGGCCGGAACCGCCGCCGGTATCGCTCGGGCGTGTCGATGTCCTCCACGGCGCCCGGGTCCTCGACCTCGACCTCCACCACCCGGCCGGGATCGCGCCGCACCACCGTGCGCGCCCCTTCCGGCAGGCCGCGCTCGTGGAACTCGTGTGCGATTCTCATGTCGGCCAGCACGGGATGCCCGCGCCGATCCCCCCAGCGGGGCAGGACAATGGCGGCGCGGGCGGCGCTGGTGGCGCGGGCGGTGTCCCACGCGGCGATCAGCGCCTCGACGGTTGTCGGCGCGACGGCCGGGTTGTCGACCGGGGTGAACAGCACCGCGGCCGGCGGATCGTTACTATGGGCCAGCCACGAGAGCCCTGCCCGGAGCGAGCCGATCTGGCCGCCCGCGCCGTCCGGGTTCACCACGAGGCGCGCCCCGGATCGCGCCGCCTCGTCAGCCACGGCGCCGGTGCGGGCAGGCGCGACGACGACCACGGGGTCGCACCCGGCGCGTGCCAGTGTCTGTACCAGCCGCCCGACGAAGGTCATCCCGTCCGCGTCCAGGAGTGCTTTCGCGGTGCCCATCCGCGACGATCCGCCGGCGGCCAGCACGAGGCCCGCGACGCGCGGCGCCGTTCGCCGGTCCGGTCGGGCGGGCGGGCGTGTCCTGCTCATTCCCGCTCCGTGCGTGCACCGTCGGCTGGCGGAAACGCTCGGTGGAAGGTCTCGCCCCCCTCGGCCAATTGCGTGAGTAGGGCACTCGGCTCGAAGCGGTTGCCGTGCGCGTCGTGAAGGGCCGAGAGCGTGGCGAAGATCTCGTGCAGGCCCCGATCGTCCGCGTACTTCAACAGGCCGCCCCGGAAGGGCGGAAACCCGGCGCCCATGATCATGCCCAGATCCACGTCCGCCGCGCCGGGCACGATGCCGTCCTCAAGCACCCTGGCCGCCTCGTTGACCATGGCGAGGATCGTCCGGTCCCGCGCGCCGGCAGGGTCCAGATCGGAGCGCGGCGAGGACACGCCCATGTCCGCGTACACGGAGGGATCGATGCCCTTCGGCTTGGCGCCTTCGTACAGGTAGAACCCTCTGCCGCCCTTCTGGCCCGGCCGATTCGATGTCGCCAGACTCGTGAGGGAGCGGGCGGGCGCCAGGCGATCACCGAACGCGGCGGCCAGCGCCTGTCCCGCGTGGTACGCAACCTCCATGCCGATTGTGTCGATCAGGCGGCAGGGGCCCATCGGCATGCCGAACCGGGTCCAGACATGGTCCAGCGCGGCCGCGTCCCAGCCCTCGTCGAGCAGATGCCCGGCCTCGTTCAACCCCGGTCCGATGATGCGGTTGACCAGGAAGCCGGGTCCGTCCCGCGTGATGACGGGGACCTTGCCGAGGCGCACCGCGAGCGCGGCAATTGTCTCGATCGTGTCGGCGCCGGTCCTCTCGCCCGCCACCACCTCCACGAGCGGCATGCGGTGAACCGGGTGGAAGAAGTGCATTCCGGCGAACCTGCCGGGCCGCTCCAGGACGCTCGCCATCTCGTCGATCGACAGCGACGACGTGTTGGTCACGATCACCGCCTCGGCACGCACGGCCGCTTCGACCTCCCTGAGCACGGCCTGCTTGACGTCCATGCGCTCGACGACCGCCTCGACCACCAGGCCGGCCAGCGCCACGCCCGAGTAGTCGAGCCCTCCCGAGATCATCGCCATCTTCGTCATGGCATCCCGGCGGCGGAGCTTGCGGCGCTTCACGGCGCCGTCGAAGACCGAGCGCGCATAGGCGAGCCCCCCCGCCACGGCCTCGTGGCGCACGTCCTTCATCCGCACGGGAAGATCATTGTACGCCGCCAGCTGTGCGATCCCGGCCCCCAACTGGCCGGCCCCGACGACCGCGACCCTGTCCACCCCCGCGTCGCGGCCGCCATCCGACCACGGTCCCTTGCGGGCCGCCTCCCGCCAGCCGAAGAGCCCGAGCAGATGGCGGCACACGGGCGATGCGATCAGGTTGCCGATCGCCTCGGCCTCGGCCTGGAGTCCCGCCGCCGGACCGCCGCGCAGCCCGCGGCGCACCACGCTCAGGATCCTGAGCGGCGCGACGTACCTGCCACCGGTGAGCTTCAGGACGCGCCGGCCCGCCATCCGCAACACGAGCCACCTGCCGGGCGCCGTACCGTCCAGCAGCCGGGCCACGACACCGCGTCGCACCCTGGGACGGCCGGACCCCACGCGCGCGCGCCGCTCCCGACGGCCGGACGTAGCACGCGCATCCCGCCCCTGGCCATGGCCGTCCGCCACGTCGCGGGCGAAGTCCAGGCAACGCTCGCGGAACTGATGCCGTGGGAAGACCTGGTCCACCAGGCCGATTCGCTTCGCCTTTGAAACCCGCGCGGGTTTGCCGGTGAGCAGGAGGTCCAGGGCGGCGCGCAGCCCCACCAGGCGCGGCAGACGCGTGGTCCCACCCCACCCGGGCAGAATGCCCAACTGCACTTCGGGCAAACCGATGCGGGTGCGGTCGCCGTCGTCGCTGACGCGGTAGTGACACGCCAGCGCCAGCTCGGTCCCGCCACCGAGGCAGATTCCCCGGATGGCCGCGATCGTCGGTACCGGCATTTCGGCGATGCGCCCGAACATGGCCTGGATCCGGCGCGAGATCTCGACCCCCCGCTTGCGGTCCCCGGCCGCGGCGATGGCGGTGATGGCGTCTACGTCCGCCCCGGCGATAAACGAACCGGGCTTGGCGGACGCGATCAGCAGCACCCGGAGACGACCCTCTCCCGCGGCGTCGTGCGCCTGCGCGACCGCCTGCTCCAGGTCGAGCAGCACCTCCTCCGTGAGGACGTTGTGCGCCCGCAGGGGGTCACCGAAGATGATCTGCCCGACGCCCTCCGCGTCGAGTTCGAAGCGCGGATTCATCGATCGGGTACGCCGGGTGGGCGGTGCTCGTGCGGGTGAACCGCGCCCGGCGCCGTGGGCGCGGGCAGCCCGTGGACAAAATCCCCCCGGCATTCGAACGGCGATGCATCCGGGCCGGACGCTCGGCCGCAAGTCCTCACAATGTAAAGCAAAGTTTACACAATGTCGTGTTTGCTATACATAGCCGTTTGTCGAGGCCGCGCTCTGCGTTGCTCCTCGGGCCCGTAGCGCTGCTACTGGCCCTTCGTCGCGCCTTGCCGGCCCGGCGCCTCGCCGCTCTCGGTGCTCGGGCGGCTTTATCCACGGACTGCTAGAAGATCTGTCTCACGACCGCGTTGTCGCGGTTGAGCCGCAGGACGACCGGTTCCTCGCGCGTGATCGCTATCGGGATGTTCCAATAGAGCTCGTTGTACGGCAGTTCGTGACGCGCGTAGACCCAGTACTGCCCGGGAGCGGCCTCGAACGCGGCCACGCCCTCCACACCGGTCGTGTCTGCGTGTTCCTCCAGGCCGGTCAACTCGATCCTGGCCGCGATGATCAGGCCCACGTCCTCGAACGCCTGGTCGGCCCAGTCCGCCTGGACGATGTTGATGCTATCCATGCGCCCGATGGCGGCCTGCTGAAGCGAGGTGAAGTTGTCGAAGAGCCTTCCGAGTTGCTGTTCCGCGCGATTGTAGTCGCCCTCCAGATCCTGATACTGGTTGTAGAGTTCCATGTAGGCGCGCTGGGCCCGGTTCAGTCCCTCCATGGCATTGTTCAGCGTCTGGAGCGAGTCGCGCAGAACGTTCCACCGCGTCTCCGTGTCTCGCCACTCCTGCTGGGCCTGCGCGATCTCCTCCTGTGCCGCGAGCAGATCCGGCGGGACTTCGGGCTCGGGCATTCCTGCGGCGGCCGCCACCGCGGTCAGCGAATCGAAAATCTGGTCCCGGTCGTACGGCAACAGCCGGACTTCGACCCCGTCGAGGGCATTTGCGTCTTCGCTGGTCTCGTCTCCGAGCGCGACGATGATCGTGGCTTCGCCGGGCCCGCATGCGGCCAGAATCGTGGTGACCAGGATTGCAGCCAACCCTGTGCCAGTGCTGCTTCGCTTCATGACTTCGCTCCCTGAAGTAGGCCGTACGTTGCTGTCGCCCCAAAAGGCCGCGCGCCGCCCAAGGTAAGGACGAAAAAGGACTGCATCAAGACGGGCGAATGCGGTCGGGAGGGGCCCGTCCTACTGGATGGCGCGCGCGAGGACGTAGTTCAGCGGATCGACCGGCGTGCTGTTCCGACGGACTTCATAGTGGACGTGCGGCGCCGTGCAGGTCCCGGTGCATCCCACTTCGGCGACGACCTCGTCCCGGCGAACTCTCTTGCCGACGTGGGCAAGCAGCCGGGAAGCGTGAGCGTAGCGCGTGACGTAACCGTAGCCGTGGTCGATCTCGATCAGGTTCCCGTAACTGGACATCCGCCCCGCGTAGGTGACGACACCAGCGCCGGTGGCCACGATCGGAGTCCCGTAGATAGCGTGGACATCGATACCCTCATGGGGCAGGTCGACCATGTGGATGGGATGCCGCCGGCTCCGGCTGAACCTGGACGACAACAGGCCGCCCACCGGGGAGATCGATGGAATCGCCGCCAGGCGCGCCGCGTCGGACTCGAATGCGGCAGTCGTCTCATCGAGGCTCTCGTCGAGCAGATCCACCTTCCGTTCGAGCATCGCAAGGTCGTAGCGGAACGCGTACGCCGCTTCCGAAGCTTCCGGATCCAGGCGCCAGAGCTCGTCTTCGCCGGGCGATTCCAGTCCCGGGCCACCGACACCGACCTCGAACACCTCTTCGTCAAAGCCGACGCGGCCGGCCAGCAGCCGTGTGTGGCGATCCCTCTCTGCGAGTCCGGCGATGGTCTCGTCGAGGTCGCCGAGTCTGCCGTGGTAGTTGGCAAGCTGGTCTTCCAGAAGCCGATTCTCCCTGGCCAGATTGGCGGCGCGCAGGCGCGCTCCGCTGTCGTACACCAGGAAGGCCGCGGCCACCAGGAAAAGCACCCCGAACACGCCCAGGGCCAATCCCGCCCGCCGCACCGTCGAGCGCGGCATCGAATACTGCCGCACCTCTTCGTCATCGCCCTTCAGCAGGAGGACGGTCCATCGGTCGG
The DNA here is from genome assembly GCA_028873815.1 of Gemmatimonadota bacterium. Taxonomy (GTDB): domain Bacteria; phylum Gemmatimonadota; class Gemmatimonadetes; order Longimicrobiales; family Gaopeijiaceae; genus Bin94. The sequence continues at coordinate 225,000 of JAPPNN010000018.1, read as the reverse complement.
TAAACATGTGGCTGATAGGTTACTTGTCTGTCACCACGGGGTCAAGTAACAGGTGATTCCTCCTGATCGGAAGATCCCGGATCTACGCGCGGGAAAAGGGGTTGGCCCACCCTTACCGTACGCCCGGAAAGGTCGACGGTTTCGAGGTCCGCCAGGAGCGGCACGTGCTCCAGGCCCAGCCGCAGCGCCAGTTCGCGCGCCTGCACGGGCATGACGGGTTCGAACATCACAGCGAGCACGGCAAGCGTCCGCACGAGGGTCGCGAGGGTTTCGTCGAGTTCCACGGCGCGACCCGGATCTCGCGCAAGCGCCCACGGCTCCCGCGCCTCCACGAATCCGTTCGCGGCCCTGGCCAGGTCCATCGCGGCCGCAAATCCCTCGTGGAACCGGTAGTCGTCAAGGCCTCGCCGGTACGCGGTCATCGCCTGCGCGGTCTCGCGGGCCAGGCTCTCGGCGGGGGCGTCGGGAACGGTGCCCACCCGGTACCGCTTCACCATCGACAGTGTGCGGTGCGCCAGATTGCCGAAAATGTTGCGCAGTTCGTCGTAGCGGATGAGGAAGCGGTCCGGGGTGTAGGATGCGTCCTGGCCGGTCGGCATCTCGCGCATCAGGTACCAGCGGACGGCGTCGGTCCCGTACTGCTCCCTCAGATCGAGCGGGTCCACCACGTTGCCAAGCGACTTGGACATCTTGGTGTCGCCCACGACCCACCAGCCGTGCGCGAGTATCTTGCGGGGCAGGGGCAGGTCGGCCCCCATCAGCAGCGTCGGCCAGTAGACTGCGTGCGTGGTGACGATGTCCTTGCCCATCAGGTGGACGTCGCAGGGCCACCACGAGGGGCGCCGGGAGTCGCCGAAGCCGCGTTCTTCCCTGGCCGCCCCGGGTTCGATGGCGCCGGAAGCCGTGACGTAGTTGGTCAGCGCGTCCACCCACACGTAGGTCACCTGGTCGGAGTCCCAGGGCAGGGGGATGCCCCAGTGGATGCGCGAGCGCGGCCGGGAGATCGACAGATCGGCGAGCCCTTGCGCGAGGAAGCCGAGGACCTCGTTGCGGCGCGTGGCGGGCACGATCCACTCGGGATTGTCCTCGATGTGCCGGACCAGCCTTTCACGGAACTCGCTCATCTTGAAGAAGTGGTTCTTCTCGCGGATCCGCTGGACCGGTCCGCCGGCGATGGGATCGACCCGGTCGGGCCCGATCTCCTTCTCCGTGAAGTACCGTTCCTGGCCCACCGAGTACCACCCGGCGTACTCGGCTTCGTAGATGAGGCCGTTGTCGTACAGACGCTCCAGCAGGGCGCGCACAACGGCGATATGCTCCGCCTCGGTGGTGCGGATGAAGCGGTCGTGCGAGATCCCCATCTCTTCCCACGCGGCCTCGAAGCGCCCCGCCATGACGTCGCACAGCTCGAGCGGCGTGACGCCCTCCGCCGCGGCCGCTTCCTGGATCTTCTGCCCGTGTTCATCGGTTCCGGTCAGGAAGAGGATGTCGTCGCCGGCGCGGCGCCGGTACCGTGCCAGAACGTCGGCCAGGATGGTCGTGTAGGCGTGGCCGATGTGCGGCTCGCCCGAGGCGTAGTAGATGGGTGTGGAGAGGTAGAACGACCCCATGGAATCAGCCCCCGTCCGCGCCCACCGCAGCCCGGATGGTCCGGGCGTACCAGGCGAGCGTCTCGATGAAGCCGGCGAACGACTTCTCGTAGTGCGCCTCCCGGGGTTCGCCGTCCTCGCCGAAGCTGCCCGACACCCTGGAGACGTGCATTCCCGCCACCGGCAGAGCCTTGAGGCGGAGGAACAGAAGCTGCAGGTGGTTGTGCACCTGGACGCCGCCGAAGCCTCCCGCCGACACGGTCACGATGCCGACCGGCTTGCGGAACCACTCGCCGTAGATATAGTCGAGCGCGTTCTTGAGCACACCCGGCATCGAGCCATTGTATTCGGGGCTGACGACCACCACCGCGTCGGCGGCCTTCACTGCCTCCGAGAAGCGGACCAGCCCCGGCGGCGGGTCGTCCCGCTTGTGCAGGCGCTCCTCCATGATCGGGAGATCCAGGCTGCGAAGGTCCAGGAGTGGCGCATCCAGCCCCGCCTGTTCGAGCCGGTCGCCGGCGAAGCGCGCCACCTTGATCGACTGGCGCCCGCGGCGCACCGAGCCCACGAGAACCGGGACACGGAGCGGCCGGTTCACGGTGTGGTCCCTGACGCGCGGGTCGTGGCGCGAGAACCCGAATGCCGGTCCGACACGCTGCCCTGCCGCTTCAGCGCCCCGCGGTCGACCTTTCCCAGGTGGGTGCGCGGCAGGTCGGCGAAGATGTGGATCGCGCGCGGTCGCTTGTAGGACTCCAGCCGGGCCGCGACGTGCGCGTGGAGGGCCGCTTCCCCGCTGTGCCCGGCGTCCCCACGGGCCGTGAGCACCACGAACGCCTCCGGGACCGTCAGCCCGTCTTCGGTCTCGATCCCCACCACCACCGCCTCCTTTACGTGCCGCTGTTGCAGCAGACACTCCTCGGCCTCCCGGGGCGAGAACCACTTCCCGGAGACCTTGAGCAGGTCGTCGGCGCGCCCCTGGTAGCTGAAATACCCGTCCGGGTCGCGCGTCATCATGTCGCCCGAAATGTACCACTCCCCGGCAAACGCGTGGCGCGTCGCTTCCGGGTGTTGCCAGTAGCCGTGGGCCAGGGACCCGCCGCGCACCCGCATGCGGCCGACCTCGCCGGACTCCACCTCGTTGCCGTCGTCGTCGCAGAGCACGACTTCGAAGCCGGGGACGGCGCGGCCGAGCGTCCCGGGCCGTACCTCGCCGGGCCGGTTCGAGATGAAGACGTGCCACATCTCGGCCGTGCCGAGCCCATCGAGCAACTCGACGCCGAAGGTGTCGTCCCAGCGCTGGTGCAGGGTGGCGGGCAGGGGTTCGCCGGCCGAGGTGGACAGCCGCAGACAGCTCAGGTCCTGGGCACCCGCGTCCGGGTGCGAGACCATGCGGTTCACCATGGTGGGGACGTTGACGAGGATCGTGGGACGGTGGCGGGCGATCTGGGCGAAGAGTTCGTCGGCGGTGCAGCGTTCCGGAAAGAGCACGGCCGAGGCGCCCACGGCGAGGGGGAAGAAGAGGTTGGAGCCGGTGGCGTACCCGAAGTAGAGCTTGGGCACCGAGAGGGTGATGTCGTCGGGCGCGTAGCCGAGCACGCCATTGGCGTAGCACTCGGTCGTGTTGGCGAACGATGCATGGCTCTGGATCACGCCCTTGGGGCGGCCGGTCGTGCCGCCGGAGAAGAGCCAGATCGCAGGGTCGTCAAAATGTGAAGCAAAGTTGACATAATGTAAACTGGAGTTGTCAATCAGGGCGTCGCCGTCGGGCGTGCCAAGGACGATCAGGCGGGGTGGATGGGGCGAGCCGCGCGCCGCCTCCAGAAACGCGGGCGCGTGGTCCGCGTGAATCACGGCGGCCGTCGCACGGGTGTAGTCGTACATGTCCCGGATCCGCCGCGTGCCCAGGTAGCAGTTCACCATCACGCCCACCGCGCCCATCTTGAGCGCGCCGAAGAGCGCGGCGGGGAAGTCCGGTACGTCGGGAAGACCCACCAGGACCCGTTCCTCGGGCCGCACGCTCGCCGCTTCGAGGGCGTTGGCGAACCGGTTGGCGCGTGCCTGCAGCGCCGCGTAGGTGACGGTCCCGTCCCACGTCCGCAGCGCGATCCGTTCCCCGAGTCCCTCCCGAACCCGGTCGTCCAGGAAGTGGTCGGCGATGTTGAACGGGTGTCGTGGAACGAAGGGCATACGGGCGAGCGGTTGGGGCGGGCCGGTGGCGATTATGTTTAAAATGAAGGAGGGATCGGCAATGGAGAACCACCACTGGGGCCAGGCAACGTGGACCGAGCTCGCCAGTCTGGGTCTCGGATCCGGCGGCGCGGGCGGGAGTGCCCGCACCCCACCCGGCTTCCGCGTCGTCGCGGTGCTCCCCGTCGGCGCGGTCGAGGCCCACGGTCCCCACCTTCCGCTGATCACGGACGTCACTATCGCGAGCGCCGCCGCCGAGGCCGCGCTGGACGGTCTCCGGCGCCTTGGCCTGCGCCCCATGCTGCTTCCGCCGCTCCCCTACACCGCCGCCCCCTTCGCCGCCGGCTTTCCGGGAACGATCTCGGTGCGGCCGGCCACCTTCGCGGCGCTGCTCGAGGATATGGCCGCATCGCTGGAGCGGCAGGGCGTCGCCGCGCTGGTTGTTGTGAACGCGCACCTGGACCCCGCGCACCTGACCGCGATCAAGGACGTGGTGGGCGGCAGGGAGGCTGCGGCGGCGGCAGTACCCTCTCGGCGGCGGGGCGAGATTTCCGCGCGGCGCCGGGACGACGCTCCTGCGCAGCGCCGGGTCGAGACCCCCGCTCGGCACGTGCCTTCCGCCCACCACCAGCCGATGCCCGTCATCCACCCCGACCTGACCGAGCGGCGCTGGGCCTCGCGCCTCACGGACGAGTTCAAGAGCGGCGCGTGTCACGCGGGATGCTACGAGACCTCGGTGGTCATGGCCGCGGCCCCGGAGCTGGTTCGCGAGGACGAGCGGCGTGGAATGGTCGAAAACCCGGCCTCGCTGTCGGTCGCGATCCGTGAAGGGGCGGCCACCTTCGAGGAGGCAGGGGTCGGCGAGGCGTATTGCGGAGACCCCGCCGCCGCGACCCGCGAAGAGGGAGAGAGCACGATCGCGGTGCTGGGGGGGATCGTCGTGGACGCGGTGGCGGAACGGCTGGGGTCGGCATGAAGACCGAAGCAGGCAAGGTGTTTGGCGCCAGGGTGCGTGAAGCGCTGGGCGATCTCGTCCGGCCCGCGCTGAGCCTGGCGGGATGCGGCGCCGTCGTCACGGGCGGAGGCCGCGGCATCGGGGTGGCGGTTGCGCGGGGGCTGGTCCGGTCCGGCGCAGCCGTGGTGGTGACCGCACGCACCTCGGACGAGATCGAGGCGGTCGCCGAGGAGTTGCGCGGTGCGGGCCACACGGCCCACGCGGTGCCCTGTGACGTCACCGACCCCGATTCGGTCGACCGGATGGCGGCCCGCGCCCGGGAGTTGCTGGACGCCGTCGACATCCTCGTCAACAACGCCGGCGTGGCGGCTTCCGCGCCTTTCGGGAAGGTGACCGTGGAACAGTGGGAGGCGGTGCACCGCGTGAACGCGACCGGACCGCTTCTCTGTACACAGGCGTTCCTGCCCGCCATGGTGGAGCGGGGATGGGGCCGAATCGTGAACGTCGCGTCGGTCGCGAGCCTCGAGGGTGCGCGCTACATCACCTCGTACGCGGCCTCGAAGCACGCACTGATGGGGATGGCACGGTGTCTCGCGGCCGAACTGGCCGGGACCGGAGTCACGGTCAACTCGGTGTGCCCCAGCTACGTGGACACCCCCATGACGGATGCGAACATCGCACGGATCGCGGCGAAGACGGGCCGCGACGCATCGGACATTCGCGCGGGCCTGGAGGACAGGCAGCCGGGGGGGCGGTTCATCACCGCCGACGAGGTGGCGCACTCGGTGATGACGTTCATGTCCGACGCGGCGGCGGCGCTGCAGGGCAGCGAGCTGGTGGTCCGCGGCCGATGACGTTCGAGATCGTGAACCCGGCGGCGCTGGGCACTCCCCGCGGCTGGAACAACGGGATGCTCGCGCCGGAAGGGGGCCGGGTGCTCTTCGTGGCCGGGCAGATCGGGGTGGCGGGCGCAGGGGAGGTGGGCGATCGGGAGCGGACCGGTCGCGAGGGAGGGGGGCGCGAGCGAGGTGATCCCCAGCGGGCCGGCCGGGAGGGGGCCGAACCGCGGGATGGAGATGCCGCCGGCAGCGCGCTGGCGCGCCAGTTCGGCGCCGCGCTGGCCAACGTCGTTCGGGTGGTCGAGGCGGCTGGGGGTGGGGTCGCGGACGTGGGCCGGCTCACAATCTACGTGACCGACATGGACGACTATCGCGGGTCGCTGCCCGAGGTCGGGGCCGAGTACAGGGCGGTGTTCGGGAAGCATTTCCCGGCCATGGCGCTGGTGGCCGTGACCGAGCTGGTCGATCCGCGCGCGGTGGTGGAGGTCGAGGCCACGGCGGTGATCCCCGCGGCGCGGGAGGGGGCCTCATGACCGCGAAGGCGGCCGCCGAGGACGCGGTGACCATCCGGCAGGCTCCGCCGGGCGGGCATCAGGCCATTGCGTCGCCCACGCGGAAGGAAAAGCCATGACCGACCTCAAATCCCCTCGCCTGGAGACCCCGCGCTCGTTCCTGCTGGATTGGGACGCGGAGACGGGCGTTGCGAAGATCACGCTCAACCGGCCGGAGCGTCTGAACGCGCTGACCTTCGAGGTCTACGACGAGTTGCGGAACACGTTTCGGGCGCTGGACACCGAGCCCGAGGTGCGCGTGGTTGTAATCACGGGTGCGGGGCGCGGCTTTTGCACGGGCGGCGACGTCGAGGACATCATCGGGCCGCTGTTCGAGCGGGATTTCGAGGGGCTGCTGGAGTTCACGCGCATGACGTGCGACCTGATTCTGGCGATGCGGCAGTGCCGTCAGCCGGTGATTGGGGCGCTGAACGGGACCGTGGCGGGCGCGGGGGCGGTGATTGCGACGGCTTGCGATGTGCGGATCGCGGCGGAGTCGGCCCGGATCGCGTATCTGTTCACACGGGTCGGGCTGTCGGGTGCGGACATGGGTGCGGCGTGGCTGCTGCCGCGGATCATCGGCTTCGGGCGGGCCAGCGAGCTGCTCATGACCGGCGAGTTCGTCGATGCGGCGGAGGCCCACCGGATCGGGCTCTACAACCGCGTGGTGCCGGACGGCGAGGTGCTTGCGGCGGCGACGGCGCTGGCGGAGAAGCTGGCGCGCGGGCCGTCGTTTGCGCTGCAGATGACCAAGGAGGCGCTCAACCGGGAGGCGCACATGGAGCTGGAGGAGGCGCTCGAGGCCGAAGCGCGGGTGCAGGCGACCTGCATGCTCAACCCCAACTTCCGCGAGGCGTACGATGCGTTCGTGGAAAAACGGAAGCCGCGTTTTGTTTGACGGCGGCGGGCTGTCTCTGGACCCGGTGGCGGCGTTCATCGAGCCGTCGCACCGGCAGTACCGCGAGCGGGTCCTGGCGTTTTGCGAGGAGGAGATCGGGGAGGGGCGCGATCCGGACACCGATGCGGCCGCGCGGGCGCGGGCGCGGGAACTTGTCGAGCGGATGGGGGCGGCGGGGCTCTTCCGCCCCATTGCCGAGGGGGATGTGCGGGGCTGTCTGGTGGCGCGCGAGGTGTTGGCGTGGTGGTCGCCGCTCGCGGACGCGGTCTTTGCGTTGCAGGGACTGAGCGCAACGCCAGGACTGATCCGGGACGAGGATCCCGGCGGATGGGTGGAGCGCGCCGTGGCGGGCGAAGCCATGGGCGCATTCGCCATGACCGAGTGGGAGGCGGGCTCCGATGTGGGGTCGATGACCACCGTGGCGGTGCCGGACGGGTCGGGGTTCAGGCTGAACGGTGGTAAGGCCTTCATTTCCAATGCCGGGATCGCGGATTTCTACGTTGTTTTCGCCTTGACGGACCCGGATGCGGGGACGTGGGGGATCTCGTGCTTCGTCGTACCCGCCGACGCGGACGGGTTCGAGTTCACCGGATCGCTGGTCATGAGCGCGCCGCATCCGCTGGGAGAGGTGAAGTTCAATGACTGCGTGGTTCCGGGCGGTGCGCTTCTGGGCGAAGTGGGCGGCGGGTTCAAGATCGGAATGGCGACGCTCGACCGGCTGCGCCCCACGGTGGCGGCGGCGGCGTGTGGCATGGCGGGCAGGGCGCTCCGCGAGGCCGTGGAGCACGCACGCGGGCGAGAACAGTTCGGGAAACGCCTGGCTTCGTTCCAGCTGATCCAGGAGAAGCTGTCCTCTTCGGCCATTGACCTGACCGCGGGGCGCCTGCTGGCCTACCGGGCGGGGTGGGAGAAGGACCGGGGGGCGGAGCGGATTACGATGGAAGCCGCGATGGCCAAGGCATTTTCGACCGAGGCTGCGCAGCGGATCGTGGACCGCGCGGTGCAGGTGCTGGGGGGGCGGGGCGTGCTTGCGGGCCATCCGGTCGACCACCTGTACCGGAGCGTGAGGGCGCTGCGGATCTACGAGGGGACGACCGAGATCCAGCACCTGATCGTCGGGGGTGGGCTGGTGCGGGGGGACGCGCGGTGAGGCCCGGGTGCAGCCGGGACGCACGCCCTTGAAGGTCAACGTGATCGGCGGCGGCCCCGGGGGACTTTTTGCCGCCCTGCTGCTCAAGAAGTCCGATCCGGCGAGGAGAGTTGAGGTTTTCGAGCGCAACCGGCCGGATGACACCTTCGGCTTCGGGGTTGTCTTTTCCGATGCGACGCTGGAGGAGGTGGCCGAGGCGGATCCGGCGACGTTCCGCGCCATCGGAGAGTGCTTCTACCACTGGGACGACATCCACATTCACTATCAGGGCGAACTCCTCGAGTCCACCGGGCACGGGTTCGCGGGGCTGTCGCGCCGGGAACTGCTGTTGCTGCTCCACCGGCGCTGCCGCGAGGTCGGGGTCGGGCTGCACTTCGAGACCGAGGTCGGCGAGCCGGCGGCCGGAGGGGCGACGGGCGCGGCCCTGGCTTCCCGCTATCTCGACGCCGACCTGGTCATTGGCGCGGACGGGCTCAACAGCCTGGTGCGGGAACGGTTTGCGGAGACGTTCGAGCCGGCTGTCGACCTGCGGCCGAACCGCTTCGTCTGGCTGGGCACGACGCGTCCCTTTCCCGCGTTCACCTTCTACTTTCGCGAGGACGAGCACGGGCTCTGGCGGGTCCACGCCTACCAGTACGACGCTTCGGGGAAGTCGACCTTCATCGTGGAGGCTACCGAACGAACCTGGCGCCGGGCAGGCATGGACACGGCCAGCGAGCAGGAGACGGTGTGCTTTCTGGCCCGGCTGTTCGCGGAGGAACTCGACGGACACGCGCTGATCTGCAACCGCTCGTTGTGGCGGCAGTTTCCGACAATCGCGAACGCGCGCTGGTCGGCCGAAAACGTGGTCCTGATCGGGGATGCGGCGCACACGGCACATTTCTCGGTGGGCTCGGGGACCCGGTTGGCGATGTTGGACGCGATTGCGCTGGCCGGGGCGATGGAAGGGGTGGGCGGGGCCGGGAAAGACGTGGTCGGGGCGGGGGACCAGTCGCCGGACCACGCCGCCGCGGACTCTCTCTCCGCCGCCCTCACCGCGTACGAGGCGGCGCGCCGGCGGCCGGTGCGGTCACTGCAGCGGGCGGCGCAAGCCAGTCTGCAGTGGTTCGAGGACACGGAGCGCTACTTCCGTCTCGAGCCGGTCCAGTTCGGCTTCTCGCTGCTTACCCGGAGTCTGCGGATCTCGCACGAAAACCTGCGGGAGCGCGACCCGGCGTTCGTGGACCGGGTGGACCGGTGGGTGGCACGGCAGGCGGAGGCGCAGGCCGGGTTGACCATTGCCGACAACGAGGCGGCACAGGGGATCGACCGAGCCGCTGCGAACCGCCCGCCTCCTCCCCTGTTCACGCCGTTTCGGCTGCGCGACCTGGTGCTCGTCAACCGCGTCGGCGTGTCGGCGATGTGTCAGTACTCGGCCGACGACGGGACGGTCGACGACTGGCACCTCGTGAACCTCGGCTCCCGCGCGGTCGGGGGTGCGGGGCTCGTTATGGCCGAGATGACCGCGGTCGGGCGGGACGGCCGCATCTCGCCGGGTTGCGCAGGCATCTATGACGAAGGGCACGTGGCCGCGTGGCGCCGACTGGTCGAGTTTGTGAAACGCTTCACAAGCGCGCGTGTCGGCATCCAGCTCGGCCACGCGGGCCGCAAGGCTTCGACGCGGCTGGACTGGGAAGGTCCGAACGAGCCTCTGGTAGAGGGCGCCTGGCCGATCGTGTCGGCCTCGCCGATCGGGTACTTCGAGCACAGTCCGGTGCCGGCGGAGCTGGACGAGGCGGGGATGGAGGCGCTGATCGCGGAATTCGTGCGCTCCACGGAGATGGCGGTGGAGGCCGGTTTCGACATTGTCGAGATCCATATGGCGCACGGGTATCTTCTCGCGAGCTTCCTGTCACCGCTGACGAATCAACGAATGGACCGCTACGGCGGCAGCCTCGATAACCGGCTGCGCTTTCCGTTGCGCGTAGTCGACGCAGTGCGCTCGCGGTGGCCGGACGACCGCCCGCTGTCGGTCAGGCTTTCCGCGGTGGACTGGTGGCCGGGCGGCAACGAGCCCGAGGATGCGGTGGAGATCGCACGCGCGCTGAAGGCTCACGGCTGTGACATCGTGGACGTCTCCGCCGGGCAGACGGTGCCCTATCAGCAGCCCCGCTACGGCCGGCAGTTCCAGACGCCCTTTGCCGACCGGATCCGGCACGAGGTCGGTATCGCGACCATGGCGGTGGGCAACATCTCGTCGTTCGAGGACGTCAACGGGATCATCGCGGCGGGGAGGGCCGACCTCTGCCTCATGGCGCGCGCCCACCTGTGGGATCCATACTGGACAAGGCACGCCGCGTACGCGCTGGGGTATCCGCTCCCGTGGCCTCCGCAGTACGAGACGCTGAACAACTACACGCCGCGGTTCGGATCGGCCGCCGGCGCATACGGACCGGATACCGGAGATGAGTGAACGCGACGAATCGATGAACTACCAGCGCTTCGCGATGCTTCCGGAGCTGCTTTCTCTCCAGCAGCCACTCTCCGATCCGCCGGAGCACGACGAGATGCTCTTCATCATCGTGCACCAGGTCCACGAGCTCTGGTTCAAGGCGGCGCTGCACGAGCTCGACCACGCAAGGGGGCTTCTCGTGGGCGGCGATGAGGCCCGGGTGGCTGCAACCCTCAAGCGGGTGCGTTCGATCCTGAAGGTGCTGGTGGGCCAGCTGGACATCCTGGAGACGATGACACCGGTCGAGTTCGAGTCCTTCCGCGACCGCCTCGACACGGCCAGCGGCTTCCAGTCGGCCCAGTTCAGGGAGCTGGAGTTCGCGCTGGGAATCAAGCGGGCATCGGTGCTCAAGACGTTCCCCGACCCCGATGAAAACCGGCGGCTGAAACGGAGACTCGAGGAGCCGTCGCTCTGGGACGCGTTCCTGCGGTTCCTGGTCGGCAGAGGGTACGACGTCCCGGACCGTGCGCTTGCCCGCGACGTGACCGAACCCGTAACGCCCGACCCCGAGGTGCAGGGAGTGCTGATCGATGCCTACCGCTCCGATCCGGGGCTGATCAACCTGTGCGAGCGGCTGGTGGACCTGGACGAGGGGTTTCAGGAGTGGCGCTACCGGCACATCAAGATGGTGGAGCGAACGATCGGCAACAAACCGGGGACTGGCGACAGCGCGGGAGTGGCATACCTGGCGACCACGATGACCGCCGCGTTCCCGGATCTGTGGGAGATGAGGTCGGCGCTGTAACGGAGGTGACGATCGACAGCTGGCCTGCTCGTGGCGTGCGGGCCCATCGCGTGGTGCCCGCGTTCCGGCGCTACCTCAGCGCCGCGTCCAGATCATGATGAGCCCGCAGGATGATCCGGTTCTGCCGTACTGAATCGGTATCCCCGCTGTTCTCGTGTAGACTTCCACGCCCGCAATGGCGCTGCGCATGACAAGAATGTCGAGTTCGGCCGGCAGGACCGAGCCTCCTCCCACGACGATGTCGTCGAGCACTACAACGGGGAAGCAGCGCCTGTCGTGGCCGGCGCTGAGCATGACATGCAGCTGGCCCGTGGGACCCGGAACCAGGGTTACGCCCGCCAGTCCGATGAACAGATCGCTCATGTTTCCGGGAGGCTGCCTCTCGAGATCGTCTCGGTCGAGAAACTGGCCGAATCCGATGGCTTCGCGGCGGTAGAATCCCGCCTGCTCGAGCACGATGTCGCGCCTTTCGACGCTGACCTCGATCGGATCCAGCCGCACGGGGTCGGCCGAGAGCAGGACGCGGATGTTGCTCATTCTCCCGTACTCGACGTCGATCGAGTCGGCCCGCGTTGCGTACCCCAGGTGGGAGAACCGGACGAGGTGTCGGCCGGGATACAGCCTGGTGAAGGTGAAACGGCCCCGTCCGTCCGTCTGCGTGGCCTGGGGCGCGGCAGCCGTCCACACGCTGGCACCGGCCACCGACCTGCCGTCGACGCCGTCCCTCACCACGCCGGTGATGCCGGTCATCAACCCGTCCTCGAGGAATTCGATGGGCTGCAGGGCCGTGGCGAATTCTCCGCTGCCAAGGACCGTGAAGTCGTCCACAAAGGTCTGATAGCCCGGGTGGGAAAGCCCGAGCTTGTAGGCGCCGATGGGGATCCGGGTGATCGTGAACCGGCCGTCGTCGTCGGACTCGAGCCGCACGTCCGCACCGTCGACCACGACGACGACGCCGGCCAGGGGCTCTCCCGTGACTGCATCGACGACGGTTCCCCTGACCGTGACCCGGGGACGGTCGCGCACCTCCTGGGCGGCACCGACCGTTGCCCAAGCCAGTCCCGCCGCGCACGCGAGAGGCAGGGCCGGGAACCTTCGCTGGGCGCTTTGGGTCAGACGAGGGCACCACCGGCGGTGCGCTCGCGCGGGGGGTGTTGTGCCCTCAAACATTGTCAGTAGATACTTCAGCGAAGGAGGCAAGGTTCCCGATGGAAACTACCACGGCCGCGCTGGCCCGGCACTATTGGCGCTTCCGGGTGTCGGACCGCGTGTTGCTCACCGGGCACTCTCACCAGGCGTGGCCGGATGTGGCGTTCGAGGCGCAGAAGCAGGCGTGGCTGGATGCCGCCGAGCACGTGGACGACAAGTGGGGACGCGCCTTCGAGGTTGCAGACGAGGTGCGGGCCGGCTTCCGACGGCTTCTGGACGACCCGGATGGGCACATCGCACTGGGGCAGAACACGCACGAACTGCTGATCCGTTTCCTTTCTGCGCTGCCGCTGAGGGAGCGGCCGCGCCTGGTCACAACCGATGGCGAGTTCCACACGATCCGGCGCCAGCTCGACCGGCTGGAGGCCGAAGGGATCGAGGTCGTGCGCGTGGCGACGGGCACCGGTGACGGGACGAGCGGAGCCGGGGTGGTGGCCGACGAGATCGTGGATGCCGTGGACGACCGAACTGCCGCCGTCCTGGTATCGTCGGTCCTGTTCCGGGACGCGCGGATCGTGGAAGGGCTGGACCAGGTGGCCGCGGCGTGCGCGCGCGTGGGGGCCGAGTTGCTCGTGGACGCCTACCACTCGCTCAACGCGGTGCCATTCTCGGTCGTGGAGATGGGGCTGGAGGGCGCGTTCGTGGTGGGGGGCGGCTACAAGTACTGCCAGTTGGGTGAGGGGAACTGCTTCCTGAGGTTCCCGCGGGACTGCGCGTTGCGGCCCGTGCTGACGGGCTGGTTCGCCGAGTTCGGGACGCTGGCGGCGGGGCCGGGGGAGGGCGGGCACGCAGCCGATGCCCGAGTTGCATACGGAGAGGGCCACCTGCGGTTCGGGGGCTCCACCTACGACCCGGTCAGTCACTACCGGGCGGCGGCGGTGTTCAGGTTCTTTCGGGAGCAGGAGCTGAATGTGGAGCGGCTGCGTGAGATCGGCCTCGGCCAGATCCGGAGGCTGGCTGCGGGTGTGGACGCGCTGGACGCGGATCCGGCCGTGCTCAAGAGGGATCGCGCCGTGCGGTTGTCACGCCGCGGCGGCTTTCTGACCATGGAAACGCCCCGCGCCGGTGAGATCTGCTGCAAGCTGCGCGGACTCGGCGTCTACGCGGATTTCAGGGGCCGTGTGCTGCGCCTGGGGCCCGCGCCGTACGTGACCGGGGAGCAGCTGGATGAGGCGGTCGCCGCGCTGGACGAGGTGGTCAAGGATTGACCATGCCCTCCAACTGACCGGGCTCCCTCGGCAACCCCGCCGTCAGCACCTCCACCCCGTCCTCCGTCACCAGCACCACCTCTTCGACGAACACCGAGACCCCGATCTCGTGGTTGTAGTACCACGGTTCGATCGTGAAGATCATGCCCGGCGCCAGTGGCTCGTCGAGCAGGGCCGGATCGCCCGTCGATAGCCCGATGTGGTGGCCGAAGAACGACGGCGTCTGCATGTGCGGCTCCTCTTGGTCCGGGATCGCCGCGTAGGCGACTGAGGTCAGTTCTCGAAGGGTCACACCCGGGCGAACCGCCGCGATGATCGCTTCTGCGGCCCGGTTGCTGACCATGAGCTTCTCGCGCTGCACGTCGGTGAAGGTCCCGTTGACCGGAAACGTCCGCCCGACATCGCTCACATAGCCATTGACTTCGCACCCCACGTCGAAAATCACCAGGTCGCCGTCCCGCAGCCCCCGGTTGCGGCGGTCGTAGTGGGCCGCGAGGATGCGCCACGGCCACAGGCTGTTGGGCCCGGACTTTATGATCGGCGTGAACGGGATCGACTGCGAGCCGAAGGTCCGGCAGGTCCGCTCGAACTCGCCCTGCAGCGTGCGCTCATCCACACCGGCGCGGATCCGGGTGGCGGCCGCGCGAATCCCTGCCATGGTCGCGTCCGCGGCAGCGCGCATCCGCAGGATTTCGGCCGGCGTCTTGATCATGCGCAGCCGGGCTACCGTCTCGAACGCATTCCGAATCTCGGCCCCGGGGTAGTCGGTGTGCAGGCGGTGGATGAGGGCGGCGGTGGCATCGAGGGTGCCGATCAGCGGAACCACCGGCCCGGAAACGGGCCCGGCGGTGCCTGCGTTGACACGCAGCGCGGTTCCCCCGGCGAGCCGTTCCCGCACAAAGGCGTCCAGTTCCGCGATGTCCCGGTACCGGTCGATCCCGGCGATGCTCCGCAACTGATAGTCGTCCAGCAGCGGCCGGCCGGGAAAATCGTTTGGCCGGCCAGGGTTCTCGAAGCGGGGGTCGCGCGGCGGCATGAAGAGGGTCGACAATCCCTGATCCGAGTCGAGGACCAGCATCGACCCGGGGACCTCGAGCCCGGTGAGATACCAGAAATCCTCCAGTTGCCGAAACGTGCCGCCGTGCGTCGTGCCGTCGGAGGACGGCGTGAGCAGCAGACCGCCGCCGGTGGCACGGAGCCCGTCCATGATACGGCCCCGCCGGTACTGGTACTCCTGCGGCCGGAAGTCCGGGCGAGCCCAGTCCGTGTAGCGCTGTTCGGGCGTCTGCGCGGCGAGCGGGGCCGGCGAGGCCGCGACCAACCACAGCCCGGCGACAGCACCCGATGCGACGATCCATTGCCTGGCGATGCGGCGACACCGTGGTCCCGTCATGATCCCGTCCTCCTTTGTGTGATTCCGCGCCTCTTTGAGCTGTCTCGCGGCTAGCGTAACTTCGCGACCATGAAGATTGCCATCTACGGCGCGGGCGGTGCCGGCGGTTACTACGGCGGCGTACTCGCGCGCACCGGCCAGGAAGTCGCGCTGCTGGCCCGCGGCGACCACCTCGCCGCCATCCGGAACTCCGGTCTTCGCGTGCGTTCCCCCCGGGGCGATTTCCTCGTGCGGCCCGCCGCTGCCACCGACGACCCCGGCGAGATCGGCCCGGTGGACGTCGTCATCGTCGCTGTGAAGTCCCTGCACCTGCCGGCCGTGCGCGACGGTATCACCCCGTTGCTCGGTCCCGAGACCCTCGTCGTGCCGTTCCTGAACGGCGTCGACGCACCCGAAGCGCTCGTGCCGGCGGTGGGGCGGGCGCGGATGGGCAAGGGGCTCACGCGCATCATGAGCGAGATCGCGGCCCCGGGAGTGATCCGACACATCGGCGTTGACCCGTACGTGGCGATTGGCGAGTGGGACGGCACCCCGTCGGCGCGGGTCGAAGCCCTGGTGGCCGCGCTGCGCGATGCCGCCGTCGACGCCGAGGTGCCTTCCGACATCGACGCGGCACTCTGGCTCAAGTTCCTGTTCATCTGCTCGGTGGGTGGCGTGGGTGCGGCGTGCCGGATGCCCCTGGGGCCGGTCCGCACCCTGCCGGAAACCCGGGCGCTCCTGTGGCGGGCGATGGAAGAGATCGTCGCGGTGGCGGCCGCACACGGAGTGTCACTGCCAGACGATGCGGTTTCCTTCGCCATGAACACGGTAGACACTTTCCCCGCCGAGGGAACCTCGTCGCTGCAGCGCGACATCGTTGCCGGAGTGCCGTCCGAACTGGACGCCTGGAGCGGTGCGGCGGTGCGGCTGGGTGCCGAAGCAGGGGTGCCGACCCCTGTCCATTCGTTCATCCATTCGGTCCTGTTACCCGCCGAGCTGGAGGCGCGGCGTGCAGCCAAAACCGGTACATTCGTGGAAACGGATCGCGGGTCGCGCACGTAGAAGAGGCATGCGTCCGACCGGGGGACGGTAGGCCTCGCAAACAGTGGACTGGACGAGCGAACAACGGTGTTCATGACGCCCTGGGTAAAGCGGCTGCTCCTGGCGAACGTCGTCATGTATCTGATGACCCGCGTCGCTCCCGGCCTTGTCCAGGGCCTTGCGCTGGTTCCCGCCCTGATCCCGTTCCAGCCTTGGACCGTCGTCACGTACATGTTCCTCCACGGCGGGTTCGGGCACATCCTCTTCAACATGCTGATGCTCTTCTTTTTCGGCCCGCGGCTGGAGGAGCGGCTCGGAAGCAGAACGTTCATCTGGTTCTATCTGGCGTGTGGGGTCGGCGGGGCTCTTCTCTCGTTCATGACGCCCTTTTCTGCGATCGTCGGGGCCTCGGGAGCCATCTACGGGGTAGTGATCGGTTTCGCGCGCTACTGGCCACGCGAGGACATCTACATCTGGGGAATTCTGCCGATCCAGGCCCGCATGCTGGCGATCTTTATGGTGGCCCTGAGTCTCTTCGCGGGGTTTACGGGGGCTCAGGACGGGATTGCCCACTTCGCTCACCTCGGGGGACTCCTGGCCGGCTGGGTGTTCCTCAGGAACTGGGAAAAGCGCCGCAAGCAGCGCGTGGTCCGGCGTCCGTCGGCACGCCCCAGGATGTCCGGGATTCGTGATGCCGATGCAATTCAGAGCTGGGAAGCGATCCAGCGGGAGAGCCTTCACGAGATCAACAGGGAAGAAGTGGACTACCTGCTGACGAAGGTGAAGAAGATGGGGGTCGCTTCGCTGACCGCCGAGCAGCGCGCGTTCCTGGATCGGATGGCGAAGCCCCGACCCTGATTGCAGTATTCCCATATGGAAGGTTACGTTTGACCATATGGGCAACGACGTGAAGTACTCCAGGCCGGCATCCGGGTCGACCCTGTACCCCATGCTGGTTCGTGATGGTGCCGTGACCGTGGTGCGCCGGGGCCTGCCGTTCTCCGCGGTGGACGATGTGGCGGCGACCCTTGGGCTCGGACGCCTCGCTCTGGCTGAAGTCATCGGACTTCCCTCTACTACCCTGGCTCGCCGACGGAAAGCGGGGACACTCACGGCGGATGAGTCGGATCGCCTTGTGCGCGTTGCCCGCCTGGTTTCATTGGCGCACGAGATGATGCTCGGCAATGACCATGCCGCCCGCCGGTGGCTCAAGGATCCCCACGAGCTGTTCGAAGGCGAGTCGCCCCTCGAGCGTGCCGCCACGGAGGTGGGTGGGCGGGAAGTGGAACAGCTCATCGGTCGCCTGCGTGACGGGATCTTCAGCTAAACCCCTGCGTCCCTTCCGGGGACGCCCGGGAGGCGTGTCAGGCGTGATCGAGGCATGGCGGGTGGCAGCGCCCGAGCATTCGCGGACCGTAGACGAGATGCTGAGTGGCCGCGGTCCGCTACGCTATGGCGGGCGATGGAACAGTCCGGGGCGGAGGGCGGTGTACCTGGGTGGCAGCCTGGCCCTGGCGAGCCTTGAGTTGCTTGTCCACCTCAAGGCTCCGGATGTCCTGCGGCGATACCGAAGGCTCCGGGTTCTCGTTTCCGAGACTCTGATCACCGATGTGGCGTTGCGCGATCTTCCCGACGGGTGGGACGGCCCGCTATTCAATCCGGCCACACAGGTGGCGGGCGAGCGGTGGCTCGAGTCTCTTGAATCGGTCGTACTGCGCGTCCCGAGCGCGGTCGTGGCCGGCGAAGTCAACTATGTCGCGAATCCGGTTCATCCGGACTTCGCCGAGCTGAAGCCGGGGCGCGTTGCCGATTTCCACTACGACCCGAGGCCTGCAGCCCGCCAGGATCCCACGCCCGCGATTCGACGGTGAGTCAGCCGGTACCTCAGCCCGTACCGCTGGACTCCCGCTTCGGGATGACCTTCCCGGTCGCGCGGTCGTAGTCGACGATGTTCTCCCACTCCGAGGCATCGGAGCGCGCGACCACGGCCACCACATCTTCCGTGTCGCTGATGTTGATGACCTCGTGGGGGACTCCCGGCTCGATGAAGATGAAGTCGCCGGCGTGGTTCACGATCGACTCGCGAAGGTGGGGGCCGAAGTCATGGCGCACCGTGCCTTCGAGGATGTAGAGCATGACTTCGAAGTCGACGTGGATGTGGGCGAACGCCACGCCGCCGGGCGGAATCCGCGCCACGTTCATGGAAAGCTCCCGGGCGGGGACGTTCCTTGCCGAGAGGCCGGTCTTGTAGTGGATCCCGTTCCAGCCCCGGTGGATTCCGCTGGCTCGGATGGTGTGGATGCCGTCGCGGCCGTCGGGGATGCCGGGCCGTTCTTCGGCGCTCACGAGTCCCCCAGCAACAGTTTGGCCAGCCCGGCCATGTCCGGCACCTCCGCGTCCGGCCGCGCCGTGGAGATCGGGGTCGCGCCGGTCGCTCCGCCGCGGCTCTTCCTGTTCACATGCACGGTGGCGTAGCCGAGCGCGGAGGCGGGCGCCACGTCGTGGAAGAGGCTCTGTGCGACGTGCAGGGTACGTTCCCGCGCGATTCCTGAACGCGTGGCCATCTCCTCGAAGTGTGCGGTGGCGGGCTTGTAGCTGCCGACCTGCTGTGCGGTAACGACCCAGTCGAAGTCGATGTCGAGGCGCTTGCGGGTCTCGGCGAAGAGGTCGTCGTCGACGTTGGAGACGATGCCGAGCTTGAAGCGCGCACCCAGGCGCCGGAGCGCATCGACGGTATCCGGGAAGGGGGGCCAATTGCCCACCGACGCCGCGAACACGTCGCACTCTGCCGCCGCAGGGCGAAAGCCGAGCGCCGAGCCGACCCGGACCAGCGTCAGCGCGAGCACCTCGCGATAACTGCGGTACCGCTCCCCCTGGACAACGTGCTCGGCGTCGCCGAATGCCCTGAGGATGGCTGTGGCCCCGGCGGATCGCCCGTGCGCGGTGCAGACCGCCTGCACGCCTTCGATGATCCCCGTCTCCCAGTCCACCAGCGTGCCGTAGCAGTCGAAGGTGAGAAGGTCGAAAGCGTCGGGATCGAGCGGGGCGTGCTGCGCCGGGGAGGATGGCTGCGGCTGGCTGCCCATCTCCGGGGTGGCGGCGGCGGACATGGATGAGTCGCGCCCCTACACGTCCTGATTGTCGGCCGTCGGTCCGAACAGTTGCGGAACCGGGATGTCGAGCAGCCGAAGATAGACGCCGAGTTGAGCCCGGTGGTGGATCATGTGGTCCAGGATGAAGGTCCGCAGGACGACCCGCTTCGGCAGCGTGAACCGGGCCTCGCCGGCGACCAGCATCGTCCAGGGGCCGTCCAGGTCCTCTTTGGAAGAGCCTTCGATCGCGGCGCGAGCTGCCGCGGCGCTGCCGTCCAGCGCGTCGACCAGTTCGGCGCTCGAGCCGAGCGCGGCCATGGGCGGGGGGCCGCCCTCGGCGGGCGCGATGTCGAATTCGGACATCGAGAGGGTGGCGATCGTCCAGTTGGGCAGGTTGGAGATGTGAGTCGCCAGTTCGCCCAGGGTCCAGGACTTGTCGTGGGGTCGCCAGTCCAGACGATCATCGGGCACGGCCTCCAGCATGGTCCTGGCACCGGCGATGATCTGGTCGAACGCGGCGAGTTGGCCTCGTACAGACATGGGTCGTCCTTTCGGGTGACTTGTCGGGGGGCAAAAGGTAGAGAAAGGCGGTGGGCGAAGGAATAGCGGCGGCGGTCTCCGGGGAGCGGTGTCCCCGGCCAGCCGGCGTCCTGGCCGGAGGCGCAAAGGATGGGCACAGCGGCGGCCGCGGTCCCGCTACTTCGACCTCACCCGGCGGAAGAGACGGTCGGCGAGCACCGCGGCCGCCGGGGCGCCCACGGTCGCCATGACGATCCCGAGCCCCCGCGACCCGCTGAATCCGTCTTCCTCGGTTGTCAGGGCGAGCACGACGCCGGGTGCGGACACGATCGCGTTTGCCACTGCGTTCCTCCACATGCTGCCGTGGGACAGATCCGTGCCGCCAATCCGCGCAACGACGAATCCCACCCCGACCTGGGGCGCGCCATACAACGCAAGGCGCGAACCGGCGTTGACAAGAGACGCGCACTCGGCCTCGTAGAAGTGGTCAGCGAGTGACTCGAAGTTCAGGCAGCGACTGGATAGCGCATAGCCGGCGAGGAGACCAACCGCATTGGCGGCGCTCGCGGCCGCCAGGGCCTTGGCCCACGGATACGGCCTGGATTCCAGCGCCCAGTTGTAGAGCCCCGCGGTCGCGTCCCGTGTGCCTCCGGCCGGAGCACCGCCCGACCGGGTCTCGATGAGGATCACGCCGGCGTTCGAGTCGGCTCCGTAACGCACCCCGGCCTCTCCCGGAGGCACCGCCTCGACGCTCTGGATTTCGTCGATCGGAAGCGTGTTGAGGGTTACGAGACCGTTGGATTGACGCACGTTGTCGACGATCACGATCGGCGTCAGGCAGCCGGGCTGGGCAAAGCTGACGACACCCCTGAACTCGAGGCACACGAGTTGACCCGGCTGGCTGCGACCGCTGCGAACGCGCACACCCGGCATCAGTTGCGCGAGGGCGTTGGCGAGGTGATTCCCGGTTCTGGCGATCGGTGCCAGTTGCTCCGACGTGACCCTTCGGCGGGCCGTCCCGAGCGCTCGTGCGCTCCGCTGATCCCGGGACACGACCTCGACCACAACCGGGTCGAGCGCAATTGCCGTGGGCGATAGCGTCACGCGCAGCGCGAGCCGCTCCCCCGGCGCGAGCGTCAGCCGCTCCTCAAAGGTCCCGTACGCGATGTGCGTCACGGTGAGCGCGTAGGCTCCGGGACCGGCTCGCTCGAACTGGAACAACCCCACGCCGTCGGTGACCCGTTCGACCCGGGCCGAATCGGCCGCCACTTCGCGGAGAGGCGCCAGCACGATCTCCGCGCCCTCCACGCCAGCGCCCGTGTCGCGGTCCACGACGCGGCCCGAGATGCGGGGCGGCTCCTCCTGCGCGGCGAGCGCGCCCACGCCCCCAAGCGGCATCCCGCCTGACCCATACAACCATATCAGCGTGCCATATAACCATATCCCACGCCCACCTACCACTCGATGCGCCAGATCCGCCCCCCTTCTCCCGCGGCCCAGCCGACCCGGCCACCCGGCGCGAACTCGACCGCCCACGCGCTCACGCCCTCGAGCGGCTGCCAGGTCCCGCCCATGTCGGCGGTGTAGGCGGCGCCGGGCGGCGCCACCGCCACGATATTCCGGTAGGGGCCCCAGCGGCCGACCGCGCTGCCGTACACGGCTGCGGCGATCGGCGCCGGGCTGGCGGCCTTCCAGGTGCGGCCCCCGTCCCTGGTGACGGCCGCGTTCGCGGCGACCACTTCTTCGCGGGCGCCCAGATCCCCGCCCAGCGCCACGACCGGTGACCCGTCCGCCAGGGCCAGCGTGAAGATTCCGGCTGCATCGCCCGTCGCCATCGGCACGGCGATCTCGCTCCACGTGGCGCCGTAGTCGTCCGTCGCCAGGATGCGCGCCGACCCGCCCGCGCCCGTCCCGATCCATCCCCGCCCCGAGTCGCCTGCGCGGGCGCAGGTGCCGCTGGCCGCGAAGCCGCCCTCGCCTTCGTTGGCCGCCGGAGCGGCATCGGCGGGAACCCGCGCCCAGGTCCGCCCTCCGTCCCCGGTCAGCAGGATGTACGGGATGCCGTCGAAGGAGTCGCCATACGCGAAGCCCCGTTGGCCGTCCCAGAAGTCGAGGCAGTCGAGGAAGCCCTCGGGCGCGTCCATCAGGAAGCGGAGCGTCCAGGTGTCGCCGCCGTCGGTCGTGCGGTAGATGCGCGACGCCGGTCCCGTGCCCGCGGTCAGCGCAATGGCTGTACGGGACGAGAACCCGTGGATGTCGCGGAACTGGAGCGAATCTCCACCGGGCGCCGACGCGCGTTCCCACTCGTCCCCGCCGTCGACCGTCCGCAGGATCACGCCGCCGTGCCCACTCGCCCACACGGTCTCGGCGGACACGGGGCTGATTGCCTGAAGGACCTCGGTCGTGCCGCTGGACTGCTCGGTGACGGTGGGGGCATCGGGACCGGTCGGCGTGGCCGTGCCGCCCGTGTCTGCGCCAACGCCGGTCGCGTCCGCGCCCCTGGCCGCACGCGGGGCCCCGGCCGCGCCCGTGGCGTCCCCTGCCTCCGCCCCGCGCCGCCGGTACACCTCCCGCGCCTCCTCGAACTGCGCGTACACGTGCTCCTTCTCGCGCTCCGACCGCCACCCCGGCCACTCCTCCGCCATTGCCTGCAGCTTGTCGATCCAGCGGAGCGCGTAGTCCGCGGCCGCGGCGCTCCGGATCGGGCGGCCCGCGACGGTCACCCAGACCGGGTTTGTGAACGCCTGCGGGTACGCCGTGTCGAGCGGCCAGCGGTCCTCGCGGGCGCCCTCGGCCCGCAACTGGACCCAGCCGCTTGCGCCGATGGCCACGGTGTCGTCGATGTCGAGGGACTTGCGGTCGCCGGCGGGTTCCCAGGCGCGGACCACGTCGCCGTCGACGACCAGCTCGACCCTTTCCACCGGCACCACGCCCCACACCCGGCCACGCACCCGCACCTCGGCCGGGCCGTCCAGGTCGAGCTCTTCCCCCGGCCCCCGCCCATCTACCGTGAAGTCGATCAGCGGGCCGGAGCTGACGAACGAGTTGCCGTCGCGGATCCCCTGGAACCACCCGTCCATGGTCAGCGTGCCGTCGGGTGTGCGGACGTAGGTGCGCATCGAGCCCACCAGGGGTGTCGCGTGGAGGCTGGAGATGGAGTCCTCGCCGCCCACCACGGTCGCGCGAATGCCGTTGCTCCACAGGGCGTAGACCGGGGGCCAGCCGTCCTGGGGCGCGGACCACTCGACCGCGTCGGCGGCGGCGAGCGCGGCGTCGACGATGAAGCCCTTGGCGCCACCGAGGTTGCCTTCAAGGGGGTCGCCCCGGTAGCCCGAGTGGACGTAGGCCGTCGTCGCTCCCTGGGCCTTGGCCTTCAGCATCATGTCGGTGTTGCTCGGGTAGAGGCTCTCGATCGCTGTGCCTTCGTACCCCATCGCGTACGGTGCGATCAGGTGTTCCCGATGGCCGAACATGAAGACGTGTCCATAGAAGGGCGGGCGGTACTCCTGCCCGACGACCAGCAGGCGGTCCGGTTCGGAGAGCGGGTGCGGGCCGCCGCCGGGGAGCCAGAACTGGTGGTCGAGGATGCGGTTGTCCTTGTTGGCGATCTGCTCGGCGACCACGTCCTGGTCTTCCGCGTCGGACATCATCATCAGGTTGGAGAGGCTGTTGCGCAGGTTGCCGGCGTAGTTCATGTGCACGTGCGTGGAGCCAGAGAACCAGCCCTCGTCGGAGAGGTCGGAGATCTCCGTGAGCGTGACCGTCATCGTGGTGGTCTCACCGGGGCGGATGACGGCGGTGTACGTCGTGGGGGTGGTCTCGAAGCCGCGCACGATGGTCATCTCGGCTTCGCCCGCCGGCAGGTCCACGGTGAACGAGCCCGGATGATGGAAGATCCGGTCGCTGGCGCGGGCCACGCGGGCATACGCTTCGGCGGGTGCGTAGAACTTGCCGTCCGAGGCGGTCAGGTGGACACGGCTGGCCAGCAGCCCGCCGTCCTGGTCGGCGGTGGCTACTTCAAGCGTGCCCGTCGGACGCGCCCAATGCCGTTCGGTGATGTTGACCCGGCGCAGTCTGCCGCCGTTGGCCTCCAGCAGGTACAGCTGCGGGAGCCCGCTCAGGTGGTGCGGCACGCCCTCGGTGCCGGGATTGCCGCCGTTGGCCACGAAGGCGATCCACTCCGCGTCCGGCGACCAGCGCGGGTGGAAGGCGTCGTGCTCGAAGAAGGTCATCTTGTAGGGCTCGCCGCCCGTCGTGGGTTGCACGTACAGGTTCTGGAACTGGTCCGCGGCGCCTGCGGTCGAGGAGTACACGAAGCGCTTGCCGTCGTACGAGACGTGCGGATGGGTGCGGTAGAGGGTCTGCTCGGCGAGGACGACCTGGCGGTCGTCGATGCCGCCGGCCCGCGCGGGGACGCGGTAGACGTTGCCGCTGCCGAGCGCGACGTCGCGGTTGGAGACAATCAGCAGTTCCTCGCCGTTGGGGAGCCAGGCCGGCGAGATGTGCATGTCCCAGGGGCCGAAGTAGAGCCGGTCGCGGCCGAAGGAGTTGTCCGAGGTGACGGCGATCTCCGCGCCGGTCCAGGCGCCGCCGGCGAAGGGGCGGATGTAGACGTTGAAGTAGCCGCTCGGAGCGGTCGAGACGTAGGCGATGCGGTCGCCGGACGGGGAGAAGCGGGGGTCGGTGTGGATGTGCGCGCCCTCCGTGAGACGGTGGCGTTCCCCGGTGGCCGTGTTCATGACCTCGAGGTCGATCGTGCCGCCGCCGTCGTCCGCCGTGTAGAGCAGCCAAGCGCCATCGGGCGAGTAGTTGGGCGACGAGTAGTAGTCGGGGCCATGCACGATCTCGTGGGCGTCGCCGCTCGCGATGTCCACCTCCCAGAGCGACCCGCTCATGGCCACCGCGACGCGCTCGCCGCCGGGGTGCCAGGCCGGGTACCAGGGCGACGAGGAGGGCGCCGGGGGAAAGTAGAAGTTGTGCATGTAGTTGCCGCCGTGCGAGGCGGCGGGGTAGGCGCGCTGGGCGGTGAGGTCGGTGGGGGGCAAGGCGAGGGCGGTGGCCAGGACCAGAGTGGTCGCCGCGACGGTCGGTCGAGTCATGCCGGCATCCGGAGGGGGTGGTGCCGCGCCCGGGTGAGGTGGGCGCGGGCGTGCAGGGATCGTACCGCGCGGCGGGGGGGTGGGCCAGTGACGGCCGGTTTGCCACTGGTAGCTGCGGGCCGCTACATATCCCGGTGGAAATCCCGCAGGCTCGTTGTCGAATGTCAATTAAAGGTTACTTAATGTAATGTCCACTTTACATTTGTGGTCGCACTTCCGGCCCCGTCATACGCTGGCAGCGCTCGGTCTGGTCTTCGTGTTCGGCACCGGCCCGCTCGACGGACAGAGCTTCGAACTCGAGGAGGCGACGATCGGCGACGTGCATGCCGCTTTCCTCTCCGGCGATCTCACCTGCGTGGACCTTGTGCAGTCGTACCTCGACCGGATCGCCGCTTACGACAAGCAGAGGCCACGACTCAACACGATCGCGAACCTGAATCCGCGCGCGCTCGAAGAGGCGGCGCGGCTGGACGAGGCCCTCGCGTCCGGCGGGCTCACCGGGCCGCTGCACTGCATCCCGGTGCTGCTCAAGGACCAGGTGGAGACCAGCGACATGCCCACGACGTACGGCTCCGCGCTCTTCGCGGAGTTTGTGCCGGAGCGGGACGCGACAATAGTCACAAGAGTCAGGGATGCGGGGGCGATCATCCACGCGAAGACGAACATGGGCGAGTTTGCATCGCGCTATGTGGGGTCGGGGTTCGGCGTGATCCGCAATGCGTACGACCCGCGCCGCAACCCCAGCGGCTCGTCGGGCGGCACCAGCGTGGGCATTGCGGCCAACTTCGGCATGGTCGGCATCGGCGAGGACACGGGCGGCTCGATCCGCGGTCCGGCGGCGGTGGCGTCGCTGGTCGGTCTGCGGCCCACCCTGGAACTCGTGAGCCGCTTCGGCCTGATGCCCGCCAACCCCACGACCGACACGCAGGGCCCGATCACGCGCACGGTCATGGACGCGGCCATTCTGCTGGGCGTCATCGCGGGCTACGACCCGAACGATCCCGTGACCGCCCGTGCCATGGGCCGTGTGCCGGATTCATATGAGAGCGGACTGGGCAGCGACGGGCTGCAGGGGGCGCGCATCGGAGTCATCCGCGACGCCATGGACGAGTCGGTGGATCCGGGCTCGGAGGGATTCCGGCAGGTGCGCTCCCGCATCGACGCGGCGGTGGCGGACCTGCGGCGGCTCGGGGCCGAGGTCGTGAACCCGGTCGCGATCGCGGGGATCGAGACGGTGAACCGGGTGTTCGGGAGCAACGCCTACGAGACCGAGGAGGCGACCGACGCCTACCTGTCCGAGCATGCGAACGCCCCGTACAAGACGCTGCGCTCGATCCTGCTCAGCGGGCGTGTGACGCCGTGGCGGGCTGCGGGTCTGGCGAACTCCCTGGGCAAGTCGACCGGCGACCCGGGTTACCTCGAGTACCTGCTTGGCCGCGGCCGGATCCGGCAGAGCGTCCTCGTGGCCATGGCCGAGCACGACCTCGACGCGCTCGTCTACGCCACCTTCGACCACCCGGTGACGCTGATCGCGCAGGACGCCGAGACGAATCCCGCGCCGGATGACCAGTACGGCCTGGGCGACAACCGGCTGTTAAGCCCGATCACCGGGTTCCCGGCGCTGACGGTGCCGGCCGGATTCACGCCGGACGGGCTGCCCGTGGGGATCGAGTTCCTGGGGCGTCCGTTCACCGAGGCGATGCTGCTGCGGTTCGGGTACGCGTTCGAACAGGGGACGGGATACCGGCGGCCACCGGAGAGTGCGCCGCCGTTGGGTGGGTAACGGATCGACCGGCCATCAGGCCAGCCACGATCAGCCGTTGCGGCGCATGGCGAAAACACCATTCAGATAGTGCGTCGCACGCCCGCTCCCGTCGTCGCCCCAGAAGGCGACATCCCAGCCGCGGTTACCGCCCATCGCCGGATTGCGCGGCAGGAACCGGTCGCTGCCGAGCGGAATCAGCTCGGACTCCAGCCCGTTGCCGACCTCTGACCGCGCCATCAGCCGGTCGCCATCCGCGAAGAACGAGAATCGGCTCCCGTACGCCTCGAACTGCCCCACGTAGCGCTCGAGGTCGACTTCCTGGGGCGTTACCGTGTCCGGCTTAGGCGTCTGGGGCTTGTCGATGCCGAAGACCTCCGGGAACAGAGTGTCGAACACCGTGTCGGCCAGCGGATAGCCCTGGCTCGGCACGTTGGCGATCGTCGCGGCCGCGACGCCCTTGTTCGGACACCAGAGCAGCAGGGAAGACCCGCCGGTGTTGGTGCCGCTGTGTCCGTAGATCACCTCGCCGCCCCAGCGCTTCCAGTAGGGCCCGGTGCACCACCTCTGGGCGATGATCCGGGTCGGCATGTCGATCTCCGGGGTGTGCATCGTCTCTATGGCTTCCTCCGACAGTACCTGCTGTCCGTCGGCAGAGCGTCCGCTGCGCAGGAACATCCCGGCGAAGCGCACGAGGTCGCCGGCGCTGCAGCACAGGGTTGCCCCGGCCGGGGCGATGCTGCGCGGCAATCCCCAGAATGGCACCCGCTCGCCTTCGGGGTTGGCGGGGGTCGGCGAGTAGCCGAGCGCCACCGGGTGATAGAGCAGGTCTTCCGGGAAGGTCGCCGAGTGCTCGAGCCCGAGCGGCTGGAGGATGCGTTCGGCGAGCAGGGTCTCCCAGTTCGTGCCCATCACCCGCTGGGCCACGAATCCGGCGACGGCGGTGCCAGCGTTCGAGTAGCCGTAGGCCGCGCCCGGCTCGAAGATCACGGGAAGCGCGGCAAGTGAAGCGACGTACCGGCCCAGGGCGTCATCGCCGCGACCGTGGTCCGTGTACGGCCCGTTGTCGAGTCCCGACGACATCGAGAGCAGTTGGCGCAGGGTTATGTCGACGGGCGGCACGTCGCTCGTCAGCGGCGCGCCCTCGAGGTAGCTCCCAACGGGTTCGTCCAGGTCGAGCGTGCCCTCGTCGACCAGGGCCATGACCACTGCGGCGTTGAATACCTTGGTCGTCGAGCCGATCTGGAACAGCGTTTCCGGCGTGACGGCCAGGTTGCGCTCACGGATCGCCAGACCGGTTGCAAACTCGTGGACGGCCTCGCCGTCGAACACCGCGAGCTGGGCGCCGACGATGCCGAGGCTCTCGGCCGACTCGTCCAGGAGCTGCTGGAGGTCGCGCCGATCGAACGCAACCTGCGGCGGAGCCGCGATCGCCGCGAGGTGTCGCGCCGACGCGACGATAGGCAACGCGGCCGCGGCTGCACCTGCTTTCAGTAGGGCACGTCGGTGCATCTGGCACTCCTCATGTACGTTGTCCGCAATGGCCGTCGCGCTAGCGTGAGCGCCCGATGCCCTGAAGCTGCTCGGAGATGTAGGCGTTCATTGACATTCGACGTCGGCCTGCACTGGCGGCCAGTCTCCGATGCAGTTCTGGATCGATCCTGACGAGGATCCGGCCGGAGAAGGGCTTGCTCGGTACTCTTTCTGTCTCTTCGCAGAACTCCAGGTAGTCATCGACCGCGCGTCGCATCGACTCCTTCAACTCATCGACCGAGGCTCCTTCGAAGTTGATACCGTCTCGCGTGTCAACAACATGACCCGAGAAGAACTCGTATTCCTCATCGTATTCGAAGACGCCCGTGTAGCCGCGGTATTCGATCATGGCCTTACCCCTGCACGTTCCAGGAACATACGCATCCGCTTGACGAGACCCCTCCCGCACTCGGGACGGGGATGGGGTCTATGCACTGTCTCGACCTCTCCGTTCAAAACGATGATCACGGACGATCCCCGTCTCTCGTGAACTTTGGCACCCAGGGCGCGAAACATGGACTCGACCTTTCTCCACTTCAGGTTCCCCCTGGTTTGTGTGTCGAATATGGCGGCGAGGGTCTTGGCGTGCCTCTGTCTCATGCTATCATGATATTATATGGTGATACTACAATCAAGAATGGCTCGATCCGCGACCTTGCCATGACGACACCTGGAGGGTAGGCTGGCCTCACGGGCGCGGGAATGTTCCGTTGCGCCCACTTTGGTGCGGGAGGCGCTCATGAAGCTGCATCCTCTCCTCGCCCTGTTGTCTCTGGCCGCGCTTGCCTGCGAGCAGGGCCGGCAATCTGCGCCCTCCTCCACCACCCAAATCCGCGACAGCGCGGGAATCCGGATCGTCGAGAATCCGCGGCCGCCGGACGGGTCGCGGCTCCCCTGGCGGATCGGCTCGGAGCCCGCCGTCTCCATCGGTGCCGTGGCGGGCGAGGAGCCCTACATGCTCGTTGGGGCCATCGACGCCACCATGCTCGGTGACGGACGCATCGTCGTCGCAAATGGGGGAACGAGCGAGTTGCGCGTGTTCGACGCGACCGGGATCCACCTCGCAACCTGGGGCGGCCGGGGAGAGGGTCCGGGCGAATTCGGAGGCCTCCACGCGGTCGAGCGATGGCCGGGAGACTCGATCATCGCCTGGTACACATCGCCGCTGGGCATTTCGGCATTCGACGCGCAGGGGAACTACGGCCGCACCTGGGAACTCGCGCAGGAAGGGTCCGTCCCGCTACTGCTTGGCTTCCGGGCCGAGCACGCTACGCGCGATGGCTCGATTCTCGCGATCCACATGCCCGAGTCTTCGGATACTGTCGTCGTCCAGCTCAGGGACGGCGAGGGCAGGGTCCGGAGTTCGCTGGGAACGCACATGGTCGCCGAACCGTACATCCATGCCCAGGGGACCGACCAGTCGCTGCTGCTCTCGAAGACCTTCGGGCACGAACCGGTCTGGACGCCGTGGGGAGACCTGATCGTCATCGGCCACACGGGTCGGTACGAATTGAGGGCCTTCGCGCCGGACGGTTCGCTGGCGCGGATCGTCAGGCGCGACCATGTGCCCAGTTCTCCAACTCTGGAACAGGTCGAGGCGTACATCGACGGACAACTCGCCTGGACCTCCGACATGGCCGAAAGCCGGAGAGCGCGGTGGCGTCAGGGATACGAGTCGGCGCCGGTAGCGGAGCACTTCCCGGCGTTCGAGTCGGTCATGTCCGATGCGGCGGGCCACCTCTGGGTTGCGGAATACGAGTTTTCGACGGCGGCTCGGGGCACATACGACGAGCGGTCGCCCCGACTCTGGACCGTCTTCGATCCGGAAGGCCGAATGCTGGGCCATGTCGAGACGCCGGAGGGTCTGTGGATCCATGAAGTCGGCGAAGATTATATCCTGGGCACGGCTCTTGACGAATTCAACGTGGACTACGTTCAGGTGTGGACGTTGGAGCGGCTATGATTTGGGCGCGCCGTCGGCAAGCACCACATAGTCCCGTTCGATCTCCCTCCGGAAGCTCTCGGGCAGGCGAGCCCAGTCGCGGGCTTCCACAAGGAACGGGATGTTGGAATCCGTCAGGGCCTCGGTGAA
This sequence comes from Gemmatimonadota bacterium, assembly GCA_028873815.1. Taxonomy (GTDB): domain Bacteria; phylum Gemmatimonadota; class Gemmatimonadetes; order Longimicrobiales; family Gaopeijiaceae; genus Bin94. The sequence goes on along the minus strand of JAPPNN010000018.1, from coordinate 194,668 downwards.
GTCGCCCAGGTGGCCCTACGGGCGCGGGAATGTTCCGTTGAGCCCACTTTGCCGCGGGAAGCTCTCGTGAAGCTACATCCTCTGCTGAGCCTGATGTCCCTGGCCGCGCTTGCCTGCGAGCAGGGCCGGCAATCGGCGCCCTCCCTCCCCACCCAAACACGCGACAGCGCGGGCATCCGGATCGTGGAGAACGAGCGGCCGCCGGACGACTCACGGCTGGGATGGACGATCGGACCGGAGCCTGCAGTTTTAATCGGCCTGCTGGAAGGCAAAGAGCCGTACATGCTGCACTGGGCCACCGATGCCACGAGGCTCCGGGACGGCCGGCTCGTCGTTGCGAACAGTGGTAGCAACGAGCTGAGGGTGTTCGATGCAGACGGAGTGATGCTGCCGGCCACCTCTGGGTCGAGGAATACGAGTTCCCACGTGAAGACCGCCCCGGCACGCTATGGACCGTCTTCGATCCCGATGGACACGCTATCGGCTTCGTGGGAACGCCGGAGGGTTTAGAGATCTACGAGATCGGCGAGGACTACATCCTGGGCCGGGTGAAGGACGAGCTGGAAGTGGAGTCGATTCAGATCTGGCCGCTCGACAGGTCGGGCTGACATGGGAGGGACCCGCCATGGAAGGAAAGGACGCAGTTTGGATGCGTAGCCATTGCACCCAGAGTGCCCCAATGCTTGCCGGCTTCCTGCTGCTGCTTGCCGGCTGCCAGGACGGCCAGGCACCGACGGCCGACAGCTTCCAGGTCCGCGACAGTGCCGGTATCGAGATCGTCGAGAGCATGACACCGGTCTGGGACGGAGACGGCTGGACCGTGTCGGGGACACCGAGCCTGGTCATCGGCCGGATGGGGGGAGACGAGCGCTACCTCTTCGGGGAAGTGGCCGGCGCCGTCGTACTCCGCGATGGCCGGATCGCGGTACTGGACGGGCAGAGTGCACTGATCCGCGTGTACACTCCCGAGGGCGAGCACATCGAGGACTGGGGAGGACAAGGGGAGGGCCCGGGAGAGTTCACCTCCGCCCAGACCATTTCTTCGTATCGGGGAGACTCGATCCTCGTGAGCGAGTTTGTCGCCCGCCGCCTTGTGATCTTCGACGACCGGGGACGGTTCGGGAGAAGCCTGGTGCCGGAGATGAGGATGTCGTTTGTGACCGAACGGCGCGCGCGAATGGCGGAGGGGGACCGCTCGACGGTTCCCGCGGAGAGTTGCTGCAGACTTTGGGGCCCGCTCCGTACCGGCGCCTTCCTACTCTCCTACCCCCAGATGGTCCCCAACGAGGGGAGCGGGACGAAGCGGGCGTCGGTCACAGCGGCCATCATGCCGGATTCCGGCGGTGCTGCCCAATCCGTGGGCGTCTTCGGGGGGATGACCTATGAACTCGGCCTGCAGGGATCGCGGTCTCGATTGCAGTTTCAACCCTGGTTCAACATGGTCCCGGGACCCGATGGGTACTTTGCCACGCAGGGGGACTCCTACTCGATCGATGCGTACGACCAGAGCGCCAGCCTGAAGAGAATCATCCGGCTTGCCCGCGCACCCCGAACCGTCACCGACGAGATCAAGACGGCCTACGAAGCCGGACTTCGCGAGCGACTCATGGCGCCTGGTGCGTTTATCGAAGCAGACTCTCCCGAGGAAATGCTGGACATGTTGCTCGCGGGTCCCTATCCCTCGCATCTCCCCACGTTTTTTCAGCTCCTCGTGGACCCGGAGGGCAATCTCTGGGCCGGTCAGCGTCCGTATGGCGCGGGCGGCGCCGGCACCAGCGACGACGACCAGGCGTCCGAAATGAACGAATTCTTCGTCTTCGGAGCGGACGGGCGGCACCTCGGTGTGGTCGAACTGGCTACCGATCTCCAGGTGTTTCAGATCGGCACGGACTTCATTCTGGGGACGCTGAGGGACGAACTCGGCGTGGGGTACGTTCACGTCTACCGGATTGAGAAGTAGGGGCTGGCGGCAGCGGCCTCTTCCCCGGTGCCCCTAGACTTCCCCCCGCCGCGCCGCCCACACCGCGTAATGACTCGCGCGCGCCGCGAACGCCATGTACGTGAGCGACGGGTTCTGGCAGCCGGACGACGCCATCGACGCGCCGTCGATGACGAACAGGTTGGGCACGTCCCACGCCTGGTTGTGGGCGTTGAGCACCGACGTGGCGGGGTCGCGGCCCATGCGCGCCGTGCCCATCTCGTGGATGGTCAGCCCTGGCGGGGTCATCTCGGTGTCGATCGAGATGTCGCGGCCGCCGCCGGCCTCCAGCATTTCTGCGGCCTGCAGCGCGGCGTCGCGCATCATGGCGCGCTCGTTGTCGCTCCAGACGCAGCTGATGCGTAGCGTAGGGATTCCCCACTTGTCGACCTGCTCGGGATCGAGGGCCACGTGGTTCTCTTCACGGGGGAGGCACTCGCCGAAGCCCTCGATTCCGAACGACCAGGGGCCCGGGCGGAGCAGGTCGCTCTTGAAACCCTCACCAAACCCCGGCATCGAAGTACCCCGCCCCCAGCCCTCCCTCCTTGCCGAACCCTGATACCCGTAGCCGCGCAGGAAATCGGGCGAGGGCTCGGTGACGTTGCGGAAGCGGGCGATGTAGACGCCGTTGGGACGGCGGCCGCGGGTGGTGCGGTCCTCCCAGCCGGGGAAGGTGGCACGTGCGCCAACATCCATGGTGTGGTCCATGAGGTATTTGCCGAGCACGCCGCTGGAGTTGGCCAGCCCGTCGGGGAAGTCGGCCGACGTCGAGTTGAGCAGAATGCGCGTCGTCTCCAGCGCGGAGGCCCCAAGGAACACCGTCCGCGCGCGGAACTCCATCTCCTCGTGGGTCTCGGCGTCGATTACGCGGACGCCGCTGACCCGGCCAGCCCGCGGGTTCCAGACGACTTCGGCAACGACGCTGTTCGGGCGCAGGGTCATGCGGCCGGTGGCCTCGGCGGCGGGCAGGGTCGCGTTGAGCGAGCTGAAGTAGCTGCGGGTGCGGCAGCCGCGGTGGCAGGGTCCGCAGTAGTGGCAGGCGCGGCGCCCCTTGTGGTCGCGGGTGAGGACGGCGGTGCGCCCGATCGTCATGCGCCGGGTGCCGCCGAACGCGCTGTCGATTGCGCCCGCGACATGCTCCTCGACGCACGACATCTCCATAGGCGGCAGGAATACCCCGTCCGGCACCTGCGGCAGCCCCTCAGCCCGGCCGCTGATGCCGACGAATGCCTCGACGTGGTCGTACCAGGGCGCCAGGTCGGCGTAGCGGATGGGCCAGTCGACCCCGTACCCCTCGCGCGCGTTGGCCTCGAAGTCCAGGTCGCTCAGCCTGTAGCATTGCCGCGCCCACATGATCGACCGTCCGCCCACCTGCCGCCCGCGGATCCACAGAAACGGCTTGTCGGGATCGGTCGTGTACGGGTTCTCGATGTCGTTGACGAAGAACTTGCGGCCCACCTCGTCGCAGGCGTAGCACTGGCCCTGGACCGGCTGCTCGGCGGCCACCGCCTTGCGGTCGTTCCAGCCGCGGTACGGCATCTCGGACGTGAGCGTGTGTTCGGCGTAGTCACGCTCGGGCACAATCATCGGCCCCGCCTCGAGGACGAGCACGTTGGCGCCCAGCTCCGTCAACTCCTTGGCGGCCCAGCCACCCGACATGCCCGAGCCGACGATGATCGCGTCGTACTCCTGGCGGCGCGGCCGGATGTGGAAGAGATCCCGGCGGGAGATGGTCATCGGCCGGACTCCCCTCGGGGCAGGCCCGTTTCCTGCGGCGTCAGCGGTGCGCACCCCTCGAAGGTGCGGAAGGTGGTTCGGTAACCGAGCGCGTCGAGTCCCACATCCGACGTGAAGTAGCCGGTGATGGTGAAGCGTTTGACGTTGTGGAAGAAGTGCGCCGTCTCGTCCGCGGCGGGGTCCTCACGCAGTGCGGTGAGTTCGTCGTCGAGGCCACGAACGAATGCCTCCTGCTCACCCGGTGTGCACTCCGCGAAGGGGCTGCCGAAGCGCTCGCGGCACGCCGGGTCCACCGTGTCGAGCCCGGCCAGAAAGCGGTCGCGGTCGTTGTCGTCGAGCCACCCGTCCACCAGCGCCGCCACGAAACCGGTCACGCCGGCCTCCGACGCCCCCGGCGTGTCCGTCTCCGGGATGATGGTCTCGGCGAGGGCCTCCATGGCCCGGGCGCGGGCCGGGGTGAGCAGCGATGGGGTCCGGGCGCCGCCGCCTTCGGCCGGGCCGTTGGCGCTGGCCGCCCCGTCATCACCTGCCGGCCCCGCCGAGGCAAGCACCTGCTCGCGCCAGACGAGCATTCGGCCCACCTCGTCCAGCGGCAGGAGCAACGGGCCGCCCGCGACCCCGCCCAGCACCCCAATGGCCGTTCGTCGCTTCATACGTTACCGTTTCCGCCGCCTTGACGCGGTCATGGAGTTGTGAAAGGAGTCCAACCGATATGAGTGCCCGGGAAAAGATGCCCCACCTTACGCGCCGCGAGGTGCTCAAGGCAACCGGGGCCGCGTCTCTGGGGTTGATCGCGCCCGGTGACGCGATGGCGGCTGGGAGCCCCGGTGGCCAGGCCGCCGGCGCCCAGGCCGCCAGCGGTGAGGCCGCTGGCCCCCAAGTCGCCAACCCCCGGGCCGCCATCCGCCAATCCGGCATCACCCAGTCCGTCGCCCGCTGGTGCTTCGACGAAATCCCGCTGCAGCCGTTCTGCGCCGCGGTCGCCGATATGGGCCTGCCCGCGATGGACCTCCTCACCGTCGACGAGTGGGCGGTTGCCCACGATCATGGCCTGGTCGTGTCCTGCGGGGATGTGGCTGCGGGCACCATCGAGGACGGACTCAACGAGCCGCGCAACCACGCCGCGATCATCGGCGCGTTCGAGGAGCATATCCCTCGGGCGGCGCGCGAGGGCGTGCCGAACGTGATCTGCTTTTTCGGGAACCGCCGCGGGATGGACGACGTAGTGGCCATCGAGAACTCGATCCGCTGCCTGCGGGAGTGTGCGCCCATCGCAGAAGCCGAGGGCGTCACGATCCTAGTGGAGGTGCTGAACTCGAAGCCGGGCGGACATGTGGACTACATCGGCGACCGTATGCCGTACGCGCTGGAGATCATCCGCGCCGTTGACTCGCCGCGCGTGCGCATCCTGTACGACATCTACCACATGCAGATCATGGAAGGCGACATCATCCGCACGCTGACCGATTCCGCCGAGTGGATTGCCCACTACCACACGGGCGGCGTGCCCGGACGTGCCGAGATCGACGATTCGCAGGAGCTCTACTATCCCGCGATCGTGCGCGCGGTCCGCGACACCGGCTTCACCGGATACATGGCCCACGAGTTCATCCCCAGAAGCGGGGACCCGCTGGGCTCGCTGGCACAGGCGGTGGAGTTGTGTGCAGATGCAGTGGGATGACAGATAATCATCATCCCATCACAAATCATATTCAGAACATGTACAGACCATCGTATGTCATGATCTGATAGCCCACCACATCCCCAGCACGGAAACCCAATGCTCGAAATCAGAGATCTCGTCAAAGTCTACCCCGGACCGGTCGCGGCGCTGCAGGGCGTCTCGCTCGACGTCTCCAAGGGCATGTTCGGCCTCCTTGGCCCCAACGGCGCGGGCAAGACCACCCTGATGCGCATCGTCGCCGGCCTGCTGCAGCCCACATCGGGTGCGGTCCGCTTCAACGGCGAGGACATCGTCTCCGATCCCCGCCGGATCCGCAGACAGCTCGGCTACCTCCCCCAGGACTTCGGCTTCTATCCCCATCTTAATGGCGAGGCGATGCTGCGCTACCTCCTCGTCCTCAAGGGCGTGCGGGCGCCCCAGGGCCTCAAGCGGCTCGCGGCGGAGCTCCTCGATCGGGTCAACATGTCCTACGCCGCCAAGCGCAAGGTCAAGGGCTATTCGGGCGGGATGCGTCAGCGGCTGGGGATCGCCCAGGCGCTTGCGGGCGATCCGGCGCTCATCATCGTGGACGAACCGACCGCCGGCCTCGATCCCGAGGAGCGCATCCGCTTCTACAGGCTACTCGCCGAGCTTGCCGAAGACCGCACGGTGCTCCTGTCGACGCACATCGTCGAGGACATCTCGGTGCTGTGCCCGCGGGTGGCGATCATGTACGACGGGCGCTTCGTGGCGGATACGTCGCCGACCGAGGCTCGGGAGCGGCTGGCGGGCACGATCTACCAGGGCGCGGTGGCCAAGGAGGATTTGACCGAAGTCGAACAGAGGTACCGGATCACGCAGGCGATCCTGATCGAGGGACGGAACCAGGTTCGGATACACCTTTCCGAGGGCGAGGCTGCCGAAGGTGGCGTGCCGGACGGGTTCGAATCCGTGCCGCCGACGCTCGAGGACGCCTACCTGCTGCTCGCGCAGGCGAACGGGGCCGGGGAGGCCGACTCGTGAGCGCCATCGCCCGTTGGTGGGCCGTAAGCGTACGAGACTTCCGGTCGGGAATCCGCCGGCCCCTCTACTGGGTTCTCCTCGCGATCCTGCTCCTGCTGGCGTGGGGGTGGTCGCAGGGGGCCGTCACAATCTCATCCGGCGATGCCACGGTAGGCGGTGAACGGTCGCACGTCACCTCCGTATTCGCGCAAAGCATGCTCCAGTGTGTTGCCGTCATGGGTATCGGGGCCTGGTTCCTGGCCATCGCGGCCGGACTCGTCGTGATCCGCGATCTGGAGCTCCAGGTGGTCGAGGTCTTCCATTCGACCCGCCTCACGCCGCGTGAGTACGTGTGGGGCAAGTTCGCCGGCGCCATCGGCGTCTTCTTTCTGATCTGGTTCCTCTACCTGGGCATGTCCGCGGTGCTCAACCACATCGTTGTGGCGGGCGAGGATGCGCGGCACATCGGCCCGTTCGCGCTGGGGAGCTACCTGTTCCCCACGCTGGTCTTCGCACTGCCTCAAGTCCTGCTCTTCGCGGGCGTGCCGTTTTTCCTGGGGACGTGGACGCGCCGCCCGATCGTGGTCTTCTTCTTCCCCGTCGCCGTGCTGCTCTTCACCCTCGGCTTCCTGACCACGTGGTCGCCCGACTGGCTGTCGCCGCAGTGGAACAGGACGCTGATGCTCATCGACCCGACCGGTTATCGCTGGCTGAACGAAACATTCCTCACAGTGGACCGGGGAGTCGAGTTCTATAACACAGCCGCCCTGCAGCTCGACGCGGGCTTCGTCCTGAGCCGGGTTGTGATCGGGACCATTGGATTGCTCGGGGTCGCCGGCGCGGCCACCAGCTACGCCGGCCGGCTGCGAAGCGGCGACAGCGGCTCGAGGTTTTTGGCGTGGACTGCCCGAACGCTCAGGCCGATCAGGTGGGTGCTCTGGCCGTTCAGGTTGCTCGCCTGGCCGTTTGTGCGCGTCTTCGGCCGGCGTCGCCGCGCTGATGAAGTTGCCATCTCCGAGGCCACCAGCGCGGCCCGAGCCCTGCGGGACCTCGACATGGCTACCGAGCCCCTGGGATTCTGGAGGGCAGCGCGCGTGATCGGCCGCGAGGAGGTCCGCGAACTGGTCCGGCGACCTGGAATGTACCTGTTCGTGCCGCTGATCCTCTACCAGTCCATCTTCACCACCCTCGTCGCGATCGGCCCCTTCAATTCGCGGCTGCTCCTGACCTCGGGCGAGGTGGCGGTGCGGCAGCTCAACACGCTGAGCCTGCTGATCTGCTTCCTTCTCCTCTTCTACACGGTCGAGTCGCTGCACAAGGAGCGCAGCCGCCGACTCGTCGAGATCTTCAACTCGACGCCCATCGGGACAGGCTCGATCCTGCTTGGAAAGACCATCGGTACCAGCATGGTGGCCGGACTGATCCTGGTCATTGGCGTTATCGCCAGCTCTATGGTCATCCTCTACCAGCAGCTCTTCGAGGGCAGCCCCGTGGGCTTCGACGTCTTCCCCTTCGTTGCAACCTGGGGCGGCGTAATGGTGCCCACCTTCATTTTCTGGGCGGCACTGGTGACGGCACTATTCGCCTTCTTCCGCAACCGGTACGTCGTGTACGCCATCGGGCTGTTCCTGACCCTCTACACGGCCATTCGGATGGCCATCCTCGAACCGTTCGGGTGGGTCCGGAACTGGATGGCCTGGAACGCCGTCCAGTGGACCGACATGGGCACTTTCTCACTCAATGGACGGGAGCTGCTGCTCAATCGGCTCCTGTACCTGAGTCTGGTGCCGCTGCTCGTCGCGCTGGCCGTGAAGTGGTTCGGCCGTCAGGACCGCGACGCAACGCGGCTCGTACATCGAATGCGGCCGAAGCCCCTGTTGATCGGCACTGTGCGGCTGGTTCCGTTCGCGCTGCCGGGCGTCACGCTTGCGCTGGTGCTGTTTTTCGGTGGACGGGCCGGCCGTGATGGCCCGGCTGTGGAAGAGGCCGGCAAGGATTACTGGCGTGAAAACGTGGCGACCTGGACCGACTTCGAGATGCCGTCCGTCTCCGATGTCGACGTGGAACTGGATTTCGAGCCCGCCGAGCGCTCGGTCGCCGTCGAGGGCGTGTACACCTTCCATAACCACCGCGACCACGCCTACGAGGACATCCCGGTCACGGCCGGTCAGTGGGATCCGATCGAATGGACGCTGAACGGGGAACCGCACGAGCCGGACGACCGTTCCAACCTGTTCGTCTTCACCCCCGAGGATCCACTGGGACCCGGCGACTCGCTCACGATCGGCTTCAGCTACGACCTCGAGTTCCCGCGGGGGATGAGCAGGGAGGCGGGCGGCGCGGGGCAGTTCATCCTCGAGTCCGGGATCGTGCTGACCGCGTTCACGCCCACGTTCCTGCCCACTCCCGGTTACCTCGACAACATCGGCGTGGACGACGACAACTCGTCCGAGCCCCGGGACTACCCGGACGACTTCTACGAGGGCGAAACCGAGCCGCTGTTCGGCTGGGGAGGGGAGCCCTTTACCGTGCGCACGCAGATCACGCTACCGGAGGAATACACAGCGAACGGGGTGGGGAAGAAGGTCAGCGACCAGGTGGCGGACGGTCGGCGGACGGTGGTCTGGGAGACCGACCACCCGGTGGTCCTGTTCAACGTCGTGGCGGGCAAGTACGCCGTGAAGGAGGGTGACGGGACCGCGATCTACTACCACCCCGAGCACGACTACAACATCGAGGAGATGTCGGCGGCGCTGGACGCCGCGCGCAAGTACTTCTCCGAGTGGTTCTATCCCTTCCCGTGGGATCTGCTCAAGATCTCGGAGTTCGCGGCCTTCGCGACCTACGCGCAGGGCTTCCCGACCAACATCACCTTCAGCGAGGGGATCGGTTTCCTCGCGAAGAGCGACCCCAGGTCGCACATCGCCTTCATGGTGGTCGCGCACGAGGCCGCTCACCAGTGGTGGGGCAATCTGCTGACGCCCGGCCAGGGTCCGGGTGGCAACATCCTTTCGGAGGGAATGGCCCACTACTCGACGATGCTGTTGCACGAACAGGTCTACGGCGACCGCTACCGGATCGAGTTCGCAAAGCGGCTGGAGCAGATGTACGGCGACCAGCGTTTCGTGGACTCCGAGCGGCCGATGGTCGAGATCGACGGGACCCGGCCCGGGGACGGAACGGTCACCTATGACAAGGGAGGCTGGGTGCCGTGGATGCTCCAGCAGGAGATGGGGCGGGAGAACATCCTCGCCGGGCTCCAGGCATTCATCGCGAAGTACAACCCGGACTCGGACTTCCCCGTGATTCAGGACATGCTGGCCGTGCTGCGGGACTTCGCGCCGGATACGGTGGCGTTCGATGCGTTCGCCGAGCAGTGGTTCTTCGACGTGGTCGTGCCTGAGTACAGGTTCTCCGACGTGACGAAGACGCTGGAGGGCGGTGAGTGGGTGGTGCGGGGGACGCTGGAGAACGCGGGAACCGGGCGAATGCGTGTGCAGGTGGGCGCGACCTCGGGCGAGCGGTGGTCGGACGAGGGTGACGACGGGAGCCGCACCGTGGTGAACGAGGACTACCGCGACGCCCGTACCGAGGTGGAACTGGGCGCCGGGGCGTCGGCCGAGTTCGTGATTCGCGCGGGGTTCGAGCCCGAGCGCGTGGTGATCGACCCGGATGTGCTGGTGCTGCAACTGAACCGGGATGCGGCGGTGTTCGAGTGGTGAGGGGGTCCTGGCCGCGTGGCGTGGGCTACGCGGGCTGGATCATGTCCTCTTGTCGGCGTCAAGGCCGCGGTAGTTTGCCTTGACGCCGATGCTCCTACGCAACGCCTGCACTATCCACGAATTGATGCTCATCCGGTTGGCGAGTGCTGCTTCGGCCACGACTGAGTGAAGTTCAGAGCCAAGGCGGAGATTCAGCTTCCCCGAGAACGGTCGCTTGGGCTCGACTCCATCTTCCTCACACCACTTGAGGTATTCATCTACCGACCGTTCGAATTCCCTCCGTAGCTCCTTGGCATCCGTTGCCTCGAAAGTTGCGATTGGATACGGACCGCTGTTCACGATCCGCCCGTGAAGGACATCGATGGAGTCGTCGAACTCCACCTCGGCGACGTAGCCCTTGTACTCCATCATGGCTCCACTCCTGCGGCTCTCAGGAACAACGCGATGTCTCGGACTGTCGCCCGCCCGGTGTTCGGTCTCGGATGGGGACGGTGGATGACGATCCTCTCGTTGCCCAGGTGCAATCCGATTCGGGATCCCGAACGCTCAACGATTTCGACCCCGCAGGCCCGCAGCATGGTCTCGAGTTCCCGCCACCGAATGTTCGATGGCGTGGGTATCGCAAAGACGCGCTCCAGTACCCTTCGGTGCTTGGTTCTCACGACCCAACGTACACGGACTATGGTACTAAATCAAGTACCATCGTGTCGTGGAAGGGGGGTGCATCAGATGGCTGCTCCGATCACCCTCCGCCCTGTCACCGCCGCATAGACCGCCCCCAGGGTGCCCCCACCGATTCCTTGCCCTGCCAGATCACCGGCGATCGCACCGACCAGAGCGGTGCCCAGGACGGCCGCGATCAGCGCGACGACGCCCAGCGCGGCAAAGTGGCCAGGAGCACTGATCCGCGTCTTCAACACCCACCAGTGAACGACCCAGAATGCGGCCAATCCCGGCACCACGGCGACAGCCACGCTCCCGGCTTCACCGGCGACGCCCGCCACCGCCTGCAACATGCCCAGCGCGGCGGCACCGCCCGCCGCCCCAGCCAGAGCCGTCGCCAACGCCAACCGGCCGGCCCATGAGACCCTTCCGCGAATCACCAACCACTGCCCCAGAGCGACCCCGAGCAGAATGCCCCCCATCGTCAACGCGCCCACCGCCGCCTCGGCCGCAATCGGGCCCAGGACGTTGCCCACCACCCCGCCGACGGCGATGCTGACGGGTCGTGCGAAGACGGCACAGATCCATCCGCCGATGGCACTGGCCACAATCCAGGTGGTCCACAGGGCTCTCGCGCCCGGCCGCCCAGCACCCCTCAGACCGGTGCCTCCCCGCGGATCGTGACCCGATAACCCGACCGCGTCGCCGGCCAGTAGTCCCAGATCGCGTGGTGCTGGGCACAGCGGTTGTCCCAGAACGCGATCGAATTCCTGCGCCAGCGGAAGCGGCACTGGAAGTCCGGGCGCGCGACGTGTTCGTACAGGAGCGCCAGGATCCCGCGGCTCTCCGCCGGGGGCAGGCCCACGATGTACTGCGTGAACATCGGGTTCACGAAGAGGGCCTTGCGGCCGGTGACCGGATGCGTCCGTACCACCGGATGCTCGGCCGACGGATAGCTGCGACCGCCGTCGTCGCGTCCGATGATCCGGTTCGTCTCCCGGTAGTACGGCCCTCCGTCGTGCACCGCGGTCAGGCCGTCCAGCAACGCCCGCATCCGGTCGGAGAGCGCCTCGTAGGCGGCATACATGTTCGCGAAGAGCGTGTCGCCCCCCGTCTCGGGCACCGTGTGCAGCCGCAGCATCGACCCCATCGGCGGCAGCGGGTCACACGACACGTCGGAGTGCCACTGCTCGCCCGCGACCCGCCGGGAGTTCTCATCCGCGTGGATCGGCATCACCTCGGGGTGCCCGTCGACCCCGGGATCGTTCGGATGCGCGACCAACTCGCCGAAGCGCGCGCCGAGCTCCTTCTGGCTCTCGATCGAGATGTCCTGGTCGCGGAAGAAGATAACGCAGTGATCCATGAGCGCGTCGTGAATCAGCTGGAAGTCGGAGTCACTGACGTCGTCGAGATCCAGCCCGCGGATCTCGGCGCCGATCACGGGCGTGACGGGTCTGACCTGCACGCGTGTTGTGTTCATGCGCCGAATATCGACGGACTCGCTCCGGACGGCAACGCAGCGTATCTGTTTCTCCGGGTGAAGTTGTCGAACGATTCTGTCCCGAAAGCGTGAGTACATGAGAACGAAGGTTGCAATTCTGCTGGCGCTCGGCGCCTGGGCCTGCGATTCACCCGGGGCGCCTGCGGGAGGCTCGGCCTGGGACCGCGCACGCGAGGCCCCGAACGGTGGCGACCGGGCCCATCTGGCCTGGCTCGAGGACAACTACGATAAGAGCGAGCACATGGTCCCCATGCGGGACGGAGCACAGCTGTACACGATCGTCTACACGCCGCGCTTCGCGACCGCGCCGGTACCGATCATGCTGTTCCGCACGCCGTACTCGATCGCGCCGTACGAGCCGGGCGAGTACCGCAACCCGCTCGGGCCATCCGCCGAGTTCGACCGGGCGGGCTACGTGTTCGTCTTTCAGGACGTACGCGGCAAGTTCCGGTCGGAGGGCGAATTCGAGGTCATCCGCCCCCTGGCGCCGAAACCCAAGGGGCCGACTACGGTCGACGAGAGCACCGACAACTACGATGCGATCGAGTGGGCGCTCGCGAATGTGGAGGGCCACAACGGCATGGTGGGGCAGTGGGGGATCTCTTACCCGGGCTGGCAGACCGTCATGGGGATGGTGGATGCGCACCCGGCGCTTGCAGCGTCGTCACCTCAAGCCTCCCCTTCCGACATGTTCATAGGGGACGATTGGCACCACAACGGCGCCTTCAGGGTCATGTACGCATTCTCCTGGCTCGCCAGAAACGCACGCAGGCGAGATGGACCCACCGACGCGCGGGAGGGTGCCTTCGACTACGGCACCGACTCGGGCTACGAATTCTTTCTGGCCGCGGGGTCGGCGGCGAACATCGACGACCTGTATTTCCATGGCGATGTCCCGGCCTGGAATAATTTCATCGAGCACGACACGTACGACGAGTACTGGCAGCGGCAGAACGCGCTCCCGCACCTGCGCGGCATCGGGCACCCGATCCTGAACGTCGCGGGGTGGTTTGACACCGAGGACTTCTACGGGCCGATGTCGATCTACCGCACGATCGAGGCGGAGAATCCGGGCATCGAGAACACGCTGGCGGCGGGTCCGTGGCTGCACGGCGGGTGGTCGCGCATGCTCGGTGACCACCTGGGGTGTATCGAGTTCGTTGACGAGACTTCGGTGACCTTCCAGCGGGACGTCCAGTTCCCCTTCTTCGAGAATCATCTGCGGGGTGCGGAGGGCTGGGCGGCCCCTGAGGCCTTCGTCTTCGAGACCGGGTCGAATGTGTGGCGCACTCACGAGACCTGGCCGCCGGCGGGCGTCGAGCCGGTGTCGGTGTACCTGGCCGACGAACGCGCGCTGTCGTTCGATCCGCCGTCCGGCCCGGGTGGCTCGGACAGCTATGTCAGCGACCCGAACAATCCCGTTCCATTCTCGGCGGAGGAGCGCACGACGCTCGGGCATCTCTGGAAGGTCGAGGACCAGCGCTTCGCGTCGGCGCGGCGGGACGTGCTCGTCTACGAGTCGCAGCCGCTCACGGAGGACCTGACCATCGCGGGTCCGATCCTGGCCGACATCTTCGTGTCGACGACGGGCACCGACTCCGACTGGATCGTGAAGGTGATCGACGTCCAACCGGACGACGCCCCGGACTCGCCCTTCTGCGATGTGCCGATGGGCGGCTACCAGATGCACCTGGCGGGCGAGATCATGCGCGGCCGCTTCCGCAACAGCTTCGAGCACCCCGAGGCGATGGTTCCCGGTGAGGTGACTCCGATCCACATCGACCTGCGCGACCGCTACCACACCTTCAAGGCGGGCCACCGGATCATGGTGCACGTGCAGAGTTCGTGGTTCCCCGCGTACGACCGCAACCCGCAGCAGTTCGTGAACACGTACACGGCGGCCCCCGAGGACTACCTGGTTGCGTCCCAGACCGTGCACCGGGGGCCGGACTACCCGTCGCGGGTGACCCTGGGGGTGGTGAGGGACTGAATTCTGTCAACTCCGGTTGACATTGTGTGAACTGGAGTTGACATCGGCTGGCGTCGGCCGGCTCCGCATGCCATATTCTCCTAAAACATTAGGAGATGCATCAATGCCTGGCTCGAAACAGCAATCCGCCTGCTTCATCATCTGCGCGCCCACGCGCGTCGCGCCGTTGATCGCGGTCGTTTTCCACCTGACTTCCGGCAGCACGGCAAGTGCGCTACAGGATCTCCCGGCCTCCCAGGCCCGGGACAGCGCCGGGATCCGGATCTTCGAGAACGCCCGCCCTGCCGACAATTCGCGATTGCCGTGGCGAATCGGTCCGGAGCCCTCGCTGTCGATCGGCGAAGTGACCGGCGAGGAGGCGTACCTGTTGCACGGGGCCGACGACGCCGTGATGCTGCCGGGCGGTCGCATCGTCGTCGCGAACACCGGGACAGGCGAGATCCGCGTGTTCGATGCTGCCGGGGTGCACCAGGCCACCTGGGGACGGGCGGGAGAGGGGCCGGGGGAATTCACGGCGCTCGCCGGGGTGGCCTCCTGGCCGGGCGACTCCATAGTCGCGTGGGACAGCCAGGCCCATACCATCGCCGTCTTCGACTCGGAAGGGGCGTTGGGGCGCTCGTTCGTCCTCGAGGCGGAGGGTCGCCCGGCCGAGCCTCGAATGTCCATGCGTGACGGCACCGTCCTGGGGCGGATCGTGGACGCCGGGGGCGGCCCGGGCTACCGGCGGGAGAGGATCACCCACGAAGTGCGTGGTGCTGACGGTCGCACGCTCGTCTCGCTGGGGGAGCACCCCGGGCGCGAGTCCTTCATCAACATGGAGGGCCGCATGGCGGTGTTCGGCCTGCTGCCGTTCAGCCGCTCGCTGCACGAGGCATCCTGGGGCGAGATGGTCGTTCTCGCACCGGACGATCACTACGAAATCCGTGCCCACGACCGGACGACGGGCGAACTCGCTCGCATCGTTCGCCGCGATTACACCAATCGTGCACCAACGCGCGAAGAGGTTGACCGCGCGATCGACGACGCCCTGGAACGCACCAACCTGAGCGGAGACCGTCTCGAATGGACGCGCGAGGGCTACAAGGGCATGCCGCTGGTGGAGAGCTTCCCGGCATTCCGGGCATTGCTGGTCGACGCGCTGGACCATCTCTGGGTGCGGGAAGCGACCCTTCCAGGCATGGACAGGCCCGCACCGTTGTGGACGGTCTTCAACGCGGAAGGGCGGGTGCTGGGGTTCGTTGAGACGCCCGAGGGGCTGACGGTGCTTGAGGTCGGCGCCGACTACATCCTTGGGCAGGCCACGGATGACCTGGGAGTCGAGTCGGTGCAGGTGTGGGCGTTGGAGCGGTAGGGGGGCGAGGATGGTCGTGCGTGCTTGGGGGCGGCCAACGCCTAAGCGGGGCTGTGCAGTTCGAGAAAGGCGACCGGGTTCACAATCGGGATGCCGCTGAATGGGGACATTTCGAGCAGATCCCGGTCTCCCGTGACCAGACAATCCGCGTCGCCCATGAGCGCGGTCTCCAGGATCTTGTCGGCATCGGGGTCGCGACAGCCAAGTTTGGCGCCCGTGATCGAGACCCATTCCGACACAGCCTTGATTTGGACGAGGTAGAGCACGCGCCCTTCTTGTCCGACGTAGCGATCGAACTTCGCCCGTAGCAGCCGGCTTTGCAGTTCGTGGAAGGACTCGTTTGAAAAGAGGAGAACGCCGTTGGCTGTTCGGATCGTGTCGATGACAGCCCGCGGCGGACCCTTGGGCCTGAGCGCCGCGCTGATCAGGACGTTGGTGTCGACAACGACCCGCTCAACTCTCATCGGCGAGGAGCGATTCCAACTCCGAGTCGGTCAGACCCCTCGCCGATGCTTCCCGACCCAGGGTGTCCATCGTGTCCGCCAGCCTCTCCCACGCGACGCCGCGCAGTCGCTCGAACTGCTGCATGGACATCATCACACCGACCGGTCTGCCGTTTCGGGTGACCCGCACAGGCGCCCGCTGTGCGGACTCCAGAAGACGTCCGAAACGATTCTTGGCCTCTTTGGCGGTAACCTCTCTCATGGAAGCTATAATAGCTATTATGGCTTTTTTTGGACAAGTGCGGGGAATCCAGCTGACGATTCTGACTGCTACTCCTGCCAGCGTCCCTTCCCTACCACTCCAACACCGGTAGCACCTCCTCCTGCAGCCGGCACATCTCGTTGATGAGGCTCACCGCCTGGCGGTAGGACTCGGTGGTGGGATCCAGGAGCAACGCTTGAAGCAGGGGACGGCGGCAGCCTGACTTGAACGCGTCCACCAGCAGCCGAGTGATGCTGGTCTGGGTGCGGAGAAGGGCGAGGATGCCCTCGGGGAGCCGTGCCATATGCATGGCGTGGACACCGGATCGATCCGCTGTCGCGGGGACTTCGACCACGACGTCTTTGGGCAGGCCGGGAACGTAGCCCGCATTGGGAACGTTGACCGCGTCGAGATAGCGTTTTTCGCCGCGCAGAACGCCCTCGAGAAGGGGGCCCGCGAGTTCGCCGGAAGGCTCCAGCGGCGCCTGCTCGACCTCGCCCGCGCGCTCATCCCGGCTTCCACGCGCCCGCTCGCGCCGTTTGTCCGGAAACAGCGGCGTCTCGGTGGGATTGTCCCCGAGATTGTAGATCCAGGTGGGGACTTCGTCGGTCTCCCAGGGATGGCCCTCCGCGGGGTCGTAGAAGAACTGGAGCGTGCTGCTGGCCAGGAAGTCGCCGGCCCAGCGGATGTATTCGCCGATATGGTTGGCTCCGGGGCTCGGGAACCGCCCGAAGACGCGGAACAGCGTGCGGCTGAGCGCGATTTCATCCCAGTCGTGCAGCCAATCGGCCGCGCGCTCGCGTTCGGCAAGGCGCGGGTAGAGGTCTTCCCCGGTTTCGCGGTCCCGGACGGCCTCGAACCAGGAGAAGTGGTTCAATCCGCTGGCGAGTGCGTCGAGGCGGTCGGGCGACAGGTCCAGAAGGCGAGCCATCTGCTCGATTCCGTGGAAGATTCCGTGGCAGAGGCCGACGACACGCACGTCGGTGAGGCGGCTCACGGCTTCGCACAGCCTGGTGAGTGGGTTGGTGTAGTTGACGAGCCACGCGTCGGGGCAGTGCCGCTCCATCGCGCGGGCGACCTCGATGGTGGGGCCCATGTTGCGCAGTGCGTGGAAGAGTCCGCCGGGTCCGCCGTTCTCGCCATAGATCTGGCGGAAGCCGAAGCTTCGGGGCACGTGGAAGTCCTGCGCCCAATGGAAGTAGCGGTTGATCTCGATGGAGAGGATGACGGCGTCGGCGCCGGGCAGAGTGTCTGCCACTTGGGTCGAGGCGGACACGGTGGCGGAGCGGCCAAGGAGCTGCGCGACGGCTTCGGCGTAGGCCTGCGCGCGGGGGAGGCCGGACGGGTCGATGTCGACCAGGGCGACTTCGATGCCGCCATCGCAGAGGGGATCGCTGAGAAGGATGTCGCGGATGGTCGCGGGGCCGAATTCACGGCTGCCGGCGCCGACGAGGACGATCTTCATGGGGTGGGGGAGGGTGGGGGTGGGGTGGGTGGCGTTGGGGTCGTGTCGCGGTCCGCCAGCCGCACGGTCGCGACCGCTGCAGCCATGGACACGCCCAGCAGCAGCAAGCCGGCTCCGGCCCGCCCGGTGAGCAAGCATCCGATCCCGAGCAGGCTGCCGTAGACGAACAGCCCACCGAGGACGAATCCGGTCCACATGCGGGAGGCGGGGGGATCGGCCGATACCACGCCCGTTCGGGCGGCTACGGGGTCCCACCATCCCCCGGGTCGCACGCGGCGGTGGAAGCGATCCAGCACTTCATCCCTTTCGGGGCTTGTGAAACGAATCACAATCAACCAGAGCAGGGTGCAGGTGACGAGGATAACCACCGCGCGGACCAGGTCCATCTCGGGAGCGTAGAAGGTCGCCACCATGTCCAGCACCGGAGCGGGCAAGGGAATGGCGGCTTGTACCGCGCTCAACAGCGCACGGCCGTTCGCGAGCACCACCGAGCCCGCCATGGCGGCAATCTCTGCCCAGGCATTCATCCGCCACCAGTACCACCGGAGCAGCCACACCACCGCGACACCCGCGGTCAATTCTATGATATAGATCCACCCACGCTGGATCGACTCCATCTGCCAGGCGACGAAGGCGGCCAGGACGGCCAGGCCGACCACGGCCACCCGCGACGCGGCCACGTAGTGGCGTTCGGACCCGTCGCGCCTCACGAAGCGGCGGTACACGTCGTTGACCATGTACGAAGCGCCCCAGCACAGGTGCGTGTCCATCGTACTCATGAAGGCGGCGAGGAAGGTCGCGACCATGAGGCCGCGCAGCCCCGTCGGCATGAGTTCGCGGATCATCATGGGGTAGGCGAGTTCCGGGTCGGCCATGAGCGCCGGGTCGGCTCCGGGTCCCGCCGGGAACACCAGCAGCGACCCCAGGCCGGCCACGATCCACGGCCAGGTCAGCAGCACCGTTCCCGCGAACGCGAACCAAAGCGAGGCCATCACAGACTGGCGCTCGTCGCGGGTGGCGAACAGGCGTTGCGCGACGTATCCGTCGCCCTGCCCGCTTCGCATCCACAGAATCAGGATCAGGCACAGGAAGGACAGGAATTCCAGCGAAGAGGCACCCGTCGCGCTCGGCACCAGGTCGAGTGCGCCGGCGGGGGCGGCCGGAGCCTCCCGGATGGCCGCTGCCATTGCGGATGGGCCGCCGAAGCGCGCCAGCACGATCCCTGCCAGCGTGATCGACCCGAGCATGCCCGCCACAAACTGCAGCACGTCGGTGACCACCACACCCCAGAGGCCGGACGCCACGGTGTAGACGAGGGCGAGGCTGACACACACGATAAGGGTCAGCGCCGCGTCCCATCCGAGCAGCACCTCGGCGAATTTGACCATTGCCAGCATCACCCAGCCCATGACGACGGCGTTCTTGAGCAGCCCCTGGTAGACGGCGGAGAAGCCGCGCAGGATGCGCGCGGGTGCGCCGCCGTAGCGAAGCTCGATCATTTCCGCGTCGGTCAGGATCCCGGCGCGCCGCCACAGCCGCGCATAGAAGAAGGTCAGCATCAGGATGCCGGCCGCCTCATACCACCACAGCCAGTTGCCGAAGACTCCCTGGCGCCGGACGAGGGCCGCGGTGGCGAGGGGTGCGTCGCTGGCGAACCACGTGGCCGCGATCGATGTGCCCGCAATCCACCACGGAAGGGAGCGCCCAGCCACGAAAAAGTCCTCGACGCTGCGCCCCGCTCGCCGCGCGAGGCGCAAGCCGATGGTGAGCGTCAGCGCGCCGTATACGGCGACGACGATCCAGTCAATGGCTGTAAGGGTCACGGCCACAGCACATTGGACAGGATGCGGTAGGCGCCGGGCACGCCGTAGGGCAACTGGCGGTGCAAGGCCAGCGCCACGTAGCTGTAGCGCCCCTCCCCGACTTCCGCCGTGAGCCATATGCCGCGCTGTGGCTCCTGGCCGGTGTCATGCGTCTCGACCAGCGGGGTGTAGGCCGGATCCCATTCGGTGAAGAACTTCGAGCCGCGTTGTTCCAGCCAGCTGTCGAAATCGGCTTCCGAGATCAGGTTCGGGGTCGAAAGCAGGGCGTGGGAAGGGGCGAGCAGCCGGACCGGCGCATCCTCCTCCGAGACCTCCTCGGCGCCACGGGGCAGCGAGGCCGGATACGGCGCCATCTCGGACGGCACGAACTCCTGGGTCTGGTAGAGCACGACCAGGTTGCCGCCACGCCGGGCGTAGCCGAGCAGCCGCTGATTGTTCTCGACCAGATCGCGGCGCACGGTATATGCGCGCGTGCCCACGACGATCGCGTCGAAAGCGTCCAGTTCGCCGCCGGTCAGGGCCGCCTCGTCCAGTAGCGTCACCGTCGCGCCGAGGGCCTCGATCGCAGCCGGGACCTCGTCCCCCACGCCCATTGCATAGCCCACCGAGAGGTCATCCAGCGAAGCGACATCGACGGAACGGACCAAGGTCCGGGCGGGGATGCCGAGCCGCGCAAGGGGCAGATCACGGTGGTCGATGACCTGCCAGCCGGAGCGGTATTCGGGTGGGGCGCCGGTCTGCGCGTCCGGGCGCGCGTCAACTGCCGGGCGCCCCTCGTCCGCACCGGCCACGAAGCGCGCGACCGCCTCCATGACCGCGTCGCCGCTCCAGTCAGGCGGAGGTTGGATTGTGACGGGAGTCTCGAGCACCTCGCCGCGGCTTCGGAAGTCGTGCCTGATCGACGATGGCATTGCCGTCCAGCCTGTGGGAAGCTCGAGCTCGGCTTCGGCGGAGAGATCCGGCGCGTTGGCTTCCAGGCGGACGAGCACCTCGACCGGTTCGGCGCGTGCCACACTACCGCCCCGGGCACGCGCGGGCACGACACGCACTGCCGGGCTCACGCCCACCGACAGCGCCGGCAGCACTTCCACGCGGCGCGCGACGGATCCGTACGGCAGTTGTGGCACGGACCCCGTTACAGGTACGGTCCTGGCCAGGAATGTGCCGCTTAGCGACCCGGTACCGGATGTGCCGGGCAATCTCAGACCAACTACGGCACGAAGGGAAGCGTCACGCCAAGGCATGTGCAGCGAGATCGAGTCCGCCACCTCGTAGTGGTTTTCGGCGAGTCCGTTGCGAGAGAAATAGGGGCCGGGCACGGCACTCTCCGACCGAATCCGGATGTCGTATGTCGTGCTGAGAGACTCCTCCATCCGGGCCTCCCGACTGGCGATGTCCTCGGCCAGGGCGCTCAGCGGGTCCCCCATCGTCCACTCATGGTCGACGTCCTCCGCAGCCAGCGTCGCGTCGGATGCGTCGGCGACCGAACTGTGATGGACCAGCACCCAATCCGGAATCGCGCTTGCGACCCGGATAGCCACCACGGCCTCCTCGCCCGGCGCGACCACGGCCCCTCCGGCCACGCTCTCCAGCATCGCCCGCACTTCGACACCCGCTGCGGCGACGATCGCATCCTCGAACTGCCGCTGCTTGACCGCCACATGGAAGTCCATCTCCGGGGTCACCCGCGCTCGCCTGATCCAGGTGGTCAGCAGTTCGTGCCCGCGCAACAGCTCCGGCACCGATCTCTCCGGCGCGTTGAAGTCGAATTCTTCCAGGACCCGCTCAACGATGCCGTGGAGCTCTGCAAGCACCTCGGTGATGCCGTCCCCCGCCTCTTCACCCAGTAGCCCTGGCAGACCTGGGAGACTCGTGTCGAGACCCGTGAAGAAGTCGGTGTCCACTTCGTCCGCGATCTCGTCCGCCGCACCTGGTCCCAGCTGCTCATACCGGTACACCCGTTCGCCGCCCGCTCGCACGCGGCCCGACGTCTGCGACCGCTGCAGACTCAGGCCCAGGCTCGCCCACTGCTGGTACGACATGCCCAGCAACGGGCTGTACGCGTCTCCCACCGCGACGTGATGGGCCTCGTCCACCCGCAGGCCGCCGCGGAACACCCGCAGCACCCGCCAGGGCCGGAGCCCCTCCCGCGTGATCTGCTCGGGGAAGCGTGCTGGATCGGCGGCCGCAGCAACGGCCTCGGGCGTCAGCAGACCCGCTGCGTGATGGTGGCCGTGGCCGTCGCGGCGGGACCCGTGAAAACGCGACACCACCACAAGCGGCCGGTTCAGCCGGATCACCCGCACCATGTCCTCAAGGACCGCCTCGCGGTCCCAGCTGCGGAACGCCTCTTCGACCGATTTCGAGTAGCCGTAGTCGACCGCGGTGGTGAAGTACAGGTCGTCGAGGCCGTAGTAGCGTCCCGAAAGAACCAGTTCGCGGGTGCGGATCAGGCCGAGGGCGTCGAAAAGCTCGGGCCCGATTGCGTTGGCGCCGGCTTCGCCGCGGTTCAGGCTGAGGAGGGCGGTGCGGGCGCCCCAGCTTCGGCTGGCCAGGGTCAGCATGCCGGAGTGCTCGTCGTCGGGATGGGCCGTGACGTGCAGGATGCTGGCCGTTGTCCGCAGCTTCCGGATGCGGAGCCACACGCCCGCCGCGCCGCGGTCGGCCTGCAGTTCTTCGCCGGGGATTGGGGTGGGGAATGCGAGGACCCGGTCGAGGGTGGGCGGAGACTGGGCGGACGCCGACTGCGGGCCAGGGGCCAGCGCGCCGGTGAGCACGATGGCCGCGATGAACCGCCGGGAAGCCATTCTCGACCTATCGCCGCACCATACCGCCGAGCGGCCGCCCGCCCATCAGGTGCAGGTGCAGGTGGTACACCTCCTGCCCCCCGTGGTCCCGGCAGTTGATCATGACCCGGTAGCCGTCGGTCGCGATTCCCTCGTTCTCGGCGATGTCGGCGGCCACGCGGAGCATGCGCCCGAGCACCGCCTCATCGTCCGCAGACGCGTCCGCGAGCGTGGGGATCGTCTCGTTCGGCACGATCAGGACGTGGGTCGGCGTGATGGGACTGATGTCGCGGAAAGCGGTGACCAGGTCGTCCCGGTAGACGATGTCCGCCGGGATCTCACCCCGCACGATCTTCGAGAATATGGTGTCTTCGGCCATTGTCCGTCGGGGGTTCGGGGGAAGGCAGGCGCCGATCATGCGGCGGACGGGGATCGCGGCTGACCACCCGTACCACACTTTCGGGTCGAGTGCTATCGTAGCATTCTGCGGAATCGGAGCAAGGGGAGGGCGACTCCGGAGAGCGACGACGCCTCGAATCAGCTGTGACTTCTGAAGGCCCTGGGCAGAGAAGCCGTTGTGAGCGCACGAGATTGTGTAAACTAAAGTATACATTATGACAACTATGATTTACATAGCGCGTTCTCTTGGACTTCGCTCCGCGTTGCCCCTCGGCCGCAGCACCCTACCGCTCTCGCTCGGCGCAATGTTGGATCAGGAATCACGAGAAACCGGGCGACACGCTGGACGTCTGGTACGCCGTGCGAATTGGAGACAATGCTGGGCCCCGGCCTATCGTGGTGCCGTGGTCCTTCTACCCGTTCGACGCTACGGACTCGCATGTGTGGGGCATTCGACTCGATCCCGAGTCCAGGGGGCAAACCGTGGTTGGCAGGAGACTGGTTCGCGGCAGGCGGCTAGTCGCGGCACTGGCTCAGGGGCACTTCGCCAATACGGTTACGCCGTCGTTCGAGCGGAGGTTGTGGCTGCCCATCACCAGGGGAAACGCCAGCTGATACGAAGGCCGCCCGATTCGCGTGGGCGGAACCCGTCCTTCTCGAGTGGTGGATCCACCGGAGGCTCGCCGGAATTGTTGGCGCCCGCGAACCTGGCCCATCCCAACGAAACCGCCACGATTCCCACCCCCATGGCGATTGTGCGCGCCCTGCTGAGGCGGGACACCTCCAGCCCCTCGACCGCCGCGGTCGGCACGCCGGGCCGCGCGGTTGCGAAGGGTCCCTGCGGATCGGGCGCAACGGAGGCGACGATCGAATCGTTGACCACGATTGGGTTGTGCAGCGTGACCGTCGCGCCGCCGGGGACCGTTACGCGCACGCGCTCGGGCCGCTCCGTGGCGATCAGCCTCTCCGGGGTCATCGTCGTGGGCTGCCAGGTGCGGCACGCCGACGCCGTTCCCAGAACGAGCAGGATCCACAGCGCCTGAACAGCGCGGGCCCGGGTGCGCCTGCCAGCGCACCCGGGCCACACGCCTGGCTTCCTTTCGATCACTATTCCGGACCGCCCGTCAACCGCCCGAGATCGACGGGTTGTTCTGGAATTCGGTAGCCGGCAACTCGAAGCAGATCTCGTCGCCGTAGGCGCCGCCGAAACCGTCGTCGGTTCCGGTCGGCGGATAGAGGGGAATGTTCAAGCGCTTCAGGTCCTGGAGGTGCTGGCCCTCCAGGTAGTTCTCGGCCGCGCGCTCGTAGATGAGCTGCGCAGTGAGGGCGCCGGCGGTCATGTCGCCCTGGTATTCCGGGAGGCCGGCAGAGCTGTGCAGCGCGTTGAAGATGGCGACCGCGCCGTCGAGGTTGCCTGCGTCGATCTGCGCCTCGGCGATGATCAGTTGCGCTTCCGCATATCCGGCCATCTCGATCGGTGACGACGCGTCCGGGTACTTCTCGGAGACGAAGATGGCAATGCCGGTCTGGGAATTCGTGGCCTGCGCGTCTTTCACGGCTACGCGCGGATCGGGCATGTCATTGTACCGAACATCCCTGTAGGGCTCGGCGACCGTCACGTTCTGATGGTCGATGTTGAATTCCCACAACTTGTTGCGGGTCACCGCCTCGGCGTTCGAGTAGTTGAGTTGGAAAGAGAAGCCATTGGGCACCGAGGACGCGGTCGACATGGCTGCCGACTTCTGATTCAGGTTGAGTTGCGCCCTCGCCTTGCCCACCTGGGCCGCGTGCAGGATGGCCCCGCTGGCGCCCGCGGCGATCGCCTGGTCGAAGCGCTGGATCGCCAGGTTGAAGGCGTCGGCGGGCATCTGTTCGGGACCCTCGTCGAAGGCGACGGTGCACATCGACTCGCCGAACAGGATGTAGGTATAGCCCGCATAGAGCGCCACTTCGGCCTCGTACGCGGCCTTGTTGGGCACTTCCTCGGTGGTCCACTCCGCGAGCAGGCCCAGCGTGTAGTCGGCGAGCCAGCGCGTACGGGACATGGGCCGATACAGGGCGGGCTGACCGCTCCCGCAGTCGGCGCTCGCGTACTGGGAGCCGTATCCGCTGGTGTCGTGCACCCGCTGATCCCAGATGTTGAGCACCGAGTTGTTGGAGGCGTCGCGCCATTCGTTTCCGGTCAGGGCGCTTGCCGCCGCGTAGTAGGTCAGCGTGCAGCGGAATTCGTTGGCGACGCTGGCCACGAGCAGTCCAGCCGTCGCCGGGTTTTCGAGGTCGCTGGCGCTGACGCGTGAAGGCGCGTCCACGCTCAGCAGTTCGTCGAGTGCGTCGCAGGCGCCCAGGGCCGACATGGCAAGCACGAGGACGGCGGTTCTCAGCGATCGATTCGTTGGTCGATTCATCATGGTTCCGGTCTCCTTACATGCCCAGGCGGATGGTGAGCGTCAGCGCGGTCAGCGGCGGAACCGCGGAATCCTCCTGCGGTTCGCGGTTGCCCGCGAAGGTGTTGCTGGGGTCCACGACTTCGGGATCGTGATGCGGCCATTCCTGCCAGTTGGTCCAGAGCATCCCGAGATTGCGGGCCGAGATGGTGAGGCTGCCGCGGCTTGCGCCGACCAGCTTCACCCACTCGTCGGGCATGGTGTAAATTGCCGAGAGTTCCCGGAAGCGGACGAACGAGGCTTCGTTGACCCAGAGGGCGAACTCGCCGCTTGCCCCGAACTGGGCCTCGGCCACCTCGTTGATGTTGTACTCGTGCGGGTAGAGGTTGAGCCGGGTCTGCTGGAACGCGGCGTACCTCCACCAGCCCTGCAGGTCGTACTTGGTCTGGCCGATCTTGCCTTGCACCAGAGCGTCGATTGTGAGCCGCTCTCCGATCCGGAAGGCCGAGCCGAAAGAGAGCTCGACGTTGGGATCGGGGTGGCCCTGGTAGATCCATGCGTCCGGATCGCACGCAACCGGCTGACCCTGTCCGTTGTCGCAGCGCATCGTTTCCCGATTGATCTGGTCGGTGCCGGGAACGAACTCCGCAAAGATCACCTCCGGCGCGAAGAGCGAACCCACCGGATAGCCTTCCGCGTGCCGTGTGGTCCACCCGAGTTGGAGGAAGTTCCCCTCGCCGAGGCCGAGCTCGACGACCCGGTTCCGATTCGTGGTCAGGTTGACGTTCATGTCCCAGGCGAAAAACGGCGTCTCGATTGCCCGGGCCATCAGGCCGAGTTCGATGCCGCGGTTGTTGATCTCGCCCACGTTCACGAACCGTTGCGTTGTGAACCCGGACGAGGGCGGCACGTTGCGCGCCACGATCGCGTCCCTGGTCGTCTGGTCGTAGTAGGTGAGGTCGATCGAGACGCGATCGTTGAACATGGTCGCGTCGAAGCCGGCCTCGATCTCGACGCCGCGCTCGGGCCCGAGTTCGGAGTTGCCGGGAGAGAGCGGGCGTACCGTGGCCTGGCCCGATGGCGAAGCCCGGGTGGTGAAGCTGCGCAGTGCGTCGAAGGCGTCCGGTTGCTGTCCCGATTCGCCGTAGGCGCCGCGGAGCCGGAAGGAGTTGAGGAAGCCCGAACTACCGGGCGCCGCGTCCTTGACCACCCAGGACCCGCTGATCTTTGGATAGTAGACCAGGTCGAAGTTCTCACCGAACGCGCTGTTGTCATCGGCCCGGATCGCGGCGGTGACGAAGAGTCTGTCCTGCCAGCCCATCTGCTGCTGCAGATACACACCGACGGTGTTGTTCTCGACGAGCCCGTCGGACCCACTGCGGATCCCGGCGGCCGTCACGCTGGAGAGGCCCGGGGCCGGGAACCGGTCACCGTCGGCGACCACGTTCTCGATGGTCCTGGTGTAGACCTGGAACCCCAGGGAAGTCGTGGACAGGAGGTCTTCCGATATGTCCCGTGTCCCCGACGCCGCATAGTCAAAGGTGCTGTAGATGACCGACTCGCGGTTCTGGAATCTGCCGCCGAGCGCCGCGTTCGGGGAGTAGAAGCGCGCCGACTCCGGACTCAGGAAGTTGTCGAGGTAGCTTTCCAGCGCGTCGGTCACGTCGAGCCCGAAGGTGAGCCGGTGCGTGAACCAGTCGAAGGGCGTGTGCTTGGCGGTGAGCCCGGCGGTCATGCGATTGGCATCGTTGAGATCGAAGTCCTTCTCGATCCGCGATTCCGGGGTCGCCCTGCGGTAGCCGCGGCGCAGGTCGCCGGAGCCAAGGCGGGTCGGGTCGGCATAGACCGCCTCCTCGTAGGGATAGTCGCTCGGGATCCGGAGGCGGACGAGGGCAATACCGGCGTTCGCGGAGATCTCCAGATCGTCCGCTGGCTGCGCCCTCAGGTTGATCCGGCCGTTGTACTTCTTGGCCCAGCTGTTCTCGGTGACGCCTTCGTCGGACCCCGCGGAGCCGCCGATGAAGTACTGGAAAGTGTCGGTGCCGCCCGACACGTCGATGCCGTAGTACTGTGTGTGTCCGTAGCGGAACAACAGGTCCGATTCGGCCTGATTCTCCAGGATGTTCAGCGATTCGATCTGACCTGTGCTGGGATTCACGCCCCAGTTGGTGGGCGTGTGGCCGGCGGGATCGTGGAACCACTGCGAGCCCTGCCGCATGGTGAAGTTCCACTGGGCAGCACCGACCCCGCCGCCCTTCGTCCTGATGTTGATGACGCCGTTCGCGGCTTCGGTGCCGTACAGCGTCGCGGCGGCGGGTCCCTTGATCACCTCGAGGCTTTCGATCATCGCGGGATCGAGGTCGTCGATGCGGGAGACGTCACGTCCGCCACTCTCCATCCGGTTGCTCACACGGACGCCGTCGATGTAGACGAGGGGTCCGTCGTTGACGCGCCGCATGGTCGAACTGCCGCGGATCTTGATCGTGGACGCCGTGCCGACATCGCCCGACCCCTGCTGCACCACGACTCCGGGGAGCCGGCCCCGCAGAAGGTCGGAGACGTTGGCGATCGGTTGGACTTCCGCGACCCCCGCGTCGAGCACCGCGACCGAGTTGCCGATCTCGCGCACGCGGCTCGCGGCCGCGGTCCCGGTCACGACGATCTCGTCGAGCTGGAGCGCCTGCTGGGTGAGGAAGAAATTCTGGACCACGCTCTGGCCGGCCTGGACCGTCACCACGACCGACTCCGACCTGAAGCCGAGGAACTGGACGGTGAGCGTGTGGCTACCGGCCGGCACTTCGGTGATCGTGTAGGAGCCATCGGACTGGGTGAGCGTACCCAGGTTCAGGCCCTCCAGGAATACCTGGGCCGCCGCCACCGGGTTGCCCGTGCCCTGGTCTCGGACGGTGCCGCTCACCGACTGGGCCGAGAGGGCACCCGGCGAGGCCATAACGATAAGGACGAGAGCGAGCAGCAGGCCTGCTCTCACGCCCGAGCCTTGTAGGTGGTTTCGTCTCATGATCGCCTCCTGGTTATGGGGTCGCCCCCGGGTCGTGGTTTGTGGCGGGCGTCATCATAGGTGGGGAGTGATGAGGCGTCAATCGGAGCCTGTGGACGGTGCGCGTTGACGTCGTTGCCCCGTGAACACAGGCTCCCGCTTCTCCACGAAAGCACGCGGCCCTTCCTCGTGATCCTCCGACGCGAGCATCCGCTCGTAGGTCGGGAACTTGCGCGCATGCAGGGCGCGAAACGCGTCCTCGACCGACATCCCTTCGATCCCGCGCACCACCTCCTTGATCGCCCACAGGGAAAGCGGCGCGCTGCGCGCAAGTCCATCGGCGACTTCGCGAGCCTTGGCCAGCACGTCGTCGGGTGGGACGACCCAGTTCACCAGCCCCCAGCGATGCGCCTCCCCGGCCGACATTCGCCGCCCGGTCATCAGCATCTCCATCGCCACGTTCACCGGGACCCTGCGGGGGAGGCGCTGGACTCCGCCCGCGTCGGCCATGTTGCCCAGGCGCGCCTCTGGAAACCAGAACTCGGCCGCCTCGCTGGCCACCACGAGATCCGCTGCCAGCATCAGCTCACATCCCCCGCCCACCGCGAGCCCGTTCACTGCCGCGATGACTGGCTTGTGAAGGTCCCACAGTTCCGTGATGCCGCCGAAACCGCCGGCTCCGTAGTCCATGCGCTCATGCTCGCCTTCCGTCGCGGCCTTGAGGTCCCAGCCGGCCGAAAAGATGCGGTCGCCCGCGCTCGTCAGGATCGCGACCCAGAGGCTGTCGTCGTCGCGAAAGTCACAGAATACCTCGCCCATGCGGATGCTCGTCGCAGCGTCGATCGCGTTGGCTTTGGGCCGGTCGAGCGTCACCTCGAGCACGCGGCCGCGGCGCTCGATCTTGAGAGGTTGGGACATGCGCAGTATTCCTTTCCGTGGAGGAAGTGTACTCGCAGTAACAACAATGGGAGGGATTCCGTGAGGGCGACACTCTTCACAATGGGGCTTGCGGCTGTCCTGGCGACGGGCGCCGGGGCTCAGCAGGCGAGCCGGACGCAGCCGGTCCAGGGCATGCGCGACAACGGCACCGGATACCATGTCCTGGTGGGTGCCAGAGTCGTGACGGGGCCCGGCCAGGTTCTCGACGACGCCACGATCGTGATACGCGACGGGCTCGTTCGGGCGGTGGGGCGGGGGATGGATGCACCGGCAGGCGCACGCGTGTGGGACCTCGAGGGGCTGACCGTCTACCCGGGCTTCATCGATGCACATGCCGATCTGGAGATGGACGCGGTGCCCGAGGGCGGGGATGTCGGGCCGACGCACTGGAATCCGCAGGTCAGGGCGTGGTTCTCCACCACCCGGAACCTGGCCGACGACGAGGACCGGCGGGCGGCGCTTCGCTCGCAAGGGTTCGGCACGGCGCTGGCGGTTCCGACAGAAGGGATCTTCCGGGGCACGGCCTCGGTGGTCAATCTCGGGGACGAAGGTGTGCGGGAAAGGGTGCTCCGGCCGGACATCGCGCAGGCGATAGGGTTCCAGCGGTCGTTCGACCTGGGCGGATCGTACCCGAACTCCGCGATGGGTACGATCGCTCTCATGAAACAGACGCTCATGGACGCCGAGTGGTACATGCGCGCCTGGGATGCCTACGAGTCGAGCGGCCGCGCCTTCCTCCCTCCGGAGACGAGTGAAGCCCTCGCGGCGCTCGGAGACGTCGTGCAGGGCAGTCAGCCGGTCGTCTTCGAGACGGGCGGCGAGGAGGAATACCTGCGGGCACACAGCCTCTCCAGCGAGTTCGGGCTGACCCCGTGGTTCCGCGGCAACGGTCTGGAATACCGCCTCATCGACGTGCTGCGCGGACGCAGCGATCCCCTTGTCGTGCCGCTCGATTTCCCGGACGCCCCCGATGTGGGACATCCGGCGGCGGCACTCGATGCCTCGCTCGGGGACCTGCGCCACTGGTACCTGGCACCGACCAACCCCGCGCAACTGGCTGAAGCCGGGGTCAGCTTCGCGATTACCAGCGACGGGCTTTCGTCGCTGAACGAATTTCTGCCCAATCTGCGGATCGCCGTGGCGCGGGGGCTCTCCGCGGACGACGCCCTGGCGGCGCTCACGACGACGCCGGCCTCGTGGCTCGGGATCGACCGCACCCACGGGACCATCGCCGAGGGCAAGGTGGCCAACCTGGTCGTCAGCGAGGGCGACCTGTTCACCGAGGAAGCCACGGTGCGCGACGTGTGGGTCCAGGGAAGGGTGTACGGAGTGACCCGTCCGGCCCAGATCGATCCCAGGGGGACCTGGCAGATCGCGTCGGACGACGAGTGGGGATTCGAAGCGGACCTCGTCCTGGAGGGTCCGTTGAACCGGTTGCGCGGCTACCTCGACATCGCCAGCACCGGCCCCGAGCTTCCGGGAGGCGCGCGCGTCGACCTGGAGTCGGCCAGCGCGGTCGCGGAGACCGGCCGGATCCAGGCCCGCTTCAACGGCGAGGCACTCGGCTACCAGGGAATGGCGCTCCTGTCGGGCTCGGTCCGCGGCGACGAGTTCTACGGATGGACTTCGCTCCCGAACGGAGCGGATCCGTCCTTCCGCGGCACCCGCACGGAAGACTTCGAGGGTCCGTCTCGCGGCACCGTCGCGATGGACGTGCCAGAGATCGACCTGCCCTTCATCCGGCCGATGATGGACTACGGCCGCTCCACGATCCCCGAGCAGCCCGGCGCCGTCGTGGTGCGTAACGCGACTGTCTGGACCCAGGGTCCGCAGGGCATGCTCGAAGGCGCGGACGTCCTGGTTCGCGCAGGGACGGTCGAAGCGGTCGGTGTGGACCTCGACGCCCCGCGCGGCGCGATCGAGATCGACGCTACGGGGAAGCATGTCACGCCCGGGCTGATCGATCCGCACATCCATTCGGGCGTCAGCGCGGTGAACGAGAGCGGCTTCGCGATCGTCCCCGAGGTGCGCATGGGCGACGTCGTCACCCACAACAACATCTGGATGTACCGACAGGTGGCGGGAGGGCTCACCACCGCACACATCAAGCATGGCTCCGCAAACCCCATCGGTGGCGAGAACGTCTTCGTGAAGATGCGCTGGGGCTCGCTCCCGGAGGACCTCAAGCTGGAGAACGCGCCCCGCACGGTGAAGTTCGCGCTGGGCGAGAACCCGAAGCGGCGTCAGGGCCGCTATCCCGACACCCGCATGGGGGTGCAGGAGATCATCCGCGACCACTTCATGGCCGCGCGCGACTACGAGCGCGAGTGGCAGCAGTGGGAGGAGAACCAGGAGGGACTGCCCCCGCGGCGCGACCTGCGCATGGAGGCGATCCTGGACATCCTCGACCAGGAGTTGCTCATCTCGTCGCACGGCTATCGTGCCGACGAGTTCCTCGCACTGGTGCGCCTGGCGGAAGAGTTCGGCTTCCGGGTCCAGACGCTGCAGCACGGTGTCGAGGCCTACAAGATCGCGCCCGAACTCGCCGCGTCCGGGGTCGCCGCGGTCGTGTGGAGTGACTGGGGCGCCTTCAAGCTGGAGGCCTACGACGCGACGGTGTACAACGCGCGCATCCTGATCGAGGCGGGGGTCGTGACCTCGCTGCACTCCGACAACAGCGAGATCGCCAGCCGCATGAACTGGGAGGCGGGCAAGTTGCTGCGCACCGGGCTCACACCCGAACAGGCGCTTTCGACGGTGACCAACGGGTCGGCCCGGGCGATGGCGATCGACGACCGGGTGGGCTCGCTGGAGCCGGGCAAGGACGGAGACTTCGTGATCTGGAGCGGTGACCCGCTCTCACAGTTTACGCGGGCCGAGC
The DNA here is from genome assembly GCA_028873815.1 of Gemmatimonadota bacterium. GTDB lineage: Bacteria > Gemmatimonadota > Gemmatimonadetes > Longimicrobiales > Gaopeijiaceae > Bin94. The sequence goes on along the minus strand of JAPPNN010000018.1, from coordinate 162,681 downwards.
AGACCTGGATCGATGGCCGCCGCTACTTCTCGCTCGAAGAAGACGCGGCCATGCGGGACCGGATCGCACAGGAACGCACACAGCTGATCCAGGCCATACTGTCCATCGAGGGCGGAGGCGGCCGGAACGCCCAGACGGAGACAAACCGATGACGACGACGCGACGAGCGATGAAGGAAACACTCTCACGGGGCGCGGGGGCGGCCGGCGTGGCGGCAGTGGTCCTTTGGGCGATTGCACCGGCAGCGATCAGCGCACAGGTACGGATGACGGTGCCGCCGCAATCCGAACCCGTGGCATTGCAGGGCGCCACCATCCACACCGTCACCAGTGGTGTCATCGAGAACGGGACGATCCTCCTGGAAGACGGGTTGATCACCGCGATCGGTACGGACGTGGACATTCCGGCCGGGACCCGCGTGGTCGACGCCACGGGCAAGCACATCTACCCCGGCCTCATCGACGCCTTCAGCACCGTGGGGATCGCCGAAATCGGGGCGGTCGGCGTCTCCAACGACGTCAACGAACTGGGCGACTTCAACCCGAACGTGCGCGCGGACGTGGCTGTGAACGCGGAGAGCCGTCATATCGGCACAACGCGCTCGGCCGGCGTGCTCACCACGCTCACGACGCCCGGCGGCGGACTCGTCTCCGGGATGTCGTCCGCGCTCGCACTCGAGGGCTGGAGCTGGGAAGAGATGTCGATGCAGTCGGCCGCGGCGCTCAACGTGAACTGGCCGAACCCCAACCCCCGCCGGTTCCGCGGGTTCGGCGGCTTCGGGTTCGGTCCGCAACGCGAGGACCCGCCGAGTTATGAGGAACAGGTCGAGCAGCTCAAGGACTTCTTCGCCGAGGCCCGGGCCTATCGCGACGCGGTCGCAGCCGGTGCGGAGGTGCGCAGCGACTCCCGCTACGCCGCGATGATCCCGGTAATCGACGGGGTCCTCCCGGTCGTGGTCGCGGCCGACGGCGCGGCCCAGATCAACGATGCAATCACGTGGGCGCAGGAGGAGGATCTGCGGATCGTCATCCGCGGTGGCCGGGATGCCATCCACGTGGCGGACCGCCTGGTCGCCGAGGACATCCCGGTGATCCTGACCTCGACGATGGCTGCTCCCGGCCGGGCCTACGAGGGCTACGACGGCACCTACTCGATGCCCGCGCGTCTCCACGAGGCGGGCGTGCGCTTCGCGATTTCGGGCGGCTCGGGGTCGCTGTACTCGAACCGGCTGCCCTTTGAGGCGGGCGTGGCCGTCGCCTTCGGATTGCCCGAGGAGGAGGCGCTGAAGGCGGTGACGATCAACCCCGCACAGTTCCTGGGGCTCGACGACCGAATCGGCTCACTGGAGCCGGGCAAGCAGGCGACCTTCCTGATCACGACCGGCACGCCGCTCGACATGACGTCCGACATCGAGCAGGCCTATATCCAGGGCCGCGAGCTCGACATGATGGACATCCAGAAGTACTTCTTCGAGAAGTACATGGAAAAGGTCCGGCAGATGATGCGGCGCACGATCATGTAGCTGGCCGCCCGCCCGGGAAGCCGCGCGAAGTCGCCAGAAAGGGACGACACCATACCCGCCGCGATTCCGGGAACCGGACGGCTGCAGGATCTCGTCGGCGCGGCGAACGCGAGCACGCCGCAGGTGTTTCGTGCGCGGGCGGAAAAGAGCGGCGACCGGCCGTTTCTGAGGTGGGAAGGCCGGCCGAGCCGGGAGGACGCCACCTGGAGCTACGCCGAGGCGTGGGAGGCGATCCGGCGCTGGGCTGGGTTCCTGCGGGGGCTGGGCGCCGGCCCGGACCCTGGCAGCGCACGCGTGGCCGGATATCTGCACAACCGGCCCGAGGCGCTCTGGGCCCTGCTGGGAACCCACACCGCCGGCTCCGTCTACGTGGCGCTCAACCGCCAGCACAAAGGAGCGATCCTGGCGGACCACGTGCGCAGGTCGCGCGCCGGGATCCTGGTGACCGAGGCATCCGCACTCGACGCGCTCCCCGATCTGCATGACACGGCCGTGGATTCCCTCGTCGTCGTGGACCACGCGACGACACCGGACTGGGTCGGCGGTGACGAGCCTCTGCAGTCGCCCCCGTGGACGGGCGCCGATCCCGACCCGGGCGATCCGGCCACCATCATGTTCACCTCGGGCACGACCGGCCGCTCGAAGGCGGCGGTGATCCCGCACAACCAGCTCTGCCGCGGCGCCGCCAATCTTGCGGAAGCGGTCGAGATGACACCGGACGACGTCTTCCACGCGTGGTTGCCGTTCTTTCACATCGCCGGGCAGCTGCACACGACGATGTGCACCGCGGTCGCCGGGGGAACCCTCGGACTCGTTCCCCGGTTCTCGGCGTCGCGCTTCTGGGCCGAGGTCCGGCGTTCCCGCGCCACTGTGATCACCGGGCTCCCCGCGATCGCGCGCATCCTCTGGGAGAAGCCGGTCACCGGAGACGAACGTGCGGCCACCGCGCACCTGCGCCTGGGCATCTTCGGCCCGATGACGCCGGAACTGCATCGCCCTCTGGAGGAGCGGCTCGGCATTCGCATCGCGGACACCTACGGAATGACCGAGGCCGAGCCCCTCACCGTGCCCGTCCCCGGCATCCGGCAACCCGTGGGATCATGCGGCGTGGCCGCACCCGACTTCGAGATCTGCATCGCGGCGGAGGACGGCGAGGCCCTGCCGCCAGGCGAGCGGGGCGAGATCGTCGCACGCCCGCGTCGCCCCGACGTGTTGTTCCTGGGCTACGAAGGTGATGAGGAGGCCACGCGCGCGACCTGGCGGAACGGCTGGTTCAGGACCGGCGACCTCGCCCACCAGGACGAGCACGGCTGGGTGTACTATGTCGACCGCCTGGCGCACTTCATTCGGCGGCGTGGCGAGAACGTAAGCGCGTGGGAACTCCAGCGCCTGATCGAGGAACATCCCGCCGTGGCGGAGGCGTTCGTGCTCGGCGTGCCGTCGCCGATGGGCGAGGAGGACGTCAAGGTGGTCGTGGTCCCGAGCCGCGGGGCCCCCCTGGACCCCGCGGCGTTGCATGCGTGGTGTCGCGGCCGCATGGCGGCGTTCATGGTGCCCCGCTTCATCGAGGTCCGCGACGAGATGCCACACATCTCGGTCGGCAAGGTGGACAAGGACAAGCTGCGCGGGGTTGCCGACGGCGTCTGGTCGGCGCCGGATTAGCCGCAACCTAGCCCGGGAACCGCTGCCGCAGCGCGTCCCGCCGCTGCCGGTAGCTGGCGTGAGGCTGACTGCCGGGCCCGTCTGCCGGATGCCTGCTCCGCTCACGCGCCGACTCCGCGAACGCTGCCAGGTGGACGACGGTGTCATCCGCCACCAGTCCGCCCGCCACCAGACCCTCGCCGACGACGCCCACGTCCCGCCCCAGGCCCACCCCGGGATGCTCGTCGAAGGCGCCGGCAACAATGCGGTCGAGGAACGCCTGTGCATCGGCCGCGGACACGCGCGACCGCCCCCGCTCACGCCCCACCGCATCGATCGCGTAGCTGCGCACCAGCTTCGGCAGGAATGCCGCGAAGGTGTCGGACCGGTCGAACAGGTCCAGGCCATAGCGTCGCCCCCGCACCACGAACACCGCGCCGACCTGATCATCCCCGGCCTCCACGCCCGCCTCGACCTCCGCCACGTAGTCATCCAGCTTCTCGCGGTGCCGGTCGAACATCGCGCTCATCGCCTCGGTGGGGGACGACGCGTCGAGCCGCTCGGCTTCCTCGGCGATCGAGTCCCACACCTGCCCTTGGTCCGAGTGCCGGCTGCCGTGAGCGCGCAGCGCATGCCGCACGCTCGCCGCCTTCTCCGCCCGCCCGCGCACGTTCTGCATCCGGTCGGTCACCCCGAAGTCCCGCTTGCTGTACGACCAGCGCCCCGCTTCCACGCACGACACCGGGATCACGGTCGTCTTCCGGGCGGCAAGCAGCATAGTCATGTTGGCGACCCGGTTCTGCTTGGCCCCCACCAGCTCCTCGCCGTCGACGATGAGGACGGGCTTGTCGGCACGGTTCTCCACCGTGAGTTCGGGCACGCTGCCCCCCTCCGAAACCTCGCGGATGGAGACGAGGTCCTTCCGCAGCCCATCCTCCAGCAGGAGGTACGAGAGCGAGCTGGAGCGCTCCGACGTCAGCGGGAACACGGTAAGTCCGCCGTGGTTCATCGGGTCCGACAGCGTCAGGCCGGTTAGCGTGGTCTTGACGAGGTCCATGGGTCTCTCCTTATGTTGGCAGTATTGACCAGTTACTTGACAGTAACCGGAAATCATCAGTATGTCAACAGTAGACATCAGCGAATAACAGAAGGGAAGCTCCGGGATGCCCAGCTACACCGCCAGAGAGCTGGAGCGCGAGACGGGCGTCGACCGTCGCACGATCGCCTACTACGTGCAGGAGGGGCTTCTGCCCAGGGTCGGGCGCCGGGGCCGCCGAACCCGCTACCCCAAGCTCTTCCGCGACCGCCTCCTCTTCATCCAGCGCGTGAGGGACGCCGAGGAAGAGGGCCATGTGTCCGCCGTGTCGCTGAAGGACATCCGCAAGGTGTTCGAGCGCGTGCCGCCGGCGCTGATCGCGGGCGTCGCGGACGGCCGGATCGCGGTGACGCCGGACCTGGTGTCGGAGCCGTCGACGGCGTTCCGGACGCCGGGCGTGAGGCGAGCGATGCTGAGGGAGAGATGGGAAGGGGAGGAGAGGGCGATGTCCCCGATGCTGGAGTCGCCGTCACCCGCCGCCCCGCGTTACTCGCCCGGGGCGCCTGCGGAAGAGGAGGATTGGGGCGAGGATGACGCGGAACCGAGCGAAGGGAACCTGGTCGCACATGATGAGGGGCCGGCTTATTCGCGCGTGCAAGGGCCGACGGCCGAGGAGCCCGCGCCGTACGCGTCGGAGCCCCCGGATGCGGAGCCGCCGCTGGAGCCGCCGCGACGCAGAGCGCCGCAGCGGGAGGTGGATGTGCCGCCGGTCTATTCGCGGTTGCCGGAGCGGCACGAGGGCGGCACTGCGGAGGAACTGGCCCTCGCCAGGGCCCTGCGGCGACTCGAGCGGATAGCGCGCCGCCGGATCGAGGAGTCGCCCCGGTCGCGCGACACCTGGACGCGGATCGATGTCTCGCCGCATCTGGTGCTCTCCGCACGGGGGATCGGGGAGGAAGACGTAGCCCTTGTGGAACGGGTGCGGCGGGCGATGCGGAGGGTAATCAGGAAGCGGCGGTGAAGGTGGACGGCTAACCCGTGTCCAGTTCGCTCATCCAGGCCTGCATGGCACGCTGGTAGAAGCTGGGGTTGAAGACGTACCATTCGCCCAGCGATGCGGGAACCTCAAAGGCTTCGGCCGCCTCATCCGGCCCCATGCCGCGGCGCCAGGCAGCTCGCGCGGCCTCCTCGACCAGGTCGATAAGTGCCACGTAGCCGGTCATCGCGGCGTCGTCGGTCAACGGGCCGTGGCCCGGCACGTAGGTGCTCGCGGGCATCGCCTGCAGGGCGCGCACTGCGCGAGAGAGCTGCGACGGGACTGCGTTCGTGTAGTTCGGGAACATGGCGTTCCAGACCAGGTCACCGCACCACACGGGCCCCTCGCCGCCGTCCACCTCGATCGTGACGTCGCTTGCGGTATGCCCCCGCCTTGGGACCACCGCCACCGTGCGGTCCCCCAGGTCGACATCGAGCGGTCCGTCCTCCGCAAGCACCGTCACGTCGGCCCACGGTGCGAGGATGGCGTCTCCGCGCGACTCTTGCACCAGCTCCTGCGTCGCCCGAGTGGCTCGCAGCGCGGGCGCCCGTCCGTTGTCGGGCGCGAAGCCCGCGGGCCCGGCGGAGTGATCACCGTGAAAGTGGGACACCACGACATGGTCCGGCCAGCGTCCGGTGAGATCGCGGGCCTGCTCGGCGACCCACCTCGCGCCCTCGGGGGTGTTGAAGGCCTCGTACACGAGCGTGCCCGACGACCCGCCGACGATGCCTCCGTTGCAGGTGGTGGTAAAGTCGCCTTCCAGGGGCGTCGAGATGATCGCGTACATGTTTGCACCGACCTCCTCGATCCGGGCGAACGGGGTCTGGGCCACCACGCGCCCACCGATCTCGGCGCGCCATCTGCGAAGGGCCGCCGGCCCGAGAATCGGGGCGATTGCAGCCAGATAGGCACCGCAGCTCGCCGATGCCGACAGGAACTCGCGACGGGTACAGTGGTCGGAATGGATCATCGGGTTACGTTCCCGTAGTCTGGATGGCTCAATGGACACCCCGCACTATGATGCGTCGGGGCCCCACGGGGAAGAGGGTGGCCTCCTGAGCGCCGGCATCTCTTCGGCGGCCGTCGACGGCGTTCCGACGCGCTCCGAGTCGTTCATCAGCCCCGCGGCATAACCCGTTTCAGGTATTGATCGAACAACGGCACCGTGAAGGCGGTGTCGCCGTGGGCCGGACTATAGACCATGCCTTTTCGGACGAGCTTGGCGCGAGTTGGGGCTACCGCCTGGACCGGCCTGCCCAGGGCAGTGGCGATGGCTCCCGATCTGTGAGGACCGGGACCCAGCTCGGCCATGGCCCGGAGGTAGCGTCGCTCAAAGGGGGTCGTCCGCTCCAACCGGACCCGGAAGAACGTCGAGTCGAGCTCCCGCACCGCGACAGGCGTCGCGGCTTCGACGTCTGCGAGGGTGATGTCCGGCCCGGCGGCGACTCGCCAGCAGGCGCTGCCCCATTCCTGAAGGAAGTATGGATACCCTTCCGTAAGTCGCAGGATCTCGTCCACGGCCCGTGAAGTGTAGGACACGCCAAGCCTGTGCGCGGGCGCCTCCAGTGCCCTGGCCGCCGAGTCCGCGGCCAGGGGTCCGACCTCCGGGAACGAGAACATCCGCTCGGCGTAGGACTTGGCCGATCCTACATGGCCCACCAGTTGGGGAAGCCCCGAGCCGACCAGGGCGACCGGGAGTCTCAACTGGGCCGCGCGGTGCAGCGCCGCGATCAAGGCGGCCAACTGGCGCTCCTCCAGGTACTGCATCTCATCGACGAATAAGACCAGCGCCGTGGTCCGGGCACGGGCGGCTTCTCCCACGACCTGCATGAGCATGGTGAGGTCGGTGTCCAGGTCGCCGCTGTCCGCGACGCCCTCCTCCTTCTCCAGATCAAGCGAGAATGCGATGTCGTCAAAGCTGAGCTTCATCGCCCCCACAAATCCTGCGAGGGCCCTCCGGGCACGTCTTGCCAGTTCCCTGGCGGCGGCACCGCGGCTCATGCGGATCAGAGCGGAATTCAGCGGTCCCGCCAATGCGCCCGGGAGCGAACGGTCCTCGGGAGCCTCGATCAGAACACACTCGAAACCCCTTCCATCGGCGTCGAGGAGGAGGCGGTTCAGCAGAACCGTCTTGCCGACCCCTCGCAGGCCGACCATGAGAAGGCTCTTCGCCGCGAGCCCGTTGCGGAGCCGGTCGAGCGCGATCTCGGCATCCTCAATCAACTCATCGCGTCCAACCAGCTCGGGCGGCGGCGTGCCGGCGCCAGGTGCGTAGGGGTCGGTACGTCGGTCCATTTATATCGAAGTTATCGAGGTTTATCTCGATAAGCAACGATTCGGAGCGATTTCTCCGGCGTTCAGCCCTCGGCCACTCAGCTCCCTCGCTCGTCCTCCTCCTCCTCGTCCTCCCTCGGCGGCCGTTCCCGGCTCATCCTCAGCGTCACACCGCCCCGGAACGCCGACCCGCTCCTCTCCACCTCGTGGTCCCCGTCGTACAGGTAGTCCAGGATCGCCTGGTCCCACGAAAGTCCCGCCTTCGCCACGAGTTCCATCCAGGGCCCGTAGGCGGTCTCGTCGGGCGCTTCGGTGGTGCCGCTCCAGATCGTGATTCTGGGGTTGAAGGCGCCGCCGCCGCCCCCTCCGCGCGACCCCTTGAGCGGCATCTCGATCAGCACGCTGTCGGTCATGGGCAGGCGGAAGACCTCGGAGTCGAAGTCGGCCCCGTAGCGGCGGTAGCGGTCGTAGGTGCGCTGGTTCATCTCGAAGACATCGCGGTTCGAGTTGATGCCCGCCGTGATGTAGTCGCGGATCTTGAATGCGGCGTCCTTGTGGCGCGGGAAGTCGGGGTCGTCGATGTACCCGAACCCCGGCATGAACCACCCCTTGTTGAACCCCCAGTTGCGCTCGGTCACGCGACCGCGGCGCACCAGGCCGGTGTATTCGGAGAACAGCTGCACGACCTGGTGGCTGGGATAGCCGTGCGGGTTGAGGAAGATGTCGGGCAGCCAGCGTTCCCAGAGCTGGCCGCGCACCTTTGATTCGGGGTAGATCGGGAAGTTCTGGCTGCCGCCGGAGCTGACGTCCACCCCCAGCGACGCGAGGTAGCCCGCGTGCAGGATGTAGTCCGGCGTGATCCGGTACAGGTCGTAGGCGAGCTGGGCGCCGTCGGGGTTGGTGAAGGGGTGGACGACGACGTTGACCTTGTCCAGCCTGGCTCGCTGCTCCGGATCGGTGAGCAACAGTTCGGCGTGACGGAGGACGTGGCTTGTGGACGAGACCTCGTTGGCGTGTTGTCGGGCCGAATAGATCACGGTGGGCTTGAACGTCGTGGCCTTGGCGCGCGACCAGTGGGTGGCGGTGATCGGCGGCATCAGGTCCATCGCCCAGGTCGTCTTCCCCAGGTAGCTCTCGCCGACCCGGTACATGGTGGCTTCGTCGAAGGCGTGGCTCAGCTTGGCCGTCATCTCGTGGCCTTCGGGCGGCGGGATGGGTGTGTCCCACTGGACGATGCGCTCGCCGTCGTAGCTCCAACCATCGGGGAGGAGGTCGGTCCACACCGGCAGTGGGGCCGGGGTGCCGTTGCCCGGCAGGGTCGCCGTGACGCGCGCGGAGTCGTTCTGCTCGTGCGTCCATTCGGCCCAGACGCCGATTTCGCCGACATCGTCCCACGCGAGGGCGTCGGCGTACATGCCCGCGTCGCGCAGCGCGCCGAGGTTGGCCAGCGTGGCCGCGATCTGGTCGGCCGAGATCATGCGTGCGTCGACCTGCTCGGGCCGGGCCTGAACGAGCAGGGCTTCGCGTTCGTCCACCTCCGAGTCGACGCGCACGCGGAGGTCGAGGCGGGGCAGTGTGGGGGCCTCGGCCGCCCCGGGCGCGTCGGACGCCACCGGCGCGATCACTGCTCGGCGCAGACTGGGGCGCTCCATCGTGATCTTCGGGATGTCGAGCCGCTCTTCGCCCTTGCGACCGTCACGCGTCTCGTAGCGCACGACCACGGCCGGGCGGTCCGTCGCGAACCCGGTGAGGCTGATGCGCCCGGTTCCCGCCGCGCCGTCCCCCTGCGGGCGCATGACGGGAATGATGCGGCCCGGATAGGTCAGATCCTGGCCCCGCGCGTTGCGGCCGAGCAGGTGGAAGAACTCGATCGTGCCGAAGTAGATTTCCTCGTGCAGCGCGTCCATCGTCGAGATGATCTCGTTGTCGACGCCCAGGCGGTAGTCGGGCTCGCTGAGTTCGAGTTCGACGTGCAGCGTGCCGAAGAAGGGCGCGTCCGCGCCGCCGCCGCGCGGGTTCCCGCCGTGACGGTCCATCACGTAGTCGTAGACCGCCGGGAGCGTGTGTTCCTGGTAGCGGTCCCAGAACCGCTCGGGGTCGGTGACGATGCGCTCGTTGGCGAGCGTGTCCGCCGCCATGTCCCCCTCGGCTATTGCGGTGACCCAGCCGGTCGTGACGCGAACGTGTTCATAGTCCTGGAAGCGGTCGAAGTAGGGACGCAGCACCCAGACGGGCTCGAAGGTGTCCTCGACGAGGGTCGTGCCGTCAGGAGCGGTGGCCCGGACCCGGTAGATGGGCCCGCCGTCCACCATCTCGAAGCGGATCCGGTCGACGGGAAACCCCAGGTCCTCGGCCAGGACCTCGTCGACCGGGAAGATCTCGTGCAGCCACCTCAGTGGCGTATGAATCGCCTGTTGCGGCCAGTCGACGGGCGGGTCGTTACGGAGAAACTCGATGACGATCTCGCCGATCTCCTTCCCGGCGAGTTGCGGGGCGATTCGCTCCGTCAGCCAGAAGAAGCCCTGCTTGAAGGCTGACAGCACCTCGACCGTGGTCTCGTCGGGGTCCGCGCCGGCCGCGATCAGACGGTCCCGGGCCTCCGATTCGATCGCCCGGCGGACCTCGGGCGGCTCGGAGAGGCGGGTGTGCAGCTGAATCGCCTGGGTGGCACGGACCGCGGGCAGCACCTGGTTCTCGAAGACCGTCCAGAACCGGTCGACCTCGGAGGGCACCGTGAAGGTCTCGTCGAAGATCGTGTCGGCGTGCTGCACGTCGCGGTCGTCGATCGTGACGGAGACCTCGTCGGCGCCCAGCGCGGCGGCCCTCTCGCGCACGAAGTCAGCGAGGCCATCGGCGGGTTTCTCGAGCGATATCATGATGTCCGCCGCCGTGACATCATCGTCCGTGAGGCCGGCCACGATCTGGTCGAGCTTGTAGAGTCCGATCGCGGCTTGGCCGGCCGGGGTGTAGCCCGAGAGCGTGCCCCAGAGCTCGTACTCGATGTCGTCGAAAGTCGGCGTGTCGTCGCCCCGAGCGCTGACGTTGGGGAACACCTCGGCGAGGCGTTTTGTCGCGAGCGTCGCGCCGTCGTGGTCCGCGCCGGTGACGACCACGGCGGCCCTGCTGCCGAAGGCGTCCGGCACCAACTCGATGAGGCCCTGGCCGGGACCGAGGTCGCCGGTCGAGATCCTGCCGGAGTCGGCCAGTTCGTCGATGAACGGGTGGTCGCTGCCCACGAGCACGGTCGTGGGCTCACTCGCGGCGGACTCGATTTCGTCCAGTCGGCGGACCAGCGGGACGGTCAGTCCGGTGGCCTCGAGGCCCAGGCGGGCGGTGAGGTCGGCCACGCCCTCGGCGCCGTTGCCGGGCACGACGACCACGCCGATGCCGGTGGGGATGTCGCTTCCGGTGAGGAACCCGTCCGTCGTATAGACGTTGGAGAGGTCGAGGTCACTGCCTCCGCCGCTGGGACGGGCGGAGCCAGGGCCCGATGGGCCGGGCTCGGCCAGGGTTGGGAGGATGACACGGCGGTCGCCCGCGCCGACGGTAAGCGAGGCCAGGCCGGGCACGCGGAGGTCGGCAGAATCGGGTCCGGTGGCGTTGTCGCCGAGGCGTTCCCAGGCGAGGAACTGCAGTTGGTCGAGGGCGTCGGAGGCGCGCTCGGGGTCGGGGCCGGACTCGAAGCCCAGGTCGGCGTGAAGATGGACGCCGTCTCCGGACACGTCGAGCGTGGCGCGGGAGAAGTGGAGCGTGGCGGCGGTCGCCGTGGTGTCGCCCGCGTTCAGCCAGGTGGAGAGTTCGTCGGAGACGTCGCTGAGCGAGGGGCTCGACAGCGTCCTGACGTGCGGCAGAGCGCCGGCGAGGAGGCGGGCCGCGCCGAGGAGGGCGTGGTCGTCGCCGCCCAGGACGGCCAGCCAGCGGTCGCCGGCGGGGGTGGTGTGGGTGGCGACGGTGGCGGGGAGGGCCGAGGGGTCGACACTGAAGTCCGCGACGGAAAGGGCAGCCGCCTCGACGGCGCGGTGGCCGATCAGGATGCCGACCTGGCCGGGCCGGGCGCCGCGCCGGATGGGGAGGTCGAGGGCCATCGTCTCGAATCCCAGCCGGGCGGTGATCTCGGCGGCGGCGGCCCGCTCGGTGTCGGTGGGGTCCGGCGCGAGGACCAGCGCCGCGCCGAGGCGGTCGGGCGCGCCGTCGCCGTTCTCGTCAAGGAGGAGGTGTCCGAGATCGAACAGCGTGGCGAGGTGGAAGGGGGGTGGGATGGGGGGTTGCTGGGCGATGGCGGGGGGCGGGGGGAGCAGGGTGGCCAGGGCGGCCACCGTGGCCGGCACGACGCCTCGAGCGCGGCAAGCCAGCGCAGCGAAAGCCGCCGCACCCGCCCAGGGTGCGCGGACATGGGATCTGGCGGTGCAAGGAGTGCGGTTCATTCGACAATGTCCGTTTTTGTCAATTGCGTGTCCGATTTTGACAATGACATACCGCTCATTACGGTAGCGTGTCCGTTTTTGGCACTGATGTGTCCGATTTTGACATTAACGTCGGATTTCCTCCCCCGGCCGGTAACGCCTGATCGTCCTTCGGCGGATGTCCTCGTCCGTCCACGCGATCTCCTTCGTTTGGCCGCGCGCGAACATGGCCGCCTGATCGGCATGGTGCGGGGCCCCAGGGCGCGCGGTCTGCCCGTACGCCAGAACCGTCCGGGCCCGGGGGACGTCACCGAATTCGACCACGAACACCCAGGAATCGCCCCGGTTGGCCGCCTGTCGGCCCTCTTCCGTCGGCGCGAAGGACAGGACGCGGAAGCACCCCAGGGTTGGCGGGCAGCCCGACACCGGCTCGTCCACGTCACCCCGGATGACGCGGTGCACCTGGCCCCAAGCGGCGTCCAGCGCGATGCCGTCCGCGCGCAGCGACTCGATCGCATGCCGAAGCGCGCGAACCGCGGCGTCGGGGTTGCCGAGTCCGTAGGGCGTGGCGGCCGGACGCAAGGGGTCCCACGCGTCGCGCCAGCGAACGTACTCGCCAGCTGCGTCACCGGTCCCGCCGCCCGTCCCGTCGAAATCCCCATCGAAGTATCGATCGGCCCAGCGTGCGAAGAGAACGCCGCCGCGGCTGTCGGCGTCGGCGGTCAGGTCCCAGGTGGACAGAACCTCCACGGCCTCCTGCACCGCCCGATCTTGGGCGGCCCGCGCCGCTGCCAGCAAGTCGTCGATCACCCGCTCCGCGAGGAGCATGCGCGGCGTGTGCTTCAACTCGACGACGTCTTCGAGGGTGAGCAGGCGTCCTCCGGGCTCCGCCGCCAACGCCAACGACAACTGGCTCCTCAGCCGTAGCCTCGGCTCGGGCAGGTTGTGGGGAACCGTATCCCGATCCATCGGTACGTTGAGGTTCGTGTAGTCGGGCGTGTCGTTCGCCTGCTGCACAAAACCGCCCGGCGGATTGATGTACAGCGGCAGGCTCTCCCAGGGGACCAGTTCCGACCAGATGTCGGCGGACGTCGTGGCGAACGCCGCGGTATCGCCGGTCACGGGGTGGGGCAGGAGCGGCAGGCGCGCGTTGTAGTAGTGCACGATGTTCCCGTCCCGGTCGGCATAGGTGAAGTTCGACGTCGGGTGCGCGCGCATCTTCATCACCTCGAGCCATTCGTCGAGGCTCCGGGCCATCATCATGCGCAGGAACTGCTCGCCGCGCCGGAATTCGCCGTCCCGTGGATCCTTCAGCAGGTACACGTGCTCGTCCGTACGGTGGATGACCGGCCCATGCGGCGTGTGCCAGGAAACGCGGGTCTCCAGGGCGCTGCCACCGTCCGGCGTCCGGTAGTCCACGGTCGCTTCGCGCCGCTCAAGGGGCAGGGGCCGGCCGTCCAGAAGCGCGTGGTCGTCCAGGTCCGGATGCACCCGCAGCTTGTACACCTGCGAGAGCGTCGGATAGTTGTTCGTCGTTGCCCAGCCAAGGCGGGCGTTGAAGCCGCCGATGATCCCGAACGCGGTCCCGATCCGGAGGTCCCCGTAGAAGTCGATCACTCCCGGCACACGGACATGCCCTTCGTAGTAGGTCAGGCCGGACGGCCGTTCGAGCAGATCGTGCCGGCCCTCCCAGGGAAGGTGGGGGTTGCGAAGCAGGATGGTGTTTCCGGACGCGGTGCGCGTGCCATGAAAAGCCCACGCATTGGACCCGTCGAGTGCAAACGACGACGTCGGCTGCTCCGGCGCGTCCTCGTCGCGCAGTCCGGCCACGAAGCGGGCCGCGTCGGCGCGGCTCCACCCCTGCACATCCCGGGCGAGCGCGTCGGCACCGGTGAAATCGGGCGTCACCCAGTCAGGAAACTCGTCGGGGTGGAGGCGGATGTAGTGATTCACGCCCTCCGCGAAGCCCCGGTAGACGTCCCGCGTGCGTGAATCTAGGCGGTGAAAGGTCTCCACCGCCCGCGCGTGCACCGGACGGGCCGCGAAGTCGGCGTCGAGTTCCTCCGGGCCGAGGTGGCGCGCCAGGGTCCCCCGGCTCGCCAGCATGGCCATCGCGATCGACATGCTGTAGTCCTCGGACTGGACGTAGCCGAGGCCGAAGCCCATCGCTTCCAGGTCGTCGGCGAAGATGTGGGGGACTCCGTACTCGGTCCGGTGGATTTCGACCCGCTGGGCCAGGGCAATGGCGGGATCGGCCGCTGCGGGCGGATCGGGCTGTTGCATCGCTGCGGCGGGGGGCGTGGCGACGGCGGCAAGCGACCCAAGGGTGGCCAAGAAGCCAAGGGTGGCCCGGAAGCCAAGGGTGGCCCGGAAGCCAAGGGTGGCCAGGAGGCCAAGAGCGGCCAGGGGGCGGCGGGCGGCGCGGGGGCTGTGGGTGGCGCGGGGGCCGCGCGTGGTGGGACGGCCGCGGGCGGTGGGTGCGGCCCGAACGACGGGCGCGCGGTCCAACGTAGCCGCGGCTGTCCGCCGCGCATCCCGCAGGCTCACCGGACGAACACCTGCGCCGATTCGATCACGGCACCCTCCCGTATGGCGTCGACGACCTCCATTCCCTCCACCACCACCCCTTGGATCGTGTAGTTGAAGTCGAGCCGCAGGTTGTCGACCAGATTGATGAAGATCTGGGCGTCGCCGGTGTCGCGGCCGCGGGTGGAGAGGCCGACCGTGCCGCGCCAGTGGGCCGCGCCGCTGATCTCGTCGCGGCTGTAGGGTCCGTCGCCCGCGAACTCGTTGGCGTGGGGACTGCCGCCCTGGATCACGAAGTTGGGCTCGACGCGGTGAAAGGTAAGGCCGTCGAAGTAGCCCTCGGCGGCGAGGCGGGCGAAGCGGTCGGCGTTGGTCGCGGCGAGGTTGGGGCGGAGTGCGATGACGATGTCGCCGAGGCCGGTCATGTGCAAAACGACGGCGGAGCGTTCGAGGTCGCGGAGGCGAGCTGCGGTGGGGGTCGGCGTGCGGGCCAGCGGCTGGGGTGCGGCCGAGTAGGCCTGACCGGTGGCGGTGGTGAGAAGTGCGGCGGCGCGCTCGGCGATGACGGCGTCGAAATCGGTGAGGTACGGGGCCAGATCGTCGCGGCTGAAGCCGCCCACCGCGCCGATGCCGTCGAGGAGGGCGACGCGCACGTCCCGTTCGGTTTCGCGCCGCGCGGTCGAGAAGCGGTCGAGCGCGGCGAGGAGCTGGGGCAGGGGCGCGTCGGCGCCGGCGCGTGCGACGAGTAGGCGGGTGGCGGTCATGACCAACTGGGGGTCGTTTGCCTCGAGCTGCGCGGCATACATGTCGGTGAGGTTGGGCAGTGGGGGGGCTCCGGCTTCCGACACGGCAGCCAGGCCGCGCAGTGCAGCCTCCCGCACGTTTGGGGTCGGGTCGGCGGCGAGGCGTGTCAGGGTGGCGTGGTCGCCGAGCGCGGCCGCGGCCCGCGCCGCCCACGCTCTCGCGAAGGGGTTGGCGTGAGCGGCGAGACCCGCGATGTCTTCCGCAGCCGCGTCTGGTGCGACCCATGCGAGGGCGTGAAGCGCGCGGGCGGGGGCCTGCCAGTCGGCGTCCGGGTCGTCGATCTGTGCGCTGCGGGCTTGCAGGGCGCTCACCTGGGCGGCACGGTCGGGGCAGGGACGGCCCGCCAGGCCGATCGCCGTCGCCGCGACGTGCGGGTTCGGGTCAGTCATCGCGGTGATGATCGCGTCGCACCCGGCCGCCGGGCGCAGCCACCGGTCGAAGGCGGCGAGCGCATCGACCCGAACCCGCCAGTGGGGGTCGGCAAGGCCCGCGGGCACGACCTCGGCGGCGGCCGTCCCATGCCGGGCGGCGGCGATCATGGCCTGTCTGCGCACGCCCCAGTCGGAGTCCTGGAGGAGCGCCCGGGCGGCGGGGGCGTCGATCTGGCCGGTGGTGACGAGCGCTGTGGCGGCGAGGCGCCGGATCCGCGCCGCCCTCGTGGGCACGACGCCGCCGGCAGGCGCCTGCACCGAAGCCAATGACCCCACGACGGCGACGAGTTCAGAGCTCAGTCGGCCGTCCGGCTGGATGGCTCTCGCGAAGGCATCGATGCCGCGGGCCAACCCCACGTGACCGATCAGCCCGGGATCATCCGCAGGGAGCGGGAGGCGGGTGGCTGCCCGCACCAGAGCCGCGTCGGTCTCCGCCTGGGCGGCAGGACTCCCCGGAGCGATTCGCCCCAGGTTGGTCGCGAGGCTGCTCAGGACGGAGGCGTTCGTCTCGACATCAATGCGCGCCGCGAGCGCACGCGCGGCCGCATCCGACGGCTCGCCAAAGACAGCCTGTGCCAAGGCGGCGGCCGCGGTTGCCCGCACGGACACATTCCCGTCGTCGAGGAACTCGCCGATGCGCTCGAGTTGATCGGGATCCTCCAGGCGGCCGAGCGCGCGCACGGCCAGCCTGCGCACGGCCGGGTCATCGCTCGCGAGGTGGTGGGCGATGCGGTCGAGGCCGTTCTCGCCACGCGCGTCCTCCTCCGCCACGATCTCCGCATGGGCGGTGTGGTCTGTGGTGGCGGCATCCGCGCAGGCGAACAGGATCAGGACCGCGCCGGCCAGCGCGGAGGCCGAGGCAGCGAAGGCGAAGGTCGAGCTTGTTTTCACTCGTGGGGACTCCATCCGAAACGCTCCCATGAGGCTTCTCCCTCGTCGTTGAACTCGACGCCCTCGTACTCGAGCAGCGCTCGTTGGCGCTGGGCCACGCCTGTCACGCGCGAGGTCGAAATGGCGCCGCGCCGGTTCACGACCCTCCACCAGGGCACGTCGGTGTCGATCGGGAGGTGGCTGAGCGCATAGCCGACCCCCCGGGCGGCGCGGGGCCTGCCCACGAGTGCGGCGACGCCCCCGTAGTTGATGATCTTGCCGTTGGGAATCCGCCGCACGCAGGCGTATACTCGTTCCGAAAACGCGGTCATGGCAGGGTAAGGTATCGTGCGGTGCGCGCCGATGGCGAGGGAACCGGGGCGTGGTGGGCACGGGTATATTAGGTGCGTTGGTTGGCCGAAGTTCAACGGAGATGTTCAATGGTCAGAATCTCAGCGGGGATCCTCACGGTTTCTTTTCTCTTTGCGGGCTGTATCGCGGGTGGTGCCTCCCGGGCCACGGTCGACTCGGCGCCGCCCCCTCCGCCCACCCCACCGGAGACCGAGGCCGACGCCCCGCCAACACAGCCGGAAGGCCAGCCCGAAGCTGACATGGCCGACAGCGCCGTCGCGGAGCCCGCCGTCGAGCCACTGGCCGCGGCGCCGGGCTACCCACCTGCCGTCCTGATCGGGGCTCGCGTCGCGGATGTGCGGACGGATCCCCTGGAGATCGTTGTCGAAGTGGGCGACTCGCTGGCGATGGGCGAAGACGTGGATATGATCGCGTACGACGCAGCTGGCAATCCAGTGCGGGGCGTGCGGATTCTGGGGAGCATCGAATCCCGCTTCGCGGTCCTGGAGGAGGGTCACATCATGGGCGTGTCCGAGGGAGACGCGGAGCTGAGGATGGCGATCCGCGTCCCGCCTCCAGGGGGCACCGGCCCGCCCGAGGTCCGAACCTTTACGGCGCCGCTTTCGGTCGTCGGTCCCCCGGTGACGTCCGTCGAGATCGTCGACCCGGAGGTCCGCTTCTTCACGGGCTCGATGGTCCAGATCGAGGCGCGCGCGCTGACGGAAGACGGGAGCGTTCGCAAGAGCGTCGCGGTGGCGTGGACCAGCAATCGTCGGCGACTGGCCACGATCGACTCGCGGGGATTCGTGCGCGCGATCCGGCCGGGTGCCGTCACCGTGACCGCGGCGGTCGAGGGACTTGAGGCCACCTATTCGTTCGAGGTCGAAGAGAACCCGGTGGCCTCGGTCGAACTCGAGGGTCCTTCCCGCGGGCGGACCGGCGATGTGCTGCGGTTCTCCGCCGCGGCGCTCGACGCCGACGGCAACGTTGTGGAGGGGACACCGATGGACTTTTCGGTCTCGTCCTTCGAGACCCGGGCCGACATGGGAGCCTCCGTGTATCCCGACGGCGCGTTCGTCGCCGAGCGTCCGGGGCTCTACCGGGTGACCGCCAACGCGGGAGCGCGCACGGGCCAGGTTCTTGTCGAGGTCGTGGAGCGTGGGGTCGAGCACGAGGTGATCGTCACCGGCCACGGACTGGTGGCCGATCGGCCCACCTCGGACCTGTGGGCCTTCACGGGCGTGGACGGACGGGACTACGTCTATACGGGCACGCACCTCGGGGGCCAGCGCATGCTCGCGTGGGACGTCACCAATCCGGCCAGTCCCGTGCTCACCGACTTCGTCGAGGTGGATGCGCGGGTCGTCAACGACGTCAAGGTGAACAGGAACGCCACCGTGGCGGTGATCACGCGCGAGGGAGCCTCGGATCGCAGGAACGGGATCGTCGTCCTCGACATTACGGACCCCGCGCACCCGGTCATCGCCGACACATACACGGACGAACTCACCGGCGGCGTGCACAACGTCTTCTTCTCGGGCGACATCCTCTACGCCATCCACAACGGCACGCTCGACGTTCATATCCTCGACATCAGCGACCCGACCGACGTCGAGGAAGTGGGGCGCTGGGGCATCGACGCGCCGGGCAAGTACCTCCACGACATCTGGGTCGTGGACGGGCTCGCGTATGTCTCCTACTGGAACGACGGCGTGTACATCCTCGACGTGGGGGACGGCCGCTGGGGCGGGACTCCCACGGAGCCCGTGGAGGTGAGCAGCTTCGCCTACGAAGAGGGGAACACGCACTTCGCCTACCCGTATACGAACGCCGACGGGCATCGGTACCTGTTCGTGGGTGACGAGATCTTCGGGTGCGAGGACTGCATCTCCCGAAATGGTCATCCGGGCGACGGGTCGCGCGGCTTCGTCCACATCCTGGACCTCAAGGACCCCGAGAACCTGCGCGAAGTGGCGCGCTACGAGGTGCCCGAGGCGGGCGCCCACAACCTCTGGATCGAGGACGACCGGATGTACGTGGCCTACTATCAGGCCGGGCTGCGGGTCGTCGACGTTTCCGGCGAGCTCCGGGGCGACCTCTACCGGCAGGGGCGCGAGATGGCCTGGTTCCCCACGGGGAGTCCCGAGGGCCACGTGGTCAATTCGCCGATGGCGTGGGGGCCGCAGCCGTTCAAGGGCCACGTCTTCGTCTCCGACCTCAACTCGGGCCTGTGGGTGGTCCGGCTCGAACCGAAGCAGAAGGCGCCGGTGTCGTGAGGGGGGCGTTGTTGAGAGCGGGCGGCGTCGCCGTGAGGCGGGGCATCGTTGTGCGTCGGAGCGTCGCCGCGAGGTGGAGGTTCCTCGCGGCGCTGGCGCTTCCGGGCGTCCTGTGGGTCCTTCCCGGGGACGCGGGTCTGGCCGCTCAGGAGTCCTCCACCTACCGAGTGTACGTCGCCAACGAGTCGTCGGACCTGGTGAGCCGCGTCGCCTTCACCCCCGGCGAAGGCGCGGTCGTGGAGAAGGAGATCGCCGTCGGCCTCATGCCCGGAGACAACGACGGCGCCCATGGCCTCAGCATTTCGCCGGATGGCCGCTACTGGTACCTCACGATCGCCCACGGTACGCCGTACGGGTACCTCTGGAAGTTTCACGCGGGACCGGACACGCTGATCGCGCGCACGCGGCTCGGGCTCTTTCCCGCGACCATGGGGATCACGCCGGACGGCCAGTTCCTTTTTGCGGCCAACTTCAACCTGCACGGCGACATGGTCCCGTCGGACATCTCCGTCGTCTACACGCCCGACATGATCGAGGTCACCAGGATCCGCACATGCATGATGCCGCACGGAAGCCGCGTGCGACCGGACGGGGCCAGGCAGTATTCGG
Organism: Gemmatimonadota bacterium; assembly: GCA_028873815.1. Lineage (GTDB taxonomy): Bacteria > Gemmatimonadota > Gemmatimonadetes > Longimicrobiales > Gaopeijiaceae > Bin94. The sequence goes on along the minus strand of JAPPNN010000018.1, from coordinate 142,902 downwards.
CGTGCATGCACTCCGAGCAGCTGGTCGAGATCGACATGGAGACTTTCGAGGTGAGTTCCCGCTTCGACGTGTCGCCCGGGCCGGAGGCGGTGTGCAGCCCGACGTGGGTGGAGCCGGGGCTGGGTGCGCGCGCCAACCGGGTCGTCTACGTGGCCTGCAACAGGAACCAGGAAGTGCTCGAGGTGGACACGGAGCGCTGGGAGGTCTCGCGCCGGTTCGCCACGGGTATGGCACCATACAATCTGGAGGTCACGGTGGATGGGGAACGTCTGGTCGCAACCCTCAAGGGCGAGCAGGCGGTCGCGGTGTTTGACCTGGCGAGCGGGCATGAACTGGGACGCGTGAAGACGTCCCGCCCGGTGACGCACGGCGTCGTGGCCAGCCCCGACGGCCGGTACGCGTTCGTGTCGAACGAGTCGGTCGGCTCCGTCAGGGGGACCCTGGACGTGATCGACCTGGAAACCCTCGAGCTGGTGGCCTCCGTCGAGCTTGCGCACCAGTCCGGCGGCATCGACTTCTGGTCGGTGACACCGGCCGGCGGCGGAGTTCGTTGAACAACGAACCCACCGGACTCGCAGAGGCAAGGCGCCGGATGCTTCGGCGTCACCTGGTGGAGCGGGGCATCTCGGACGCGCGTGTCCTCGAGGCGATGGCGACCGTGCCGCGGGAGCAGTTCGTCGCGCCGGAGTGCCGGGACCGAGCCTATGACGACGGGCCGCTTCCCATTGGCGAGGGCCAGACGATCTCGCAGCCGTACGTCGTCGCCTGGATGGCGGAGACCGTGGAGTTGGGCCGTGAGGACCGGGTGCTCGAGATCGGCACGGGGTCCGGATACGCGGCGGCCGTACTCAGCCGGATAGCGCGCACCGTGCATTCCGTGGAGCGGCACGCCGCGCTCGCCGAGGCGGCCCGGGACCGGCTGCGCCAGCTGGGCTATGCGAATGTGCGGATCCGCCGGGGCGACGGCACGCTGGGATGGAGCGAACACGCCCCCTACGATGCCATCGTCGTCTCGGCCGGCGGGCGGCGTGTCCCGCGGCCCTTGCGCGAGCAGTTGACCGTTGGCGGCCGGCTTGTGATGCCGGTGGGCTGGGGCTGGCGGGGGCAATCGCTGGTCCGGGAGCGGCACGAGCGTCCCGGCAGGTTCACCCGCGAGAAGCTGGGACGCGTCCGTTTCGTGCCGCTGATCGGGGAAGCGGGGTAGCGTTAGCAGTCCGTGGACAAAGCCGCACGGCCGGCCCGGATGCATCGCCGCTCGAATGCCGGGGGGATTTTGTCCACGGGCTGCCTACCCCAGAAGGCCTCTCAGCAGGAGCAACACCAGCTGAAAGCCGACGAGGATCGTGGGGAGCACGAACGTGAGTCCCACGGAAAAGATCAGCCCCGCCCTGAAGAGGTGCGGGCCGATCGCACGAACCTCTCGGCCCCACAACTTGTGCGCGAGCGATTCCGTGACCGGACCCAGCAGGTAGAGGATGTTGGCGGCCACAAGGATGCCGAACACGCCCCTCAGCACCGCGGCCACGTCGGCCATGGCGAGGCCGGTGCCGTTCAAAAGGCTGACTGCGGCGATGCCCGCCAGCGAGACGGAACCCCCCCCGCAAATGATCGCGTTGTAGGCGAGCCGCCGCTTTTCCCACCACGCGAAGATCCTGCCGACCGAGCGCCTGGCCGGAAGCGGATAGAGGAAATCGACAAGCTTCGATCCCTTGCGGCCGCCTTCGATGCCCGTCTCGAATGGTGCCGGATTCCCCATCGTCGTCTGCTCCTCCCGGGGCGGAGCCTCGGCGCCGGAATTGTCGACTCCCGGTCCGGCCCGGCGACTCGACAGCGCGGCAGGCTCGATCCTACGTTGCCGCATGTCTGAACGTAACCTGCTTCTCGAAGAGTTGACGTGGCCGGAGGTGGAAGGGTTGCTTGCCGCCGGCTTCACATCGGTCGTGGTCGCGGCGGGTGCGATAGAGCAGCACGGCCCCCACCTCCCGCTGCTCGTGGACGCGGCGCGCGGTGACCGACTTGCCGTCGAGGTGGCGCGGCGGCTGGGACGGACCCTGGTCGCGCCCACCATCCGGGTGGGGTGTTCCGAGCACCACATGGGTTTTGCGGGTACCCTGTCGCTCAGGGACGCGACCTTCAAGGCCGTCTGCGCGGACTACGCCACCAGCCTCGCACGGCACGGCTTCCGCACAGTCTGCTTCGTGCCTTCGCACGGGGGCAACTTCGCGCCCCTCGCCGAGATGCTGCCCGACCTGCGCGCAGCGGCGGGGCCCGGTTGCAAGGTGCTCGCCTACACGGATTTGCAAGGATTCGTCGCGCTGTGGGAGGGCGCGGTCGCGGAACTGTCTCCGAATCTGGTGCACCGGGTGGGCGGCCACGCCGACATCGCCGAGAGCTCGGAGATGCTGTCCATTCGCCCCGATCTCGTACGCGAGGAGCTGGCCGGGCCCGGTTACGTCGCCGGATTCGACCCGGAGCTCGCCGAGCGCATCTTCCAGGACGGCTTTCGCGCGGTGACCCCCAACGGCGTGCTGGGAGACGCGCGCGGCATGAGCCGTGAGATCGGCGACCTGTGTATTGCCCGGGCCGCCGACGGGATCGCGGCGGCGCTCCGGGAAGCGGGTGCGTGAAGGCCGTCGGCCCGATCGGTCTGGAGGCGATCCGGGCCGCGCGCTCACGGATTGCCGGGGCCGCGATACGGTCGCCACTGATTCCTCTGGACCTGCCGGGCGCGCCCACCGAGGTGTGGATCAAGCTGGAGTGTCTCCAGCCCATCGGCTCGTTCAAGATCCGGGGCGCGGCCAACGCGATGGCATTGGCAGACTCGGCCGTCATCGCGCGCGGCGTCTACACGGGCAGCGCGGGCAACATGGCACAGGGCGTGGCCTTCGCCGCGCGCCGCCTCGGTGTTCCCTGCAGGGTGGTCGTGCCGGACACAGCCCCCCGCGCCAAGCTGGACGCGATCGCGCGCCTGGGCGCCACCGCGACGCCTCTGCCCTTCGACGAGTGGTGGAACGTCCTGCGCGACCACGGTCACCCGGAGGAGGCCGGGCATTTCGTTCACCCCGTGAGCGATCCGGCGGTGATTGCGGGGAACGGCACGATCGGCCTTGAGATCGTCGAGGAGCTCCCGGAGGTCCGTGCGGTGGTCGTGCCGTATGGGGGTGGTGGGCTGTCATGCGGGATCGCGTCGGCGATGCGTGAGGTGAGCCCGCGGGTGCCGGTGTTCGCGGCCGAGGTCGAGACCGCCGCCCCATTCGCGGCATCCCTCCGAGCGGGCGAGCCCGTCGAGGTCACACACACGCCGAGCTTTGTGGACGGTATCGGCTCGACGAGCCTGCTGACGGAAATGTGGCCGCTAGCCAGTTCGCTGCTCGCGGGATCGCTGGTCGTCTCGATCGAGGAGGCCTGCGCCGCGATCAGGGTGTTGGCGGGGCGCGCCCACATTGTGGCGGAGGGGGCGGGGAGCACGGCGGTCGCGGCCGCCCTGCGCGGGCTTCCAGGAGTGGACGGCGGTCCGGTGGTTGCGGTCGTATCGGGCGGCAACATCGACCTGCACGTGTTGCGAGCGATCCTGGAGGGGCGGACTCCCTGATTCGCCGCAAGAGGTCCGCCGGGGTATCTTGCCCGCCGTGTTGCCGGGCGACGGATCGCCTGAACCGGACAGGTTGCCCGGCGCTTCCAAGCCAAATAGTAAACAAAGTTGTTTAGTATCCTCCCACTTCAGGGGCCAGAATGACGACAGCAACGCGGATCCGGCACCCCCGGGGGCTGATGACCCTCTTCTTTACGGAGATGTGGGAACGCTTCTCGTACTACGGGATGCGCGCCCTCCTGATCCTGTACCTTGCCGAAGCCACGACGGCACAGAATCCGGGGATGGGATTGGCGGAAGCTCCGGCAGGTGCCATCTACGGACTCTACACCGGCCTGGTGTATCTGCTCGGGCTGCCGGGAGGCTGGGTCGCGGACCAGTTGTGGGGACAGCGCAAGGCGGTTTTCGTCGGCGGCTGTATCATCGCGGCCGGGCATTTCAGCATGGCCGTGCCCAACGACTTCAACTTCTTTCTCGGACTCATCCTGATCGTCATCGGGACGGGCCTGCTCAAGCCGAATGTGAGTTCGGTGGTCGCGGATCTCTACCCGGAAGGAGGGGCGAGGCGGGATGCGGGATTCTCGATCTTCTACATGGGGATCAACGTCGGGGCCTTCGCCGGGCCCATCGTCTGCGGCTGGCTGGGCCAGAACTGGAACTGGCACTGGGGTTTCTCGGCGGCGGGCTTCGGAATGGTGCTCGGCCTGATCCAGTTCCGGCTCGGGTATGGCCGTCTCGGCGACGCGGGAGTGTTGCGCAGTGACCGTACGCCGGAACAGCGCTCCGCCCTGAGCCGGCGCTTCTTCGGCGGATGTGCCGTGCTCGCCGCGGCGCTGGTCGGCTTCGGGTACCTGGTATCGAGTGGTGTGATTCCGCTTTCCCTGACGCAGATCGCGACGGGGCTGGCCGCGCTCATCCTCACGGTCGTGATCGTCTACTTCCTTTACCTGATGTTCTTCGGCGGACACGACGTCGTCGAGAAGAAGAAGATCGGCGCGATCTTCTGGTTCGCGCTGCTGGCCGTGATCTTCTGGTCGGGGTTCGAGCAGGCGGGTTCGTCGCTCAACCTCTTCGCCAACGACTACACCGATCGCACCCTCGGGTCGCTAAGCTACCCGGCTTCGTGGCTCCAGTCGGTCAACGCCCTGTTCATCGTGATCATGGCGCCGGTTTTCGGGTGGCTCTGGGTGTGGCTCGCCAACCGCAACGCCAATCCCTCGACGCCGGTCAAGTTCGCACTGGGCCTGTTGCTCCTCGCCGCCGGCTTCTTCGTGATCGCGTGGGGCGCCGCCAATGCGACGCCCGACTCACCGGTCTCGGCGTCGTGGCTTGTCGTCATGTACTTCCTGCACACGGTCGGCGAACTGGCCCTGTCACCGGTCGGGCTGTCGGCGGTCACCAAGCTGGCGCCCGCCAATCGGATCAGTCAGATGATGGGGCTGTGGTTCGTCGCTACCTCGCTCGGCAATGTGGTGGCCGGCCTGGTCGCTGGACGGCTCGAAACCCTCGAGCCGTCGCCCCTTTTCTTCGCGGTGACGACGATCATCGGGTCCGCCGGGTTCGTGGCGCTGCTAGCGAGTCCGCTGATCAAGCGCCTGATGGGCGACGTGAAGTAGCGAGCGCTACCAGTCCAGACGCAGCTCCCGGAAGTCGGACCAGTTGACCGTGTAGGTCTGCCCCTCCGCGGTGACGACCACTCCGCGGTTGCCGCGACCGACATCGTTGGACCCGTCAAGAGCGAACGAGCGACCGTCGCGCAGCACGACGGTCGAGCCGCGACCATTCTTCTCGATGCGCGCGATCATAGAGAATTCGATGTCGAATTCGACCCTGGCGGCGTGACCACTGAGCATTTCCCAGGATCGGGTCTCGTCGCGGTCCCAGGTGATCGTGCCGGCCACCTCGTCACCCGAGACGGTCCATACGGTACCGCGCAGGGGCTCCCCGCCATTGAAGTCGCCGCGTGACTCCTCCGATGGCGTGCCGTGGAACCGGACATCGGCAAAGGCGTCCCACGGCACCTTGACCTGGCCCAGGGCGGGGTCCGATACGGTGATCCCGCGATTGCGGCGATCGACGTCGTTGGTTCCCGACAGCGTGATGCGTTCGCCGGAGTGGAGGACGACATCTGCCGAGCGCCTGCTATTGCGGCCGATCGACTCGATGGCGCCGAACGGAATCTCGTACTCGTACGCCGACGTCTCGCCGTCGAGCATGTCGGTCGCGAGGACCTCATCGACGTCCCAGGTGATGAATCCGGTGAAGGCCATCCCGGACGCGGTGGTCAGGGTGCCGTGCAGCCGGCCTCCTCGTGGGCGGGCGTCGGCCGGCGCGTCCCGGAAGGTGACCTGCCTGATGTCGGACCACTCCAGCTTCGTTTCGGCGGCGGCAGGACCGGCCCCGGCGCCGGCCCCGGACAACCCCTCGCCCCGAGGCAGCGTGACGATAAGAGAGCGCATGCCGGGCCCCAGATCGCTGGAGCGCCCGCGCATGGTGGCCTGTTCGCCGGACCGGAAGACAAACACCGCCTGGTTGCGCCCGGTGGCCAGGATATGGTCGACGTGTCCGAAACGGACGCCGGCAAGGCCGTTTCCACGGGCGTCGATTCTGGTCAGGTCGAGAAGGTCGCCCCAACTGCCTTCGTTGCGATCCCAGCGCAGGTAGCCCGTATGCGTCTGCCCGTTGCGCGTCCGGACCGTCCCGTACAGGCGGTTCGCGCCAGACAGCGGTTCGACGAGATCGTAGCTCCGGGCGGGCGCGGCAGGTACGGCCTCCGCAACGGGGCGGGGACTCGCCTGGTAGCCCGGATCGGCAAGGGCCACCGTGGCGACAATGCCCGCAAGTGCCGAGCCGCCGATGAGGGCGAGGTTCTTTGCGTCTTCTGCCAAGGTTGGGCGATGTTGCATCCTGGCGCCTCCGGTCCCGTCGTTGCGGCTGTCTCTGGTTTGTTTCCTACGGGAAAAGTCGGTGAAATGTTCCGGCGAGGCGTGCGTGGGCGGTTGCGATGCCGCCCCTGACTTGTCCCGACCGGAGAATCCGGTAGCTTGAACGGGACACGGCGCGCCTCACGGTGCGTTCGGCCTTCCCGGAAACAGGACTGCGATCCTCTTCCATGTCGTTCTTGCGCAAGATCTTCGGTGGGCCCGGTGGGGCCGACCGGGTGGACTACTATGAGGAAGGCGTCGCCCTTGCCCAGGAAGGGAAGTTCCACGAGGCCCTTACCTCGTTTCGGCTCGCTCTGAAGGAAGAGCCGGGCGACCCCATCGTTCTCCAGCAGATCGCCATTGCGTACACGCGTATCGGCATGGAGGAAGAGGCGATCAAGACGTACCGGCACGTCCTCAACAAGCATCCCGATTCGCCGGGAGCCCACTACGGACTGGCTTTCCTGCTCCTGCGTCACGGCGCGCGCGGTGAGGCGATCGGCCACCTGGAAGCGTTCCTGGCCCAGTCCCCGGCGGACGACGAGGCACGGAACCACGTCGAGCACGCCCGCAACACCCTCCAGGAACTTCAGGGTGAAGGCCTGACTGCGCCGGCCGGCGACGAAACCTAGCAGCCCGTGGACAAAATCCCCCCGGCATTCGAGCGGCGATGCATCCGGGCCGGACGCTCGGCTTCGCCTCTTCACACTGTAAAGCAAAGTGTACAGAATGTCATGTTTACTTTACATTGTGGTTTATCGGGGCCGCGCTCTGCGTTGCTCCTCGGGCCCGTAGCGCTGCTACTGGCCCGTCGTCGCGCCTTGCCGCCCCGGCGCCTCGCCGCTCTCGGTGCGCGGGCGGCTTTATCCACGGACTGCTAGGGTGGACAAGGAGGCTCGGCTCAGCTGGACCGGTTCGGGTCTGGTCTTCGACGGCGGAGCCCCTGGAGGCCCGCAGATCGTGATCGACGGCGACTGCGCGGTTGGCCCGTCCCCGATGGATCTCGTGCTGATGGGCGTAGCAGCGTGCATGGCCATTGACGTCAAGGTGATTCTCGACAAGGGCCGTGTTCCGTTCGACGGTCTCGATGTGCGCGCCGAGGGCGAGCGCCGGGAAAAGCCGCCTCGAAGCTATCGTGCGGTGCGACTGGTGTTTACGGTGACGGGAGTGCCACCCGCGAGCCGTGCCAAGGTCGATCGCGCGATCGAGTTGTCGCGTGAGAAGTACTGTTCGGTCCTGTTTTCGCTTCGAGAGGATCTGGTGCTCGATACCGTTATCGAGGGAGGGTAGGCCCATGTCCGACACCATCAACTACTTTGCCGACCCGGCCGATATCCCCGAGGGAACGCTCGTCGAACTCTTCTTCGACGCGTGTGGGCGGCTTTCCGACCACGACGCCTACAATCCGGGCGGCGAAGCCGGAACGCTCACATACGCCGGGGTGCAGGACGAGGTACGGCGTGCCGCCGCCGGTCTCGCGCGCTTCGGAATCAAGCGCGGCGACCGCGTGGCCATCCTCTCGGAAAACAGGCTGGAATGGGCGCTGGCGGACTGGGCGTGCCTGTGCACGGGGGCGGTCGATGTCCCCATCTACAGCACGCTTCCCGCTGCCCAGGTGGCCTATATCCTCGAGAATTCCGGCGCCTCGCTGATCTTCGTTTCCGACGCCGAGCAGCACGAGAAGGCGCGGGACGCCATCGCACGCGCGGGACTGGACATGACGGTCGTCGTGTTCGACGGCGGGACGGACCTGGACGGCGCGACCAGCTGGGACGATTTCGTCGCCCACGGTGACGGTGCGTCGACGGACGACTTCGTGAAGGAGGCGCGCCGGGCCCGGCCGCAGGACCTGGCCACGATGATTTACACCTCGGGCACCACGGGTACGCCCAAGGGGGTCATGCTGACCCACAACAACCTAAGCTCGAACATCTGGGCGACGGGCCAGGTACTGTCACTCGGGGAAGACGACTGCAGCCTCTCTTTCCTGCCCCTGTCCCATGTTCTCCAGCGCATGGTCGACTACGTCTTCTTCACCGCGGGGTGCACGATCACACACGGCTCCATCGAGACCGTCGCGGCCGACATGAAGCGCCTTCGGCCGACCGTGCTGGTCTCGGTGCCGCGCCTGTACGAAAAGGTGTACCAGAGCGTTCTGGACGCCGGTGGGGTCAAGGGCAAGCTGGTTTCCTGGGCGGCGGGGACAGGGCGCCGCATGGCGCTGTGCAGGGAGCGGGGCGCGAAGCCGCCGTTCATCCTCAACTTGCAGTACGGGATCGCGGACCGGCTGGTGTTCGCGAAGATTCGCCAGGCGGTAGGCGGGCGGCTCCGGTACTTCGTGAGTGGCGGGGCGGCGCTTGCGCCGGAGATCAACCGCTTCTTCCTGGGGGCGGGCATCACGATTCTGGAGGGATACGGCCTCAGCGAGACGTCTCCGGTCACCAACGTGAACTCGCTGGAACACTTCAGGATCGGGACGGTGGGGCGTCCGGTGCCCGGAACCGAGATACGGATTGCCGATGACGGGGAGATCCTGATTCGAGGCCCACAGGTGATGATGGGGTACTACGGGTTGGAGGAGATGACCCGCGAAGTGATTTCGGAGGACGGATGGTTCAGCACCGGGGACATCGGGGAACTGAGCGGCGACGGGTACCTGAAGATCACGGACAGAAAGAAGGACCTCATCAAGACGTCTGGCGGCAAGTACGTCGCGCCGCAGGCGATCGAGAACCTGCTGAAGAAGAACCCGTACGTCGATCAGGCGGTGGTCGTCGGGGACGGCCGCAAGTTCTGCTCGGTGTTGGTGGTGCCGGCGTTCGAGCGGCTGCAGAGTTGGGCGGCCGAGGAGGGTCTGAAGGCCGAGGACTCGGGGGCGCTGCTGGCGGAACCCCGGTCCCGTGCGCTGCTGAAGGATGAGATTCTGGGGGAGATGCGCGACCTCGCACGGTTCGAGACGCCCAAGAAGATCGGGCTGCTGGCCAGGCCGTTCACGGTCGAAAACGGTGCCCTCACGCCGACCCAGAAGGTCAAGCGTTCCGTGGTGACGGAACAATATGGCGAGCTGATCGAGTCCTTCTATCGCCCCGAGTCCGTCGAGCAGACGATCTTTTTGGCGTCGTGACGGGTATTGCAGCCCATGGACAAGATCACCCCGGCCGAAAGCGAGACCGGTGTAGTAACGGTGCTGATGACCGCGCCCGGAGTCGCCGTAGCCGAGGCGGTCGTGCGCCGGTTGCTGGACGACAGGCTCATTGCGTGCGGGAATGTTCTGCCCGGGGCGGTTAGCCTGTACCGCTGGGAGGGAGAGGTCCACCGCGACGAGGAAGCGCTCGTCGTCCTCAAGACCCTGCGCCGCCTGGTACCCGGAATGCTGGAGCGGGCAGGTGAACTGCACCCGTACGACGTACCCGAGCTCCTTGTGCAGCCGGTGGTGGCCGGTAGCGCGGACTACCTGGAGTGGGTGGAGAATGAGTGCTGCTGAAGTCGAGATGCTCGATAGAATCAAGTCCTTCTTTTTCCGCGAAATGGCTCCTCCGAGTGAGGAGGACGCCCGCGGACCGAGCGCCGAGGACCTCCGTATCGCGGCCTGTGCGCTGTTGCTCGAGGTGGCCCACGCCGACGACCACTTCAGCGCGGGCGAGCGCCGGCACCTGCGCGATCTCGTGCGGCGCCATTTCGGCCTCCGGGCGGAAGCGGCCGCCGAGCTGATCGTCGTAGCGGAAGACGAGCGCCGGCGCCGCACCGATCTGTGGGGTTTCGCCAAACTCGTCAAGACGCATTACTCCACGGGGCAGAAGCTCGTGCTCGCGGAGGCCATGTGGGGTCTGGTGTTGGCCGACGGCAGGCTCGCCGCGCGCGAGGACTACATCATGAGGAAGATCTCGCGACTTGTCGGGCTCAAGACCGGTTACCTGGCCGAGGCCAGAAAGCGACACGAGGCCGAGGCGAAGGCCGGGCCGGACTCCGGGGCGGCGCGAACGCGGGAGGAGGCCACATGATCCTGAAGATCATCGTCGGGATTGCCGCGTTCGCACTCGGCATCTACCTGGGGCTTCCCGGCAAGAGCGGCCCGGTCGCCGCGCGCGGCAGACGGTGGTTGACGCACGACCGCGGACGCTCGGCCACCCACGACGAAGCCGAGTTGGAGCAGCTCGAGCGGGATCTCGGTCTGCCCACGACGCTCAGCAGGCGTGCCAAGCGGTACTTTACACCACTCGACCTGATGAAACGCCGCCGACGGGCCTCGGAGAGGCGCCGGACGCGGCGCCGCTTCCACACTGCGGCGCCCACTTCGACGCGCGGGGACAAGGGTCCGGGCAGCGGGCAGTAGCCGCTTGAACGCCACGGGGCGTTGTTCGCGGGCTGTTATGTCCACACGGTGTTGAGCAGGACCAGAAGTCCCCCGATCAGCGCCCCGAGCACGTATCCGAGATAGATGATCGTGCGCAGTTCGCGCCCGGTCACCCGGCGAACCATCTGTTCCATCTGCTCGACCGGGAACTCGCGCACCTTGTCTTCAACGCGGCGTGTCACGTCCAGACGCTGCACGACCGAGGGTGTCTGGGACTGGAGCCACTGCCAAAGCGGCTCGCTCACGGCACCCTGGATCCGGAGCGGCGCGTCGGCGGGTAACAGACGTGCGGGGCGGCCGATCGGGCGTTCCATCACCGCAGTGGCCAATCGTTGGGAGCTTGCGCGGTATAGGGCCGCGGCGATGTCGCTGCGAGCGGCCCGCACCACCCATTGCGCGAGCCTGTCCGGGGGCACTCCCTCCAGCAGTTCGCCCCAGGTCCGACGGGACGCGCGGGCCAGCCCGGCTTCGAGCTTCTCGATCACGAAGGCCCTTGTTGACGGGTCACGTGCAAGATCGACGACCCAGTCGACGACGGCATCGATCGACTTGATCACAGCGGGATCGTCGGGGTCGCCGAGAACCTCGTTTATCGGCCGATTCAGAAAGTCCGCGATCGCATCGCTGATTCCCTTGCCCATCGCCTCCCGCACCGGACGCTCCCGGAACATTTCGGCGATCCGGTTGGCACCCTCGACGCGTAGCGCATCCAGCACCTTCGTGACCGTGTCCTCGTTCATGACCAGGCGGGCGACGACGCGCTGGTGGAACTTCAGATCCTGCATGAAGCGGCGCAGAACGTCCTGTGTGGCCCGTTCGAAGCGCTTCCGCGCAGCAGGCTTTTCCAGCACCGCTCCCAACCGGCGGATCGCCAGCGGAACGTACCCGGCTATGGCCCGCTCCACGGTGTCGACCAGGCCTGGGGGCAGGATGTCCTGGATCGTCAGGTCCGGGGTCAGCAGCCGCTCGGCGCCTCGCTTCACGTAGACCGACACCGTCTCCCGGAAGCCGTCGCTCGCGACGGAACTCTGCATCCAGCGCTCCACCGCCGCGGCCACCGAGGCTTCGCGTGCCGGTGTGAGGATGTCTCCCACTGGCTCACTGGCCAGGAATGTCGCCAGCTCGGCCGCCCGGTCCTGCACGGACGACTCGAAGCGGGGCGACTTGAGGTGCTCCTCGAGCAGGGTCAGGCCGTGACTGAGAACCTCCTCGACGATGCTGTCGACCTCGGCTCTCAGCTCAGGGCCAAGGAGGTTGCTGACCGAGCCGCGCTCGACTTCGAGGACCTCGTGGAGGAAGGTGGCGAGCCTCTCGTCGAATGCCTCCCGAAACTCGGGCTGCCGGAACACGCGGGTCAGGTCCTCCTCGGTGAGGAGCCGGTTGCCCACCGCGCGGCCGATGGCGGTGGCGAGTCTGGGCTGGTTCTTGGGGATTGCACCCTGAAGCAGCCGCAATCGGCGACCGCCCAGCGTCGGCGGTGTGTACGGATGGAAGAGCATCCAGATCGCGATCGTGTTGGTCAGGCCTCCCGCCAGGGATCCGACCACGATGGTCACGATGGCCCGCAGCAGTACTTCGTTCACCGTTGCTGGTGCCTCAGGAAGCCCTTTACAGCGACCCGGTTGTCGTCGGTGCTCACCATGCCCTCGACCTCGTAGACCCCCAGCACCGGAAGGATGGGGCTGTTTGCGTCCAGGGTCAGGTGGTGGGCGCTCACCGACTGGAACTCGCCCCGAAGTGAGCCGTCCGAGGAGCGGAAGCGCCAGAGGACCGGGATGTCGCGGCGCGCACGTTCGAAGCTGCGGGTCTCGCCCCAGCTCACGGACACCGATGGCCAGAATCGCTCCTCCGTACCCATACGGGCCCAGGCCCGGTATTCGCCGGACCCGTCCGCGTTGGAGAGAAGGAGCTTCAGCTGATCGTCGCCAACCAGCAGTCCCCACTCACTGGACCCGCTGGCTGAACCGGTGCGGGCACCTGATACGTCCATCACCCAGCCCGACCGCTCCTCCGCGCCGAGGCGCGCGACGCCGTCCAGCAACCGATACCTGCCGCCACGCGAGTCGATCCACTCGATGACCGCATCGCCTATTCTCACGGATACGTCGCGAACTCCCGCCTGATAGTAGATCTCGCGCAGTACATCGTCCTGCTCCACGATCATGCGCGTGTCGCCCCGGGGCACGATGCGCCAGGGCGCGCGCCGGCTGGGTACGGTGGCCCAGGCTTCTTCCGCCAGGAGAATCCACTGGGCACCTCTTCCGACCCATCCCCTCAGGGTCCGGCGCGTACTGTCGGCCAGCGTGAGATTCTCGAAGTCCCAGGAAACGAACACGGTGGTGTCCCGCTCGGTGTCCACGAACACCACGGTTCTCTGGTAGGCCGTGGGCGCGGCGGTCTCGGGGGTTGTCTCGGCCGCGACGGGTCCCGCCGACGGATCCGCCGTGTCGGTCACCGCGACGTCGGGTGAGCCGCTGTCACAGGCCAGGGCGAGCGTGCAAGCGGTCACCAGCGCAATGATCGGCGCGGTTGCGGGTCCCGCGACCAGAACCTGGTCGGGGCGCACCGCCAAAGAACGGTCCAGCGCCCGGAAGAAGTGATCGATCCTGCGTTGGTTGATCGGCAGTCTTCCTTCCTCTGCCACGTTGCGGATGGACATGTCAACGCGGGTCTGCCCGTTGGCGTCCAGCTTGACGGAGATCAGCACAGTGGCGGCCAGAGGTATCGGCCAGCTCGTCACGTCGGCCGCGACGAGACCGATGTGGTCGTCCCAGCGGGCGAGCTTCCAACCCTTCAATCCGCCGCTGGCCAGTGCGACGATCGCATCCCAGACGGTGCCGAATGGAATCGCGTAGGTGCGTCCCACGAGAGCTGGATCGTCGGAGTCGGGGCTGGTCCGGGCGTCCCGCCCCGCAAGTCCCTTCCAGAATCTCACGGTTGTCCGATGATCAAGGTTTGCTCCGCCGTTGCAGCCACGTGCCAACGTTCACGTAAAAAAGCTGTCCAAGGGCGGCGCACGAGGTCAACACCGAGCGCGCACGTGGGCGGTGAATGTTCCCGATCGTTCGCGGGTGCTTTCCCCCGGGGAGCACAAGCCGCAATCTTGATTGTTATGTGAGGTGCAAGGCTGGCCGGGAATCGCCCGGCGTGGAACGGAGGCGGAATGGACGAGGATCGTCTGATTCATGACTGGAACGTCGAGGAGTTCGACACCCTGGCGTGGGGGCGCAATGTCGAACTGGACGACGAGACGCTGAGGGACGGGCTCCAGTCTCCGTCCGTCATCGATCCCCCAATCGGCGCCAAGATCCAGCTCATTCACATGATGCACGAACTGGGCATCCACGCTGCGGACATCGGACTTCCCGCAGCCGGCCCCCGTGCAGCGGGCGACGTGACCAGGCTTTGCGAGGAGATCCGCGACTCCCACCTTTCGATCAAGCCCAACTGCGCGGCCCGAACCATGGTCGCGGATGTGGAGCCGGTGGTGAGGATATCGCACCGGACGGGCGTTCCCCTGGAAGTCTCGGCCTTTATCGGCAGTTCGCCCATCCGGCGGTACGCTGAAGGGTGGACGCTGGATCACATGTTGCGGACCGCGGAGGAGTCGGTCTCGTTCTGTGTGCGTGAGGGATTGCCGGTCATGTTCGTGACCGAGGACACGACCCGGGCGGATGCGGCCACGCTGCGGACGCTGTACGGGAACGCCATCGAATGGGGCGTGCGGCGGATATGCCTCTCGGACACGGTCGGACACGCGACGCCGTCGGGTGTCAGGGCGCTCATTCGCTTCGTGAGGCGCGAGATCATCGACGCGTCCGGCGAGAGTGTCAAGCTGGATTGGCACGGACATCGGGACCGGGGACTGGGACTGGCCAACGCTTTGGCGGCGATCGAGGCCGGGGCCGACCGGATCCACGCGACCGCGATGGGGATTGGCGAGCGCGTAGGCAACGTCGAGATGGATCTGTTGCTGGTCAACCTCGCGCTGGCTGGGGTCCACGATGCCGATCTTGCGAGGCTCGCGGACTACTGCGAACTGGTTTCCCGCGAGTGTGGTGTCCCCCTGCCTCCGAACTACCCGGTGCTGGGAGAGGACGCTTTCCGCACCGCCACCGGGGTGCACGCGGCCGCGATCGTCAAGGCCAAGACCAAGGGCGCCAACTGGCTGGCGGACCGAGTGTATTCCGGTGTGCCCGCGTCGATGGTCGGCAGGTCGCAGGAAATCGAGGTGGGCCCCATGTCGGGTATCTCGAACGTCAGGTACTGGCTCGCTCGCCGGGGCTTCGATCCGGGTGACGGCGAACTGTGTGCGCGCGTGCTGGAGCGCGCCAAGAGCGGGAACCATACGCTCACGGAAGCCGAAGTGTTGGAAATCGTTGGTGGGCGGTCCGTGGGGACCTCCGACGTGGGATCGGACGTCTGAGCCCGGAGGCGTCGTGAGCGAAGATTCGGGAGTCCGGCCACGGGTGCTCGTGATCGAAGACGACGCCGATATCGCGGGGTTGGTCGCCTACCAGCTGACGCGCGCGGGCTATCGCGTGGAGACCGCTGCGAATGGGGCGGAGGGGCTGGACGCGCTTCACCGGGATGTCCCCGATCTCGTAGTGCTCGATCGGATGCTGCCGGGACTGTCGGGTGACGAGGTGCTGCGGGCGGTTCGGCGAGAGGCGGCCACTCGTTCCGTGCCGGTCCTCGTGGTGAGTGCGAAGAGGGAGCAGTTCGAAAGGATCGAGGGGTTCGAACTGGGGGCGGACGACTATGTGACCAAGCCGTTCAGTCCCCGCGAACTGGTGCTGCGCGTCGATGCGATACTGAGACGTGCCCGCGCCGATGCTTCCGCGTCGGGCCAGGGCGGACGCGTGCTGAAGGCGGGGCCCCTCAGCGTGGATCTGGGGGCCATGCAGGTCACAATGGATGGCGTGGAGGTACCGGTCACCCCCACCGAGCTGCGGCTGCTGAAGACCCTCATGGAGCGCCGCGGACGGACACAGGATCGCCATCAGCTTCTCGGGGAAGCGTGGAGTGCCGATCCCGATGCGATCAGGCGCATTCGTACCCGTACGGTGGACATGCACATTCGTCGCCTGCGCACCAAGCTCGGCGCCGCTGGTGTGTGGATCGAGACCGTGCGGGGCTTTGGCTACCGGTTTCGGGGATCCGAATGAGGGTTCCGCTTCGCCCGGCCGTCCTTGGCGCCGGGGCCGGAACCGTGGTCTTGATCGCCACCGTTGCCTGGAGCGTCGCGCGCGTGGTCGGCACGGGCGTGATGTACCGCGAGCACCAGCAGCATCTCGAACCGGCGGTCCGGCTCGGGGCAGAGCAGTTGCGGGCGTCCCGCGACGTTCCCCTGGACAGCATCGCGAGTGCCCTCGCGCTTGCCACCGGCTATCGGGTCAGCGTCTTCGACGCGCAACTGTCCCTGATGGCCGATTCGGACCTCGGTCCCGGTCAGGCGGACACGATTGTGGATCGGGCCCGGCGTGCAGAGGTGGCGGCGGCGCTGCTCCGGGTCGACGGCTCTGCGCGGCGGGTCAGCTCGCTGGACGGCCAGGGGTATCTTTTCAGCGCGACCCGGGTATACTGGCGCGGCGGAACCATCGTGATCCGCTTCGGCCTGCCAGCCGCCCCGATCCGCGAGGCCGCGGCCCGGACTGCGGTCTGGGTTGCGCTTGCGGTCGCGGCCACGGGGCTGGTCGTGCTCCTGCTCCTGCACCGGTTCGTGCGCGTGGGAGCCGCATCGGTGGACGACACCCGGCTTCTCCTCCAGCGATTGGGCGCCGGACATTTCTCCGGGCCTCGCGTCAAGCTCTCGAAGATCACGGAATTGGCCCGGCTCGCTTCGGCTGCCAACCGGGTTCGGGGTGAGATGGAAGAGCAGGTCAGCCGCGTGACGCGTGAGCGGGACGAACTTGCGCAACTCATGGACAAGGTGGCGGAGGGGCTCATTGCCCTGACCGACGACGCACGGATTCTGAGGATCAATCCGGCCGCGATGCAGCTGTTGGGACTGGTCGAGGTGCTGCCGTTTTCGCCGATTGGCTCCGTGGTCAGGGACCCGGAACTCCGGGACCTGCTCGAGAGCTCAGTAGTCCGCCGCGAGGCACGGCTGGAACTCACGGTGGGAGACCGGGAGCTGGAGGTTCGCACCAAGCGGGGCACGGTGGGAGGGTCGGTGGTTCTCCTGGTGGACATGACCGAGATCCGCCGTCTTGAGGCGGTTCGTTCCGATTTCGTGGCCAACGCCTCGCACGAGCTGAAGACCCCTTTGACCGTCATTCGGGCCGCTGCCGAGACCGTGCTGGACGAGGGACTTCCCGACGACCTTCGCCAACAGTTCCTGCACTCCATCGAAAGCAACACGGTCAGGCTGCAACGCCTCGTGGACGACCTTCTCGATCTGTCGCGGTACGAATCCGGCGCGTGGCGCCCCGAGCGGCAGCCGTTCAGCGCCGAGCGCGTTGCCTGGTCGGCGTGGGAGGAACTCGAAGCAAAGCGCGCGGGGGGCGATGTCGCCTTCCGGGTGGAGGGAAGCGGCGAGGGATTGGGCGACGAGGCTGCCGTCTATCAGATCTTTCGCAACCTGTTCGAGAACGCGCTCAGGTACGTTCCCGAAAAGGAGGGACAGGTCGTTGTGGACTTCCTCGCGGATGGCGAAAGCCTGCGAATCTCGGTGAGGGACAACGGAACCGGCATTCCGGCCGCGTCGCTCCCCCGGATCTTCGAGCGATTCTACCGGGTGGATGCCGCCCGTTCCAGGGAGGAGGGGGGCACGGGTCTCGGGCTGGCGATCGTGCGGCATCTGGTCTCGAGCATGGGGGGGACTGTCGGGGCCGAGAGCACGTGGGGCTCGGGCACGACGATTATCTTCACCGTGCCCCTGCACGGGGCGGTACCCGCCCGGATAGCGTCGGCATGACGGCGCCCGGTATCCGTGGGTGGCATGCGATCGCCGGGTCGATGGCAGTATTCCTTCTGTGCGGGTGCGCGCCGGACGGAGGCCGGGTCGTCGTGGTCGACGGTTCGAGCAGTCTCTACCCGCTTGCCGAAGCGGTCTCCGAGGCTTTCGCCCGCGAACACCCGGCAGCGCGGATCGTCATCCGTATTTCTGGTTCGGGCGGGGGACTGCGGCGGTTCTGTGAGGACGAAGCGGACATCGCGACAGCTTCGAGGCTCATGACCGCCGCGGAGATGGCGAGGTGCCGCGGGAAGGGTCGCCGGTTCCTGGCCCTTCCCGTTGCCCGCGACGGCGTGGCCATGGTGGTCCACCCCGCGAACGAAGCCGTGGCGTGCCTGACCCTTGCCGAACTGGGCCGGATCTGGGGACCCGACGCCGCCGTGACGACGTGGCGCGACCTCAGGCCCGCACTCCCCGCGGAAAAGGTCCGCCTCTTCGGGCCCGGCATCGATTCGGGGACCTTCCGCTTCTTCACCCGTGTGGTCGTCGGCCGGCCCGGAGCCAGCCGCACCGACTACTACCGCACCGAGGACGACCACCTTATCGTCCGGGGCGTTGCAGGCGACCTCTGGTCCCTGGGGTATTTCGGGTCCGCCCACCACGCGGCGCACGCCGATCGATTGCGGATGCTCGCGGTGGACACGGGCTTCGGCTGTGTCCTGCCGACTCCCGCCGCGATCCGGGACGGCCGCTACAGCCCGCTGTCCAGAGACCTGTACCTCTACGTCAAGCGCGCGCTGCTGGCCGACCGGGACGTGTTCGACTTCATCGAGCATTTTGTGTCGGCGAGCGAGTTGCTGGCACGGGAGACGGGCTACGCGCCCCTTCCCGCGGCGGAGTACTCGCGGAGCCGGGCGCTCTTGAGCGAGGCGCGCAGCGACGCACTCGGACAGTCGGCGGGGGATCCCGGCGACCCCCGCGCCCTTGCAGGCCGTGGACAGAATCCCCCCGGCATTCGAACGGCGACGCATCCGGGCCGGGTGCCGCGACGGGACCCGTCATGATGCCGCGGAGCGTGTCCGGTGCCGGAACGGCGTCCCGCGCGGCGGGCGAGCGCCTCGTGGCGCACGTACTGCTGGCGTGCACGGCGGTCGCGGTCGTTGCCCTGGCTGCGGTGTTGGCCGTGCTTGTGCGCGAGGCCGGGCTTTTCTTCGCCGATGTCTCGCCCTGGCGGTTTCTCTCGGAGATCACGTGGGCGCCGGCAGCGGCGGAGCCCCGGTTCGGCGTGCTGCCGCTCCTTGTGGGAACCGTCCAGATCGCCGCCGGCGCGGCGGTGTTTGCGCTGCCGGCCGGATTGATGACGGCGGTGTACCTTGATCAGTACGCGGGCGGTCGCACGGCTCGGCTGCTGAGCGGTGTCACGGCACTGATGGCGGGCGTTCCGACGGTGGTGTACGGCCTGTTCGCGCTTCACTTCGTCACCCCTGCCCTTCGGGTCCTGTGGCCGGGGATCGAGGCGTTCAACGCTCTGTCCGCGTGCATGGTGGTGGGGCTGATGATTCTGCCGACGGTCGTGGTGCTGTCGCGCGAAGCGCTGGAAAGCGTGCCGGCGCCACTTCTCGACGCGGGCTTGGCCCTGGGCGCCCCAAAGGGACGAGTTGTGACCCGGGTTCTCCTGCCGGCCGCCTCGGGGGGCGTCCTCGCCGCCGTGCTGATCGCGATGGCCCGGGCCGTCGGTGAGACGATGATCGTCACTCTCGCCGCGGGGAACGAGTCCCGATTGACATGGAGCCCGTTCGAAGGACTCCAGACGCTCACAGCCTTCCTGACCGAACTCGGCATGGGAGACGCCGCGACCGGGACCCGTGAGTTCCAGGCGTTCTTCGCTGTCGGGGCGGTTCTGTTCGTGGGCACCTACGGAATACACATGGCCGGCAGGATGCTGGTGTCCCGCAGTGTGGGGAGGACCGGCTCATGACTCGGCCCCCATCGCGGCGCGACCCGGTCGGTACCGCTTGCCGCGTCGCCGCTATCGCATTGCTGGTCGTATTTCTTGTATTCACTGCGTACCTGGGGTACACCGCTTCACAGGTCGTCAACATCGACTTCCTTCGCGAAGCCTCCTCCGGCGTGGCGGTCAGCGCGGGCATCGGGCCCGCGCTGGCGGGCACGATCTGGCTCCTGCTTCTGACCGCTGTCCTCGCGCTGCCGATCGGGATCGGAACCGCGATCTATCTGGAAGAGTACGCTCCCCGCACGCGCGTGACCGCGGTCATCGAGTCCGTGGCGGCCAATCTGGCCGGGATCCCCTCGGTGATCTACGGGATCGTGGGGTTGGCTCTGTTCGTTCGTGCACTCGGAATGGGGCCGTCCATACTCGCTGGTGGCTGCACGCTCGCCGTGCTGGCGCTTCCGGTGGTCATCGTATCCTCCAGAACCGCCATTCGCGGGGTGCCGGAGGGCCTGCGGCTGGCCGCCTACGGGCTTGGCGCTACACGCTGGCAGGTCGTTCGCAACCAGATCCTGCCCGCGGCCGGTCCAGGGATCCTGGCGGGCTGCTGTGCGGCATTCACGCGGACGGCGGGGGCCGCCGCGCCACTCCTCGTCCTCGGGACCGCAACGTTCATGAGCTTCGCCCCGCAGACGCCGGCGCATCCGCTGACCTCGCTGCCGACGCAGATCTTCGCGTGGGCAACCCGGTCGCAGGAGGAGTTCGCCGCGCTGGCGGCCGGGGCGGCGCTCCTACTGCTGCTGCTTCTGCTCGCGATGAATCTCGTCGGCGCGCTGGTCGTGCGGCGTCTGAACGGGGCTTCCCGATGAACCGTCCGGCTGCCCCTGCGGATGCGCCGGTGCTGACGGCCGAGCGGCTCGGCGTGCGGTTTGGCAGGCACATCGCGCTGAGAGACGTGTCCCTTTCCATCCCACGCGGGCGAATCGTCTCGATCATCGGCCCGTCGGGCTGCGGCAAGACCACGCTGCTGCGTTGTTTCAGCCGCATGAACGAACTCGTATCCGGCGCCAGAACCAGCGGGACGGTGCATTTCGCCGGGATGGACCTGTACGGTCCCGACATCGACCCGGTGGAAGTGCGCCGGCGCATCGGAATGGTCTTCCAGAAAACCACCCCGTTTCCCAAGTCCGTCTTCGACAACATCGCGTTCGGTCCGCGTGCGAGCGGGTTCGCCGGCGATCTCCAGGGTCTGGTGGAGGAAGCGCTCACCGATGCCGGTCTCTGGTCGGAGGTGGCCGACGATCTGGACACGCCCGCACTGGAGTTGTCGGCGGGACAGAAGCAGCGCCTGTGCATTGCCCGGACGCTGGCGCTCAAGCCGGATGTCCTCCTGCTGGACGAGCCCACGTCGGCTCTGGATCCCGAGGCGACGGCGCGGATCGAGTCGATTATCCGGGCGCTGAGCCCCCGATACACGATCGTGATTGCCACGTACAACCGCTGGCAGGCCGCTCGCCTGTCGGATATGACCGCGTTTCTGGACCGGGGCGAACTGCTGGAGTATGGTCTCACCGAGACCCTGTTCACCAACCCGCGCGAGGCACGCACGGAGTCCTACCTGACCGGCCGGACCCAATGAACGAACCGCATCGTCCCCGAGGCTCCTTCGACACCGAGCTCGACCGCCTGCAGCAGATGCTGCTGGACATGGCGGGCCGGGCGGAGGAACTCGTACGGATGGCCATGGACGGACTGACCGAGCGCGACCCGCTGGTCCCTCTGAGGGTCCGTCGCGCCGACGATCGCCTGAACGCCCTCGAGGTCGAACTCGACGAGCGCGTTCTGGAGTTGCTCGCGCTGCAGCAGCCGATCGCCAGCGATCTGCGCCTGGTCTTCGTGGCGCTGAAGGCGTCGAACGACATCGAACGGATCGGTGATCACGCCGTGAACATCACCAATGCCTGCGAGCGCATGACGCGGTATCCTCCAATGCCGGATATCCTCGAAATCGCCGAGATCAGCGGCCAGGTTCGGCAAATGATGCGCAAGGCCCTGGACGCGATGGTCAACCGCGACGCCGGGACGGCCAGGGAAGTCATCGCGGAGGATGACCGGGTGGACGACCTGCGCTGGTCCGCCTTCCGGATCATCGTCTCGTACATGCTGGAGCAACCCCGCTACATCGGCCCCGGGCTCGAGTTGATCCTGGTGGTTCAGAACCTGGAGAGGATCGGCGACCTGACGACCAACATTGCCGAAGACGTGGTCTTCCTGGTCGAGGGGACGTCGATCAAGCATGCGGCCAGCAAGGCGGTTGGCCCGGCATGAGCGATGCCGTGAAGGAGTTGTTGAGTCAGGTTGCCGCCGAGCCGGGACCCGAGCCCGCCGCCGAGTTTCCCATGCAACGGGGCAGGGTGGCGCTCATCACGGGGGGCTCGAGCGGAATCGGAAGGGCGACGGCGATCGGATTCGCACGCGGGGGCGTCCACATCGCGTTCAACTACCTGGACACGGGTGCCGCCAGTCGGCGGGCCGCGGTCGAAACGGAGGAAATGCTGAAGGAGAGCGGCGTCAGGGTCTTCGCGCGCTCCGGAGACGTGCGTGATTCCGCCTGGGTCCGTGACTTCGTGTCTTCGGCCCATGAGCGCCTCGGGGGACTACATTTTCTCGTCAACAACGCCGGCGTGGGCCGCGACCGCGCGCTGTGGCGCATGAGCGACGAGGAATGGGCGTCGGTCATCGACACCAACCTCACGGGAGCCTTCTACGTCACCCGCGAAGTGGCGCCCTACCTCCGTGAACAGGAGTTCGGCAAGATCGTCAACGTTTCTTCCGTACACGGACTCTCCAGCGAATTCGGTCTCGCGAACTACTGCTCGTCGAAGGCGGGGATGATCGGGCTCACACGCAGCACGGCCGTGGAACTGGGGCATTCAAATGTCAACGTGAACGCCGTGGCGCCGGGTTACATTCGCACGACCCGGCTGACGGAACGGGTCCCCGCCGAGATCCTCGACCGGGCGCGCGAGGCGAGTGTCCTCGGCCGGCTGGGCGACCCGCAGGATGTGGTGTCGGTGATCCTGTTTCTCTGTTCGGAGATGGCGCGCCATATTACCGGGGCCGTGATTCCCGTCGACGGAGGGTATCTGATATGAAGGACTGGAAAACCGCGTTGACGCCGGAACAGTACCGCGTCACACGCAAGGGGGGGACGGAACGCGCGTTCACCGGTGAATACTGGGACCACAAAGAGGACGGCACCTACCGGTGCGTGTGCTGTGGTCAGCCGCTCTTCGAATCATGCGACAAGTTCGACTCCGGCACGGGTTGGCCGAGCTTCACACGGCCCGCGGACGCGGCCAACGTCGGCGAGAAGGAGGACCGCAAGTTCTTCATGCGCCGAACCGAGGTCGTCTGCAACCGTTGCGATGCGCATCTGGGGCACGTCTTCCCGGACGGACCGGGGCCCGGGGGTCAGCGTTACTGCATCAACTCGGCTTCGCTGGACTTCGAGTCCGCGGACACCGAGTGAGCATGAGTATATGAGTATATGAGTAGGACGATCACAGTGATTCCCGGTGACGGGATCGGCCCGGAGGTGACCGGCGCGGTGCTTCGGGTATTCGAGGCCGCGGGCGCGGACCTCGATTACGACGAGCGGGATGCGGGAATCGGGGCGTTGGCGTCACACGGCAACCCCCTGCCCAACGAGACCGTCGATTCGATCGAGGCCAACGGGGTAGCGCTGAAGGGCCCGCTCACCACGCCGTCGGGGTCGGGGTTTCGCTCCATCAACGTAGCCATTCGCAAGCACTTCGACCTCTTCGCCAACGTGCGCCCGGTTCGGACCATGTTGCCCGGCGGCCGCTACGAGGACATCGATCTTGTGCTGATCCGGGAGAACACCGAGGGGCTGTACGTCGGCGTCGAGCACTTCATCGGTATGGACCGCGACCCCAAGGCGGCGGCGGAATCCGTGATGATCACCACGCGCTACGGGTCCGAGAGGATCGTCCGCTTCGCGTTCGACTACGCGGTTGCGAACGGCCGCCGCAAGGTGACGCTGGCGCACAAGGCCAACATCCTGAAGCACACGCAGGGGCTGTTCCTGGAAGTCGGCCAGCGCATGGCAGAACGCTACGCGGACAGGGTCGCGTTCGAGGACCGGATCATCGACGCGACGGCCATGTACCTCGTGCTGGATCCCTACCGGTTCGACGTCCTGGTCATGGAGAACATGTTCGGCGACATCCTGAGCGACCTCATGGCGGGCCTCGTGGGCGGGCTGGGCTTTGCGCCGGCGGGCAATATCGGCGAGAGCCACGCGGTCTTCGAGGCCGTGCACGGCTCCGCGCCGGACATCGCGGGGCAGGGTGTGGCCAACCCGACGGGCCTGCTTCTGTCCGGGTGCATGCTGCTGGACCATGTGGGTCAGGGCGAGGTGGCGGCGCGGGTGCGGGCGGCGCTGTCCCTGGTGATCAGCGACGGGTCGGCCCGTACGCGCGACATGGGTGGTACGCACGGCACGGCGGCGTTCTCCGATGCGGTGATCGGGGCGTTGGCGTGAGCGCGGGGCCGGGTGCTGGGGGCCGGCGGGGCGGGGGCGGTGGCTCGGGTGAGGGCGGTGGCCCCGACAGCGCGGCGGACCTGATCTGCGGCCGCTGCGGACGCGGATGCCGTGCCCGTGTGCTGGACCGCCATCTCTGGTGCGCGGACTGCGTGGTGGCCGCGCGGGGGGAGGCGGGGCGGGTGGGGTGGATGTGCGGCGCGGTCATGGCGGTCCTGCTCGCCGCGTGGATCTACTTCGTCCAGCAGCCCTCCGCCATGTTGCTCGGGGGCTGGATCGGGGCCGTGCTGGCGACGTTCTGGCTGGGTGCCCGGGCGGGGAGGGAACTGACCTACGGGGTGCTGCGCTTCCGTCACAGGCCGCGTTGAGTCGAGATTTCGTGACCAGCGCGGTCAGCGGCCGGATCGATGCCGGTCCGACCGATTCACTTTCCGGAGACGAGTTGAATGGCAGCCAGGTTCGACGGCATTGACTTCTACGATGTGGATTCGCTCCTGTCCGAAGAGGAGCGCATGGTCCGCGACACGATCCGGGATTGGGTGGAAGACCGGGTCATGCCGATCATCGGCGACGCATACACCGAGCGGCGTTTCCCCACCGAGCTGATCCCCGAAATCGGGGAACTCGGCATGCTGGGCGCCAACCTGCCCGCCGAGTACGGATGCGCCGAACTCAACAACGTCTGCTACGGGCTCATCATGCAGGAGCTGGAGCGCGGCGATTCCGGCATTCGGTCGTTCGTGTCCGTGCAGGGCGCGCTGGTCATGTACCCGATTCACGCGTTCGGTAGCGAGGAACACCGCCGAACATGGCTGCCCGCGCTCGCGTCCGGCGAGAAGATCGGCTGTTTCGGCCTCACCGAGCCCGACTACGGGTCGAATCCCGCAGGAATGATTACCCGGGCCCGCGAGACCTCGGACGGTTGGGTGCTGAACGGAACCAAGATGTGGATCACCAACGGTTCGATGGCCGACGTGGCGGTGATCTGGGCCCAGATTGCCGAGCCTGGCGACTCACGGGGCATTCGCGGCTTCGTGGTCCCCACCGATACCCCCGGGTTCAGCGCCCGCGACCAGAAGGGGAAGCTGTCGCTTCTCGCATCCGATACAAGCGAAATTGTCCTGGAGGACGTGCACCTGCCCGCCGACGCCCTGATGCCGGAGACCTCGGGGATCAAGAACCCGTTGATGTGCCTGACCCAGGCGCGTTACGGGATCTCCTGGGGCGCGGTGGGCGCCGCCATGGGCTGCTTCCACGAAGCGGTGGACTACGCGGGGCAGCGCATCATGTTCGAGGGGGTCATCGCGGGGAAGCAGATCCAGCAGGTTCGCATCGCGGACATGCTGACCTTGATCACGCAGGGGCAGTTGCTGTGCCTGCGGTTGGGGCGCCTGAAGGACCAGGGTACGATGACGCCGCAGCAGGTCAGCCTGGCGAAGCGCGCGAACGTCAACATGGCGTGTGACATCGCGCGCGAGGCGCGGCGGTTGCTCGGCGCCAACGGGATCCTCGCCGAGTACTCCGCCATGCGCCACATGGCCAACCTGGAGTCGGTCTACACCTACGAGGGGACCCACGACGTCCACTCGCTGATTCTGGGTCAGACGGTCACGGGGATTTCAGCGTTCTGAGGGGCGTCAACAGCGCGCGGGTTGTCATGAAGAAGCTCAATCCGACGTCCCTGTCCGCGCTGGCGGCCCTGGCCTCGACCGCCGTGATCACCGCGTCGGGGTGCCAGCCCGATCCAGCTTCCCTGCCCGATCCCCTCGCCACCCTCCCGTGGACGCTGTCCGACCGCGAGGCCACCATCGGGTCTATCGACGATCCCGACCATGTATTCGACCCGATCGCCCACATGGCCCTGGGCCCGGATGGACTGTTGTATACGACACACCCGGGAGAGGGCTTGGTCCGACGATGGACAGCGGGTGGCGTCCCGGCCGGGTCGCTGGGTCGGAGGGGTGAGGGACCCGGTGAGTTCCAGTATCCCTACACACTGGGATTTCATGGCGACTCGCTGTGGGTCTGGGACGTGCTCGCCAGCCGCGCAAGCTATTTCGACCTCGCGGGGCGATTCCTGGGTTTGGCATCCTCTCGGCCCAGCCCGTCCAGCGGTGACGAGGGGTTCTTGCGGCCCGTCGCCCCATTGCGCGACGGCACGTTCCTGGGTCTTACACCACCGATGTCGACTGCCATCGCCCGCGGTGAGCTAACGGAAACGCCCTATGTACGCATGGATTCGGAGGGCCGCAGTCTGGACCTGATCTGGACGCAGCGCTGGGAACGGCGCGATGTGTTCGGAGGCTCGTCCCTTTCCCAGCCCTTTGGCGACGCGGACCTGTCGGGCTTCGGCAAGCGCGGCCTGCTCGTCGTCGAGCGCCGGGCGTGGACCGGAGAGGGGGACGCTTCCGAGCGGTTCGATCCGGTGGCATCGGACACCGGCGAAAGCCTCCACGAGTGGTGGGTGCTGAATGGCGAGGGCAACCCTGTGGCCCGGGCGCTGACCCCTGTTGATCTCGAGTTGAAGCTCATCACGGATGACGCGGTCTGGGGCATTGAGCGTGACGATCTGGATGTCGAGTACATCGTTCGCAATAGGCTGATAAGGAACGACTAGTTGCTGCCCCCTCGTCCCGCCAGCTCCTTCTGCCGCCTCCCCA
Source organism: Gemmatimonadota bacterium (assembly GCA_028873815.1). Classification (GTDB taxonomy): domain Bacteria; phylum Gemmatimonadota; class Gemmatimonadetes; order Longimicrobiales; family Gaopeijiaceae; genus Bin94. The sequence goes on along the minus strand of JAPPNN010000018.1, from coordinate 115,956 downwards.
GCCACAACGCAACCCCCAGCCACACGGCCGCAACCGGCGCCATCGACCAGGCCATCGCGGCGGTGCCCAGCCCCAACGCCCCGAATCCCGCGAAGGACCACGCCCCGACCTGGTCGCCCGCACGGTAGACGAAGGTGTCGTTGAAGTTCTTCGCCTTGTACTTGTCGCGGCGGGGCAGGACGGTGTAGAGAACCTCACGGGCCGGGACCGCGAGCGCGAAGTTGCCAGCGCGCCTCAGCACCTGGAAGACAACGAAAACCGCAAAGACGGGCGCGGCGCCCAGGGCGAGGAAGCCGGCGATGCTGATCAGGGGCAGAAGGGCGAGCGTCAGGCCGACCCCGAGCCACCGAATGAGTCTTCCCGTCAGGAACAGCTGGGTCAGCAGCGTCAGCGTGTTCACCGCCAGGTCGATGCGGGCAAAGACCGACGTCTGCTCCTCGAGACTGGCAAACGTTCGCGCGATGATACCGGCCTGGATGTTGTACAGGAACGTCGATCCGATCGTGAAGAGGAGCATGAACACGCAGATGCCGAGCAGGTAAGGAGAGGCGACCACCCTCTTGATCCCGTCCAGGGCCGAGCCGCCGATGATGGGGTCGGCGGGTTGTGGTCTGTCGAGAGGGGGCCGGCCGGGGTCCGGCACGCGATGCCGTCGCACTTCCACCCGTCGATCAAGTCCTTTCAGGCAGAAGACCGCGCACTCGAGCAACAGGATCGACAACCAGAACAGCGTGGGCGGACTTATCGTCTCTGCCAGGAACGCGGTGGTCGAGGATCCGACGATGCCGCCGATCGTCCCTCCCACACCGATCAGGCCGAACAGCCGCCGACTCTGGCGCTCCCTGTAGATGTCCGTCATGAAGGACCAGAAAACAGAGACCACGAAGAGGTTGAATACACTGATCCAGACGAAGAACGTCCGTCCCACCCAGATGGCCGCCGGACTCTCGCCCAATCCGGTCAGGAGGAGATAGTAAACCAAAAGGTTTAGCATGAAAAAGCGATACGTGACCGTCACAAACCGCTTCCGCGGCCAGCGGGAGACGATGGAGGCGAAGATCGGGTGGGCGACGAGCATCCCTCCCAGCGTGGCCGTAAAGAGCCAGGGAATGTTCTCCGGGCCGCCGGCGACTCCGAACGCGTCGCGTATGGGACGCAGCACGTAGTACGCCGACAGGATGAAGAAGAAATAGGCTGCGGAAAGCAGGACGATGCCCGCTTCCTCGGGGCGCGTGCCGGTGAGGCGCGATACCACTGCGCGCGCCACGTCTCGCGAGGACGCCTTCACCAGGTGTACCGAGGGCGCTGTGCCGGAAGCAGGAATCGGACAGGCCGCGGCGATCGGGGGGGCCGGCGGAATCGGGCCGGCTGTCGCAATCGGGCCGGACGCGGCGAAATCGTCATGGCTGTTGTGGTGTGTTCCTGGAGCTCGGTCGCGGAAACGTTCGCAACTTGCCTCCGTTGGAGGATGGGCTTCTTTTCGGGTACGTCAATGGCCGGGTGGGTATCTCTCGCTTCCGCAGGGCGACGCCGTGAACCGAATCATCAACATGAAGCGCGGCGAGCTTCCGCTGGCTGCCATGTCCGCGCTCTTCTTCTTCGTCATTCTCTGCGGGTACTTCTTCCTCCGCCCGGTGCGCGAGGCGATGGGCGTCGCGCGCGGCATGGACGAACTGCGCTGGCTTTTTGCGATCAACTGCTTCGCATCGCTCGGCGCGGTCCTCGCATTCGGCGGCGTCGTAGCACGCACGAACCGGCGCCGCTTCATCCCGGTTGCGTACCTCTTCGTGATCGTGTGCCTGATCGGGTTCGCCGCGCTGCTGATTCAGGATGTGCGGTCGGGGGGTGGCCTGATCGGCACGGATGCGCAGACCGCGCTCTCACGGGGCGTGGGCTACTCCTTCTACATCTGGCTCACGGTCATCAATCTGTTCACCACCAGCGTGTTCTGGGCGTTCATGGTGGACATCTTCAACGTCGACCAGGGCAAGAGGATGTTCGCCTTCATCGGGATTGGGGGCACGCTGGGAGCGATATGCGGAAGCTGGTGGACCACCGTCATCAGCAATTGGACGGAGAGTCCCTACCTTCCGGCCGGCCTCATGCTGATCGGGGCGGCCTTCTTCGCGGCGGCGATTGTCGTCATGCTCATGCTGGAGCGGATGGCGGTGCAGTCGGACGCGTCCGCGATGGAAGCGCTCAGCAGCGGGGCCGGCGGGGACGGGTCGAAGGGGGGAGAAGGCGCCGGCCGCGACGATGTGATCGGGGGCACCTTCTGGGACGGCGCCCGCGCGGTCGTGACCTCGCCTTATCTGCTCGGAGTGGGCCTGTGGGTCGTGTTCATGGCCGTGTCCAACACGCTGATCTACTTCACCCAGGCCAACATCATCCTGGGCGATTCGGACACTTTCAGCCAGCTGCTCGGCAACTTCGCGCTGTTCGACTGGATGGCGCAGACCGCGACGCTGATCACGCAGATCTTCATCACCACGCACGTGATCCGGAAGCTGGGCGTGGGGTGGACGCTGGCGATCCTGCCGCTCGTGACCCTGGCGGGATTCGCTGTGCTCGCGGTGTGGCCGGTCTACGGCGTCATGCTGATCTTCCAGGCCGTGCACCGGGCGACCCGCTACGCCATTTCGCGACCGTCCCGCGAGACGCTTTTCAGCGTCGTGACGCCGTCGGAAAAGTACAAGGCCAAGCCGGTCGTCGACGTGTTCCTGTATCGGGGTGGGGACCTCGCAGGTGCCGGGATCGATGGTGCCTTCGCGCTGCTCGGGCTGACGCTCGTGTGGGTTGCGGTGTCGACGGGGCCGCTGGCGGCGATGTGGATCATGCTGTCGGTGGCGCTCGGAAGGGCGCAGGCGCAGAAGGTGATGCAGGGAGGAGCCGGGTAGCGGCAGGATCCCCGGCGTCGAGCGACCCGCCCCGGGTGCATCGCCGTTCGAATGCCGGCGGGATTTGTCGGCAGGCTGCCAGGGTCAGTGTACCGTTTCCGTCAGCAGCTGGAACGCGATCTCCCGGGCCTCGTCCATCGTGTCCACCACGTGGCTCTCGGGTACTTCGCGCAGGGTGTCGAGCGTGCCCAGGGTCCGCGCGACCGAACCGGCGAGACCCATGGCGATGCACTCGGTGTGCTGGGCCCTTGCGGTGGTGATGAGCCGGCTGATGGTCATGGCCGCACTGTCATCGATGTGCTTCGCCCCGGTGAAGTCGAATATGACGACCTCGTGGTCCTTGATGTCCTCCCCGACCACGCTGTAGAGCTTCTGTGAAGAGGCGACCGTGAAGTTGCCGTTGAGACGCACAAGGCCCACGCGCGCGGCGTAGAGATCGAGGTCCTCGGCGCCCGCGAGACCGGCGAACAACACGTGGTCCAGCATGGGCACGGAAACCACGCTGTCCAGCTCCAGCCCCTCGATTTGCCGGGCGTGCACCATGCCGGCCGCGATCAGGCCTATGGCCACCGCCGTGACCAGGTCGACGAATACGGTCAACCCGAGGGTGAGCAGCATCACCAGGAGGTGTTCGCGACGGATCCGATGGATGCGAGTGAGCAGCGGCCAGTCGATGATGTCCCAGCCGACCTTCATCAGGATCCCCGCGAGGACGGCGTGGGGAATCGGTTCGACATACTGCCCGAGCCCCAGCACAAGCGCCAGGACGAGGAGTGCGCGCAGCGCCCCGGACACCTGGGTCGTGCCGCCGGCGCGGATGTTGGTCACCGTGCCCATGGTGGCGCCGGCGCCGGGCAGTCCCCCGAATACCCCCGACACCATGTTGCCGATGCCCTGGCCCACGAGTTCGCGATTCGGGTTGTGACGCGTTCCGGTAAGCGAATCCGCGACGAGCGATGTAAGCAGGCTGTCCACCGAGCCGAGAAGCGCCAGGATCAGGGCGGGCTGGAAAGCGCCGATCAGGAAGCCCGCGGTTGGCAGTTCCAACTGCATTCGCGGCAGCCCCGAGGGTATTTCTCCGATGACCGGCACGTTGCCCAGCCACATCAGGGAAAGAGCCGTACCCGCCAGCAGTGCGACCAGCAGGCCGGGCAGGTACTTCGCAAATCGCCGGGGCCACGATACGGCGATGGCCAGCGAGATGGCGGCGAGAGCGAGGGCACCCGGGTTGAGTGCGCCAAGCGCGTCGGGCAGTGCGCGGAGTGCCCCCAGGGGTCCGCCGCTGGCGGGTGCCGCGCCAAGGAACGGCAGCGCCTGGATCAGCATGATGATCAGTCCGACTCCGGACATGAACCCGGAGATCACTACGTAGGGCGTGTAGACGACGAACCGCCCCATCCGCAGCAGCCCCAGCAGGATCTGCAGCACTCCTCCCAGTATCACGATCGTGAACGCCTCGGCGAGCGTGGACGCGTGCGTCGTGATCACCACCGCCATCGCGACCGTCATGGGTCCCGTCGGCCCGGAGATCTGTGAACGGGTGCCCCCGAATACCGACGCGAAGAACCCGACCGCAATCACGCTGTAGAGACCGGCGGCCGCGCCCAGGCCAGAGGCCACACCGAACGCAAGGGCCACGGGCAACGCCACGACCGCCGACGTCACGCCCCCGAACAGGTCACCACGGAGGATGTCCAGGGTGTATGCTTTGCCGTTCAGCTTCATGAAGGCATTTGATGTCGGGAGACCGTCGATCGTCAAGAGCGGTACACTTTTTGCTGTTAGCCTTATTCGTCGGCTGGGCCTCTGCCGATCCATCCGCGAGGACTCACCTTTTTCCAGCCCTGGAGCCGAAACTGCGATCTTCGAGCGCTATCCTGCTCCTCCTGTCCTTTCTGGCTGCGACCGCATATGGCCCGGTTGCGGCCCAGGAAGCCGACACTGCTGCCTACCTCGACGAGACCGCCCGCCGCCTCGTGCTGGGCGTGAAGGCCGCCCGCGACACCGCGCGGCTCGGAATCGATTCGTACACCGGCCTGACGCGGGAGCGCGTCGACTTCCGGGCCCCCGCCCTTCGCCGCGACCGGCCCTGGGTGAACGGCGAGCGCGTGACGCGGATCCGCTGGTCGCGCAGCGAGCCCTCCGTGGTGCACGTCCTGGGGTCCCGGCTTCGCCATCCCGGGATCGGGCCGAACGATCGCCGCCAGTTCTTCCCCGGGCTCGGGCTGGACCGTCACGCGTCCAATCCGCTGTGGGATCCGTTCGTGTTCGGCGCCACCGACGCAGAGGAGGGTGGGGGTGGCCCCGTAACAAGAAGCCCGCTCGCCACCGATGCGGAGCGCTACTACCAGTACCGCTCGGGCGACACGCTCTCCGTGCAGCTGGCCGACGGCCGCTCGATCGATGTCGTTGCCGTGACCGTGATTCCGCGCATCCGCAGTATCCGGCTCGTTTCCGCGATCATGTGGGTCGACCGCGAGTCCTTCAACCTGGTGCGCGTGGCTTCCCGGCCGGCCAAGCGGGTCGACTCCGAGCTGTCCTGGCAGCTTCGGCACGACGATGGGTGGAGCCTGGGCCTGGCGATAACGGCGGACGACCCCGGCGCCGACCGGGATTCGGCGCGTGCCCGGCCCGGCATCTTCGAGCGGGTGGTGAGCGGAGCGATCAACGGGCTGATGGCTCCGCTGGAACTGGACATTTCCGCGATGGTGGTCGACTACGGACTGTGGGAGCTGAAGCACTGGCTTCCACGCAGTGTGGTGCTGGAGGCGCACATGACGGTCCGGATGGACGACGGCGCAGACGCGGACGTAGTGCCCACCATGCCGGTGGCCTTCGACTGGACGCTCGAAGTCGAGGACATCCGCGAGCGTGGAGCGGAGGTGCCGGCGGGCATGCCGGCGACCGCCGTGGAGGCTCTCGAACGCTGGGGGCAGCCTGGTGACAGCATCGGGGGCGATCTGGAGTCGGCCGATTCCGACGAAGCGGTCACCATCACGCCCGAGGACCGGGTGGCGCTGACCGAGAGCACGCTGCTGCCCCCGACGATCTGGGAAGAACGTGGAGGCCCCGTCGACCCGGAGCTGCTGGCGGGGATCGCCTCCGACCTGGCCGCGATCGGGACGGGCGAGGGAGGACCCGAGGCACACGAGGCGAGCCCGTGGATACTGGAGCCGCCCGTCAAAACGCTGCGGCTGTTGCGCTACAACCCGGTTGAGGGCGTTTCGGTCGGCACCAGGGTGCTCCGCGACTTCGGACGGTCCAGAGTCCTGTTCACGACGAGAGTGGCGACCCGCGACCTGGACATTCCCGACATGGATCTGACCTTCCAGCGCGACCGTCCGGGCCACAGGCTGTGGATGTCCTTCTACCGGGACCTGCGAAGTGGTGAACTGGACGCCGGAGGGGGCGGTGGCAGTCCCGATGTCATCCTGACCGAAGGCGACTCCACGGCCTTTCACTGGTCCACGGGCGCTTCGCTGCGCATCCTGCCGGGAGGGGGTCAGCGCAACTGGCTTTCGCTGACCATTTTCGGTGAACGCGACACCGAGATCGGGACGGGCGTGCAGCGTGACCGCTTCGGAGCCTCGCTCGGGTGGCGGCCGTGGTGGGGAGGCCGCGACGGGGCGCTGGCGGGAGGGGGCCGGACGCTGGTGCGGGGATCGATGGGCGACAATCCGCACGTGAAGGCCATCGCCGAAGCCGTACTGGTCGTGCCCCTGGGCGGGGGCAGGTCGCTCGGCATGCAGGGTGGGGCGGCGGCGGTGTGGGGAGACCCGGCGCGGCTGGACCTGTGGAACCTGGGAAGCAGTGCCAACTGGCTTAGGGGCCATCGCAATTCGGTACGGGAGGACCGGGTATGGGGCGCAAGACTGGACCTGCAGCAGCCGGTTCGTTTCCTGCGCGCGTCCGCTTTTGCGGACTGGGTGTCCACCGGGGACGACAATCTCTACGCCGCTGGCGTCGGCCTCGTCTTCATGGACGGGATCGTCCGCCTGGACCTGGCCAGGGGCTTCAGGTTCGGCAGGGTCGGGCGCCCGGATGCGGTCCTCAGAGTGCATCTGTTGGGGGATACGTTCTTCTGATACACTAGCCGTCGGACGACCGGAATCCGGAGACCTGGCCGATGGGCAGACTTTGGGGCGGCGGAGCCCTGATCGCGATCGCACTTTTCGTGGTGCTGGGATTCGTGCGCTCGGATGTCGACCCGCGCGCGCTCACCACGATTGTGGCGCTCGGCATCGGGGCCGGGCTGCCGGCCGGCGGGGGCATGTGGCTGTTGGCACGCCATTTCGGGGGTCGCCGCCGTATCGGCCGCCGTCGCGAACAGCTCCGCCGCGACACGATCGAGGCGGAAGTCCTGAAGATGGCCGCGCGGCACAACGGTCGGCTTACCGCGGTTGAGGTGTCGGGCGAGTTGGCCGTTGCGCCTGCCACGGCCGAGGAGGTGCTGAACGGACTGATGGCCAGGGAGCTGGCCGAAATCGAGATCACCGATTCGGGCCTGCTCGTGTACACGTTTCACGACGTGCGGCACCTGTCCGAGAAGGGTGCTGCGAGGGGGATCCTCGAACCTTCGACGGAACCGTGACCGAACCGCGCTGGCCGTGCCCCGTCTGTCTCGGCGTCAAGATGGAGAAGGCGACCGTGGCGACGCGGGGCGACGATGGCGGCGACCATGGCGCCGGCGAACTCACTCTCGATCACTGCCCCCGATGCGGCGGCATGTGGTTCGAACTGGGCGAGGTGCAGCGGCTGCGCTCGGAACCGCCCGAGTCACTGTGGACGCATGTGCCGACCCGCACCGAACGGCACCGGGCCCAGTGTCACGCCTGCCGCGCGTTTCTCGACCGCGACGACCGCGAGTGCGGCGCGTGCGGTGCGAAGGCCCGCCTGAACTGCCCTGCCTGCGATACCAGGATGCTGTGGGCGCGCCGGTCCGAGCTGACCCTCGACGTCTGCAAGCAGTGCAAGGGCGTGTGGTTCGACCATCACGAACTCGAGGCCATCTGGAAGCTCAAGCGCGATCAGCTCGTCGCGAAGCACAAGCGGCGAGGGAAGCTCGCAAACGCTGCGGATGGGGAAGCCGGGGCACTCCTGTTCGAGAGCGTGCTCTGGACACCGGACCTCCTGGCCGCGCCTGGGTACGCCGCGTCGGCCGCGGTTGAGGCGGCACCGGCGTTGGGAGAGGCTGTCGGCGAGGCGGCGTCCGGGGTCTTCGAGACCATCGTCGATATCGTGGCTGGGGTTCTGGGCTGACGGGCGGGGGCGGGGTGTTTCGGCTCGGCACGAGGCCAATGGGTGGCTCAAGACCAGGTCGGTGAATCCCGGGCCAGCCGTGGTGTTGTCCTACTGCTTCGCTGCTTGACGGTACAGAAATAATGTAGTAATATCACTTACAGCGTATTTTCTGCTGGCCATCCATGATTCCAGGCAGGGGAAAAAGCTTGCATCGCTCAGCCAAGCTCCGGGACGTTTGCACGGTCCAGATCGGGTTCAGCGCTCGAAGACGGATCAGGAGGGCGCAGCAAGGCGGTGTCCTGACCGTGCAGCTCCGCGATGTTGCGCCCAACGGAAGCGTGGATCCGGCGCGTCTGGAGCGCCTGCAGGTCGGTAACGCACCGACCAGATACCTTGTAGGCGCGGGCGATGTTCTCTTCCGGTCCAGGGGTGAATCGAATACGGCTGCAGTTCTCGACGACCACTTCCGTGAACCGGCTTTGGCCATGCTGCCACTGTTCGTTCTGCGGCCGGACTCCCCCGCGATCCTGCCGGAATTCCTCGCATGGGCGATCAACCAGCCGCGGGCCCAACGTTACTTCGACCGTTTCGCAAGGGGCACCAACATGCGGATGATTCCGCGTGCCGTTCTCACGGACCTCGAGGTCACCCTGCCCAGCCTGGATGTCCAGCGGACGGTCGTTGCCTTGGACGGCCTTGCCCGACGCGAGCGCACCCTGTCCATCCGCGCGGCCGAGGAGCGCCGCCGGTTGTACACCCGATTCCTCGAGTACCTCGCAACGAAGCCGATTTCGACTGGTGTCGAATTCCCCTTCCTCTGCGACAGTCTTCGGCTTAGTTTCGGTATTCCGAATCCTGCGCGAACACCAGCAACACGGAGCACGCCGCATGGGCCAGCGGACATCGATTGAGTGGACCGAAGTCACGTGGAACCCCACGACCGGCTGCACGAAGGTGTCGGAGGGGTGTGACAACTGCTATGCGGATGCGCTCGCCCGCCGGCTGCTCAGCCGGATCTACCGTCGCCGTTTGCCCGTCGTGAATACCGCGGCCAACCGTGCCGATCCGTTTGCCGTTAGGATCTGGCCGGAGCGCTTGGGGCAGCCAGCGGCGTGGAAGGGGCGGCGCCTCGTCTTCGTCAACTCGATGTCAGACCTGTTCCACTGTGACATCCCCGCCGATTTCGTGCGGGCCGTCTTCGAAGTCATGCGCGATGTGGACCGGCACACCTATCAGGTGCTGACCAAGCGTCCCAGCCGGGCCGCACGCTTTGTGCGACAGAATGGGGATCTGTTTGGCGGTGCAGGGCTGCCGCCGCATATCTGGATCGGGACGTCGACTGAGAACCAGAAGACGGCATACAGGATCCGCCATCTAAAGAGGGTCCCGGCGGCCGTGCGGTTTCTGAGTTGCGAGCCGCTGATCGGGCCACTGAGCCTGTGCAAGGTGCTGAGTTCGGGGGGGATTCACTGGGTCATTGTAGGGGGTGAGAGCGGGCCGGGTAGAAGGCCGATGGAGGGGAGATGGGTGGAGGATCTGAGGGACGAGTGCGTGGCGGCGAAGGTGCCGTTCTTCTTCAAACAGTGGGGCGGGAGAACGCCGAAGGCAGGCGGGAGGGAGTTGGACGGGAGGGAGTGGAATGAGATTCGGGGGGTGGTCGGATCGTCGTGGGCGACCGCTCCCATCATGCATTGAGTACTGAGGCGAGCTATGCATCACAACCCACACCAGAATGTACCGACCTTCTCTGAGCGATACGGACTTCGAGAGATACCAGGACCGCCGCAGTTGGAGGAGATCAGTGAGCGAGCGCGCAACAATCTCTGGAGTACGCTCTGGAGGTACATGCAACTCAACGCGACAACCGGGAGATACGCAAAGCTCGGTCCGCAGTGGCAGCGAGTATTCGCGGTCGTACACCAAGACCTTTTCGTACAACCACTCGATGATTTCGATCCTTCAATATCGCATTGGCGATCGGAGTGTCGGTCCGTGCTCCTCCATGGCGACTACTACGATTGTTTTGATCTCCTAGAGACGTTGATGCGGCATCCTGTTTGCCCTGGCTCATTGGTTGCTGAGGTCAAGGAGATCTTCCACTACCAGTTGGCCTATCGGGTCGACACGACCTCGAACCCAACGATTGTCCCGGCGGCTACCGAGCAAGAGGGCGATGCCTTAGTCGGGGCCATTCACGACCTGGAAGGGGCTGGCCTGGGGGGCGCGGCAGAGCATCTCCGGCATGCTGGTGAACGCATCCGCGAACAGGACTGGGCCGGTAGCGTCCGTGCCAGCATCGACGCTATCGAGTCAGTGGCCAAACAGGTCACACCGGATAGCGCCGATACCCTAGGGAAGGCACTGGCGGCACTGGAGCGGCAACAGGATCTCCACGGCGCCCTAAAGAGCGGACTCTCATCTCTCTACGGCTACGCGTCCGACGAGCCAGGCGTCCGCCATGCGTTGCTGGAAGACGAGTCGAAGGTAACGCGGGACGAAGCCATCTTCATGATCGGAGCCTGCGCCGCATTCTGCAGCTACCTGTGGCGAAAGTTCGGCTCTCAGAACGCCCCGTCACGCAAGAAGGCCCATTGATGACCCAAACCACCCAGGATCAGGTCAACCAGACCGCGTGGGCTGCCTGCGACACCTTCCGGGGCGTCGTCGACGCGGGCCAGTACAAGGACTACATCCTCGTGATGCTGTTCCTGAAGTACATCTCGGATCTCTGGGACGAGCACGTCGAGACCTACCGAAAGCGCTACGGCGACAACGAGGCCCGCATCCGCCGCCGCTTGGACCGCGAGCGCTTCGTCCTCCCCGAAAGCGCCCGCTTCCAGACGCTCTACGAGCAGCGGAACGAGCCGAACATCGGCGAACTGATCAACATCGCGCTGGAGGACATCGAGGACAGGAACCGCGCGAAACTCGAGGGGGTCTTTCGCAACATCGACTTCAATTCGGAGGCGAACCTCGGTCGGACGAAGGACCGCAACCGCCGCCTCAAAAACCTGCTGGAGGACTTCGCCAAGCCCGCCCTGGACCTGCGTCCGTCCAGGGTGACCGGCGATGTCATCGGCGAGTGCTACATCTACCTGATATCGCGTTTCGCGTCGGATGCCGGAAAGAAGGCGGGAGAGTTCTACACGCCATCCGCCGTCTCCCGTCTCCTGGCCAAGCTGGCCGCCCCGAAGGACGGCGACACGATCTGCGATCCGGCGTGCGGCTCGGGCTCGCTGCTGATCCGCGCGGCCGAAGAGGTCGGGTCGAAGAACTTCTCGCTCTACGGGCAGGAGGCGAATGGGGCGACGTGGGCGCTGGCCCGCATGAACATGTTCCTTCACGCGAAGGACGCGGCCCGCATCGACTGGTGCAACACGCTGACCGGCCCCACCCTGATCGAGGACGATCGGCTCAAGACCTTCAACATCGTGGTCGCCAACCCTCCCTTCTCGCTCAAGAAGTGGGGCGCCGAGAACGCGGACAACGACCCCTACGGCCGCTTCTGGCGCGGCGTTCCCCCGCCCTCGAAGGGTGACTACGCCTTCATCACCCACATGATCGAGATCGCCGAGCGGCGGAGCGGGCGGGTTGCGGTGATTGTCCCCCACGGCGTGCTCTTTCGGGGCCATCGCGAGGCCCGCATCCGCAAAGCGCTGATGGAGGAGAACCTCCTGGACGCGGTGATCGGCTTGCCCGCGAAGCTCTTCGCGACCACGGGGATCCCCGTTGCGATCCTAGTCCTCGACCGGTCTCGCGAAGAGGGCGGCGAGAACGAGGACCGCTTCGATGTGCTCTTCATCGACGCCAGCACGGAGTTCACGCCCGGCAAAAGACAGAACGTGATGGAGGAGGAGCACATTGCGATGGTGGTCGAGGCATACCGGCAGCGTGAGGCGATCGAGCAGTACTCCCACGTGGCCTCGCCCGAGGAGATCATCGAGAACGATTACAACCTGAACATCCCGCGCTATGTGGACACGTTCGAGCCCGAGGAGGAGATCGACATCGCGGAGGTCCAGCGGGAGATCGACAAGGTCGAGGCCGAGCTCGTGGAGGTGCGGGCGAAGATGCGGGGGTATCTACTGGAGTTGGGGGTGGAGGTGTGAGGTGGGATGCCCAAGGTGAGGGAAGCGGTGCGACTCGTCAGGGAGCAGGGATTGGAGATCCGACTCTAGGCGACAGAAGGGACGGATCGGGTCAATACGGGCCAGGTGACGGAGTCATTTGGTACCACGAAGCACAGGGTCAGTCTCACATGACGAACTCTGTAGCGGAAAGGGCACTGTGGCCGTCGGTTGTCGAGAATTCATTGATATCTGCGACAGCCGCGGAAGCCAATGGAGCCGCGAGGGACGGCTATTCGATCTCTGATGCTGGGTGCATAGCGGCCCAAGACGCGAACGGGGAAACGGGATGAACCCACGGACGCTGAGCGGACCTGTAACAACCCCTCAATACAGACGAAGGTCGGCCGCTAGTGCGTAGATTGTGGTCGTCAAGACCCTTGGGTGACTTGGCAGAGGTTCGCTCCGGAAGCACACCAAACAAATCGATTCTCGAGTATTGGGGCGGTGACGTGCCCTGGGTTACCGTCAAGGACATGAAGGCGATGCGGCTGTCTGTCACAACGAATACTCTCACTGAGCTCGGGGCAACCAAAGCGACGGTCTCTCCAGGAGGATCTGTATTAGTACTAGTTCGGGGGATGGGCCTCTTCCGAGATCTGCCTATCACTCACTGTCCCGAACCGGTCTGTTTCAATCAGGACATCAAGTCCCTCATACCATCTGCCGACATCGACAGCGAGTTTCTGGCTTTCGCTCTAGTCGCGAGGAAGGCATCTATACTCCACTATGTCGAAAAGGCCGGGCACGGCACTGGTCGTCTAACTACTGATTCTCTGATGTCCACGCTGGTGCCGCATCCCCCTCTTTTGGAGCAGGCCAGAATCGCGAACATCCTGCGTACTTGGGAAGCTGCCATCGACATGCTCTCGCGCCTCGCGAAGGAGGCGCGTCGTCTCTATATCGGTATACAACAGCGAGTATTCGCACCCTGCCATCCTACCTATCGCAACCGCCCTGCGTCATGGCGTGCATTCCGACTAGGTGACCTGTTCCAAGAACGCAAGCAATCCGGAACATCATCGGATCCACTCTTCGGCATTTCTATGACCCATGGTGTCGTGCCTCACAAGTTGCTGGGTCGGAAGGACAGTTCGAGCCCCGGAAGGCTAGGCTATAGACTTATACTACCTGGTGATATTGGATATAATACCATGCGCATGTGGCAGGGTGTGTCGGGCTTAGCGACGCAGCGTGGCATTGTTAGCCCCGCGTACACAGTGCTCACTCCAAAGGCCTCACAGGTGAGTGCCGACTACGCTGCGCGTCTCTTCAAGAGTCCTCGCATGGTCTTTGATTTCAGACGGTATTCGCAAGGATTGACGTCGGACACATGGAATCTGCGCTACGCGTCGTTGGCTGGGATCAGAGTGTTCCTTCCAGCGCCTCGCCTTCAGCTACAACACGTCGCGTCGCTAAAGGAATTGGAACGAGAGGTCACCCTGTTCGATGACTACCGGGCGTTGTTGATAAAGCAAGCACGTGGAGTGGCTAGTCGACTAATAGGAATGGCACAGACGTGATATGTGGTCGAACTCTGTGCGATTCGATGCGATCAATCGAGGGTGGAGGTATATGCATGACGCAGATTGCAGATTCCCAACTCCAGAATAGAATCGTGCGGTTGCGTAATGACGTAGAGTCGTGGGCACAACGACGCGACCTATGGCTCGATTGCGACTTCTTCGACTACACGGACCGGATCAAGCCCGTGGAATGGGACGATACAGCGTACGTCTTGGTATTGGCTGCCGACGGACCGCTTGCGGACGTCGTGATGGGGTCCGGTGGCGGATACGCATACCAACCTGAAGAGTTCGAGAATATACTGAGGCAGCACGGGTTCTGGTATGAGAATCACGATTATGGTAGCCTATGGATATATCCATTTGACGAGGAGCTTCGCCAAGACTATCGTCCGTACATGCGATGGAAGTGGATCTGTAGCTTGATCCAGCCGGGGTTTGATTTGCTTTACAGTGAACTGTATGAGCACCTTTCGTCGCGACCTGGAGACATGGCGAAACTGGATTGGAGAGCGTTTGAGAAGATCGTGGCATCGCTGCTCGAATCTCAGGGATACGATGTTCAGTTGGGCAGCGGCAGGAGCGATGGCGGGGTCGACATCCAGCTGCTACAACGGGATCCGATTGGGGACATTGTGACGTATGTGCAGGTTAAGCGTTTTCGAAAAGATCGTCCTGTGCGTTTAGGAACGGTTCAAGCACTATACGGTGCCGCGATGGCCGACAATGTGACCAAGACGATGCTTGTAACGACGTCCCGATATCTGCCAAGCGCCAAAAGGTTTGCCGAACGGGACAATGTGCGTATGGAGTTGTACGTGTCGACGGACGTGCGAAAGTGGTGTGCAGATGCCTATGACGGAATCGTAGAAGACAAGCGCTTAGTGGTGAGCGATGAGCTCGTGGCGTCCGTATTGGATGCCGCTCGGGGCGACTTGCAGCGAGTGCTCCATAGCTCGGGTGGATATGGGATGATTACGAACAGCTTTGCGGTGGTGCTCAAGGAGACTCCTTACTCGGCGCTGTTGTTGGAGCTGACGGGGAGGGTCACCAGCGACGACGGTTTTGGGCAGAGAGGGGAAGAGGTTCCAGATCTCACGTCATCGCCGAGGCTTGTGACGTTGGCACCGGAGAGGATTCGCAGGGCCCGAAAGTTGGGGAGCGCCTACACCGATGGATCGAACTACTATTCGCGGTGGAGCGGCAGACCGGTACCGTTCGACTACTGCGATTGAAATCGCAACCGGGGGATCCCGACGTTGGGATCGCGCCTTTCTTGGGGCGCTGTCTTGTGATGGGATTGCTCTGATCTTGTTTGGCAGCCGATCTTGACTCCCATGACCTTCAACCCCACCGAGAAGCACCAGTCCCAGCTCCCCGCGCTGCAACTCCTCGTCGCGCTCGGGTACACCCCACTCTCCCAGGCCGAAGCCCTCCACTGCCGCGGCGGCCGCCTCCGCAACGTCCTCCTGGACGACATCCTCACGGACCGGCTCCTCGCGATCAACCGGTTCGCGTACCGCGGCCGCCGCTACCGCTTCGACCTGGAAGATGCCCACGAGGCTATCCGGTGCCTCCACCCCAGCCCGGATCAGGTCCAGGGACTCCGTCGCACCAACCAGGAGATCTATGACCTTCTCGTGCTCGGGACGAGCATCACGCAGAAGATCGGCGGTGACTCGAAGTCGTACTCGTTCCGGTACGTCGACTGGGAGGAACCCGCGAACAACGTGTACCACGTCACTGCCGAGATGGAGGTGGAGCGCACGGGTAGCTTCAAGACCCGACGCCTCGATGTCGTCGCCTTCGTGAACGGCATCCCCTTCATCGTCATCGAGAACAAGCGGCCTACCGAGAGCGTCCAGAAGGCCGGGAGCCAGTTGATCGGCTACCAACACGAAGATAACATCCCGCACTTTTTCCACTTCGCTCACCTCCTCTTGGCGCTCAACCGCAAGGAGGCACGCTACGCGACGGTCGGTACCGCCAAGAAGTTCTGGCAGGGTTGGCGAGAGCCGGAACCGGAGAACGGCGGCAGCATGCAGGGAGAGATGGCCATGGCTGCCGAGCCCACGATGGACGACGTGGACACTACAACCGGTGTCGGGCCTCAGCGTGCCGCGGGCGCATCTATCCTTACCGACACAGCACCGGACTCAACGGGATATCAGGCCACCGTAGTTCCAGCCGATCTCCAATCGGCAATTAACCGTCCGCTAGCCGCCGACGAAGCCGCCGCCATCTACTCCGGTGACTTTGCCGCCGCCCGCCCGTACTTCGAGGCACTTGCTGACGAGGGTGCCCGCGCCATCACCCCCCAGGATCGCGCCATCCATGCCCTCTGCCGTCCCAGCCGCCTCCTCGACCTGGTCCGCCGCTTTACCGTCTTCGACGCCGGCGTCCGCAAGATCGCCCGCCACCAGCAGTACTTCGCCGTCCACCACTCCATGCAGCGCATCAAGCACATCGACCCCACCGGCAAACGGCAGGGCGGCGTGGTCTGGCACACCCAGGGCTCCGGCAAATCCCTCACCATGGTCATGCTCGGCCGCGCGCTCGCCCTCGACAACGAAATCGTCAACCCTCGCATCATCATCGTCACCGACCGCACCGACTTGGACCGGCAGATCCGCGACACCTTCAAGTCCTGCGAACTGGAACCGGTCCGCGCGCGGAGCGGCCGCCACTTGTTCGGTCTCATCCGCGACCGTACGCCGCTCGTCACCACGCTCGTCAACAAATTCGACACAGCGCTCAGGTACTCGGGCAAGCCGGACGACGACCCCAACCTCTTCGTGCTGGTCGATGAGAGCCACCGCTCGCATGCGGGGAAGTTCCAAGGCTACGGGCAGATGGCCCTCAAGATGCGCCGCCTCCTTCCGGGGGCCTGCTACCTCGGCTTCACCGGGACCCCCCTACTGAGCCGCGAGAAGAGCACCTTCGCGACTTTTGGCGGCCTGATCCACCGGTACGCGATCGACGAGGCGGTCGAAGACGGCGCCGTCGTGCCCCTGCTCTACGAGGGGCGGTTCGTGGACCAGCAGGTCAGCGCCCAGACCATCGACAGCTGGTTCGACAAGCTCTGCGAACCCCTGAACGAGGACCAGAGGGCGGACCTGAAGCGCAAGTTCTCGCGTCTTGACGCGCTGTCGCAGACCGAGCAGGCGATTCGCGCGAAGGCGCTCGACATATCCGAGCACTTTCACCGTCACTGGCAGGGAACCGGCTTCAAGGCGCAGCTGGTGGCTCCGTCGAAGGCCGCGGCCATCCGCTTCAAGGAGGCGCTTGACGAGATCGGAGACGTGACCAGCGAGATCGTCATCTCCGCGCCGGACGACCGCGAGGGGAACGAGGAGGTCGACGAGACGTCAAAGGACACGGTGCGCGCCTTCTGGGCGAAGACGATGGAGCGCCACGGCTCGGAGACCGAGTACAATCGGCGGGTCATCGACACATTCAAGGGCCCCGGCACACCTGAGATCCTGATCGTCGTTTCCAAGCTGCTGACCGGGTTCGACGCGCCCCGCAACACGGTCCTCTACGTATGCAAGCCGCTGAAGGAGCACAACCTGCTGCAGGCGATCGCGCGGGTGAACAGGCTCCACGAGGAAGGCGAGTCGGAGAAGAAGTTCGGCTTCATCATCGACTACCAGGGTCTGCTCGGCGAACTTGACAGTGCCCTTAACACCTACAGCGCGCTGGAAGGCTACGACCCCGACGACCTAGTCGGTGCCGTCCTCGATGTGCGCGAGGAGGTCGGGAAACTGAGTCACTACCGCGGTCGGTTGTGGGACCTCTTCCAGCCGGTTCGGAACAAGAAGGATATGGAGGCGATGGAGCAGTTTCTGGCCGACGAAGCCATCCGCCAGGACTTCTACGGGCGGTTGCGCGCCTTCTCACGCTGCCTACACATCTCGCTCTCGTCGGAGAAGGTCTTCGACGTGTTCGACGAGGGGCAGATCGCGGAAATGAAGCGCGACTGGCGGGGCTTCAGCGATCTGCGCCAGTCGGTCCGGATCCGCTACCAGGAGGCCGTGGACGTCAAGGAATTCGAACCGAAGATCAGGCGCCTCCTCGACCGTCATGTGGCCGCGAAGCCCGCCGAGACCGTGATCAAGCTGGTTGACATCCACGACACCGGCGTCCTGAAGGCGGTGGTCGAGGAGACCGGGATCACTTCCGCGTCCAAGGCCGACCGGATCGCGAGTGCCACTCGCCGGGCCATCACTGAACGCATGGACCTGGACCCCGCCTTTTACGAGCGGTTCTCCAAGCTGCTCGAGGACACCATCGAGGAGTACCGCCAGAAACGGAAGTCGGAGAGCGACTACTTGGACGGCGTGGTCAAAATCGCGTCGAAGGTGGCGCGGGGGCACGAGGAGCGTGACGTGCCGGCCGCGCTCCGTGGCAACGACCACGGGATGGCGTTCTACGGGATCTTCAAGGGAACGCTCAAGGACGATTGCGAGGAAGCGTTGGGAGACGATGAAGCGGCCGAGGTCGCGCTGGCTGTCATGGACATCATCCACGAGCGCCACATCGTCGACGTGTGGTCGAACGAGACCGCCCAGAACGGCATGCGCAACGCGATCGACGACTACTTCTACGATGTGCTACGGGACGAGAAGGGGATCGAGCTGACCGAGGCGCAGATGGACGACCTGCTGGCGCAGATCATGAGGCTGGCTGAGGCGAGGCTTCCCTAGAATGGGCGCTGTAGGTAATGTTACAGAGCGTCACACAGTCGTGTACGGTGCGCATCGGATCGACTTCGCGGTGGTTCGCCGCCGCCGGAAGACGCTGGAGATCGCGGTCGAGCCGGATGCGTCGGTGGTGGTCGCGGCGCCCTTGGACGCCTCCATCGAGGCGATCACGGAGAAGGTGCGGAAGCGGGCCGCTTGGGTGAGGCGGCAGCAGCGGTTCTTTTCGCACTTCATGCCTCGGACCCCGGAGCGCCGGTATCTGGCGGGGGAAACGCATCTCTACCTGGGACGACAGTATCGGCTGAAGGTGTTGCGCAGCGGGCGGCCCGGGGTTGAAATGACACGCGGCTTCATCACGGTCCGGACACGCGAGCCGGACCGGCCGGAGGTTACCCGGCGACTGGTGGAAGGCTGGTACCGCAAACAGGCGCGGGCGAAGTTCGTGGAGCGGCTCGAGGCGAGCCTGACTCGGTTTCCGGATCCGGAGGCTTTTCGCCCAGCGGGGCTCATCGTACGCCGGATGGACAAGCGGTGGGGCTCCTTATCGCCATCGGGACGCCTGCTCCTCAACCGTCGCCTCATCGAAGCGCCGGTCGACACGATCGACTACGTGGTTGCCCACGAACTCTGCCACATGGCCGAGCCGCACCACGGGCCGGAGTTTTACCGGCTGCTGGACCTGGTCATGCCGGACTGGGCGGGGCGGAAGGAGCGGCTGGAAAAGCGGATGGCGTGAAGGGGTGTGTGGAGGCTCCTGTGGTAATCGGTTTTCAGTGTGTCACGTTTGGTCGACGTGTTCGTACGGAAACCACACTCCATCCAAGTGCTCGAAATCCCCGTCCGTAGACAGCAAGACCGCCCCGATTACGTGAGCAGTAGCCGCAATCCAGAGATCGTTCTTCCCCATTGTCACGGCTGACTTGGGGGGAGAAACTCCTCCGGGAGCTCTGACCTGCTTGCCACGACTCCAAGCGTCGATCAGGGCGTATGCGCGCAGAATGTCAGGATCCTTGATGCCAAGGTGTGGGAAACCCCGAAGCATGGTATCGAGCTTGTTTCTCTTCTTCAAACCCCATCCGTTTCTTTCCGCGATCGCGAGTATCTCGCCTATGCAAGCAGCCGACGTGAAGACGATCACGTCTCGGTCACCCAGATTGAACCGGTGGTACACCCGTCGTGCCCATTCTGCTTCCCTGGCAAGCCCCAGCAGTATGTTCGTATCTAGGAGGAAGCGTCGCATAGGGCCGGAAATCAGTCCAGTTCAGCCAACAGTTTTTCTATCGGCTCGTCGCCGGGCCAAGCGCCCCAAAGGACCATTGGGTCGACTCGGCGCAACTCCCGAAGCGAAGACCTGGGAACCGACGAACGACGATCTGATTCCATCAGAACATCCGCGGATTCTCCGCCGCTAAGCTCCGCTTGGGGCATACTCTCAAAGATCTTGTCGCCCTCGGCGCGGGGGCTGATTCGGTGAGCCTCGATGAAACGCGGCTGGCCGTTCGACTTGAAGTGGACGATGCCCTGCACGGTGGCCAGCTTGCCCCAGAGCGGGCGTAGCATCTCTACATCGAGTTGGTTCCGGTCTAGCCGGCCAGGCAATGAACGTCCATCGATCAAGAGTCGAAAACGGCCCAACCCGTGCCCGATCTCGTCGAGCCGACCACTCACTACGAAAGCACGCGGCGCAGGGATCAGGTGTAGGCGTTCCCTGATCTTTGGACAGGCCGATGCTTCGAGGACGAAACCGGTTCCAGAACCGCTCGCCGCGATCAACTCATAGCGCACGTCGGCGGCTTTCGCTGCGTCTCCGACCCCGAGAATGGCCTGCAGGACATTGCCGTCGAAGTATTCCCCGGAGGCCCCGGAATCCTGGACCTCTGCTGTCGCGCGTGCACCCAGGTCAAGCGAAGTGTCTTCGACGCTCGGTTGCTGAAGCCACAGATCCTGCTGGGCGAGGTCGAGATCCGGGACATCTCCAAGCCGTGGAGCCTCTATTTCCAGCGTAGTGGATCCGGGCTCCAATCCTGTGAACGTGAAGTCGAGAGCTTCTCTGAGCCAGCGCGGCTTGGCCCCTCGCCCACCGCTACGCCCTGTGGCTGCTAACCGCGTGGCGCATTCAGCAGTCTTCACCAAGGCTTTTAGCGCGCGTATCAGAGTCTCGACCCTGATGTGCCCTTCAGCTTCGTCGAGTCCGGAGAGCCGGAATTGGTAGGTTTGCTTGGTCAGTGGGCGATCTCCTGTCTCCACATGGGGCGTAGTCGGCAAAAAACGTAAACGCGCCTTTACATGATGACAACTAGAGTTGACAGTCGTCGCGTCCCTCACACCCCCGGCGCCATCAGCCCGTGCGCCTTCGGCAGGAATTCCGACATCATCCGAAGCGGTCGTCGCTTGACGGCCGTCATCGGATAAGCTCCCCTACTCCAGCACCAAATCCCCGATCAGGTGCGTCGCGTGCTCCCACTCGTCGAGGGGTGCGCTCCAATCCCGGTCGCGGATACGCCGCAGGTACGTCATCTGGGCCAGGTGATAGAGATAGTGCTGCGCGATGTGGACCACATCTGCCCCCAGCCGCGCCCCCGTCTCGCCGTCGAGCGAGGTCCGCTCGGCCATGAGGTCCGCGTCGCTCTCACACCCCTCCACCTCTGCCAGAATCTGCTCCTGGACCCGGCGCATTCGCCCTGCGACCTCGTCGACCGGCCCCGGGGCGTCGTGGCTGATCACGGGCTCGATCCCCAGCCGCTTCAGAAACCAGACGTCCACGCGGTACATGTGGCGGCACATCTTGCCGATCCCGCGCGATCCGGGTGCCGGATTCCAGTCGAAGTCCTCCTGCGCGATCCCGTCGAGCACCATGAACAGCGGCCGCCGCGCCGCCTCGAAGATTTCGATTGTGCGGGCGATTCGGGTCCGGTGCAAATGGCTCATTCGGGTCCTCTCGGGGCTACCCCCGCCCGAGGTCGTGCCTGTCCTTCAAGCGCTCGACCGTCTCGGCGAACGTGTGAACCGGAACGATCTCCAGCATATTGAACGAGGCGAGGCCGGTGTCGATGGCGAATCGTTCGATCGCGGTGGGGTCATCCGCTTCGACGACCCACAGGAACGTGTGCTCCAGCGCCGAGTGGTACTGTACATCGACCCGTCGGATGCCGTAGGCCTCGGCGATATGCGCCGGGTCGAGTTCGGCGATGTCGACGAACACCCGGGCGTACTTGCGTACGTAGATCGGGCAGGTTTCCGGCGTGTGGCTTCCGTAGATTCCGAATAGCATGGCTGGCCGTCCATGGACTCTAGGGTTGCGGGTGCTTTCTCGGCACCTTCATGTCGTCCATCGCCGCGTTGTAGACGAACGACGCCACAATGACGGCGTTTTTGACAAGGTCGTCAATGGGCAGGGTGTCATAGAAGTCGAGGTTGGTGTGCCCGCCCGTGCCACCCACGCGCGCCTGCAGGAACTGGAAGCCCGGCAAGCCTGCGCGATCGAAGGGAATGTGGTCCGTCGAGCCGACGCTGCGTGGTGAAATCGTGGTCATGCCGAGGTCGCGCAGGGGCTCCATCCAGGATGCGAACAGCGAGCGTGCGTGCTCGTTGCCCTGCAGCCAGATCCCACGATACTGCCCGGGGCCGTAGTCCTGGTTGAAGTAGACGGAAAAGTCATCGTAGGCGGGCGTGGTGCCGGGGGTGCCGCCGGGCCCGTCGGCGCCGCCTGGCCCCACTTCGCCGCCCGGGCTGCCGAAGTGCTTCACCACATACGCCGTCGACCCGAAGATGCCCTGCTCCTCGCCGGACCAGAGCGCGATGCGGACCGTGCGGCGCGGGCGGGCGCCGACCGCCTTGAGGATGCGCATCGCTTCCAGCATGACCGCCGTGCCCGACGTGTTGTCGCTGGCGTTGGGGCTGGCGTGCCAGGTGTCGAAGTGCGCGCCCAGCATGACCACTTCGTGGGCGAGGTCGGTGCCGGGGATCTCGCCGAGCACGTTGGTGGCCTCGCTGGCCCCGGCGCCGTGCACGTTGCGTACCTCGGCCTCGACGGTGACGGGGATGCCGCGCCTCAGGATCCGGTACATGCGGTTGTAGTGCTCGGGCGTGACCGCGACGATCGGGACCGATGACAGGGTGGCGTCCCGGTCCCAGCGGTCGACCTTCGCTCCCGGCCGCGCGAACCCGCGCACCGCCCCGGGCCAGCCGCTGTTGGATTCGAGGACCAGCGCCACCCCTTCCTCCACGTAGAACGCCAGCCGTTCGGCAGCGGTGAGCACCTGCGGGTTTGCCGGCGGGTCGGGGTAGAGCCGCGAGAAGTACGGGTCGGGACCGTTCGGCGGCGGGATCACGTCCTCTTCGAGCGCGCGCATCTCCTCGTCGGTGCGGCGCGGTGTGCCGGTGGCGAAGCGCTCCAGGTCGATGACCGGCGGCGGCGTCGACATGACCGCGAGACCGCGCAGCCTGCCGCGCAGCGGCTCCAGCTGATCGCGAGTGCGAACGTCGGCGAGCACCACGTCCAGGCGCTGCTTCCCGTCCGTCCCCGGCGTGTGCGCGATCGGGTACGCGACCAGCGGCTGGTAGTCCGGCGCCATCATGTGCACCGAGACATACTCATTGTCCCAGCTCGCGCCGTAGTTCATGAAGGGCTCGCGGTGGGTGTTCTCGAGACCGATCCGGCGCATCTCCCCGAGGGCCCATTGTTGCGCCCGCTCCATTGCAACCGAATTGGTGAGCCGCGCGCCGACCACGTCGGTCATGTAGGACAGGGTGTTCGGAAGCCGGGAGCGTTGCAGCCCTTCCTCGCGGATCTTCGCGAGCATGGCGAGGTCCACGGGGCGGTGGGCGGGTTCGCTGTCGCCGGGCGGATTCGCGGCCGGACCCCCACGCGGCGCGCTCGCCGCGCCGTTGTCACCGGCCGCCCCGTCCCCGCCGCTGTCCGGCAGCCCGAACACGAACATCGTCCCGCCCGCCGAGTTCACGATCCGCTGCTGCCCGTCGATCTCGTAGGACATCGGCCCGCTCCGCACCGCCGCGCCCGCCTGGAAGTTCCACAGCGGCTCCCCGGTCTGGGCATCCAGCGCGAAGATGTTCCCCTCCTCGCTCCCGCCGAACACGAGATTGCCGGCCGTCGCCATCACCCCGGCCCACGGTGGCGACTGCAACGGGAATTCCCACTTGAGCTCGCCGGTCAGCACATCGAGCGCCTTCACCGCGCCCCCGGCCTCCTCGCCGCGCAGCGCCTGCTCGCCGCCGCCGTAGAACGGCTGACCGGGCTCGTACTCGACCTCGGCCTTGTAGTAGATCGCGCCCATGATCCGCGTTGGCTGGTAGAACAGACGCGTCATGGGACTGTAGCTGGGGCTGAACCAGTTGGCCGCGCCCTGCAGGCTGGGCCACACCAGGTTGCCCTCTTCGGTGGGGTCTGTCCCGGGGATCACGATCGGTCGGCCGTTTTCGTCCAGCCCCTCGGCCCAGGTTTGCTTCGAGTACTCCGTTCCGTGCAGGAATTCGCCGGTTTCCCGGTCGAGCACGTAGTAGAAGGCGTTGCGGTTGGCGGTGACGACGAGCCTGCGGGGCTCGCCCTCCCACTCGGCGTCGACCAGGACCTGGATCTGGTTGGCGTCCCAGTCGTGGGTGTCGTGGGGCGTGAACTGGAACCACCACACGATCTCGCCGGTATCGGGATCGAGCGCGAGCAGGCAGTCCGTGTAGAGATTGTCGCCGGGGCGCAGGTCGCCGTTCCAGTCGGGGGCCGGGTTGCCGATCGGCCAGTAGAGCAGGTCGAGTTCGGGGTCGTACGAGCCGGTCAGCCACGTCGAGCCGCCGCCGGTCTCCCAGCTGTTGCCTCCCCAGGTGTCGCTGCCGAACTCGCCCGGCGCCGGGATCGTATAAGTGCGCCACATCAGCTCGCCGGTCTCGGGGTCGTACGCGTCGATGAAGCCGCGCACGCCCGCCTCGGCGCCCGACACGCCGACGATGATCTTCCCGTCGAGCGCCAGCGGCGCCAGCGTCAGCGAGAAGCCGATCGCATTGTCGGCGACCTCGACATCCCAGCGCACGGCGCCAGACCGCGCGTCGAGCGCGACCAGGTGCGCATCGAGCGTCCCCACATACAGCGTCGAGTCCAGGATCGCGACGCCCCGATTCACCTCGGGAAATCCGATGTTCAGCACGTTCGACCCCATCTGCGGCGTCCACTTCCACAGCCGTTTGCCCGTGCGCGCGTCCAGCGCCGTCACCGTGCTCGGCGGCTCGGTTACGTACATGACCCCGTCCGCCACGATCGGCGTCGTCTCGATCAGCCCCTCGTCCATCTGGTAGGCCCACACGACGCGCAGATCCGCCACGTTCCCCGCGTTGATCTGGTCCAGCCGGGAGAACCGGTGCGACGCGTAGTTGCCCGAGTAGGTGAGCCAGCTTTCCGGCTCGGAGTCGGCCGCGACGATGCGCTCGTAGGGGACCTGGCCGGTGGCCGGTTGGGCCATTGACACGCCCAGCGCGAAGACCGCGAAGGCCATTCCCGAAGCCGACCACCCCTTGCGGGCCGGGAGCCCGCAGCCGCTCGGCACCTCCTTGCTCCGTCTCCTCATGATCCCCTCCCGAGGGTCGTCAGGTACGCCACCAGATCTTCGACATCGTCTTCGTCGAGGTCCTGCGCCACCGGCATGAGCGAGTGCCCCACGCGCCTCTCCATCTCGGCGATCTCGCTCTTGCGGAGCGACACGAAGACTCCTGAAACGGTCATCAGCTGAATCGTGAAGGAGTCCTCGTTCATCCGCATGCCGTTGTAGATGTCGCCGTCGTGTGTGACAATCCGCACCGGCAGGTACTCGAAAAAGCCGCTCCTGGCGCCGGACCGCGCGACGGGCAGCCGGGCGGCGGGTGCGCTCAGGGCCTCCCGCAGGTAGTCCGCTCCGCGACGCAGCCCGATGATCGTAAGTTCCGGCCCGACGGCCGTGCCCTGTGCGGCCACGATATGACAGGAGGCGCAGTCGCCCTCGGCCCAGAAGAGGTCGTGCCCCCGGTCGGCGTCGCCCGTCACTCCCGATGCGTCGGCCGTGGTCTGCGCTCCCAGCCAAAGCACGTAGCCGGCCACCAGCGCCACCGCCTCGTCGTCGAGGATCGTGGCCCGTGCGCCGGGCATGCCGGTCCCCGGGATCCCGTTGCGAATGATCCGCTCGAGCTGTGTCCTGTCCGCGACTCTGGGCAGGACCAGTTGCGCGAGCTCCGGTCCCTCTCCGCCCAGTCCCTGGACGCCATGGCAGCGCCCGCAGTGTGCTCGATAGAGGCGCTCCGAGCGCTCGGGGTCCTCGACTTCGATGGCTTCGCTGGCGGGCTCCTGCGCAGAGGCGGGTGGGCAGAGCAATAGCAGGATCGGCGTCGCAAGCGACAGCGGCCAGGTGGTCTGCGCGATCCGCATGGTGGTCGTTCCTCCGCGGAAGAGTTGGGTGTGGCGGTGCGACGGTTACCATACGGCTCCCGCGGTTTCGCGGACAAGACGGTTTCGGTCGCCCGCCGTGAGGGGATGGCCGCGGTCATCGCCCGGCCGCCCTGGACGTCAGGTGGCTCCCGTCCGTGCCCCGGCGGGCCTGCGCGGCTACCGCCTCTCCCCCAGCGGTCTCCCGTCCAGCCCCCAGGCCGGATCGATCGCGAAGCCGAGGTGGGCGAGCGCGGTGGGGGCGATGTCCACGATGTAGGCGGGACCGGGGGGTGGCCAGCCGGCGGTGTTGCCCGCGCCGCCGGGATCCCCAGCGTCGCCTGGGCCGCCCGCGCCCAGCCCGCTCGCCAGGATGAAGATCGTCATCTCCTCGGGTGAGTCCCCGCCGTGGCCGCCGTCCTCGCGCCGTCCGTGGTCCGTACTGATCAGGACGAGCCAGTCCTCGTTGGCGTACCCGGGGCGGGCTCGCACGGCGTCGATCAGCATGCCGACGTGCCGGTCGGCGAGCGCGATCGCGGCCCGGTACTCGACGCCGATCGAGCCGTGCTGGTGGCTGGTCTCGTCGGGATTGCCGAGGTAGACGAACATGGCGTCCGGGTCGGCCTCGCCGAGGTGACGCACGGCTTGCGCGGTGACCTGGCCGTCGCCTTCGGCCCAGCCGTGTTCGTAGCCGTCGAGCACCGCGCGCTCGTCGACGGTTGCCGGGACAACGGGGCCGCCTTCGGGAAGCTCCGCGAGCGGCAACCAGTCCAGCGCGGCGAAGGTGGACAGCTCGGGGCGCTCCCTTTCGGCCCGGATGAGGAAGCTGGGCCAGGTGTCGTAGTCGCGGCCCGTGAAGTTGTTGTTGGTGACCCCGTGCTTTTCGGGCCACACCCCGGTCAGCATCGAGGACCACGACGGACCGCTCACCGACGGAGTGGTGGTGCGCGCCTCGGCCGTGTACCATCCGCTCGCGGCCAGCGCGTCGATGTTGGGCGTCGGCACCTCGGTGAGCACGTCCGGGCGTACGCCGTCGATCCCGATCAGCAGGACCCTGGACGTTGGCTGTGCGGCTGGCCCGCAGGCCGCCAGGGCGAGTGCTGCGAATGTGGCGAGAGCCAGGCCCGTGGAGGCGGCCCGGGCGAGACCCGCGGACAGGATCGGCATGCCCCTCATCGTCCGTCCACCAGAGCGGCAATCCGCCCCACGCAGATCGTCCACCCCTCCTCGTGGCCGTCGCGGTCGTCCGTCGTCGGGAACCCGTCATGCGTGAGCCGGATCTCCGTCCCGCCTTCGACCGGCACGAATTCGACCGTCACCACCGTCTCGGCCTTCATTGAGTGTGCCTCTTCCTTCCAGCCCCAGGTGTACGCCAGCCGGCTCGGCGGATCGACCTCGCGGTAGGTGCCGTATGCGGTGAACGGCCCGCCCTCCACGTGCATGCGGATAGAGTAGCGCCCGCCCACCCGCAGGTCGATCTCCACGTCCACGCGCGCGCCCGGGTCGGGACAGGTCCAGAGCTTCACCTGTTCCGGGTCGGTCCACGCCTCGAAGACCCGCTCGGGACTCGCGGCTACGGTGCGAACGATGTGCAGGGCTCTGGTCGTTGTGGTCATCGGGTCACTCCGCGTCCTTCAGGTAGCGCGTCAGCGCTTCGAGTTGCGCCGTCCAGTACTGCTGGTGGGCTTCGAGCCAGCCCTTCGCCTCACCGATCGCTCCCGGTTCATAGCGGCAACGACGCGACCGCCCCTCCTTCTTCCGGCTTATCAGCCCGGCGTCTTCGAGGATCTTCACGTGTCGGGACACCGCCACGAGCGACATGTCGAAGGGCTCGGCCAGCGCGGTGACCGAGGCGACCTCGCCCCGGGCCAGGCGCCCGAGAATGGCGCGCCGGGCCGGGTGGGCCAGCGCGGCGAAAGTGCGGTCAAGGGTGTCTTCCTGGACGGCGGGCATGGCGTTCTCCGGTCGGACGAGGGCTGTCGGCAACTCAGGCAAAGGGCGAATACTAAACATAATGGTTTAGTATCGATGCTACTACGGCTTGAGGTACTGGAGCGGGCGTCGGGCTGACGCGCCGGCGTCGTGATGTCCGGAGGGTAGTTTGCCATATCACCATATTACTGATATGGTATTCCATATGAAGACAACCCTGAACATCGCCGACACGGTCATGGAAAGGCTGCGGGAAGAGGCGGCCCGACGCGGTACGACCATGTCCGCCCTGGTCGAGTCGGGGCTGCGGGTCGTGCTCGCCGACGATCGGGCTCGCGATGTCGAAGCGAGTTCATCGGGTCCGTTGCCCTCGTGGAACAGCGGTGGGCAACTGGTGGACATCGCCGACCGCGAGGTGTTGTACAGGGTCATGGAGGGCGAGTAGTTGGTCGTCTTCGACACGAACGTGCTCCTCTATGCGGCGGACGCGGACTCGGAGTTCCACGAACCTTGCGTGCGCGCGGTCGAGGAGGCGCGGCGTGATCCCTCTCCCGCCTTCCTGACCTGGAACATCTGCTACGAGTTCCTGCGCGTCAGCACCCATCGGCGAGTGTTCCGGTTCCCCTGGACGCCCGGCGAGGCGCGGGGTTTCCTCGGCATGCTCCTGGATTCTCCGGGAATCTCATTACTGGTGGCGACCCGCCGTCACGCGGCCGTACTCGGTCAGACCGTCGCGGAGCTGCCCGATGTGCGCGGCAACCAGATGCACGACCTTCACACGGCAGTCCTCATGCGCGAGCACGGCGTCAGCCGCATCTGTACGCGTGACACCGGTTTTCACCGGTTCCCGTTCCTCACCGTGGTCGACCCGCTACGCTGAGGGATCACTCCGCTCCCGCGCCAGGGACCTGAGCAGCCCGGCGATCATGAACAGCAGCACGACGCTCACGGGCAGGGCGGCGGCTATGGCTGCGGTCTGCAGGGCTTGGAGGCCGTCCGCGAGCAGGAGCACCGCGGCCACCACACCCACGCCGAGCCCCCACACGACACGAAAACGCCGAGGGGGGTGGGGGTCGCCCATGCTGAGAAACGTGGTGATGACCAGCGTGCCGGAGTCCGATGACGTAACGAACCACGTCGCCAGCAACAGGGTGGCGATTGCGGACATGGCCCAGACGAGCCAGCCGATATCGCTCATTCGGTCGATGGTCGCGAAGAGCGCGGCTTCGTAGTTCGCGGCCCGCACCAGTTCCATGATCCCGGCGGTTCCAACGCCCCCCGCGGCATCGAGTTCCAGATGGATGGCGCTGCCGCCGAAGACCCCGAACCACAGCAACACCAGGCCGGTCGGGACGAACATCACGCCCAGGATGAACTCGCGCAGCGTGCGCCCGCGGGAGATGCGAGCGATGAACGTGCCGACGAAGGGCGCCCAGGAGATCCACCATCCCCAATAGAAGATCGTCCAGCTGTTCTGCCAGGCGGCCTCCCCCGGATCATCGGCGATCCAGAATGACATGGGCACCACACGCCACAGGTATTCGCCGAGCGAGGACGCCACGAACCCGGCGAGCCAGCTGAACGGGCCCAGCAGCAGGAAACACCCCAGAAGGACAAGGCTCAGGCGGATGTTCCATTCGGACAGGACGCGGATTCCGCGGCTCACGCCCGACACCGCCGACAAGGTGGCTGCCAGCGAGATGGCGGCGATGAGCGCGACCTGAGTGACAACGCCCGGATCAACGCCGAGCAGCACGTCGAGTCCGGTGGCCATCTGGCTTGCGCCGAGACCCAGGGACGTCGCGATGCCGAAGACCCCGCCGAACACGGCCAGCAGGTCCACCAGGTCGCCGATCGGGCCGTAGATCCGCTCGCCGATGAGGGGGTACAGGGCGGAGCGCAGCGTCAGCGGCAGCTTTTTGCGGAACCCGAAGTAGGCCAGGCACAGCCCGACGACGACGTAGACGGACCATCCGTGGATGCCCCAGTGGAAGTAGGTGACGCGCATGGCGTGCACGGCGCGCTGATCGTCCAGCAGCACGGCGCCGGCCAGGTCGGCACTCGGGTTGTTGGGGTAGCCCGCGGACTGGAGGTTGTCGAGGTAGAAGAGGGGTTCGGAGATGGAGAAGAACAGCATTCCGATTCCAATGCCTGCCGAGAACAGCATGGCGATCCACGAGGACGTCTTGAACTCGGGCGCCGAGGCGTCGTCGCCGAGCCGGATCCTGCCGAACCGGCTGCACATCAGAAACACGCAGGTGATCACGGCGGCGGCGACGACCAGGATGTAGAACCAGTCGAGCGTGCCCTCGATCCAGGCGCGAATGCGGCCGAACACGGCGCCCGCCGCGTCCACGTCCCGGACGGTGGCGAGGACGAAGGCCAGGACGACGCCCTTGGCGGCCAGCGCCATCGCGGGATTCAGCCCCTTCCACGGCCCGGCGTCCGCCGTGGTTCGCCGGTGCCGCCCGCTCGTCATGGCCGGCGGCCGGGCCATCCGCTACGACGCCAGCACACGCACTTCGTCCACGCTGCGCCCGCTAGCCTCAGAACGAGATGGTCGTGGTCATGGATATGGTTCGGGGCGCGCCGAGCCAGGCGGCGTTCTCGGTGATCGCGGACAGATAGGGGGTGTCGCGCAGGTTGTTCGCAACGATCGAGAACTCCGTCGACCGGAACAGGTCGCTCAGCGCCTCGCCGCGGAAGGTGACGTAGGCGTCCACCGTCCAGTAGGCGTCGGTGTACCAGTCCGCCGTCAGACTGACGCGGCGCGCTGCCGTGTACTTCGCGGACAGGCCGCCGCCCAGGGGTCCGTCGCGGTCGAGGGAGACGACCCACAGCCGGGGCGGCACGCCGGCCACGTCGGTGCCGGGCACGATGCCCTGGCTGGCGTCCACGAGCGGATCGTCGGTCCCGGCGTACTTCGAGTCGTTGAGCGTGAGGGCGGTGTAGAGGGATGTCCGACCCGACAACGCCACCGTGGTGGCCAACTCGATGCCGCTGGTCTCGATGCCGCCCGCGTTGAAGTAGGCCCCCCCTCCGGGGATGAGATAGTTGGGGCCGGCGGGCGTCTGCGGACCGAGGTAGAAGATCCGGTTGTCGAAGTCGATCGAATACGCGGTGGCGCTCAGGGCGACCCTCTCGCCGGCGTACTGGACGCCGACATCGACGTTGGACGCCGTCTCGGGCTCGAGGCGGTCCAGGCTGCGGCCCGGAACCTCGAGCAGGTTGCTGCCGATCGCCCTGAAGTTCTCGGCGTAGCCCACGAACAGATCGAGGCCCTCGACCGGCGTCTCCCACGTGACGCCGCCGGAGAGGAGGACGTCCGAGTCGGAATCGACGTCGAGGGGCCGGTCGACCCCGAACTCATCCTCGCGCGACACGGAAATGAGGTACTGCTTGACCCCGGCGGTCAACTCGAACGACCCGAAGTACAGGGTCTCCTCGGCGTACCACTTGAAGACGCTCTGCGGAAAGTCCCACTCGTACTGGTGCCAGTAGGGCTCATAGTCCCACTTGAAGTTGATCGCAGGGTCCAGAATGCGGTGCCAGTCGCGGCCGAGATCCCGCTTGGAATCCTCGTACCAGATGCCGGCGCGCAGCACGCTGCCCCGTCCCGCGCCGAACAGCGCGGACCACTCCCCGTCGATGTTCGCGCCGAGACGGTTCTTCCCGTAGTGGCTGTGGCGGTAAGACTGCACCGCGCTCGCCCCCGGGTGGCACGCCGGATCGACCTCCGGTCCGCCCGAGCCGTAGTAGTTGAAGATGTAGGACGACGTACACCCCGGCACCGGTCCGACGGCCGCTCCGTTGCTGTCCACAAACCGGATCACGCCGAGCTGGGTGCCGCCCCGCACCGGCGGGTTGCCCGCCAGCTCCGACTCGGGTCCGCCGCCGTCGTCCACCACGTCGACGATGTAGGGGGGCAGCCAGTCGCCCCGTCCCCAGTTGCGATGGCGGTACACGCCCGCGCTGAGCGAAAGCAACTCGCTCACCGACCAGTCGGCCTTGACGTAGGTAAGAGTGTTCTTGCGCCGCGTCTGCCAGCCGGGCCGGTAGAACTGGTTCAGGTAGGGCACGCCAGGCCAGTGGCCGATCAGCCGGTCCCACCGCGGGTCGGCGCGGAAGTCCGCATCGCTGTACAGCCGCTGGTAGACATCCTCGTGGATGTCGTCGTACGAGAGGTAGCCGGTCAGATCGAGGCTGCCGTGCGAAGACACGATCTTGGCGGCGAAGTGCTCCCGCTCGTTCCTCGCCGAGCCCTCCATCCAGTCGGTCGCCTCCTGCCGGATCGCGGCGACCCAGGCCCGCATGGTGCCGCCGAACAGCGTTCCGGTCTCGACCCGCGCGGCGAATCGCTGGCCCCTGTTCTCGCCGATCGTGACGGAGGCCGTCTGGCTGGCCTCCTCGGCCGGGTCGGCCGTCAGGAAATTGAGCGTCCCGCCCAGCGCCTCGACCGACCGCGAAGCGATGTCGGCGGTCCCCTGCGACACCTCGACGCCGCCCAGGTTGATCGGGTCGACGAACCGGTTCGCCTTCGCGCCGCTCCAGTAGTCCGACGTGCCGTTGGGGAATCCGTCGATGGTCGTGCCGATCTGCACGTCGTTGATGGTCGACTGGAACCCGCGCATGACCACGTTGCTCGACCAGTCGTCGAAGGCGTACGCGTCGCCCTCCTGGACCGAAACGCCGGGCAGGTTGTCGATCACCGACGTCACTGCCGTGATGCTCGACTGCTGCCTCATCATTGGTTCCGCGACGAAGTTGCGCGCGAAGACCGCGGGCTCCTCCGCCACGACGCTGATCGGGTCGAGCTGGAAGACGGGCTGCAGTACGATCGGCACGACCGCGACGGCATCCGCGCGGACGTTGACCTGAACCTCCCGCGCCGAATAGCCGGGCAGGCTGGCGGTCAGGATGTAGTCGCCGGGTGCCACGCCGGCGAACTCGTAGGCTCCGGCCGCATCCGTGACGGTCTCCGCGTCCAGGCCGAAACCGGTCGCCGTCACCCGGACGCCGACAAGGGCGTTGTCGAACACGTCCACGACCGTGCCCCTGATGGTGCCTCCGGACTGCGCGGCCGCCGGCGCAGCGGTCAGCAGCAACAGGAGCGCGGCGCGGGTACAGATGGTGCGAAAAAGGCTGAGGTCCCCTTTCATAGGGCGTTTCTCCCTTCGGGGGCTATGGGACTGCATAAGCCGTGGGGCTGGGCTATGGACCTACGATAGTCCCATTGCCAAGTGTCCGCGAACCCAATGGGCCCGCATTGAACCACCTTGCTCCCCCGGGTTCCAACCGACATGCTGAGCCGACCCCGGCAGTGGTGCCGGCGACGCCCCAAACTCCAACCACCCAACCGGAGAAACCCCGGCGATGATCCATCAACCGACAAGCGTGGACCAGTCCGACAGGGTCGTACCGATCAACCTGCGCCAGAGCGGCCGGACGCCGGTCGAGATGCTCATTTCGACCAGGGTCCGCAAGTCCCCCTACTGGCACCTGTCGCATGAGGCTGGTTGCTGGCGGGCCACGGTGTACAACCGCATCTACCACCCCCGCGGCTACGTGCGGCCCGAGGACGGCGGCGCGGCGGCGGAGCACGAGGCGCTAACCCGGGACGTCACGGTCTGGAATGTCGCGGTGGAGCGCCAGATCCGGGTCAGGGGACCGGACGCCGAACGGTTCACCGACTACGTGATCACCCGGGACGCGACCCGGATCGAGCCGATGCACGGGAAATACGTCATCTGCTGCAACGAGAAGGGCGGCATTCTCAACGACCCGGTGCTGCTGCGGCTGTCCAGGGACGAGTTCTGGTTCTCGCTGGCCGACTCCGACCTTCTGTTCTGGCTGCAAGGCGTGAACGTCGGGCTCCGGATGGAAGTGGAGATCGACGAAATCGACGTCTGTCCCCTGCAGATCCAGGGGCCGAAGTCGCTCGACCTCATGGTCGACCTGGTGGGTGAAGGCGTGCGGGACATCCTGTACTACGGGCTCATGGAGGCGGAGATCGCCGGCTGTTCCGTGGTGGTTTCCCAGTCCGGGTTCTCGGGCGAAAAGGGGTACGAGATCTATCTTCGCGACGCCACGCTGCACGCCGAGAAGCTGTGGCACGCCGTGCTCGCGGCCGGGGAAGCGCACCGCCTGATGGTCATTGCTCCGGGCCACCAGCGCCGGATCCAGGCCGGAATTCTGTCTTGGGGACAGGACATCGACCACGAGACGAATCCGTTCCAGTGCAACCTCGGCTATCAGGTGCCGCGCGAGAAGAAGGGGGACTACATCGGGCGGGCCGCGCTGGAGCGTCAGCGCGCCGAACTCGACGCCGGGCGCTGCCCGTTCGCGATGGTCATGGCGGGGATGACGCTGGGCGGAAAGCCCATCGACGACTACGCCCCGGACTTCTGGCTCGTGTCGGACGCGGATGGCGGCGACCCCATCGGCTATCTCACATCGCCGTGGCACGCCCCCGAACTGGGCTGCAACATCGCGCTCGGGTACATACCTGCCGGGAAGTCGGCCGTCGGCACGGAACTGGCGGTGTGGCTGCCCGACGAATACGCCAGCGAACCGGGCCGGCCGGACCCTGCGCGGGTGTGCAAGGTTCCCTTCCGTCCCTCCGTGAACCCCAGCGCCCGCGAGGTGGCGGCGGCCCGGGGCCTCGACGCGACGGTCTGAGGGGGCGCTTGGCGCAGGCGACCGTCTCGCTTCCGAGTAACTTCAGCGTAGCTTCCGAGTAATCTTCAGAGTAGCCTCAGATCCGCCCGCTGAGGCGCAACCACCTGAGGTGATTGCGCACGTTGTCGTGCTCGAAGTAGGCGTCCTGCAGGTGGCGCGCCGCCGTCGACCGCAGCGCCGTGCGGCCGTGCAGCACCCGGTGTCCGGCGCACAGCAGAATCTGTCCGCCCTCCAGGCGGAACGTGACCTGGGCGCTGGGCGCATTGACGCGCCTCGACAGCTCATGGTAGGCGGCGTAGAACTCCGCGAGCCGCGGTTCGGAGAGGGGCAGGGCCTGCATCTGAGCGGTGTTGAAGCGCACCATCGTGATCTTGCCGTCGTTGTCCAGCTCGACCATCGGGTTGACCGCGTAGCACTCGTGCTCGGCGCTGAAGATGCGAAACGGCACCGGCACGCCGCACAGCGCGTCGAACTTGCCGGGATGATCTTCCCGGAGTTCGTTGAGCAGGCCGAAGCCGTCCACGACGACGGACTCGCCTCCTTCGCACTCGTTGACCAGCATGTGCAGCGCCTGCACGTTCGGCGGCCAGCTATAGCTGGTGAAATCGTTGTGCGGCGCGACCGCCAGACCCGTGTGCGCGATGTTGTATCCCTTCGGATCGAGCTTGACGTTGTGGATGCGCTCGAACAGCACCTCACGGATCGGGCCCAGACGGGCCGCGAGCTGCTCCGATGACTCCGGCTCGGTGGGCGCGTCGACGAACACGCACACACCCGT
The DNA here is from genome assembly GCA_028873815.1 of Gemmatimonadota bacterium. GTDB lineage: Bacteria > Gemmatimonadota > Gemmatimonadetes > Longimicrobiales > Gaopeijiaceae > Bin94. Next base: position 80,675 of record JAPPNN010000018.1, on the reverse strand, counting down.
GCGCAGAAACTCCTCGATCACCTCCGCCGCCGCGCGGTCGCTCGCCAGGAACCGCCGGTAGTCGAACCGCCGCGGCTCGAACCCGCCGTCCCAGTACTGCAGTTCGACGCGGGGCAGCCTCATCCGGGCATGGATCTCGCTCGACCGGTAGCGGGTGTGGTGCCCGTCCGGCCACGCGATGGAGATCGCCTCGTCCCCGGAGCCGGCGTTTTCGATGCCGATCTGCTGCGGCCGCAGGTCGCCGGGGACCCGGAAAAGGTGGAACCGCTTCTCGGAAGTCTGCACGACGCAACACTCGCTGCACCCGCAGTTGTCGCGCAGCCAGAGGTATGGAAGAACGGTCTGCTCGCCGCTGCTCCAGACTGCCGTCAGGGCATCGGCGCTCCGGGTCAGGCTGCCAATCGAGTCATGCATGGTTCTATCAGAGTGCGCGCTTCCCGCGAGTGTCAAGCGCCGGCGTCCCTTGACATGGCCTTCCGCCCGCGCCCACGCTCCCAGCGGCAAGCCCCATGGGAAGCCCTGGTCAATAGTCCTCACGGAGCGAGTTGACACGCATGGACGACAGGAATCAGCCGAACGGCCCGAAGGTGAGCTTCATTCACATGGCGGACGGCACCCGCGAGGACTACCAGCTGCTGGAGCGCCTCGAGGACGAGTTTGCGGCGGGCACCGGCGAGCGGGTGCTGGCGCACCTCCGTGAACTGTCCGGTTCGGTGGGCGGCTACCAGGTAGACCGGCTGGAGCATTCCCTGCAGTCGGCCACCCGGGCGTATCGGGACGGCGCGGACGAGGAGATGGTGGTGGCGGCGCTCCTTCACGACATCGACGACCTCCTGGCCCCGCACAGCCACGGGGAGCTGGCCGCCCTGCTCCTGCGTCCCTACGTGACCGAGCGCACGTACTGGATCGTGCGCCACCATGGGCTGTTCCAGTTCTTCTACTACGCGCATCACGTGGGAGGCGACCGCCACGCGCGCGACAAGTTCCGCGACCACCCCTGGTATCAGGACGCCGTGGACTTCTGTCACCGCTGGGACCAGTGTTCGTTCGATCCCGACTACGATACCCTGCCCCTGGAGTTCTTCGAGCCGATGGTGCGCCGGATCTTCGCGCGCGAACCATTCACGCATGAGTGAGCGACGCACCGCGCCGCCCCGAGCCAGGGTCGCCGTCATCGGCGCCGGCATCGTCGGCAACTGCCTGGTCGAGCACCTGGCGGAGCTCGGCTGGGACGACCTTGTGCTCATCGACAAGGGCCCGCTCCCCAACCCCGGCGGATCGACCGGCCACGCATCCAACTTCATCTTCCCCGTCGATCACGGACGCGAAATCGCGCTGATCACCCTCGAGAGCCAGCGCCAGTACGAAGCGCTCGGCGTCAACACGACCTGCGGCGGAATCGAGGTCGCGCGCACCGAAGAGCGCATGGAGGAGCTTCGCCGACGCATGACCTCGGCGCGTGTGTGGGGCATCGAGAGCGAGTTGCTGACGCCCGCGGAAGTCATCGCAAGAGTCCCGTTCGTCAACCCGGACGTGATCCTCGGCGGCTTCCATACCCCGAGCGTGTCGGTCGTGGACTCGGTGAAGGCGGGCACGATCATGCGCGAGCGGGCGCTGGCCAGGGGCGTGCTCACCGTGCTGGACGAAACCGAGGTGACCGGCATCGAGGTCGACCCCGCTCCCTTCGGCCGCCCCCGCATCCGGGCGGTGGCCACGACCCGCGGCACCATCGAGGTCGACCACGTGGCCATTGCCTGCGGAGTCTGGAGTCCGCGCATTGCCGCCATGGCCGGCGCCACGATTCCGCTCACCCCGGCGGTGCACCAGATGGCGGACTTCGGCCCCATCGAACTGCTGCTGGCAACGGGCAACGAGATCGGCTACCCCATTGTGCGCGACATGGATTCGTTCATGTATGAAAGGCAGAGCGACGGAGCGATGGAGGTCGGGTCCTACGCGCATCGCCCCATCCTGATGCGGCCCGAGGAGATTCCCTCCGTCACGGAGGCGGAGCGCTCTCCCACCGAGCTGCCCTTCACGCCCGGCGACTTCGCGCCCCAACTCGAACATGCACGCGAGATCATGGGCGAACTTCTCGCCGGCACCGAGATGCAGTACGCCGTCAACGGCCTGCTCTCTCTCACACCCGACACGCAGCAGCTGCTCGGCGAGACCGCCGAGGTGGCGAACCTCTGGTCGGCGGCAGCCGTGTGGGTCCGCGAGGGCCCCGGCTCGGCGCGCGTGATCGCCGAGTGGATGACCCACGGGTACCCGCGCCTCCTGGATCCGCACGAGTCGGATGTCACCCGCTTCCAGCCCCATGAACGTACGGGGCGCCACGTCCGCACGCGCTGCGACGAGCACTTCCGGAAGACGTACGGGATCGTGCATCCGCGCGAGCAATGGGAATCCGCGCGCGGGGTCAACCGGTCGCCATTTCACCCCCGCACGGAGGCGCTTGGCGCCGAATACTACGAAGCGCGGGGATGGGAGCGCCCGCAGTGGTACGACTCCAACGGGGACCTGGTCGAGCGCTACAACGTCCCGGACCGCCCGCACGAGTGGGACCGGCGCTGGTGGTCGCCGATCATCAACGCGGAACACCTGCACCTGCGCGAGAACGTCGGCGTGGTCGATCTGGGCGCGTTCCAGATCTTCGACGTCTCCGGGCCCGGCGCGCTCCCGTACCTGGAGCGAATGACGGTCAACGCGTGCGACCGTCCGGTCGGAAGCTCGATCTACACGCCTCTGCTGACGCCCGACGGGGGCTTCCGCGCCGACCTGACCATCCAGAGGCTCGCCGTAGACCGGTTTCGCATCGTCACCGGCGTTTTCGACGGGGCCCGGGACGCGTTCTGGTTCCGCAAACATCTTCCCCTGGACGGCTCGGTGCACTTCGAGGACCGGTCGTCGGCGATCACCACGCTCGGGGTATGGGGGCCGGACGCGCGGGCCCTGGTCTCGAAAGTCGCGGACTGCGGCCTGAGCCAGGAGGCGTTCCCCTACGGCACAGTGCGGGAAGCGCTCATCGACGGGATTCCCGCCACCCTGCTGCGCATTTCGTACGTCGGAGAGAGCGGCTGGGAGATCTACACGGCCACCGAGCACGGCCAAGCGCTTTGGGACGCGATCCGGGGCGCCGGCCGGGAGTTCGACGCGCGGCCCGTCGGCGTCGGTGTCTACGGCACCACCGCGCGCATGGAGAAGGGCTACCTGCTGATGGGCGCCGAGCTCACTTCCGAGTACTCACCGGTCGAAGCGGGGTTGGCGCGGCGGCACGTGAAGCCGGTGGACTTCATCGGCAGGGCCGCGTACCTGAAGGCGCGCGAGCGGGGACCGGCGGCGCGGGTGTGCACGCTCACCATGGACGATCACGTGGGCGCGTCCGGCACCCTGCGCTTCCCGACGGGCGGAAACGAGCCCATCCTGACGCCGGGAGGGGATCGTATCGTGGACGCGCTGGGCCGGGAGTCCCGTGTAACTTCGGCCGGGACGGGGCCGTCCGTGGGGAAACACCTGCTGATGGCCTGGCTGCCGGTCGAGTTTGCCCAGGTCGGCGAGCGGCTGCAGGTGATGTACATGAACGAGTGTTTCCCAGTGACGGTGGCGGCGGTGGGTGCGGGGTTGTTCGATCCGAGTGGCAGCAGAATGAAGGCATAGGAGGGACAGGCATGGCAACGCGGTCGGAAGCTCGGGCACTCATCGAGAAAGCGTGGCGCACGCGGGGGGAGGCGCTGCAGTCGCCGCCCTCCGACGCGGGTGGCGCGGAGGCCGCGGCCGCCGTGGAGACTACGGCCTCCGTCGCGGCCAGCGTCGAGGCCGACCTGGTCCGGGCGTGCGAAATCTGTGAGCAGATCGGCGCGAGGAGGGAGCTGTCGATCGCGTTGGGCAAGCTCGCGCACGTCGCGCTGGACCGCAGTCAGGCTGACAAGGCCCGGTCGCTGCTCGAAGACGCGGTCGCGGCCGCGACGGCGGTAGGCGACCCGCTGCGGGTGGCGCACGCCGTGCGGCATCTGGGGCAGGTTCACCACCGGCAGGGGCGATGGGACCAGGCGGAAGCGTGCTACCGCGAAGCGCTGGATCTGTATGGGCAGGCGGCCGGCGCCTCGCCGCTGGACCACGCCAACGCGCTCCGCCCGATGGCCATGCTCCTGGAGGATCGCGGGGACATGGAGGAGGCCGTGGGCGTCTGGGGCGAGGCGGCTCGGCTTTACCGGGTGGCCGGGGTCACGGCGGGCGTGGAGGAGTGCGAGGCGCGACTCGAGGAGCTTGAGGACATTGACGATCTCAAGCGGATTAGACATGAGCCCACTCGGCCGTTGGCCGATGTGATCCGGGAGCTCCAGCTCGATGGGACCCTATGAGGTCGAGATCTCGCGCACGGCGGAGAAGCAGTTGCGCAAACTCCCTCGGGACGACCAGGAGCGCGTTGCCCGCAGGATGCTGCTCTTGGCCGAAGATCCGTTTCCCCGGGGGGCAAGAAACCGGAAGCGGACGCGGGTTCCGGGGGCCAGATGGCTCGCTTCACGAACCGCTTTGGGCACGACCAGCCGCCCAGCCTTGTCAATGGTAGTTTCCATGGTAATGTCGATGCCATTTTTCGTGGTATCGGGCAAGTGCCACGACGCGAGCTATCTGTGACTAGATTGGTCATGTTATCATGACTAGATTGGTCCTATGACTACCGTGTCGATCTCCGCCCTCAAAGCCAACCTCTCGCGTTACCTTCGCCATGTCCGGCGGGGCGGCGAGGTTCAGATCCTCGACCGTGGCGTTCCGGTTGCCCGGTTGATGGCTCCCGGGCCGGGTGCCGACGACGCTGTCCGCGACCGGCTGGTTGGGGATGGCCTGCTCCGGCCCCGCGCGGGCCCGGCCATATCGATTCTCGACAGCCCTCCCATTGAGCTGCCGACGAGCATTTCGCAGGCCCTCGCGGAGGACCGGACCGACCGGCTGTGAGGTATTGGGATGCTTCGGCGCTGGTCCCGCTGATCGTCTCCGAGCCCCGGAGCCGGCTGGCTCGAACGTGGCTGTTGGAAGACGACCACATCGTCACCTGGGCCTGGACGCGGACGGAGATCACGAGCGCGATCGAGCGGCGTACGCGCGAAGGGGCACTCACCCGGGCGCAGCGGCGGGAGGTGCTCGCCCGCCTTCGCACGTTCGCCGCCGGCTGGGACGAAGTGATCGACGTGCTTGCGGTGCGCACCCGGGCGAACGCGGTGCTGGCGCGGTACCCGCTCCGGGCCGCCGATGCCGGCCAGCTTGGCGCGGCCATGCTGGTGAGCGAGCAGCTCGCGGACCCGCTGGTGTTCCTCTGCCTTGATCAGCGCCTGGTTGAGGCGGCCGAGCGCGAAGGCCTCGCCGTGGCCGACACTGCGATCGAGGGCGGGCGTCCCGGGGACTGACCGCTGCCTACCCCACCCGCCGCCCCGGCGTCCACGGCGCGCCCGCCGCTTGCATGTCCGCCTCCAATTCGGCCAGCGTCTCCTCCAGCAGCGTCCGGAGGGCGATCGACACCCTCTGGAAGCCGCCCCGCGCGATGTCGAGGCTCTCCCGCTGGGTTTGGGTAGGCGGCTGGCGCGTACCCCAGTGCCCCCCGGCGACCTGGCCGATGCGGCCCATGATCGAGGGCGCGCTCGGCTCGTTGAGGGCGCCGCGGGCGGGGTCGCCCTGTAGCCGGACCGCGATGCCGGCGAGCCGGGTCTCGATCGCTTCGAGGCGCGTGTAGAGGTCGTCGCCGGCGGCGGGGGTCTCGTCCAGGGCGGCGCGCATGTGGCGGAGCCGGTCGCGCGCGCGGCCGATCTCGGCGGCGGCGCCACGGGCGCGGCGCTGCAGGTCGGCGGTCTCCTCCGCGAAGGCCATGGCGGCGGCGAAATCCGTCGCCGCGTCGATGTTGGGGACGGGCTTCACGGTGAACGGCTGAGGGTCGCCTACCCGTTCGACACCGGCTTCCGTGATCAGCGCCATCTCGACCGTGTAGTCGCCCGGCGGTGCCAGGGGGCCGCGCGGCGTGCCCGCCCACGGCGGCGTGAAGCCCGGGGTCGCGAGGTTGACGGGGTCGGGGGCGGGGCGGCGGAGATCCCACGTGACGCGGTGGAGGCCCTCGGTTGCGGGGCCCATGACGCGCCGCAAGGGGGCTCCGTCCGCGTCCCGTACGACCATTGCCACGCGCGGCCCGCTCTCAAGCGCCTCGGCGCGGAGCGCGTCGTAGCCGGGGAAGGGGATGTCCTCCCCGCGTGCGGCGGCCGCGCTCTCCGCCACGCGCCGTTCCGTGCGCGCCGTCCCGGGCAGGTCGGCGAGCCAGTACGTGAAGGTGGCGCCGAAGTCGGGGTTGGGCGCGACGAACGAGGTCGTGCCGAGGGTCGGCTGGCCCGGTGCCTGCAACGGGGTGTTGGGGACGTACCACCAGGCGTCCCGCACGGGGAACAGAACCGCTCCTGCGGCAAGCGCACCGTCGGCCATATCTCTCAGGGGCGCGTAGTCGTCCAGGACGTAGAAGCCACGGCCGAAGGTTGCTCCCACCAGATCGTTTTCGCGGCGCTGAATCTCCAGGTCGCGGAACGAGATCGTGGGTGCGCCCGTGCCAAGCTTGATCCAGTTGGTGCCGCCGTTGAGCGTGAAATAGATGCCGTTCTCGGCGCCAAGGAATAGCAGATCGGGACGCACGTGGTCCTGCTCGACCGACCAGATGATGACGCCGTCGGGCAGGTCGCCGGCGATCGAGCGCCAGGTGCGGCCGGCGTCGCTGGTCGCGAAGAGGTAGGGGGTGTAGTCGCCCTCCTTGTGGTTGTCCGGCGCAACAAAAAATGATGCGCGGTCGTGTTGCGACGCCTTGACGTCGTTCATGAACGCGCGCTCTGGGAGGCCCGGCAACGGGGCAGCCCGGCGCCAGTTCGCGCCTCCGTCCTCGGTCACCTGGACCAGCCCGTCGTCGGTGCCGGCGATGATGACGTCCTCGTCGAGCGGCGACTCCGAGATGGCCGAAATCGTTGAGTACCAAGACATTGCGGTGTTGCCCCAGAGCGCGTTCACACTGCGGACGCGCCCGGCCACCGGCAGCTCGTAGCGGTTGTCGTCGCGGGTCAGGTCGCCGCTCACTGCCGTCCACGAGCTGCCGCGGTCGTCGCTCCGCCACACGCGCTGGGACGCGTAGTAGATCCGGCCCTCCGCATGGGGGCTCGCAACAACGGGGCTGTCCCAGTTCCAGCGTTCGGGCGGGTCGCCGGGGCCCGACAGCGGGCGGATGCCGATGAGTTCGTGGTTGTGCAGGTTGACGCGCTGCAGATTCCCTTGCTGGGACTGGATATAGGCAATGGCTGGATCGGTCGGGTCGAAGGCCAGCGCGTACCCGTCGGCGCCCAGCGGAGCGTACCAGTCGCGGTTGCGCACGCCCTCCATGTTCATCGTGCGCGAGGGTCCGTGGAGCGTGCCCAGGTCCTGCGCGCCGCCGAGGATGTTGTAGAAGGGCTCGGTATTGTCGAGCGCGAGCTTGTAGAACTGCGAGATCGGCGTGTTGGGGAAGTGGCGCCAGGTCGTGCCCTCGTCGAAGGTCTCGTAGAGGCCCGCGTCGGTGCCGGCGAGCAGGTGCCGGCCGTTGGCTGGGTCGATCCACAGCGCGTGGTTGTCGCTGTGCTTCTCGCGGCCGGTCCCCAGCTCGGTGAAGGTGGCGCCGCCGTCGCGGGTGACGTGGATGAAGACGTCCATCTGGTAGACGAGGTCGGGGTCATGCGGCGACGCCTCGATCTCCTGGTAGTAGTGCGGCCCCGTGCCGCCCGAGATGTAGGAATTGCGGCGCTCCCAGCTTTCGCCCCGGTCTGTGGAACGGTAGAAGCCGCGGTCGTTGGGCCCGCCTTCGATGGTAGCGTAGACAATGTTGCGGTTGGCGCCCGACACGTCGATGCCGATCTTGCCCATGTCGCCATTGGGCAGTCCCGCCGTGACCTCACGCCATGTGCGGCCGCCATCGGTCGACTTGTGAATGCCCGAGCCGGGACCGCCCGCGAGCAGCGACCAGACGGTGCGGCGGCGCTCGTAGGTGGCCGCGTACATGATGTCCGGGTCGGCGGGATCGAACTCGACGTCGGTCACGCCGGTGTTCTCGTCGACGGTCAGCACGGCGTCCCAGGTCTCGCCGCCGTCCCCGGTCCGGTAGAGCCCGCGCTCGCCCCCCGCCGACCAGAGCGGACCCTCGGCTGCGACGAACACGATGTTCCCGTCACGCGGGTCGACCAGGATTCTGCCGATGTGCTCGGACGCGGCCAGCCCCGCCTCCTCCCAGGTGCGCCCGCCGTCCCGGCTCCTGTAGACGCCGTCGCCCCACGCCACGTGCCGCCCGCTGACGTTTTCGCCGGTGCCGGCCCAGACAATGTCCGGATCGGACGGATCGATGGCCACGGCCCCGATCGAGTACGACGGCTGATCGTCGAAGACGGGCGTCCAGGTGACGCCTGAATTCGTGGTCTTCCAGACGCCGCCGGATCCGACCGCGATGTACCAGGTCGTGGGGTCGTCGGGGTGGACCGCGATGTCCGCAATGCGCCCGCCCATCAGCGCCGGACCGATGCCCCGGAGCGCGAGTCCCCGGGTGGCCTGGGTGATGAGGGCGATGTCGGACTGCGCGGCCTGGGCGGTCACGCCGTGCGGGGTGGCGGCGAGCGCCGCGAGCGCGGCGGCGGGAATGAGGGCGGCGCGGGTCGCGCGGGGGAGGTGGTCGAACATGGGTCGCGTCGTGGTGCGGGACATGGGTGCGGCCTGCTATCCGGCAGGCTGTAGGAAAGGTGCCGCTGGACGGTCCGGGCGGATTGCCGCACGGCCCGGCGTCATTCTAGGTTGCGCCCATGACCGACGCCAGCAACGAACCCCCCGCAGAGGCCACGTCCGCCGCCAACGCTGCCGGTGCCCTGTGCGAGAACTGCGGACGCCCGCGCGCGGAGCGCTTCTGCTCGCAGTGCGGCCAGAACGACCGGACCTACTCGCGGTCCCTCTTCCCCGTGCTGGGCGAGTTGGTGCGCGAGTCCTTCGAGTTCGACGGTCGCCTCGCGCAGACGCTCAAGCTCCTGCTCTTCAGGCCTGGCAGCCTGTCGACCGAGTTCTCCCGCAACCGGCGCGCACGCTACATGACGCCGGTCCGGCTCTACCTCTTCACCAGCGTGATCTTCTTCCTCACGATGTCGCTGGTGACGTCGCGGCTTCCCAACCCGCTCGAGGGGGAGCTGGACCAGGATCCATCTTCAGCCCTCGCCGAGATCCCGGGTGAGGTGATGGACTCCCTGCAGGCTGCGGTGGATTCCCTGCAGGCCGTGGTGCCCGGACTTCAGTTGCAGATCGAGGGCGAGGACGTTCCGGTGTCGATGGAGATCAGCGAGTCCGGGATTGCAGCGCTCAGGGCGAACCTGGAGCCTTCCCAGCACGGCAAGCTGGACGATCTGCTCAAACGCGAGTCGGCGAGGGGCACCCAGATCGCCCTCGCGCTCCTGGCCGCGGCCTTCGATACCGAAGCTCGGGCGTCGTCGGTGGGCGGACGGCAAGCGGATCCAGGGCCGGGGGAGAACATAGCGCCGGGTGCCGACAGCACGGCGCAGACGGGCGGGACGGTCGCCGGCGCCCCGCCCCCTGGCGCAGCAGTCGCACTGCCGGGTTTCCGCGGCTTCCTGGCGAGGATGGTCCTGAACAGCTTCGTCGACCTGCTGCACGACCGCGACGCGTTCGTCGAACGCATCATCGGCAACCTGTCGATTGCCATGTTCTTCCTGCTGCCCGTCTACGCGTTGATGCTCGCCGTGCTGTACTGGCGCCCCGAGCGGTACTACATCGAGCACCTCGTCTTCGGCATGCATGTCCACTCGTTCCTGTTCATCATCGTCACCGTTATGCTGATCGCGTCGATCACACCCATGGGCGCGGCCGGGCAGGCGCTGATCCAGGGAATCTTCGGACTAGTGGTCTTCGCCTACCCGATCATTGCCCTGCGCCGCTTCTACCGAAACGGCTGGTTCTTCACCCTCCTCAAGGCGTTCGTGCTGGGTGTCCTGTACTTCACGATCGTAAGTCCCCTGACGACGGTCATCCTGTTCCTGACCGCCTGACCCATGCTTCCCCGCCTGACTCTCGTCGCCCTCCTCGCGATGGCCTCCGCGTGCGGACCCCCGAGGTCCGCCAGCGACATCGACTTCGAGGTCGTCGAGGCCTCGATTCCAGAGTTGCAGGCCGCGATGGCCGCGGGCCAGTTCACCTCGGTGCAGCTGGTCGATTCCTACGAGGCCCGCATCGCGGCCTACGATCGTGCAGGTCCGGCGCTCAACACCATCGTCAGGCTGAATCCATTCGCGCGGGAGCAGGCCGCGGCGCTGGATGCAGAGCGGGCGGCGGGAACGGTGCGTGGCCCCATGCACGGCATCCCGGTTCTCATGAAGGACAACTACGACATGGACTGGATGCCCACGACCGGGTCGAGTCTGGCGCTGGCGGGCCTCCGTCCGGTCGACAACGCGTTTCAGGTGAAACGTCTGCTCGATGCCGGCGCGGTCATTCTCGGCAAGACGAACCTGCACGAACTCGCAGCCGGGATCACGACGATCAGCTCGCTGGGCGGACAGACGCGAAACCCCTACGATCCGGCGCGCAACCCTGGCGGCAGTTCGGGTGGGACCGGCGCGGCTGTCGCCGCCAGCTTCGCCGCCGTGGCCTGGGGCAGCGACACCTGCGGTTCGATCCGGATCCCCGCGTCGGTGCACAACCTCTTCGGGCTGCGGCCGACCAAGGGGCTGTCCAGCATCGATGGGATTCTGCCACTGTCGCATTCGCAGGACACGGGCGGGCCGCTGGCGCGCACCGTGACCGATCTGGCCATTGCGCTGGACGCGTCAGTGGGGCCCGATCCTGCCGATCCCGCCACCGCCATTCTCGAGGGGCGCGAAACGCCGAACTTCCAGGCTGCGCTCGATCCGGCCGCTCTGGACGGTGCCCGGATCGGTGTGCTGGAAGCATGGGTGCCGGAGCAGGGGAGCGCGGGCACGGTGACCCGGGTGATTCGCGACGCGCTCGGCGAGATGGAAGCCCTCGGCGCAACGGTTCTGGACGTCGAAATCCCCGACATGGACGACCTGCTCTCCAACACGGGCCTGATCGACTTCGATTTCAAGTTCGACCTGATGGACTACCTGGCCGGCGTCCCCAACGCTCCCGTCGCGTCGCTGGAGGAGATCCTCGAAGCCGGCCTCCATCACGAAGCGCTGGACGGCAGCTTCCGTCGCCGCAACGAACGCGCCGCCCGCGACACCCCCGAACTCGACGAGACCCTGGAACGCCGGCGGACCCTGACGGCGGCGGTCGTGGACCTCCTCACCCGGCACGATCTCGACGCGCTCGCCTACTCGACCATGCGGCAGGAGGTCGCCCTCATCGGCGCGGCGCCCACCGGCGCGACCTGCTTCCTGAGCGCGCACACAGGGTTGCCCGCGCTCACCATCCCGGCCGGCTTCACCGAGCGCGGCCTCCCGGTCGGCCTGGAACTGCTGGGTCGCTCGCTCGACGACGTCCGCCTCGTCGCGTTCGCGTTCGCGTACGAGGCCGCGCATCCCAAACGGCGCGCTCCGCTGCGCACCCCGCCCCTGGTCAACGGCGCCGCACCGCCCCCGGTGCAAATCGCCACCGATCCCCCCAGCGGCGATGGTGTCGACGCCGTCATGGCCGTGGACCTCCCGACCGGCACGCTGTCCTACCGCATCACCGTCTCCGCAACCGACCCCGCCGACATCTACGGCGTGGTGCTCCGCCGCCGCGCCCCCGAAGCGGAGGGCGAAAACGACGGCGGCCCCGTCGTAGTCCTGCGCCTTGGCGGCCCGGAGGAATCGGATGTCGATGGCGTTGCAGACCTGTCCCCCAGACTCCTGCACGATATCGTCAACGGCAACCTCGAGCTCCTCGTCCACACCAGCCGCGGCTTCGACCACCGCGGCCTTGCCCCCGGGGCCAGGCCCTGACTGTCACGCCCTGACCGCTACGCCCCCCGGCTTTCTCCAATGAAGCCCCTGAAGGGGTTCGGAAGCGGTTTTGGGCTCGAAAAGCCCCCGCCGGTCTCGATGTCGACGGCGATCGAGCCGATCAGGTTCCGGATGGCCTTCTCCCCACGGCGCAACGCGTAACGATAGATCCCGCGCCAGCCCAACATCGCGAGCCCTCCGACCGCTGCTGCACCGGCCAGGAACCCCGCCACCGCCGTACCGGCTGCGAAACCTCCGATACCCAGGGCAGCCCCTGCGGCCCCGCCCGCGAAGCCGCCAACGACCCCGCTCAACGACGCGACCACCCCCGAAATGCCGCCTCCGACCCACATGCTGAGTCTCTGGCTGCGGATCAGGCTGGCCTGAACGGTCAACTCGGTCGCGGGTGGATCGGTTTCCAGACGCCTAAGGCTGAAGAGCAGCTGCTTCAGGTCCGCCCAGGCCATCTCGTATGCGAACGACTGGTCTGCCGGAGCTGCCGTGTACGAGTAGGCGGGAACGTTGAACGCCAGCACGCCTCCGTCGAGGGGATCGGCTCCGTAGTGATCGGTAAGACTCAGACGAAACGGACTTCCTGGGAGGATCCGTTGCATGGCGGCGTAGACGTCCTCCGCCGGTGCGTGGATCACCCGGGAAACCTCCAGCGTAAGCGGCGGGTGGCCCAGGAAACGCGCCGCCATCGCCGATGGCCGGGCCTGAGCAACTTCGGCCAGGCCCCGGCTGCGAGATTCCGCCAGCGCGTGATCAACGAACTCGGGCGAAATCCCGGCTTCCTCGGCGGCGGCCCGCACGTCTGCCAGTCGGTACCCTTCGACCTCCCCCGTATCGGCAGCCTGCCCCCGTGGAGCCAACTGTCGCGAACGCTCTTCGAGACGGCGAGCGGCTTCGGCTTGCAGCTCGGCCGCACGGCGCCAGAGTGCGCGTGCCTTCTCCTCGGAGATGCGGGGTTCGTCCTGGCTCATGGGATCCAAGTTGCCCCGACGACTCGTCGCGCGCCACGTTGCACACCCAAGCGCCCGCGAGTAACCCACCGCCCCAGCCGGAGAAGCCCCCAATGCAGCGCTCCACGACGACCGCCCTGTTCCTGTCCCTTACCTGCGCCGCCGCAGTGCATTTCGCTCCCACTCCCGCGGTCGCCCAAACCCCCGACCGCGTCGCAGCCGGCCTGACATGGCGATACATCGGCCCCGCCATCGCGGGCGGCCGCATCAGCGACGTCGAGATCGTGCCGGGCACCCAGTCGCACATCCTTGTCGGTGCCGCGTCGGGCGGGGTCTGGGAGAGCGTCAACCACGGCACCACGTGGACACCGATCTTTGACGACCAGCCCAATCTGTCCGTTGGAGACATTGCGCTGGCCCCGTCCGATCCGCTGGAAGTGTGGGTCGGCACGGGCGAGGCCAACAACCGCAACAGTTCGCCGTGGGGGCAGGGCGTCTACCATTCGTCGGACGGCGGCAAGACGTGGCGGCTCACCGGGCTCGAGGACACGCGGCACGTCGGCCGCATCGTGGTGCATCCCACCGATCCGGATCGAGTCTGGGTGGCCGCGGTGGGCCATCTCTTCGGCCCGAACGAGGAGCGCGGCGTCTTCCGCACGACCGACCGGGGCGCCACATGGCAGAAGCTCCTTTACATAAATGAACACACGGGTGCGACCGACCTGGCCATGGATCCGTCCGATCCCGCCATTCTCTACGCGGCCATGTACCAGCGCCAGCGGCGGGCGCACGGGTTCATCGGGGGCGGGCCCGGCAGCGGCATCTACAAGAGCACGGACGGCGGCGATACCTGGCGGGAGCTGACCGAGGGTTTGCCGGAGGGCGACATGGGCCGTATCGGCCTCGCGGTGTCTCGCCGCAATCCGCAGCTGGTCATGGCGGTGGTCGAAGCTGAAGAAGGCGGAATCTTCAAGTCGACCGATCGTGGTGAATCGTGGACACGTGTCAACGAGCTCAACCAGCGCCCCATGTACTACAGCCAGCTCAGGATCGATCCCAACGACGACGAGACCGTGTACCTGGTGGCCGGCTCGCTGCACCGCACCACCGATGGGGGCGAGACGTTCAACACAGTGGCACAGGAGGTCGTGTACAACACCGGCGTGCACGTGGACCACCACGACCTGTGGATCGACCCCGAGAACTCGGCGCACATGATCCTGGGTAACGACGGCGGCCTCTATTCGACCTGGGACCGGGGCGACAACTGGACCTTCATCGGCAACATCCCGATCCAGCAGTTCTACGACATCGACCTCGACATGGCGGATCCGTACTTCGTCTACGGCGGCCTGCAGGACAACAACTCGTACCGGGGACCGAGCCGGAACACCCGCTACCACGGGATCCTGAACCGTGACTGGCAGGTGATCGACTACGGCGACGGGATGTACGCCGAGACGGACTGGTCCGACGCGGGCACGGTGTACGTGACTTCGCAGAACGCCGGGATCGTGCGCGTGGACCTGGCCACAGGCGACCGCAAGGCCTTGAAGCCCTTCCCGCGCGACTCCACCGAGACGTACAGCTTCGACTGGAAGTCGCCGATCCTGGTGTCGCCGCACAACTCGAACCGGGTCTACCTCGGCGGCAACCGCCTGTTCATCTCGGACGACCGGGGCGACAGCTGGCGCGCCACCGACGAGCTGACGCGGGGACTCCACCCCGACAGCCTGCCGATCATGGGGATGATGCCGGACTCTACGACTCTGTCGAAGCACGACGGGGTGTCGGGGTACGGCGAGATCACGGCCGTTTCCGAATCACCGGTGACGGCGGGCGTCCTGTGGACTGGCGCGGACGATGGCACCGTCCAGGTGAGCCGCGACGACGGCATGACCTGGACCGACGTCACGGGGAACATCGTGGGTGCGGGTGGCGGGCCACCGTTCCCGTACTACGTGAGCTGGGTGGAGGCGTCGCATTTCGAGGCGGACCGCGCCTACGTGAGCCTCGACGGCCACTGGGATGACGACTACGCGCCGTATGTGCTCGTGACCGAGGACCTGGGGGCGACGTGGCGCTCGGTCGCGGCCGGGCTGGGGAGCGCCACCGTCAACGTGATCCGCGAGCACCACGCCAACCCGAACGTGCTGATCGTGGGCGCGGAGGACGGCGCCTTCGCGTCGATCGACGGGGGCTCGACCTGGGGCCACCTCGGCTCGGGGATGCCGGCCGTGCCGGTCGACGACATCGAGATCCACCCGCGCGACAACGACGTGGTCGCCGGGACGCACGGCCGCGGCATCTACGTCCTGGACGACATCGGGCTGATCACGCCGTATCTGTACATCGAGTTCGAAAGTGGCGTCGCGACCGGGCGCCTGACCGAGGTCGACGAGCCGATCTTCACGCCGCCCAGGCCCGCGACGATGTTCCTCTACCGCAACGATGTCCCGTCACAGGGGCAGGGGGTGTATCGGGCCGAGAATCCGGCCTACGGCGCGAACTTCGACTACTGGCTGCCGGAAGCGGTCGAAGGCGGGGTGAGCATCGAGGTGCGTGACGCCTCCGGCGCGGTCGTGCGTACCCTGACCGGGCCCGGAACGGCGGGCACGAATCGGGTGACCTGGGACCTGCGCCACGAGCCCATCCCGCACGATACGACCCGCTACGAGGTCCCCAACCTGGACTCGGGCCCCGACGGTCCGTTCGTGCTGCCGGGCGAGTTCACGGTGGTTCTCACGGTCGGCGACGAGCGCCGCCAGCAGGATCTCACGGTGCGGCCCGACGAGCGGCTGCGCGTTACGGAAGCCGAGCGCCTCGCGCGCTACGAGTTCACGCTCGAGCTGCACGAACTGAAGCGGTTTGCCTACGACGAAGGTGTCGCCGCCTACGACCTGGAGCGCGAGGCGAACGCGGCTCTTGAGTCGCTGGAAGAAGCCGACGATGTCGACGAGGACGACCTCGAGCGGGCTGAAGAGCTGGCCGCCCGAATCGAAGAGGCCGCCGACGAATGGCGCCGCCTCAACGCCGACATCCGCAACTGGTGGACCGGTCTGCTGGGCAAGTTCGACGGTGGGCCGTCCACGACCGGCTCGCTCACCGGGCCGTCGGACGACCAGCGCCGCCGCATGGCGAGGATCTGGGAGGAGGCCCGCACGGCGGAAGAGCAGTTGGACGGGGTCGTCAGCGATGTCGTGCCGGACCTGAACGAGGTACTGGAAGGCGCGGGAGTGGACGGAATTGGCGGTTCGTGACCTGATTGTTACACAATCGGAGGTTTTTCGTCCCCCGGGAGGGGCGAGCGTTCATCATGGACGACACAACCAACGCCCCGGAACCTGGATCAGGTACGCGAACCATCCGGCCATCGAATGTGATTCCGCTACTGGCCGCGCGTCGCCGGTCGGCCCTCTTGCGCGCCAGCGGAGATGGCCCGCGTGCTGCGTCGGCAGCACCGGGCCGGGATCACGCGCGGCTTCGTCCTGGTGACTCCGAGCGAACTGGCCCAGCAGCCACTGATCGAGCTGCCAGAGGGCGGAGACCCTGCTCACGAGCCGCGATGGTGGTCGGCGCTCTGTGACCTGATCCCGTCGCAGACTGGACTGGACGTGGTGCTGGTGGATGCGGCCGATGGCGGTCTGGACACGCAAGGCGTGCTGGACGGCGCTCGCTCCCGGAAGAAGATCGCGGTTTTGGCGAACCTCACCCGTGCGGAGCGGTCCGCGCTGCTCGAAATCTCTCGGGGCATTTGCACCGGAGACCGGAGCCTGCTGATCGAAGCGCGCGTCCTGGACGCGCCGAACTACCAGCCCCCGCCAGCGCCTAGCCTCCCTGTACCTACCCGCAGGATCGGCAGTGTGCGGCTCTTAGTTTAGTTTATGACCTAAACTAAACTAAGAGCGCGACAGCCAGGGGAGGGTTGGTCCACACACCGGACCTGGCGCGGCACCGTCCCGCGATGGTCTCCAGGGGCTCCGCAGGGTCGGTTGGGCTTACTGGCGACTCAGTGCCCACACCTCCACGTACTCGATATCCAGCTCGTCGGTGCGCTTTCCCAGGATGTAATCCGCGCCGATCTCGTAGATCGTCAGGCCGGGCGGGGACTCGACGAATCCCAGAGCGCGGCCCTCAGGATCGAAGACGGTCCAGACCGGATTCTCGCTCTCGTCGCCGGGGAGCTTGAACTCGCGGACCCAGAGATGGTCGAGTGCGTCCGCTTGCAGGCCGGAGTAGGCCGGGAAGGTCTCGACCATCGGGACGTTGGCGGCGACTTCCAGCCTGCGATTGCGGTCTTCGTCCGAAAGATCCGCAAGACGTTCGCGAATGGCGGCATCCAGTTGGGCCTCGGTCGGACTGCCAACCACATGCTCGCGGCGCACGATACGCGCGAGGGAACCGTCGTTGGCTAAGGCATTGATCTCGTACGTCTCGTTGCGTCCAAAGGCGACCAGATCGCCCCACACGGCCGTGAATGTCGTCTTGCCGAACGGGTGCCTCAGAGGGGTGACATAGACCATCCTTTCTTCTTCGACGAAGATGCTCTCGGAGTAGGTCTCCGGTCCGGGGTAGTCGCCGAGAGACACCGCCGCGCTGCCGTCGGCACTAGCGAGACCGTAGACATGGTCCCACCGCCACAGTCCCTCGGTGAAGGCTCCACCGGGGTCCCTGGTCAGGATCGCTCCGTTCGGAAGGAGACCCATCATCCGGTGTTCTCTCGCGTCGGCGCTTATGGACCTGCCCAGGACACCGGGTTCACCCATCAGTGTCATGGTTCTGCCGGGTTCGCCTTCCAGATCGAAGATGGAAACCCGGCCTTGCTCCGAATCGGCGGCGATCAGGGAGTCGGCGGTCCACGGTTCCACGAGCGCCAGCGACCGAAACTCACCGGGGCCCTCGCCCGGGCCCGCCCAGGCGCTCAGGTAGCGGCCAGCGTCGTCAAACACCAGCACCTGATTCGAACCCCCGTTCGCGACCACGATTCGGCCGTCGGCCAGCCTGGTCGCGTCGCCGACTTCGTATAGCTGGTAATCCTCGTCCGCCGTCGGGACGCCGACGGAAACCCGGGGTTGCGGTCCGACCCGCCACGCGAGACGCGAATCGGGCGCCGGGCTCGCGCTCTCCACGATTGTGACCCCGGCGCTGTCCCTGACTCCGTAGGCGAGCTCGTCCGGCCAGTCGGCGGGGTCCGGGCCCTCGTCACACCCTGCGGTAGCGCCGACGACCAGAATCCCCGCGAACGTCGGCAAGACCGGCCGACCGGTCACCTCACTTCGCCCGCGCGATACACTCGATCTCCACCCTCGCTCCGAGTGCCAGGCCGCTGCCGGCCATCGCTGAGCGTGCCGGCGGTTCGATGCCCTCGAAGTACGTGACATAGGCCTCGTTCATCTCCGCGTAGTCGGCCATGTCGGCGAGGAACACCGTGCACTTCACGAGGTCCGCGAAGCCGAGCCCCGCCGCGTCGAGGATGCGGCCGATGTTGTCCATGGTGGCACGCGTCTCGGCGCCGACGCCGCCCTCGACGACGCGCAGTTCGCCGCTGGGCGGAGTACCGATCGCGCCGGAGAGGAAGACCAGGTCGCCGACGCGGACGGCGGGCGTGAAGACGGGCAGCCGCGCGACGCCCTCGGGGACGATGTGTTCGATGGGTGTGGGTTCGGGCATTGCGCTGTCTTCCTGCCGGGCGTCCTCGCCGGGCGGGGGAGGTGATTCGCAGGCGATGATCGCGGCGAGCGCGGCGAGGGCTGGCATCCTGCAGGCGCGCCAGGGTGGGGTCGCCGCCGGTCCGCGGGCGGGGCGAAGCCATAGCGGAAACGGTCGCTCTCTACCGCTCATAACGAACCACTCCTCCCACGATGGTCATGTCGACGCGCGCGTCCGCGAGGTCCTCGTCGGGCACGGTCAGGATGTTGCGGTCGATGACGACCACGTCGCCCAGCTTGCCGACTTCGAGCGAGCCCTTGTACTGCTCCTCGAAGGCGGCGTAGGCGTTGTTGATCGTGTAGCTGCGGAGCGCCTCGGTGCGGGTCATGTTCTGCTCCGGGTAGTAGATCGACCCGTCGGCGGTTTGGCGGGTGACCGAAGCGCGGAAGCTGGCGAGCGGGTCGATGTCCTCGACGGGGACGTCGGTGCCGTTGTTGATGGGCACGCCGGCGTCGAGGAAGGACCGCCACAGGTAGGTCCGCTCCTCTGCGCGGGTGTCGCCCAGTCGGAGGGGCACCCACGGGAAGTCGGAGGTGGCGTGGACACCCTGCATGGAGGCGAGGATCCCGAGCTCGGCGAAGCGGGCGATGTCGTCGGGGTGGACGTGCTGCGCGTGCTCGATCCGCCAGCGGAGGTCGTCGCGCGTGCCGGCCGAGTCGAAGACGGACTCGTAGATGTCGAGCACCTCGCGGTTGGCGCGGTCGCCGATCGCGTGCGTGTTGACCTGGAAGCCGTGCTTGATGGCGACGTGGGCGGTGCCGGTGATGTCCTCCACGGTTTCGAGGACGAGGCCGGCCGAGCTGGGCATGTCCTCGTATGGCTCCAGGAGCCATGCGCCGTGCGACCCGAGCGCGCCGTCGATCTGCCGCTTGATGGAGCGTACGGTGAGGTAGTCGTCGCCTTCGGACGGCATGTAGTAGTCGGGCAGACGCGCGTCCATCTCCTCGTTGGACTGGCGGCGGACCATGATGTAGAGGCGGATGGGGAGTTCGCCCTCGGCCTCCATCTCCTTCAGGCGGTCGATGGTGCCGAAACCGGTGCCCGCGTCCTGGAACGAGGTTACGCCCTTGGACAGCGCCTCCTCGGCGGCCAGCATCACCTCGCGCCGGAACTGGGCTTCGATCTCTTCGGTCGTGCGGCCCAGCTGCGAATCGGCGAAGGCACCGGAGACCGGGCGCTGGGCGGTTTCGCGCAGGAGACCGGTCAGTTCGCCGTTCTCGTCGCGGACCAGTTCGCCGCCGGGGGGCGGTTCGGAGTCGCGGTCGTAGCCGGCCAGCGCGAGCGCGGCGGCATTGGCGAAGCCGGCGTGGCCGGAAGCGTGGCCGAGGAGCACCGGGTTGTCGGGGCTGACCGCCGTGAGCGACGCGTGGGTCGGGTTGCCCTCGACGGCGGGGTCCGGTGGGCGGTCCCACTTCTCCTGGTGCCAGCCGCGGCCGCGGATCCACTCGCCGGGCTCGGCCTCGGCCGCCGCGTCGGCCACCATCTGCACGATCTCGTCCCAGTTGGCCGCGCCGGTGAGGTCGAGGATCGTCTTCG
Organism: Gemmatimonadota bacterium; assembly: GCA_028873815.1. GTDB lineage: Bacteria > Gemmatimonadota > Gemmatimonadetes > Longimicrobiales > Gaopeijiaceae > Bin94. Next base: position 60,484 of record JAPPNN010000018.1, on the reverse strand, counting down.
AGTTGCCGAGGCTCATGTAGTGTCCGTGTCCCTCGATGAAGCCGGGCATGGCGAACCGGCCGTCCAGCTCGATCAACTCTGTGTCGGTGCCGATGTAGCCCTCGATGTCCGCGTCGGTGCCCACCGCGACGATCCAGCCGTCGTCGATCGCGACCGCTTCGGCCATGGTGTTGTCGGCGTCCACGGTGGCGACGATACCGCCCCTTAGCACCAGATCGACGCCCTCGCGTGTCTCGCATCCGGCCACAACGAAGGCGGCAAGCGCGAGAGCCGACAACCCGCGAACCACGCGCCTAGCCCCGCTGCGACGCATGCCACATGGCCAACACCTCGGCCTCCTGTTCTGCGGTAATCCCCGCCCGCAATTCCGCTTGCCGCTCCGGCGTCCGCGAGAAGTGGAACTCCAGAGTCGCGGCTGTCGTGTCGGCCAGCGACCGGAACGTCAGCCCCTTCTCCACCTCTGGTGTGAGGTCGAAGCGGGCGAAACCCTCCGCACCGTCACGCGCGGGGCGCCATACCGGCATCTCGCCGTAGGGGCGCAGCCCCGCATTGATCGCGAAGTCGGTGTCGACCCAGGTGAAGGTCGTCTCGGCCGTGGTTACCGCGCGGATCCCGTACAGCAGCTCGGCCATGGGACGCGGCGTGCGCGGCCCGACCACGTTGTAGGTGCCGGACTCGCCCGCCTCGGCCATGCGCACCAGCCAGTCGCCGAAATCGCGCACGTCGATGATCTGCACCGGGTCGGTGCCGTCGCCGGGCGCAAGTACCTCGCCGCCCCGATGAATCCGCACGGGCCAGTAGGTGAAGCGATCGGTCGGGTCGCCGGGGCCGATGATCAGACCGGGCCGGAAGACAAGGGTACGGTCTTGGCCGAAGATGTCCCGGACGATCTGCTCGGACACCGCCTTGCCGAGTCCGTATGGCAGCCGCTCGGCGCCCGGTTCCACACCGGCCAGCTCGTGGGTCCACACCGGCGCGTCGCTCGTCATGGGGATCCGGCTGGTGTCGGCGTACACCGACCTCGTGGACACGAAGATGTACCGTTCGCACGTGTCCTTCAGCAGGTTGGCGCTCGCCTCGACCCAGTGCGGGGCGTTGGTGGCCGAGTTGTCCACAACCGCGTCCCAGCTTCGCCCTTCCAGCGCGGTGAGGTCGCTCTCGCGGTCGCCGATGAGCTTCTCCACTTCAGGAAAGAGTTGCGCGTTCGTGCGGCCGCGGTTGAAGAGGGTGACCTCGTGGCCGCGCGACAGTGCGTACTCGACCTGGTGGGGGCCGATGAAGCCGGTTCCGCCGAGGATCAGGATCCTGAGCGGCCTCGCGGCCCCGGGCTGGCCCGCACCCTGGGACCCCGCCGCGGGGCCATCTCCTTCAGCCGCACATCCCGTGAGTGCGAACGAACCCATCCCTGCCGCGACCGCGCCTCCCGCGGCCGCCGTCGTCTTCAGAAAGTCACGCCGATTCGTCGTCATTCTCGCCTTCCTTGCTTCCAGAGTGTGCGGGCAGGGACGTTGGCGCTCCCGGCCCTGGCAAAGGCCCTGTGCGGCTACAGATCCCGCCTGTGCATGTTCACGTAGGCCAGCCCCAGGAAGAGTACAACGTAGGCCATCGCCGCGACCAGCGGGATCCACAGATCCGGGTACACCAGGAGGTCCTGGCCGCGTTCGGCCCGCGCGGCGTTGGTGCGTGCCAGCACCTCGGGGTAGTACAGAGCCGAGTTCGTGATCGTCTGGAACAGCTGGGCCGGCAGGAAGTCGAAAAAGCGCTCGAGCGCCCTCCACCGAATCGAAAGCAGTTGCGTGACGATCTGCTCACAGATGAAATAGAGGAAGAGCAGAACCCAGCCCGGCACCCGCAGCCCGAACCAGCGCCGAGATCATCAGCCCCGCCGTGCTCCAGAGCAGAAGCGCGACGACGAACCCGAGCATGTAGTTGAGGTCCATGGGCTCGACGAAGGTGCCGCCTCCTCCACCCGGGTCCAGGACGAACGGCAGGGTGCCGATCACGACCGAAGTGACGAAGAAGAGTGCAACCAGCACGGCCAGCAGCAGGACCTTCGCCCAGTAGAACTGCTCCTTGCTCAGCCCGTCGATGACGTTCTGCCGGGCGGTCCGCCACCGGAACTCGGGCGCGAAGAGCAGAATCATCAGGGCCGCCAGAAAGACGGGCCCGAGGTTGATCGCGGGCTCGATGATGCCCCTCCACGCATCGGGGAATCCGGCCCGCTCGGAGCCGCCGCCCGGCGCGAAGTTCGCGATCGTATTGAAGGCGGCGAACACGCCCATGGTCACCCAGAACGCGGGGCGCTTCACGGCCTTCAGCGCCTCGATCCGAGCCAGAACGCCGGGCAGCCTCACGACGCGAACTCCGTCAGCGACGCTTGGCCCACACCTTCGTCCTCGCCGGTAAGGTCCATGAAGGCGTCCTCAAGGCTCCGGTGCCGCCGCGCCAGATGCGAGACGTAGATCCCGTGGCCCGCGAGATACCGGTTGAGGGCCGCGAGGTCGTCCGACGCCAGCGCGACCACCAGCCCCTCGTCGGATGCGCGCACGGACGTCGCCTCCGGAAAGGCCTCCAGGGCCGTGCGCAACGCCTCGTCATCTTCCGCACGCACGACCGCGGTGATCTCGTCCCCGACGATCTCCGCCACCGTCCCGGTGCCGACAACCCGACCCTTCCTCACAATCGAAACATGCGTGCACGTGCGTTCCACCTCCCACAGGAGATGGCTCGACAGGAAGATCGTCTTTCCGCGGTCCGCCAGCAGCCGGATGATGTCGCGGACCTCCTTCATCCCCTTCGGATCCAGGCCGTTGGCCGGCTCGTCGAGCACGATCAGCTCGGGGTCGTTCAGCATCGTGGCCGCCAGCGCAAGCCGCTGCTTCATGCCCAGCGAATAGGTCCGAAAGCGATGCTTGCCGCGCCCGCGCAGCCCCACGATGTCCAGACATTCCTCGATCCGCGCCTTGCCGATCCCCTTGATCGCCGCAGCGATCCGCAGATTGTCACGGCCACTGAGGTAGGGGTAGAAGTTCGGCGTCTCCAGCGTGGCTCCGACCCTCGCGCGCGCGGCCAGCAGATCCCGCGGGGCGCCTGCGCCGAAGAGTCGAAAACTCCCCGCTGTGGGCTTGATGATGCCCATCAGCATCCCGATCGTCGTGGTCTTGCCGCTGCCGTTCGGCCCCAGGAAGCCGAAGACCTGGCCCTGCTCGACCGTGAGCGAGACGCGGTCGACGGCCAGCACCGCGGGGAAGCGCTTGGTGAGCCCGGTTGTCTCGATTACGGCCACGTCAGGCGATCACCCGCGCGTCAGGGCGTAACCGTGACGCGCACGTAGGCGTTCGTCCAGCAGCACTGGTCGCCGCCCGTGCTGTCGTTCGCGTCCCAGTTGTCGATGCGCGCACGCAGCACGTACTCGCCAGGCTCGCTGAACACGACGCTCGCGGTAGCCTCGCCGGTGCCGCCTTCCACCACCACGCGCCTGGGATCGACCGCGACCCGGCCGGCGGGCCCCTGGTGCTTGAACCAGCTCAGCCCGACGTCGACGACCTGGTTGACCATGTCGTCGGGTGCGCGGACCGAGACCTCTTCCGTCCACACCGTCAGCGTGAGCGGCTCGCCGACCGTGGCGGTGCGCGGCTCCCCCCACACGCCCTGGATGTGCTGGCCCGCCGGCCCGTCGGCGGTGAAGCGCACGACCGGCGGCACCGATCCCATGGCCCGCGGCCCGTAGTCCAGTTGCAGCGCAGGGATCCCGACACGACCCGGGGTCGCGTTGGTGTATCCGTTCGCCGTGATCGTCCACACCACCTCCTGTTCCCCGTCCTCGTAGGAAGCCGGCACCGTGACGTGGAAGACGCCCCGGTCCCTGCGCGGACGCACCGGGAAGTGGGTGGGCTGCATGCCGTCGAACTCGGCCGGCTCGATGAAGTTGGCGGGACCGATCGGAATGTCGAGGACCTGCTGGCTGTTCAGGTTGAAGAACCCGAAGGAGAGCGTGAAGGTGCCGTCGTCGTTGCGGTACCAGCCCTCGAAGAAGGGGGCCACCTCGTCCCCCTTGGGCAGGATCGGGGCAAGAGGCAGCCGCTGTCGCTCCTGGGCGTGCAGGCGCACGTCCGACGCCGCACACACAACGAGCAGGAGGAGCACCGCCGGCACGATCCTCGCCGCGGCCGCGGTCCACTCCACAGATGGGCTGCGCATCAGCGGCTGTCGGTACCGTCGTTGCCGCTGCCGCTGCTGTCGTCTTCGCTGTCGGTCGCGAGCTTGGCCTCCCGCTCTTCGACCAGCCTCTGGTAGCCGTCCTCGGTCAGGTGGGTGACGGCGATCCACGCGTGCGACATCTCGTCCATCGTGCGTGAGCCGCGCGCGTACCAGATGTCCGGATCCGGCGTGAGTTCGTTCTCGGTGGTGTTGTCGTACCACCCGGTGAGCACGACAACCGTCCCAGCCGGGAGGAGCGGCGCCACATCGTCCTCGTAGATGTAGCTGTGGTGCCAGCGGGCGTCGAAGTCCGTGACCATGCTGATCAGCTCGACATCGCCGTCGGGGTACACCGCCTGGATCGACATCGCATGCAGGTGCACGTGGCCGTGCGGCTGGTAGCTGTCGATGCGCACGGGGTGGTCCCACCGGTGAAAGCCCTGGGTCATCGCGGTCCCGCCGGGCGCCAGCGCGATGTCGCCCCGAAGCGGGTAGAGGCGCAGGTCCTGCTGGAACTCCGGCTCGTAGCCTTCCTCGTGGAACCAGACGCCCAGCTCCACCTGGTCCCCAGGTACGTCGTATCCCATGGGGTAGTAATGGGCGTCCCACTCGATCATGTCACTTGCCTTCAGAAGCCGCGCGGCATCGCCCGGCACGATCTCGCCGACCTTGCCCATGGCGTACTCGGACAGGCTCTGGATGCGGCGGTACTCGCCTTCCTCGTTGAGCCGCAGGAGGCGCGGGATCGCGTGGTGGACGACCTGACGGCCAGCCGGGAACGACGGACGCGTCTCGAACGCCATCGCCCACTTGTCCTCGTCAAGCCCGGTCGGCACGCGAGGCCGCCACCAGGTGTCACCGCCCTCGGCGGGCACGTCGAACGGCTTCGACTTGATCACGTGATCGGGCGGCCCCAGGATGTCCTCGAGCTGCCACTTCTGCTCGTTCGGCCACTCGATCGGCGGCGGCAGGTCGGCTGGATCCCCCTCGCGCGCTCCGGCGTCCACCCACGCCACGACGGTTTCGATCTCGTCGTCGGTCAGCCGCCAATCGTCCTTGATTTCCTGGATTCCGACCCCGGTGTCGAGGTGGTACGGAGGCATGAGGCGCTTCGAGACGAGATCCCGCGCACGCGACGCAAACCTGCGCACCTCCTGGTACGTCATGAGCGACATGGGACCCACGGACGCCGGCCGGTGGCAGATCTCGCAGTTGGCCTGCAGGATGGGGGCGACGTCTTTCGAGAACGTCACCTCGTTCTCGTGCGCACCGCCGTTCGCCGCGGATTGCTGTGCGGCGACGGGAGGGGCGGCCAGGGTCGCCACGATGCCCAGGGCCAGGACGGCCAGGGGGGTCGACACGCGGTCGGGTCGGACATGCAGGCTGCGCATGGGCAGTCCTCCTTCAAGAGCGATCGCGCGGAGCCGCCCCCGTATCCCGCGCGCCACGCACGGCGCGGCTCCGATCCTTCCTACAATGCGCACGATATGGCCGGCGAGGCAAGCGGAGGCTTTGCGGCTCCCGTGATGGCCGCAACGTGACGGATGCGCTACGGTGAAGGCCTTGCCGAGACTGACTCTGCGAAGGAGACGAAGAATGACCTTTGGACGAGCGACCGACCCGACATCGTCGACCCCGACCCGTCGCCAGGCGCCGAAGCGGTTTCTGATCCTGGGCGGGACCGGATTCATCGGGCCGCACACGGTCCGGTACGCGATGGAGCGGGGGCACGAGGTGACGATCTTCACGCGGGGCCGCGCCGACGCGGATCTGCCCGAAGGCGTCGAGCGTCTCGTCGGGGACCGCAACGACGACCACTCCGCGCTGGAGGGGCGGACCTGGGACGTCGTCTTCGACAACAACTGCCAGAACTATCGCTGGGAGCAGCGCCGCTTCGGGATGAGTCGCGAGAAGGAGCGGACGGTTCTGGCGGCGTGGCACGCGAGGTAGCAAGGGCACTGCATGATGTCTCGTGTGCTTCACCTGCTCCGACCATCGATGGGCTGCCGGTGTTTCCCTCTGGTCGTGGCGCTCGCCGCTTGCGCCGGTCCCGCCGCCGAGCCTGAGCCGTTCCCCGTCGTGGAAGCCACGATCCCCGATCTGCAGGCCGCGATGGACCGCGGCGAACTTACCTCGCGGCAGCTCGTTGCCGCGTACCTGTTGCGGATCGCGCTCTACGAGGGGAGGCTGAACGCCGCCATCTCCATCAACGAAAACGCACTGGCCGAAGCCGATGCGCTCGATGCGGAACGAGCGCGGGGGAATGTGCGGGGCCCCCTGCACGGCATCCCGGTCGCGCTGAAGGACAACATCCACACAAGCCACCTGCCGACCACCGCGGGGGCGCTCGCTTTCGATGGCTTCGTGCCGCCGTACGAGGCCACGCTGACCACCAACCTGCGCGAGGCTGGCGCGATCATCATCGCCAAGGCCGGCCTCACCGAGTTCGCGAACTGGATGGCGGGGCCGCCCAATCCCATGCCCGGGAACTACAACGCGCTGACCGGGTTCGCCTACAACCCGTACGACCCGCGCCGCGACCCCCGCCCGGCCACCTTCGACGGGCGTCCCGCGCTCAGCACCGGCGGGTCCAGCTCCGGCATCGGCACCGCGGCGAGCTTCTGGGCCGCGAACGTCGGGACCGACACCGGCGGCTCGGTGATCAGCCCGTCGAACGCCAACATGCTGGTGGGGATCCGCCCGACGCTGGGGCGGATCAGCCGCTGGGGGATCGCGCCGGTCACCCTCGACCACGACATGGCCGGCCCGATGGCGCGCACCGTGGCCGACGCCGCCATCCTGCTTGGCGGCATGGAGAGCGCGACGCCCGATCCGAACGATCCCGCGACCGACATCTGTGAGCCGCCGCCAGGGCGCGACTACCGGCCCTTCCTGAACCCGGACGGGCTGCGCGGGGCCCGCATCGGCATTCCGCGTGCGTTCTACTACGACCCGATCCGGCTCGACGGCGAGGACCGGACGCGCGGCGGACTCAACGAGGCTCAGCGCGCGCTCATGGAGGAGGCGATCATGGTGCTGGTGGCCCAGGGCGCGGTGGTGATCGACCCTGCCGACGTGCCCAGCTATTTCACGGCCGATCCGGATTCGAACTTCGCCGCGTGGGGGTTCTGCGCGGGTGGCCACCAGGGGAGGGGTGCCGACGAGGACTGCTCCGTCAACTTCAAATACGGTGCGAAGCGGGACTTCAACGCGTGGCTGGCAACGCTGGGGCCGGACGCGCCGGTCGCCACGCTCACCGAGTTGCGCGAGTGGAACGCCGCACACGGGCGCGCGGGCGCCATCAAGTACGGTCAGGCCCGCTTCGATATCTCCGACGAGATGGACGTCGAGGCCGACCGCGCGCGCAACGAGGCCGACATGGCGAGGGACGAGCTGCTGAGCCGGACGCGCGGGATCGACGCGGTTCTCGCGGAGCACGACCTCGACGCGATCCTGACCCCCGGCAGCCGGGGCGCGGGGCTCGCCGCCCGGTCCGGCACGCCGATTATCGTGGTGCCCTTCGGCTTCGTGCCCAACGCACCCGCGCAGCCGTTCCCGGAGGGGTTCGACGCCCGCCCCGCGCCCTTCGGCGTGGGCTTCACGGGGGTCAATTGCAGCGAACCCCGGCTAATCGAACTGGCCTACGCCTTCGAGCAGACGACGCAGCACCGGGTGCCGCCGCCGGGGCTGCCGTAGGGGAGGCCGCGACGGCCAGGGCCGAAGCTCATCCCCCACACCACTGAAGCCGCGACGCTACCGCCGCCACACCCCCACACCGTCCTCGTACAGGATCTCGGTCCCATACGGCCGTGACAGCGCGGCCAGGTGCTCGATGATCTTGCGGCCCAGCTCCTCAGGCGCGATCCGGGGGGTGCCCCGGCGGCCCCGCGGCGCCTTCCAGCTCAGCTCGATCGGGTGGAAGACGATCTCGACCACTTCGCCGCCCTCGAAAGTGGCCACCGGAACCACGCTCTCGTACCACCGGGACTCGGTCGGGAAGCCGGTCGTGGGGTTCCCGTCCTCATCCACCCGGAAGCGCGTGTCATAGATCTCGGACGCCAGCCGGTCCAGTGGAAGACCGTAGCGGTCGCGCTGGTCCGACGGCATCGGATCGATCGTCTCGTTCTGGAAGATGAAGTCGCCCAGCGAGTAGAAGATCGGCCGCCCATTGTAGATCTCGACCGCGCGCAGCTGGTGCGGCCCGTGAATGATGAACGTGTTCGCCCCCGCGTCGATCGCCTGCCGCGCGAACTCCTCCATCCACGGCGGCGGCACCTGCGACGCGTTGCCGGGCTCGTGCGAGTGGCTGTTGACCACCACGTAGTCGGCCTGGTCGGTCGCGTTGCGGACCTCGTGCAGCACCCGTTCGCGGTCCACGTCGTTCAGCGACACGATCGTGCGGTCCTCGTCACCCGGATACACGGTCCTGCCGAACACCCGCACCGGCGCGTCCTCATCCTCCGACACGCTCCCGCCCTGCCGGCGCGCCACGTCCCGAAGTGCGGCCATCGTCTCCGCCGAACCCTCGTAGCGGGTGCTCAGCCGCAGGGGGTTCAGCCCCGGCCGCCCCTGTACCGTGGGCCCGGCCCTCCCCGCGCGCGACATCGGCGTGAAGGTGGACGCCATCCCGATCAGCGCGATCCGCCCCTTCGGCGTCTCCAGGTACCCCGGACGGCTGGCCCACCCCAGGTTCTCGCCGGCCCCCGAGTGCACCAGCCCCCACTCGTCCATCAGCCGGTTGGTCAGCCGCATCCCCTCGACGCCGTAATCGGTGGTGTGGTTGTTGGCGTTGTTGAAAAGGTCGAAGCCCATGTCGACCAGGTCCCGCAGCGTCTCGGGCGAGCCGACCTCGTAGTTGCCGCCGTTCTCCGCCGCCGGCCAGCCGGTGAACTCCTGCAGCCGGAACACCGACTGCTCCAGGTTCATGAACGCCGCGTCGGCCCCGCGAATGATGTTGGCAAGCTCATGGAACCCCGGATCCCCCGGATGATCGAACTGCGCCGTCCGCCGGTTCATGATCACGTCTCCCACCGCTGCAAGGGTCCAGCGGGTGCCGGGTTGGATGGGCGAGCGCGACTGCGCGTGGGCGTTCTGCGGCACCGGCGGTGCGAGCATGGCCGCGGCCGCGAGGAAAAGGGTCGTGGTGGCGAAGCGGGTCGGCGGGCGGCGCATGGGATCCTCCTTGGGGCACTCGATGGCTGGCGAGGATAGTGGTTCGCTCTCCCACGGCGGGCAACGTGTCGCGGGGCGCTCGTTTGCCGCCGGAGCGAGCGCAGTCTGTCGCCGGCCTGTACCGCCGCGGCTAGCCCCGCGCGATCAGCCACTCCATGAGCGCGGGCAGCGGTATGGCCGTGATCTCGTCTCCGAGGGAATAGGTCTCGGTCCCCGGGTACACGATGAACCTGGCCGTGGCCGAGACGTCCGCCGTGGCAACGCGAAATCCCCGCGGCACTCGCGGTGCCGAAGACCGCTTCACCTCGACGGCCCACAACTCCTGCCCGGGGAGTAGCAGCAACAGGTCGATCTCGGCCCCGGACCGGGTCCTGTAGAAGAATGCGTCCGTGCCGACGGGAGCGGCTCCGATCAGGTTCTCGACGACCAGGCCCTCCCAGCTGGCGCCCGCGACCGGGTGCCCCAGGAGATCGTCCAGGGACCGGATGTTGAGGAGGGCATGCACGACGCCACTGTCACGCACGAGGACCCTGGGTGACTTGATGAGCCGCTTTCCCACGTTGGCGTGGTAGGGCTGAAGCCGCCGCAACAGCATCATGTCTACGAGGGTATCCGTGTAGCGGTTCACGGATGGCACCGAGACCCCGAGGCTCCGCGCCAACTCCGCGGCGTTGAAGACCGAGCCCTGGCGATGGGACAACATCGTCCAGAACCGGCGAAGCGTCTCGACCGGAGCCCTGAGTCCCGACTGTGGGAGGTCCCGCTCGAGGTAGGTGCGGATGAAGTTCGCCCGCCAGCGGATGCTGAGATCATCGTCCGTCGCGGTGAAGCTCTCCGGGAATCCGCCCCTCAGCCACAACCGGTTGAGATCGGTACCGGCTTCCAGCGCATCGAATCCCGGCAGTTCGTGATACGCCGTGCGTCCCGCGAGCGACTCGGCGGACTGGCGAAGCAGCATCCCCGACGCCGACCCCAGCAGCAGGAAGTGTCCGGAGGCGCGACCCGCGCGGCGCCGTATGTCGATCTGTCCGCGAAGGATCCGGAAGAGATCGGGCACCAACTGAACCTCGTCCAGGATGACCAGCCGATGCCGGTGGAGGTCGAGATAGTCGCGTGTGTTCCCCAGACGCGCCTGGTCGGAGGGGTCCTCCAGGTCCAGGTAGATGGAGTGTGGATGCGTGTCGGCGATTGCCCGGGCGAGCGTAGTCTTCCCCGCCTGGCGGGGCCCCAGGAGTACGACCGAGGGGAACGCGGCGAGATCGCGCTGGACAAGTGCGGTGTGACGTCGTGTGATCATAATTGCTAATCTCAAATGATCATTAGTGATTAGCAAGGATAATGCTGTTTCTGATGCGAGCGGTGGGACTCCCGGTCGGGCCCTCGTTTTGCGTGGCTCGGGACCCACACGTCCTCTCTCAGCGCGGTGGTGCAACCCTGTGCGCACTAGCGAAACCCAACCCTCGGGGGTCCCATAATGGGACGGCGGTGTGCATAATGCGTTGTTGGCTGGTGACGACCGGACGGGATCGACAGATGAAGCCAAAGCAGGGGCTGGTTGCCTTCTGGCAGGAACTGCGCCGGAGGCACGTCGTGCGTGCGGGCGGGGTGTACGTGGCGGCGGCGTTCGTGGTGCTGCAGCTCGGCGAGATCGTGCTTCCGGCCTTCAATGCGCCGGACTGGGTGCTGCAGTCGCTGGTGGTGGCGGCCTTCCTGGGCCTCCCGGTCGTGCTGGCCTTCGCGTGGGTCTACGACCTGACCCCGGAAGGGCTGGCGAAGACGCGCCAGTCTCCGGGCGGTGTAAAGGTCACCATGGCGCCCCGTCTGGCGCTGCTGGTCGTGACCTCGATCTCGGTCGCGCTGGGGTTGGTGTGGTTCCAGCGGAGCGCAGTGACGGGGGACGCCAGCGCGGGAACCGACGCCGCACCGGCCGCGGGCGCGCGGTTCGCGAGCCTGGATCCGAATGCGCCCATTACAGCGATCGCGGTCCTTCCCCTGGCGGACTTCGCGGAGGGGGACGATCTCTTCGCCCGCCAGCTCCACGAGGAGATCATCACCCAACTCAGTCTCCTCACAAGCCTCCGGGTCGTATCGCGGACATCGGTGGAGCGGTATGCCGATTCCGACCTGCTGCTGCCACAAATCGCGGCGGAGCTGGGCGTGCAGGCCGTGGTTACTGGCTCCGTGGCCATGACGTCCGAGAGCGACAGTGTGCGGATTACGCTGCAACTCCTGCACGCCGCGACCGATACGCACATGCTGTCGCGCACTTTCCAGCGCGAAATGAGGGACATTCTGCGGCTGCAGACGGAGGTCGCGGTCGAGATCGCCGGCACGGTGCAGGGCGAACTGGGCGATCAGATGATCGAGGAGGTCGACAGGGTCGCCGAGGTGGATCCGGACGCCTACCGGGCGTTTCTGCAGGGCAGGAGCGAGTTGGAGCAGCGGACGCCCGAGGGGCTGCAGGCGGCTCTGGCCTACTTCGACCGGTCGGTGGCGCTCGATTCGAGCTTCTCGCTGCCCGTGGCATGGAGGGCGGGCGTACGCCTGATGCAGTTGCCGAACCGCGACTCGGTGCCGCCGGAAGTCCTGGCGCAGGTGTTGGAGGATGTGCGGCGGGCCGAGGCCCTGGGGGGTGCAGAAGACGAGGTGGCGGCGGCGAGGGTCGTGCTGTTCGACCAGTTGGGCGCGGGCTTCGCGGGCGTGAGCACGGGTATCGACGCAGGCGTTGACGCGGCGGTGAGCGCGGGGGTGGAGATGGCGGCGGAAGCGGCTCGGGCCATGGAGACAGCGGGGGACTCGCTCCGGCGGCGCTACCTGCTGGAATCGACCCGGTTCGGGCGTCGGCTCGGTCGGGGCTCTCCTCTTATCGGGGCCCACCGTCTGCTGCAGGAGGGCCGCTACGACAGCGCGGCCGTTGTGTTCGAGGCAATCCTTGAGGCCGATTCGAGCATCGCTCCGGCCTGGTCGGGCCTGGAGGAAGCACACTTGCTCCTGGGCAACCACGCGGGTGCCGTCCAGGTCCGCGAGCAGCGGATTCTGGCTACCCAGGGTGAAACGCCCGAGGCGGTCGCCTCCGTCGAGGCGCTGCATGAGACGTTCGAGGAACACGATCCGGGGAGCTACTGGCGCTGGCGGCACGAACACAATGAGGGCCTTGTTGCACGCGGCGAACGCGTTTCGGACGTGGAGATGGCGGCCACGGCCCTCGGGCTGGGTGACCGCGCCGCGGCCCTGGACCACCTCGAAGCCGCAGTCCGGAATCGCGATCCGGGGCTTGTCGGCCTGACGAGCAGTTCCATGTGGGATCCGCTGCGCAGTGACCCGCGCTTCACGGAGATCGTGCGGCAGGCGCGCGAATTGTGGCGGCGCGGTGGACGGCCCCGGCCGGGCGGGCGGGGCGGGTGAGGCGGATAGGACCAACGGCCGTTGTCGTCTTCGGGCTGGTCGGTTGCGAAGCCGGCCTGCGCCCGACGGGCACCTCCCGCGACAGCCTTGGGGTGCGGATCGTCGAGTCGGTCGCGCCGGCTTGGAGGGAGGGCGCCGGGTGGCGCGTCGAGGCGCAGCCGCTGGTCGACCTGGCCGAATCCGGCACGGGGGACATGCACCTCTTCCTTGGTGTGCGGGATGTGCTGCGTGCTCGCAGCGGCCATCTGGTGGTTGCCGACGGGGGCTCGCAGCAGATCCGGGTCTACGATGCGGACGGACTCTTTCTGCGGGCCTTCGGCGGGCCAGGCGAGGGACCGGGGGAGTTTCGCATCCTGTGGTCCGTCGTGGAGACCCATGCTAGCGCGCTCCTCGGGGTGGACTTCGCGCTTGGAGCATCGGCTGCGGAGTTCGACATCGACTCAGGGTTGATCAGCACGTTCAGGGTGCCGGGCGGAGCGACGTCGCTTCGGCACCCGGTGCCGTCGGACCTCGTCTGGGGATTGGAAGCCGGGTACACGATGGAAGACGAGGACCTGGAGTCGGGCCTCCAACGCCATCCGGCGATGATCGTGCGAATGTCCGAGGACCGGACTTCCGTGCATGCGGTCGCGCAGATTCCCGGCAACGAGCTCTTTTTCCTTCCCGAAGTTGAGGTCAATCCCGTGATGGGGCGGATGACCCACGTGGTGCCGACCGGGCGAGGTGAAGTCGTGGTGGGACTCGCGGATGGGTTGGAATACTCGATCCTCGACGGCCAGACCGGAGATGTGCACCTGATCGCAAGGATTCCCGGTATCTCGCTGGCCGTGACCGAAGAGGAAGTCGACCGCGAACGGCAAGTGCGGCTCGGGCGCAACCCGAGGCCGTACATTCGGGACCTTCTGGATCGCTTGCCGATTCCCACCAGGAAGCCTGCCTACCAGAACATGCTCCTGGATGCCGAGGGCAACGTCTGGGCGGGCGAGTTCCTCGGCCTTGCGCGTCGCTACGAGCCCCAGGACTGGTATGTGTGGGACTCGTCCGGGGTATGGCTCGGCGTGGTCGAGACGCCGGCGCGGTTCGAGGTGATGCGGGTGGGCGTGAACGAGGTATTCGGCGTGGGGCGCGACCTCAACGACGTGGAGCATCCGCAGGTGTTGCGATTGGTGAAGCCCCAGGGCTAGCACGACCAGCTTCCAGGGCGTTCACGGCGAAAGCTAGCGTGTCCAGTACCCCTTGGACGAGCTGTCCTGCTCTTGGTTTAGTTTATGTCCCAAGTTGTACTAACAGTCGGACAGCGTTTGCTGACCGCGAGCGCTCACCGGTCATGCAGTGGTCGCCCGATTCGCGCCGGACGCTGTTTCGTCCATCCGGGTCAAGGCCTGTCCGCGATCCGCACCCTTGCGCCGCCGCTCGGCTTCGCGGCGAACATCTCGTCACCGGTCGGTGGCTGTCCCAGGCGCGGCTCGTAGAAGCGAGCGGCAAGAGCGTCCATGACCGCCCCGACGGCGGCCTGGTCACACAGTGCTACCGCGCACCCACCGAAGCCGGCGCCGGTTAGGCGGGCGCCCGCCGCTCCCGCCTCCAGCGCCACCGTGACGAGTTTGTCCAGTTCGAACGTGCTCACCTCGTAGTCGTCCCGGAGGCTATCGTGCGAGCCCACCATCAGGTTGCCGAACCGGCTCATGTCGCCATCGCGCATGGCCACCTCGGCCCGCGCCACCCGGCGGCCCTCCGTCACGACATGCCGGAACCGGCGAAACAGCACGGGGGCGAGAATGCGGCGGGCGTGGTCAAGCAGGCCGTCCATGTCGCCGTGCGCGACCAAATCACGGTACGTGAGCGCCACAGCACCCGAGCGGGCGCCTTCCGGGGTCGTCGGCCCGTCGTTGGCGAAGGCGTCGCCCACCCCCGCCAGCGCCTCCCGACACTGCCTCGCCCGCTCGTTGTACGCCTCGCGTGCGCCTCCCGACTTCTCGGCCCGCACCAGCGACGACGCCACGACCCACCGCCACCCCTTCGGCACGGCCACGGGCTTCACCCGCAGCGGCTCGAAGTCGATGCGGAGCGCGTGGCCCGCGACACCATGAAGGCACGCCGCCTGGTCCATTCCGCCGCCTTCAAGCCCCACGAACCGCTCGGCGCGCGCCATGAGAGCGGCGAGTTCGAGCCCGGAGATGGTCGGGCCCGGCCCGGCGTCCCGCCCCACCTCCACCCCATTCGCCTTCAGCAAAGCCAGCGCCGACGCCACCACCAGTGCCGACGAGGACGACAATCCCGATGCGATCGGCACGTCGCCCGTCACGGTGCCCTCGATGCCCCGCTCCATCCGCACGCCATGCTCCATCAGTCCCTTGGCCGCCGCTCGCACGTAGTTGGACCAGTGTCCCTGGCTCGCCGCCTCGATGGGACGTTTCAGCTGAAACGTGAACGGGTCGAAACGCGCCAGGGGACTGTCCAGCCGCACGACCGGGTGGTCGCTGACCCGGTATTCAATGCGCACGTCCCGGTCGATGGCCATGGGGAACACCGGCAGGCCGTTGTAGTCGGTGTGCTCGCCGATCAGGTTGACGCGGCCGGGCGCGCTGGCCAGCCAGTTCAACCCGAGAAGCCGAGTCTGGGCAATAGCCGGAAGAGCCACACCCCCGCCCCCGCCGAGACCGCCAGCGCGGCCACCCCCGCGAGCGCCTGCCCGTACAGCAGGTAACCGGTCGCGAACAGTGCCGCGTAGACCAGCACGCACCCCAGGAACCAGGCCAGGAACGCGGCGGTGATCGATTCGGCGTCACGCGAGCCGGTGCCGACGTCGACCACTCGCCGCCACCCTTTGCCGAGCGGCTGGATCCGGTCGTAGAAGCGCTGGAGGGTCTCCCGGGGTGCGGGCGGTGTCACGAAAGTCACCGCGAGCCACCCCACGGTGGTGATCGCTACACCGATGACCAGTTGCTGCCAGCCGGTCAGCGGCTCGAACCCGAGCGCCCCGTGCACCCACGCGAAATAGATGGCGACGAGGAACGAAATCGTCATTCCGGCGAGTTCGCTCCAAACGTTGACCCGGTACCAGAACCAGCGCAGAAGAAAGATGAGCCCGGTCCCGGCCCCGATCTGGAGCAGGATCTGGAAGCCCTGGCCCGCGGTGTCCAGTTGAAGCGCGATGAAGGCGCCGAGCACCATCAGCCCCACCGTCGACAGCCGACCCACCGCCACCAGCCGCCGCTGGCTCGCCTCCGGGTTCACGAACCGCCGGTAGAAGTCGCTCACCACGTACGACGAACCCCAGTTGAGCTGCGTGCTGATCGTCGACATGTACGCCGCCGCCAGCGACGCGACCACCAGACCCAGCAGGCCCGCCGGCAGGAAAACGAGCATCGCGGGGTAGGCAAGGTCGTTGCCGACCAGCGAGGGATCGAGGTCCGGGAACCGGGCCTGGATGTCGGCCAGCTCCGGGTAGATCACCATCGAGCAGAGCGCCACGATGATCCACGGCCAGGGCCGCAGCCCGTAGTGGGCGACGTTGAACCACAGCGTCGCCTTCATGGATTCCTTCTCGTTCCTGGCGGCCAGCATCCGCTGGGCGACGTAGCCCCCGCCGCCGGGCTCGGATCCCGGATACCACGCGCTCCACCACTGCACGGCGATCGGAATGATGAAGATGCCCGCGGCGACGCTCCAGTTCGAGAAGTCGGGGAAGAACCTCATCGCCGACCGCAGTTCGGGGTTGCCCACGAGCCCCGCGAGACCGCCGACCTCGGGCTGCGCCAACGCGAAGTATGCCGCGGCGACCGATCCAACCATTGCCACGACGAACAGCACGAGATCCGTGACCACCACGCCCCAGAGCCCCGAAGTGGCCGAATAGAGCATGGTCACGGACCCGGCGATCAGGACCGTCGTGAGCGGGTCCAGGCCGAGCAGCACGCCGCCGATCTTGGTCGCGGCGAGCGTGACGGTCGCAATGATCATCACGTTGTAGAAGATGCCCAGGTAGAGGGCGCGGAATCCGCGCAGGAAGGCGGCCGGCCGCCCCGAATAGCGCAACTCGTAGAACTCGATGTCGGTGAGCGCGCCCGATCTGCGCCATAGCTTCGCGTAGAAGAAGACGGTGCACATGCCGGTGATGAGGAAGGCCCACCACGACCAGTTTTGCGCGACGCCCCCGGTGCGCACGAAGTCGGCGACCAGGTTGGGCGTGTCGGTCGAGAAGGTCGTCGCGACCATGGACGTGCCCAGCAGCCACCACGGAAGCTTGCGCCCCGACAGGAAGAACTCGTCGGCGCCCGTGCCCGCGCGTCTCGCGAAATAGAGGCCGATCGCGAGAGCCGTCAGCCCGTACAGGGCGATGACGATCCAGTCGAGGGGGGCAAGTTGCATCGGCTTCAGCCTTGGGCAGGGAGGGTCGGCGGAGCGTCCCAAAGACGCATCGGATAGACCCCGGAGTCTACCAGCGACTGCAGGGATTCGGCCACTTGGGAGTGATCGTCGGGGAACGTAACGCCGAGCCAGGTTTCACGGGTGGGCAGCACCCTGCAGTGAACCAGTCCGTCGGCGATCAATTCGTTTACCGCTTCGGTGAGGTAGAACTCGCGGTCGAGTCCGGGGCCCGAGGCGAGAAACTCGGAGAAGAGGCGGTGCAGCTGGTACAGAATCCCGGAACCGGGCACCAGCCCACTTGCGTGGCGTCCTCGACTGGGTGACATGACAGAATCACCCATGATTTTGTCCTCCCGAGTACCTGCTACATGCTCACTATCGTCCTTGTGTCCGGATTCACGAGCGACTACGACAGATTCATCATGGATTTTGTCACTACTCGTAGCTTCCGGGAATCCCCACAGGTTCGTACAGACCGGAGTGTCCAAGGGCACGTCAACGGGCCTTCCGGCCACGTCGCGGCCGCGGGCCCGGTTCCCGGAGCGGCGCATTTCGAAGCCTTCGGCCAGGCGCTGAAGCGTGCCGGCTCCGTCGACGTCGCAGATCCCCCGCGATACGCCACCGCTCTCGGACAGCGTGACCTCGAGCGGATACCCGACCACGAATGCGGGCAGGGGATCGCGAGCCGAATCGGCCGTAACCGCGGCTTCGGTGCCCGGGGTCGTCGGGACGCCGATGGATGTACCGCCTGCAGCTGCACCTTCCCCTTCACGAATCGCGTTCGCCAGCGCTGCGAAGGCCCCGCGACCGTAGAAGTCGTCGGCGTTGCAGAGTGCGAAGGAGCCGCTGATGCGCTCCGCGGCCGTGAGGACGGCGTGGCCCGTACCCCAGGGACGAGTGCGGCCCGACGGCGGGTCGCCCCCTTCGAGCGTGAGCCGCTGGTACACGTAGCGGATGTCGAGCCCGGCCGCGACGGCGGGGGCGAGGTGTGCGTCGAAGTCACCCTGCTTGTCCTCCTGGATCACCAGCACGAAGCGTGTGAACCCCGCGAGCGCGCCGTCATGGAGGGCGTAGTCGAGGAGGGCCTCGCCGCCGGGACCGATCGGCGTGAGCTGCTTGAGACGGCCGAAGCGCGTGGAGCGTCCTGCCGCGAGGATGACAAGGGTGAGGGGTGGAGGGGTCACACAGGAATGCTATGACATCGGCCCGTGTCCCGCGATAGGGTCTGGCGCTGCACGTGCCGGGCCGTGGCCCGCTAGCCGCCGGCGTCCGGTCCCAGCCCCACCATCTCCAGCAGCTTAAGCGCGTTCGTCGACGTCGCGATGCCCGGGCGCAGCCGGTAGTCGAACGCGAGGCCGTCCGCTCCGTCGCCCACCGATTCCGTGAAGTGCATGGCCACGGCCCGCGCGACGAGGTCCTCGGCGTCGGCGAGCGACAGGTCGTGTGTGGTCACCGCGCCGATGGCGTTCGTTTCCAGCAGGTGACGCAACACCGTACGCGCCGCGATCCGCCGCTCGGCGCTGTTGGTGCCCCGCAGGATCTCGTCGAGGAGGTATAGGGTGCAGGGTGCGCCGGCGCCGGACGAGGGGGAATCCGGCCGGGGGGGAGAGTTCCCGCCGAAGCGCGCCGCCTCCACAACCTCCTTCAGCCGGTGCAGGCCAGCCATGAAGAAGGACACGCCGCCGGTGACCGAATCCTCTACCCGCATGCTGGTCACGACGCGCATCGGCGGGATCCGCAGTTCGTCGGCGCACACGGGTCCCCCGGCCTGCGCCAGCACGGCGTTGAGCCCGACAGCCCGGAGCAGCGTCGACTTGCCCGACATGTTGGAGCCCGTCACGAGCAGGAACGAGCCCGCGGGCCCGACCTCGACATCGTTGCGCACGCAGGTCGCGGGTGCGAGAAGCGGGTGACCGAGTGAGCGGGCCCGCAGCGTGCGGGCGTCCCGGTCCAGTGCGGGGACGGTCCAGTCGGGGTGGTCGGCCGCGGCGGCGGCGAGGGCCGCCAGCGCCTCCGCCTCACCGACCGCTTCGAGCCAGTCCCGCACCCGCCGGCCCGACCGCGCCTTCCAGTGCTCGAGCGCGGCCAGGACGTGCACGTCCCAGTGCAGCACGATGGCGAGGGGGAGGTGGAAGAGGGGCGACCTGCGGACATCGGCCAGGTCCAGGAGCCGCCGCAGCCTGGCGATCTCCTGGGGGGCGGCCCGCGGCCCGTCGCCGATGCGCTGTCGGATCCTGGTCATGTAGCACGACTCGAGGGGCGCGTCGTGGAGGTGCCCGAGAAGGCCGCCGTACCGCCGGACCCCGGATTCGCCGTCGCCCGCCTCCGCAAAGACCTGGCGGATCGCCTTGCGCCTCAGCATGCGCACCAGGACCGAGCTGAGCAACAGCCAGGCCAGCACCGCGGTGGGTACCGTGCCCACAACGAACAGGGCGATGGCTGCGAGGTTCACCGGTGTAAGCACCGACGCCGTGATCAGGACCCACCGGTGGTTCCGCAACCAGGAATCGCCCTCGGCCCAGCGAAGGAAGCGTTCGGTCGGCGCATCAGGGTCGATCCGATGCGATGCCGCGCCGGACCTGGATGCGGATGCCGACTGGCCAGGCGCCGAGGCTTCCTGGCCGGGCGTAGATGCCTCCGCGAGGCGCGCCTCCGCCGCGAGGCGATCCCGAAAGTCCATCGCCGCGGCCATCTCGCGGACCGCCTCCTGACGCAGCGCAATGATTGCCGCATCGGCCCGGCCGAGCAGCCACAACTGCAGCGTCCGCCACCCGGGCGCCGTCCCGCACGTCCCGACCAGCCGCAGCAGCGACGCATCGCCGTACAGGTCGAGGTCCGTGGCGTAGTCGTGGCTTGCCGGAGCGGTGAACCGGGGCGCGGGTGGCAGATCCGCCCAGCGGCGTTCGACCCGGGCGATCCCGGCCCGGTTGAAGTCGGCCATGAACTCGGCGCGCCGCAAGCGCTGCCGCACGGCCCGCTGCCGCACGACGAGGACCGTGAACGCCACCGCCGAGCCGGCAAGGACCGCCCAGGCCGCCGTCCCCTGTCCCGAGGCGACCTGCCACCAGGCGCCGGCCACCGCTGCCGCGAAGACGACCAGGCGCCATGTCCCGTATGCACGGACCGTTGCCGCTTTCGCGGCCGCCTCGCGGTCGAAGCGCTCCGCCCGCTCCGCGTAGACCGCTACAGGGGAAGTGCTTGCGGCGTCTTCGCGGCGACCATCACGTTTCATGGATGAAAGTAAGCACTTCCGCGATCCGCACGGGGCGTCCCGCTACGCTGACCCTGATCGCTACAGCCACGCTCGCTGCCTGCGGCGCCAACACCGACCCGGCCCTCCTCGCCCGCGTCGACGCCGTCTTCGCCGACTACGCCAGCCCCGACGGGCCCGGCTGCTCGGTGGGCGTGATCCGGGACGGCCGCCTGGTCCACGCCACCGGTTACGGCACAGCCAACCTCGACCACGGCATCCCGAATGGTCCCGCGACGATTCACCGCATCGGCTCGGTCTCCAAGCAATTCACGGCCGCCGCGATCGCCCTCCTCGGCATCCGCTGCGACCTCGACCTGGACGCCCCCGTTCGCGACTACATCTCCGAGTTCCCCGACTACTCCGATCCTCCAACCATCAGACACCTGGTGCATCACACGTCCGGCGTGCGCGACTACATCGTGCTCATGTCGCTGGCCGGCAACCGGAGCGAGGACTTCTACACCAACCAGGAGGTTCTCGACGCGATCAACAGCCAGCGCGAGCTCAACTTCACGCCGGGCTCCGAGTTTCTGTACAGCAATTCCGGGTACTTTCTGCTCGGCGAGATCGTGGCCCGCGTCTCCGGCCAAAGCCTGCGGGAGTTTGCCGAGACCGAGTTTTTCGAGCCGCTGGGAATGGCCCGCACGCACTTCCACGACGACCACAACGAAATCGTGCCGGATCGCGCCATTGGCTACGCGCCCACCGGCGACGGGGACGGCGGCAGTGAGGGCGACGGCAAGGCCTTCCGCATCAACGTGACCACCCTCGACATGGTCGGCGACGGGGGCATCTTCACTTCGGTGGAGGAGTGGGCCGCGTGGGACCGCAACCTGACCGACGGGACGGTCGGCGGGCCCGAGTGGGTGGCGCTCATGCACCAGCGGGGCGTGCTCAACTCGAGCGACACGATTCCGTACGCGTTCGGCATCGCGCACGGCGAGCATCGCGGGCTGGCGACGGTCGGCCACGGGGGGGCGTGGGTCGGGTACCGCGCGGGCATGTCGCGCTATCCCGAGACCGGCCATTCCTTCGTGGCGCTGTGCAACCGCTCGCAGATCGACCCGATGGCGCTCATCGCGAGCACCGCGGAGATCTACCTGGAGGACCGGATGGAACCGCTCGCGGAGGACGCGGAGGCGGAGGCCGAGGCCGATGCGCCGGCGGAGACCGCAGGGGAGGGGGACGCTCCGCAGGATCCGCCCGGCCGCGACATCCCCAACCGCACGCGCTACGCGGGGTCCTTTCACAGTCCCGAGTTGAATGCCACCTACCGGATTCTGGAGGAGGCCGGCGCCGGGCTCGCGCTTCACGCGGGACGGTTGGAGCCGCTCACCCTGCGGGCCGGGGCCGAAGGGGACGGGGTGCTCGTGGCCGAACGCGGACTCACGCTCCGGTTCTCGGAAGCCGCGGGTGGACGTTTCCAGTCGCTCATGGTCGACGCCGGCCGCGTGCGCAACCTGCGATTCACGCGGGTCGGGGATCGCTGAACATGCAGGCCGTCCTCACCGACGACCTCTTCGCGCCCGAGGTGATTGCCGACCCCTACACCTACTTTGGCGCACTCCGCGAGATCGAGCCGGTACACCTGAACGAGCGTTTCGGCCTCTGGCTGGTGACCGGATACGACGAACTGGTGTGGATCCTGCGCCACCACGAGCTCTTCTCGTCGGCGGTGATCAGGCATGTCGAGGCGCCGCCGTATCCGCCGGTCGATGCCGTCGACCTGCCCCTCTTCGACGAGATCCGCGATTTCCGCGCGAACCAGCTGGTGGAGCAGGACCGGCCCGAGCACCTGAACCAGCGCAGCGTCGTCCACGGGTACTTCACGCCCAAGGCGATGGAGCGGTGGCGCCCCTTCGTGCGCGCCGCGGTCGGCGAGATCCTCGATGGCGTGTACGCCAAGGGGTCGATGGACGTGTTGACGGAGCTCGCCGCGCCGCTTCCGGTGCGCATCATCGCGGAAATGATGGGGGTTCCGTACGAGGACCGGGACCGACTTCGGGCGATGGCCGACGGGATCCTGTACATCAACCGGGGCGAGCCCTATCGTCTCCGCCCCCTCGCCGACGCCGTGAGGGGAATTGTCGACTATGCGGCGCCGCTGGTGGAGGAACGGATCGTGGAACCGGGGACGGATTTCATTTCAGTGCTTGCCGAGGGCGAGAACCGGGGTGTGTTCGACAGGCGCCAGGTGCTGGTGAACACGGGTCTGCTGCTCTTTGCGGGCCACGAGACCACGATGAATCTGATCTGCAACGGTCTTCTGGCCTTCATTCGCAATCCGGACCAGTGGGAGCGGCTCCAGGCCGACCCCGAGGGCACGGCGCGGCTGGCCACAGAGGAATGCCTGCGCTACGATCCGCCGGTCAAGTCGACCCAGCGGATCGCCGCCGAAGACGTCGAGATCGCGGGCCGGACCGTCCGCCAGGGCGAGCCGCTGCGCTGGATCATGGCGGCCGCGAACCGCGATCCCGCGGTCTTCGACGATCCGGACACGTTCGATATCGGACGGCGGCCCAACCCGCATCTGTCGTTCGGGTCCGGCATCCACTACTGCCTGGGAGCCACGCTGGCGCGGATCGAGGGACAGGAGGTGTTCCGCGGCCTTGCGGAACGATTCTCCCGCTTCGAACTGGCGACGGACCGGATCGAGTACCAGCCCAGCCTGCAATTCCGCTCGGTCAAGTCTCTGCCGGTGAGGTGGCGGTCATGACGAAGTCACCGGGGCGGGCGCCCGTGGCGCTGGACATCTACGTCGACCATGACCGCTGCGTCGGCAACGCGATGTGCCTGACTCTGGCGCCGGGCGTGTTCGCGCACGACGCCCGGCGGCAGAGCGAGGTCGTGGACCCCGAGGGCGACGCGGTCGAGGACATCATCGTGGCCGCGGAGAACTGCCCCACCGGGGCCATCCGGCTGAGCGACGCGGCGACGGGCGAGCCGTACGAGGTGTAGGGAGCCATGGACAGGATCCCCCCAGCATGACGGTTCTGGACTTCGCGCGCCGCAAGAAGGCGGGAGAGCCGATCGTCATGATCACCGCGTACGACGCGTTGTTCGCCTCGATGGTGGACGCGGCCGGTGTCGATGCGATTCTGGTGGGCGATTCGCTCGTGTCGGTGCTCTGCGGCGAGAAGACGACGCTGTCGGCCACCGTCGACCAGATGATCTACCACGGACGCATGGTTTGCCGTGGTGCGTCGCGGGCGCTGGTTGTCGTGGACATGCCCTTTCTCAGCTACCAGACATCGCCCGTGGACGCGGTCCGCAACGGGGGACGCATCCTGAAGGAGACGGGGGCTGGGGCGGTGAAGGTGGAGGGCGGCGCCGAGATCGTGCCCGCGGTGGAAGCGCTCGTGAACGCGGGAGTTCCGGTGATGGGACACCTGGGCTTCACGCCCCAGTCGGTGCATGCGCTGGGGGGACCGCGGGTCCAGGGACGCGGCGAAGGAGCGCTCGAAAAGCTGTTGCGCGACGCCAGGGCACTCGAGAACGCGGGTGTCTTCGCGATCGTGCTGGAACTCATGCCGGCGTTGATCGCGCAACGGGTGACGGCCGCTCTCGCAGTACCCACGATCGGCATCGGGGCGGGGCCGCGCTGCGACGGACAAGTACTTGTGCTGCACGACATGCTCGGCCTGAACGAGGGATTCACCGCCCGCTTTCTGAAACGCTACGCCGAGCTGGGCGCCGAGGTGCAGGACGCGGTCTCGCGCTACGCGGAAGAGGTACGGAAGGGCGAGTTCCCCGGACCGGAACACGTGTACAAGGTGTGACGCCGGGTCGCCCGCGTCCGGCCCCGCGAGCCTCTACTTCGTGGTCGCGATCCGTTCTTCGGCCATCCAGTCGGCGGCTGCCGCCGTACTGATTCCCAATTCCTCGGCCAGACCGATCACCTGGAGGGTCTGGTCGTAGATCTGCGTCACCTTCGAATAGATCGTGAAGTCCTCGGTGGGCCGCCCGAACACTTCCTCCTGACAACGGATCAGGCCGCCGGAGTTGACGAGGTAGTCGGGTCCGTAGGTGATTCCGCGCGCCGTGAGCGCGTCGGCGTGGCAGGCCTCGGCCAGCACGTTGTTGGCGCCCCCCGCCACCGCCGGGCAGCGAAGCCGGGGGACTGTGTCATCGTTGATCACGCCCCCGATGGAGTTGGGTGAGAACACGTCGCACTCCACGTCGTAGATCTCATCCGTGGACACGACCTCGGCCGCCATTTCACTCGCGGCCCTCACCACCGCCGGCTCGTAGATGTCGGCCACGGTGAGCTTCGCGCCGGCCTCGTGGCAGAACCGCGCCACCGAGAAGCCGACGTTGCCCAGCCCCTGGATCGCGATGTGGCGCCCGGCGAACGAGTCACTGCCCGTGGTGGCTTTCAGCACCGCCCTGATTCCACAACTGACACCGTAGGCGGTCGTTCGCGAAGGATCACCCGCGCCTCCAGCGGACTCGTTCACGCACGCAACGTTTTTTGTTGCGCCGCGAATGACAGCCATGTCGTGCGAGTTGGTTCCGATGTCCTGACCGGCGATGTACTCGCCTCCCATTCTCTCGATGAAGCGGCCGAGGGCGCGCAGCATGGCCGGGTTTTTCGACGTCCGCGAGTCTCCGATCACCACGGACTTGCCGCCGCCCAGGTCGACGCCGCTGATTGCGGCCTTGTAGGTCATGCCGCGCGACAGCCGCAGCACGTCGGTCAACGCTTCTTCGTCGGTGCGGTACGGCAGCATGCGCACACCGCCGAGCGCGGGACCCAGGGTCGTGTCGTGAATCGCGATGATCGCCCGCAGTCCCGACTCGTTGTCGTTGCAGAAAACCACCTTCTCGTAGTCGTATTCGGAAAGACGCTCAAACACATGCATCGTACGGGTGAGCTCCAGTTCTTCAGATCGGTTGGAGAGGAATTTGGTCGTCCCGGCCTCTTGCCTCACGACGACACGTCGGGATGGAAAACAGCCTACTAAAATAAGCCCATCGGAGTCTTCGTGCCGTCAGGGGTGCCCTCACGTGCCGTGTCGCTCTTAGTTCAGTTCGCGGTCCAAACTGAACCATGAGCACGACAGCCACGGGTAGCCCGCTCAAGGGCTCTGAAGCCGCGCGATCTCCGCTTCCGCCGCGATGTAGCCGAAGCCCGCCCAGCCGGAGCCCTCCAGGATGCGGCGGAACATCTCCTCGGCCTGCTCGGTGCGCCCGTTGTAGAGGTGCCACGCCGCAACGCCGTAGGCGATCGCCACGCCGGCGGGATTGTCTTCCTCGGGATTCCACAACTCGTCAGCGGAGATCTCTCCCCGGTACATCAGGAGGAGACGGTGGTAGCTCGTGTTCTCGATCACGTCCATGTCGGCCGTGATTCGCTCCAGAACAGCTGCGGCTTCCTCGTCACGGCCGAGACGCCGCAGCGCCATGTACCACCAGTGCGAGATCGCGACGAGCTGGTCGGGGTTGGTGGTCACGGCGAAGTAGTCTTCGTACGACTGCAGCGCGGTTTCGAAGTCACCCTTCAGGTAGTGGGCGAGGGCCAGGTGGTAATGGATGTTCGACTGCAGGGTGCTCGTGGGGATCCCGCGCTCGTTCGGCTGGCCGTCCGGTTCCACCTCGTCCGGCTCCGCAGCGACGAGCCCGGCGGCGTGTGACAAGTCCTCGATGGCCCGGTCGAACTCGCGCACGCTGATCCAGCGATGCCCGCGGTGGCGGTACATGCGCGCGTCGCCGGGGTGCTTGCGGACTCCTTCGGAGAACACGTCGATTGCCTCCCGGTACCGGCCCGTGTAACCGATGCGCCGGCCGAGCCAGATGATCGCGTCCGCGTCGTCCGGGTCGGCCTCGTAGTCGGCGCGGGCGGCGGCTTCGTCCTCTGCCTGGCTGGCCGCCACCTCGGGCGAGGGCTCGGGCGGGTACAGCGGCTCCCCCAGGAGGGAAATGGCTTCCGCGCCTTCGGGCAGCTCCGCCACGACGGCATCGGGAGCGTCAGCCGAAGGAGCGTCGCCCGAACCGCTGTCGGCAGGATTGCACGCGGCGGACAAGGGAACGATGGACAACGCCGCGGCGGCGAGAAAGGTACGGCACATAGTGGTGTCCCGTCGGTCAGGGGAGGTGATGCGTCGGGGGACAAGGTTGGGTCGCGACCCGGCCGGGTCAAACCGCCGGAGCCGCCACCCGAAGAGGCCGCCACCGTTTTGCGTCGCGCGGACGGGCCGGATAGACTTTGGCCGTGGCCCACCCAATTGGCCCCAACGGAAAGAAGCGTGCCGCATGTCGATCGCAAAGGTGTCCGGAGCCTCACTGCTGGCGGGGGTGCTCACGTTCCCGGGACTCGCCGGCATGGCCCTCACCGCAACGGCCCTCGCACCGCACCCGCTCGCCGCGCAGACGGACGCCGCCCACGACGACGTCACCTTCAGCCGCGACATCGCGCCCATCCTCCAGCGCGCTTGCGTGCGCTGTCACCGTGACAACGGCGTGGCCCCGATGTCGCTCGTCCATTTCGACGAGATCGAACCCTACGCGAGCCGCATCGCCCGCCGCACGCAGATCCGCGACCGCGCAGGCGCGATGCCGCCCTGGTACGTCGAGAAGGACGTCGGCATCCAGCACTTCAAGGACGACATGTCGCTCGAAGACAGCGAGATCGCCACGCTGCAGCAGTGGTGGCGCGCCGGCACCCCTGAAGGCGATCCCGCCGACCTCCCGCCCCCGCTCGAGTTCGACGACGAAGTGGTGTGGGTCGCGGGTGAACCCGACCTGATTGTCAAGCTCCCCGAGGTGCTGGTGGAAAGCGATGTCCCCGACTGGTGGGGCGACATCGAACCGATCCCGACCGGCCTTACCGAAGACCGCTACGTCAAGTCCGTCGAGATCCGCGAGGTCAACGACGTCGGCCGCAACCCCGACGGCGGACACGAGGGGCGCCACACCGTGGGTGGCCGGTTCGTGGTCCACCACATGATCTGGAGCACGCGCGTCCCCGCCGAAGAAGCGGGCGATGGCCCCAGGAGCACGAGTTGGCCGGTCCACGAAGTCGGCCGCGAGCCGGACATCTTCGACAACGACGCCGGTCGCCTGCTGCGAGCCGGCTCATCCGTCGTCTCCAACTCGCTGCACCTGCACTCCAATGGCCGCGACACCCGCGCCCACCTCGAGATCGGCTTCCGCTTCCACCCGCCCGACTACGAGCCCAAGTACCAGCGGGCCTTCTTCGGCCTGGGCAACGGCAGCGACATCGACATCCGGGCCGGTGAGGCGGGCCAGGAACTGCACGCCTACCAGGTCCTCAACCAGCACACCAAGATCGTCACCTTCGAGCCCCACCTGCACGCGCCCGGCATGCGCATGTGCCTCGAGGCCATCTGGGGCTTCAACGTCGAGACCATCAACTGCGTCGGCTACGACCACAACTGGGTGCGCGGCTACACCTACGCCCAGGACCACCAGCCCCTGCTGCCCAAGGGCACGGTCCTGCACATCATCGGCTACATGGACACGTCGGAAGCGAACCGCAACGTGCCCGACACCCGCAACTGGCAGGGTTCCGGCAATCGCTCGGTCGCCAACATGTTCATCGACCTCGGCATGCGCGTCGCCCTCACCGACGAGCAGTTCGTCGAAGAGATGGCGCTCCGCCGCGAGCGCCTCGCACTCGGTCCCAACGACCACGTGATCGGGTGTCCGCTCTGCATGGTCATCCCCGAGAACGGGAACCCACGCTACTATGCAGCGGATGGGGATGGGGCCGGAGCCCAGAGCGACCAGGCGGGCAATTCGACAGGCGCGAACCGTGGCCGCGGGAATCGCTAGCGGGGTGGGAGAAGGGTTTGCGGTGGTGGCGCTGCCCGGAGTGCGGCGCCTGGCCGCGGTTGGGACGCTGCGTCAGGCCGCGCTTGCGACCGTTCGGCTCGCGATCCCGCTGCTGGTTGCCCTCGCGGTCCCCCCCGAAGCTGCCGCCCAGACCTACCAGCGCGGCCAGAACGTCGCGCCCGCATACGAGGGCTGGGAGCGCAACGAGGACGGCTCGTTCAGCTTCCTGTTCGGCTACATGAACCGGAACTGGCTCGAAGAGGTCGACGTGCCGGTCGGCGAGCACAACGCCTTTTCGCCCGGCCCGGCCGACCGGGGGCAGCCCACGCACTTCCTCCCACGGCGCAACCGCTTCGTGTTCAAGGTCCGCGTGCCTGCCGACTGGGGCGACCGGGAGCTCGTGTGGACGCTGACGAGCAACGGCGTCACCGAGCGCGCCTACGCCACGCTGCGGCCCGACTACGTGGTGGACAACGTCGTGATCATGTCCGAGACCGGCGCGCTGGGCGCGGGATCGAGCAATGCGCAGATGCGCGCGAACCAGCCCCCGACGATCACGCTGGAAGGCGCGGAAGCGCGCCAGGCCACCGTGGGCGTCCCGCTCGGCATCACCGTGCTCGTGGAAGACGATGGCCTGTTGAGATCGCGCCGCCGACCACCGCCCCCGCCCCCCGAGACCGCCGCCGATTCCGCGCGCGCCGACTCGATCTGGGACGCGCCGCCGACCTTCAGCCGCAGACAGCTCACTCCGCCGTCCCGGATCACGGTGCAGAAGGCCAACGGCCTGTTCATGTCGTGGTTCCTGTACCGGGGCGAAGGGGTCGGGGACGCCACTCCGATCGGCGAGGGCCCCGGGACCGGCGAGGGCCCCGTCACCGCCGAGAGCCCCGTGACCTTCGATCCGCCCCAGATCAAGGTGTGGGAGGACACCCGCGCCGGAGCCAACTCACCCTGGGCGCCGCTGTGGGTACCTCCCGAGCTGCCCGACGACGGCCGCTGGACCGTGAACGTGACCTTCGACCGCCCGGGGACCTATCTGCTGCGCGGGCGCGCGGACGACGGCGGGCTGTTTGCGGACGTGGAGGTCACGGTCACCGTGAGGCCGGTGGCGAGCTAGGGCTGCGAGCGCTCGATGTCGGCGACCCTCGGCAGGATCCCTCCCGGCTGTCCGAAATGGGGCACCAGACCCTGTTCCGGCAGGGAGAGCCCCGGCGACGGCGCTGCGAAGTGACCGCGTCTCGGCGCGTGGTACAGGCACCCGACCTCTTCGTGGGGCCTTCCGCGGATGAATCTGTCCGCATCCGATAGTGCCGCCTGCCAAACGGTCTTTGCTTCGACGAGATCGAAGGGCCGGGCGAGGGCAAGCCGGGCGATGTCCAGGGGCTGGTAGCGGCCCCGGCGCTTCAACTGTTCGAGCAGCGAAGCCGGCGTGAAACCGGGATCCTTGCCCACGGCCGCCCAGACCATTGCGCCCAGGGGCAGGACATGCTCGTGCGCGTGGAGAATGTCTACGAAGTCACGTGCCTCGTCGCGACCCGCCAGCGTCAGCACCTTGTTGATCGCCAGGTCCACCTCGTGCAACACCTGGCCGCCCATTTCGTCTCGCACCAGAGGCATGAAGCGCCAGGCCGAGTCGTGAGCCCAGTCGACCAGGGTTTGCCGATCGCCGGCGCTGACGAGTGCGCGTATGAGACCGGGTTGGCTTAGCAGGACCTTGAGGTGGTAGCCCGCTTCCTTGAGCACGTAGCTGTCGCGCGCGAACGATTCCGCCACTGCCTCCATGGAGTCGTGAAAGAAGTCGATATCGTCGCTGAAGCGGCCTGACGTCGGGGCGAAGTTGAGCGCTGTTCCGCCGGCCAGGTAGCCATCTGAGCCCCCGGGGCGCGCCAGCAACGCCAGCAGCTCCTGCTGGAAGACGGTTAGCGGCACAGTCGCCCCGCCATCCTCCAGGCCCTCATGTCCCCGTTCTTCTTCAGCGTCTCGGCAACCCAGTCCACATCCGCCCGGCCGATTTCCAGGTCTTTCCGGTAGGACCAGAAGCATTGGGCGTGAAACTCGCGATACGCCCGCCGGGCCTCGCGAACGCGCACCATGGCCCTGGCCGTCTCCGGGTCCAGCGAGCGCCGGCTCCTCCTGCCGCCTCTGCGGCCGATCTCCGCCAGGTATCTCTGGATGTTGCTGTCCATGGCTATATCATAAGCCGCTTATGTTCATTCGTCCAGGGAATCGGAGGCTGGTGGCGAGTTTGGAAGGTCTGCGGATCGGCGGGCCGGGGGACGCCTTGAGCACCAGCGAGAACGTGTCAATCCCGTAGCGCCGGATCACGGGGCTGCGCACGGAAGGAATGGATATCGAACGCCCCGTATCCGCGTCGCAACTTGCCACGTAGCGGCGCCAGAGACAGCCGATACCGCTCCTGGAGCACCGCCACCGACGCCAGCATGAGCAGTAGCGAGTCCAGGGAGGGACGGTCCTCGGCGGGAAGCGTGGGCAGCTGGTCCAGCAAGCGCTCTACCGCCGCGTGATCCAGGAACGGCACCGCGCGCACAGCCTCACCGCGCAGGGTGTCCTGCAGGAAGTCGTGGAGCGGGCCGTCCGTGCCGACCGCCGAGGGTCCCATGAACGGACGCTTCACGCGGTCGTAGACGGGGTCGGGGATGTACGGGCGCATGGCCTCGCGCAGCAGGTGCTTCTCGCGGGGATGGTGGGCGAGGAGGGAGACGGGGAGGCTGTTCGTGTATTCGAAAAGGTGGTGGTCGAGGAAGGGGAGCCGCACCTCGACGCCGTGGGCCATGTCGAGCCGGTCGGCGGCGAGATGGTAGTTGACGAAGAGCGAGTGCAGCCACAGGTACAGCAGTCGCCGGGAGGGCTCGCGCCGTGACAGGTCGG
Organism: Gemmatimonadota bacterium; assembly: GCA_028873815.1. Classification (GTDB taxonomy): domain Bacteria; phylum Gemmatimonadota; class Gemmatimonadetes; order Longimicrobiales; family Gaopeijiaceae; genus Bin94. The sequence goes on along the minus strand of JAPPNN010000018.1, from coordinate 29,400 downwards.
CGGTCCGCCGGCAGCGGCGGTAGTACGCGCGGTAGAGGTCGTACCCGGCGAAGCCGTCCCGAAAATCGCGGGAACACACCGCGTGGAGCCGGCCGAGGCCGCCCGCCAGGCGCGTGAAGAGCGAGGGGGCCGCCGGAAGCAGCAGCGCGAGGCGCGCGAGCCAGGGTGAGGCGGCGGCGAGGCCGGGGTAGTGGCGCGTGGGCGAGCGCAGCAGGGCTGACAGGATGCGGGGTAGGCGGGCGACAGCGCGGGGGAGCCCGCCCGCGGCGGAAGCGTGGGCCGCTCCCGCACCGGAACCCCGCCCGGCCCCCGACGCCGCCCGCAGGAACTCGTAGCCGAAAAACGCTTCGTCGGCGCCCTCGCCGGCGAGCACCGACTTGTAGCCGGCGTCGCGCACGCCCCGGCTGAGCAGGTAGCGCGCGGCTCCGTGCGTGTTGTACTGGATGGTCTCGGCGTGCCACACGGCGTCGGCGAAGTGGTCGGCCAGGTCGGAGTCCGCGGCGGTCACGACGGTGTGCCGCGCGCCGGCCGCCGCGGCCGCTTCGCGCGCGCCCCGGCTCTCGTCGTAGTCGCGGCGTTCGAACCCGACCGTGAACGCGGCGACCGGGTCGTCGACACACGCCGCCGCCACGCCGAGCACCGCCGACGAGTCCAGCCCGCCGCTGAGCAGGCACCCCACAGGCACGGCCGCGACCATGCGCAGCGCGACGGACTCCTCGGTGAGCTCGCGGACGCGCGCGATGGCGTCGTGCACGGTTGGGCCGGGTGACTGTGGGCGGCGGAACGGGACCAACCGGGAGCGCCGCACCGGAACGGGCAGGTCCCAGTAGCGTTCAAGCCGCACGCCGGAACCGTCGGCGTGCAGCACGTGCCCCGGCGGCACCTGCGAGACGCCCGCGAAGAGCGAGATCCTCTCGTCGGGGCAGGCGTGGAGCGCGTGGTAGACGCCCCGCGGGTCCCACGAAGCCGCGATGCCGGCGGCAAACAGTGCCTTGGCCTCGGACGCGAGGTAGAGGCGGCCTTCCTTCTGGGCATAGAAGAGGGGCTTCAGACCGAACCAGTCGCGCGCCGCGAAGAGGACGCCGCTCTCTTCATCCCAAACAACCATTGCAAACTGGCCGCGCAGTTGAGGCAGACACGCGGGACCCAGGTCCTCGTACAGGTGGAGCGCGATCTCGCTGTCCGAGCGCGTGCGGAAGCGGTGGCCCTTCGCCTTGAGCGCCGACCGGATGCGCTTGTAGTCGTAGAACTGGCCGTTGACGACGATGTGGAGGCGTCCGTCCTCGCTGGCGATCGGCTGGTGTCCTTCCGGATCGGTGATCGCGAGGAGGTTGTGGCCCAGTCCGGCGCGTCCCGAGGGGGAGACCCAGATCCGCTCGCCGTCAGGGCCGCGGTGGCGCAGCGCGGCGGTGGCGCGGCGCAGGGCGTGCTGGGGGACCGGGCGGCCGGGGTCGGGCGACAGGATGGCGGCGATTCCACACATGGGCGGGTCAGTCGGGGACGCGGCGCAAGGCCGGCTCAGGTGGCGGTCCGTCGAGGAGGTGCACGCCGGCCTGCCCGTTGGCGCAGGTGAAGCGCATCAGCGGGAGCCGCTCGCCGCGGGACAGTTCGAGGTTGTCCGGGGTGATCCGCTGGACGACCCCGACCGCCTCGATGTCGCCCGCTTCGGGGTGGGCACGCGCGAACCTGCGGGCGTGCCGCTCGAGCAGGGAATTGCGGACGGCTGCGAGCTTTTCGGGCTCCATCTGCAGCCAGACGTTGCCGAAGAAGTAGGATTGGAGGAGGAGATGCCGCATGCTTTCCGGGAAGAGTTCGCGCGGGTCGATGCTTCGTTCGCGGCCTGGGCGGAGGCTCCGCACCTCGTAACTAGCGTGATAGTTGCGCTCGTCCACCCAGTCGAACAGCCGGTAGCTCTGGTAGAGGCCTGCGAGCCAGAGGAGCGCGCGCACGGGGTTCGCCCACGCCTTGCCGGAATACGGCTGGCCCGGTTTGGGCAGCCGGCGCCACGCCCTCACGGCCTGCCAGACGCTCATGATCGCCAGGAGCGCGACCAGGGTGAGCGCGGCGATGTCTGCGGGGCCGTTGCCGGCGGCGGGGGTCGCGGGCGTCCCGGGTGCCGCGACGCCCTGCGAAATGCCCTGCACGATCTCGGGCGTGAACGGGAGCGCCAGCGCGGCCAGCATGAGCGCGTTGGAGTACGGGATCTTCAGCGTGGCGATGATGCCCGCGTGGAACACGACAGCAGCTGCGAGGAGCGCCCACTTGGCCGCCGAGCCCGCCGGCAGCACGAAGATCAGGACGAATAACGGCTCCAGGACGAGTGCGGCCCAGGTCACGAGCCGCAGGACGCGTCGGTGGCGGATCGACCAGAAGTCCGGGGTGCGGGCGATCGGCATCTTCAGTGCGGCGTGCATGGCGGAGCCGCCCCGCCACATCGGACTCGAGAACTTGTAGAGGCCGGCCACCAGGTAGATCAGCGCCATGTTGGCCATGAAGGCGCGGGGAGCGGTGCCGGGGACGGTTGCCGCGGCCCAATCGGCAGCGGCCGTCGGTCCCGCCGCGCCCCCGCCGGCACCGATAAGGTCCGGCAGGCTCAGGGTGGCGCCGACGGGCAGGAGAACGAGCCACAGGCACAGCAAGTGAACGATGCAGTCGTCCAGGTAGGCGACGAGCGCGTTCCAGCGATAGGTCGATACCGCCGCCGCGAAGAGGAACGCGGCCGCCGCGCGCGGGTGCCAGCCAAAGACGACCAGGACCGCCGCCGCGCATGCGCACAGGTAGACGGCGCGGAAGACCCAACCGGGCATCCCCGGCTGGAATAGGCCGATCCGGGTCGGGGGAAAGAGGCGGGCAGACAGCCGGTGGTCGATCAGGCCGTCGGGGTCGCTGAAGTCGCCGGCGTGGCGCAGGGCGTTGGCGAAGTAGACGAAGAGCACGGCCCCCGCGACGACGCGCATGATATCGAGGGGGAGGGCGTGGATCGGGGCGGCGAGCGTATGCATGATTGCGCCGGGAAATGTAGCAGGGGTCCATGTCGCGGCCATCCATTGCCCGCCGTGACGGCGTGGCCGACCTTGCGCAGCGTGGTCACTACGGTGGCCAACGCCACACTTGCAACCCAAGCATCCGTCAAAGCGAGGCCTCGATGTCGACCCTGCGATTCGTCAGCGTCTCCGCCGTGCTAAGCGCCGCCGTGCTGGGCGCCCTGCTGCTCACGCCGCTCCCCGCCGCCGCGCAACTCTCCGACGTGCAAATGGAGTGGGGCGTGACAATACCTGTGCGGGACGGCACCGAACTGCGCGGCACCATCTACCGGCCGGCGGACCAGACGGAACCGCTGCCGGTCATCCTGGGATTCACCCCCTACATCGCTGACGTCTACCACGGGAAGGCGAGGTACTACGCCCGCCGCGGCTACGTCTTCGCCGCCGTGGACGTCCGTGGCCGCGGCAACTCCGACGGGGTCTTCGAGCCCTTCCACGACGCGGACAAGGACGGCCACGATGTAGTGGAGTGGCTCGCGGCGCAGCCATGGTCGAACGGGAAGGTGGCGATGTACGGGGCGTCCTACGGCGGGTGGGACCAGTGGGCGACCGCCAAGGAGCTGCCGCCCAGCCTGGAATCGATCGTGCCGGCCGCCGCGGCCTATCTCGGTACCGACTTCCCCTTCGTGCACAACGTCTTCGTGCCGTACAACATGACCTGGCTGACGTTCACCAGCGGGAAGGCCGCGCAGAGCACCATCTTCGGTGACGCGGAGCTGTGGGCCGACGCGTTCGGCGAGCGGTACTTCAACCACCGCCCCTTCGCGGAGCTGGACCAGATCGTCGGCAACCTCACCACGCGCTTCCAGACGTGGATGGAGCATCCCACGCCCGACGAGTACTGGCTGGCCTCGGCGCCTAGCCCCGATCAGCTCGCCGCGATGGACATCCCCATCCTGACGATCACCGGGCACTACGACGGCGACCAGCGGGGCGCGCTGCAGCACTACCGCATGCACATGCGCCACGGCAACGAGGCGGCCAGGGCGCGGCACTACCTGGTGATCGGCCCGTGGAACCATGGCGGGGTGGGCACTTCGGTGGACCAGGTGGGGGGGCTCGAGTTCGGCCCCAACGCGCTGCTCCCGCAGGACTCGCTGCGCAAGGCGTGGTACGACTGGACGCTGAAGGACGGCCCGCGCCCCTGGTTCCTCGAGAAGCGGGTGGCCGTCTATATCGCCGGCCGCGACGCCTGGGAGTACGCGGACGCCCTCGAAGAGGTCGCGAACGACCAACTCGTCTACTACTTCGATTCCGCGGACGGCCGCCCCAACGACGTCTTCCGTTCAGGGACGCTCGCGCCGGAGCCCACCGGCAACACCGCGGCCGACTCGTACGTCTACGACCCCCTCGACACCCGCCCCGGGCAGTTCGAGTCCTTCGAATCCGGCAACAACCTTTCACACTTCTTCTGGGGCGAGCAGCCGCTCAACCAGCACTTCGCGCTGAACATGTTCGATAACGGCCTGGTCTACCACACCGAGCCGTTCGAGACCGAGACCGACCTCGCGGGCTTCATGGAATTCGACGCGTGGATGAGCCTCGACGTTCCCGACACCGACTTCATGGTGACGGTCTACGAGATCATGCCCGACGGCACCAGCATCTTCCTGACGGGCGACATCATGCGCGCCCGCTACCGCAACTCGCGCACGGTCGAGGAGCTGGTGACGCCGGGTGAGGTCAACCTGTACCGCTTCGACGGCTTCCAGTTCTTCGCGCGCCAGATCGCGGCGGGCAGCCGCCTCCGCCTGATCCTGAATTCACCGAACTCGGTGTGGCTGCAGAAGAACTACAACAGCGGCGGCCGGGTGACGCACGAGTCGGGGGCCGACGCGCGCACGGCCACGATCACCTTCCATCACGGCGGCGAGCATCAGAGCCGGCTGAGCGTGCCGGTGAGGAGGCGGCCGGTGTCGTAGGGGGCTGCGGGTGAGCCAGAGGCTCGCCGATTGTCATTCGGATTGACAATCTGCAAGGTGTGAGGCACCATGGCTCGCGGTTGACATATTGTCATCAATAACATATGACTTTATGTCATGCGAACCACGATTCGGTTGGACGACCATCTCATGCAGGCGGTGAAGCGTCACGCGCTCGAGTCGGGCACGACCGTGACCGCGGTCATTACGGAAGCGCTGCGGGAACGGCTGGAGCGACACAGGGACCGGACCTCGAAACCGCCTGTGCCGCTGGAGCTTACGACCACGGGAGAGGGTGGCCTGCTGCCCGGCGTCGACCTTGACGATTCCGCAACCCTCATGGATCTGATGGAGGGCGACGGTTGATTCTCCCCGACGTCAACGTCCTCGTGTACGCCCATCGCCGAGACGCTCGGGATCACGAGCGATATCTCGAATGGCTGGTCGCCGAGGTCAACTCCGACGCGGCCTTCGGGCTGAGTCCCCTGGTTCTCAGTGGATTTATCCGCGTGGTTACGCACCCCAGGGTTTTCAAGGTGCCAAGCACTCTTTCCGATGCGACAAGGTTTGCGGAACAACTCCGCGCGCGGCCCAACTGCATCGAAGTGACACCGGGCGCTCGCCATTGGTCCATCTTCGTACGGCTGTGCCGTCAGGCGGCCGCGAAGGGCAACCTCGTCCCCGACGCGTACTTCGCCGCCATGGCGATCGAAACCGGGTGCGAGTGGGTGACCACCGATCGCGACTTCAGCCGCTTCGAGGGACTGAAGTGGCGCCATCCCCTCGGATCGCGTCCGGCGAAGCGCCGCCCCTACCCGCCAACCTTCCCGTAGACCCTGAAGTCCAGCCTCGCGTCCATCCCCGGCCCCGTCGTCAGCTCCACCCTCACCGGCTCGCTCAAGCCCCCCGGCGGGAGCCGGTCGTGCGAGCCTATCCGGCCCTCGAACGACCACTCGCCCTCGCCGCCCTCCGCGCGCAGCCGCACGGGTCCGTGGACCACCCCGTCCGACACGTTCCGGAGCTGCACCTCGACCGTCGCCGTGCCACTGGCCGCGTCGTACACGACCGGCCCCGCCACCACGAGCAGCTCACCGGTGACGTCCGTCTCCTCGCCGGCAGGGGCGGCCGGGGCGCTTGCCGTCACCTCCACCGTGGTCGTGAACAGTTCGTCGGTTCCGTTCCGGCGGCTGATCCAGAGGGGATGAAAGGCGCCGTTGGCGTCACCCGCGAGCCCCAGGTAATGACCGGGCTGGTTGCCCCGCGCGTTGTCGAAGGAGACCTCCAGGCGGGCGTGGCCCAGATCGCCGAAGTACTCCGCCCTGGCGTTGCGGCTCTGCTCGGCCATCTGGATGGTCATGCGCTGAACCAGGTCCATCTTCGCGATCTCTTCCTCGGTCAGGTCCTTCACATCCGGGTCGGCCGCGACGTTGTGGACGCGCGCCACGGGGGCGTGCGCCGGCGGCGGGCAGGACGGCGCGCTCGCCACCGGGACGTTCGCGGCGAAGGTCTCGCCGCCATCCGACGACGACGTGAAGAAGAGCTCCCAGCAACGGCGCGTATCGTCGCGGCGCCGGTCGTACCACGCGACGCCCACGACCCCGTCCCTGTTGACCTCGACCACGGGAAGCATGCGGTCGTCGAGCGGGCCGCCCGGTGCCGGCGGGTCGTTGTCGTTGAGCCGCATCTGGTCCGACCAGCTCCGCCCGCCGTCGGTGGAGCGCCGGAACCAGATGTCGGAGGTGCCAGGGGTCGCTGCGTACCCTCCGGTCACCCCGTCCCAGACGATGTAGATGTTGTCGCCGTGTGGTCCGTCCGTGCGGTCCCAGGCCACGATCGGCAGCGTGAACGCGCTGGTCATCTCGGTCTGCGCGTAGGGCCAGGAGTGGGTGCCCACCCGGAACGCGACCTCGGGCTCGGTGAAGGTCTCGCCGCCGTCCTCCGACCGCATGGTGAAGAACGGCATTTGGGCGTTCTTCTCGTCGGACAGCGGGAAGAAGTACTGGTAGAAGGTGACCAGGAGCGTCCCGTCGGAGAGCACGACCGGCTCGGTGGCCACCAGCTTGCCGCCGGGGATCGTCGCCAGCAGTTTCGGCTCGCTCACCGTGTTGCCGCCGTCGTCGAGGGTGTGCACGAAGAGCTGGAAATCGTCCCGGATGAACGAGTCGCGCACGTCGTTCCACACCACGTAGAGGCGCCCGCGGTTGGGGCCGTCGCTCCAGTCCGCGGCGATGCGGGCGTGGTCGGGCGGCACGGGGCTGCGCAGGCGCGCCGGGCCGGTCCAGGTGGCCCCTTCGTCGTCGGTCGACCACACCATGATCGTGCCGTCGCTGCGCACGGACTGGCCGAGCAGGTCACCCATCGTGTTGGCGCCGACGTAGCAGTACAGGATCCACATCCTGCCGTCGGGCCCGGGTACCACCATCGGGTCGAAGGCCCCGGGTTCGTCGCCGGGCAGGGTGATCGGCTCCCACACGACCCCGCCGTTGCGGCTCAGGAAGGCCGCGTTGTTGCGCATGGCCAGGGTCGCGGCGAGGGCCGGATCCGGGAAGCTCAACCCGCCCGTCTGGGTCACCGCGATCAGGAAGTCCGGGTTGTCCGGACTGGCCGCGATCCAGGGCTCGTTGAACTGCCCCGGACCCACGCGGAGGTTGGGGCCGACGACGACCTCGGGGGACTGGGCGGCGAGGGGGGTGGCGGTGGGGATCAGCGCGGCTGTCACGCCGACCGCGGCGCCGGTCGCCACGCTGGCGATGACCGGCAGGGCACTCGCTTTCATGGTCCTACTCCTTGCAAAAAACGGTCGGTGGTCCAAAGTCTGTGTTGATCACCATGGCCCGCCGCCGGGGCCTGAACAAGAGAGAATGCAGCCTATGAACCAAGACTACGACGCGATCATCATCGGGGCCGGCGTCATCGGCACCGCCACCGGCTTCGAGCTTGCCAAGCGCGGCTACCGCACCCTCAACGTGGACAAGCAGCCGACCGCCGGCTCCGGCTCGACGTGCAACACCTGCGCGATCATCCGGTTGCACTACTCCACGCCCGACGGCTGCGCGATGGCGCGCGAAAGCTACTTCTACTGGCTCGACTGGGGCCGCTACCTGGGCGTGGCCGACGAGATGGGGCTGGCGAAGTACGTGAACACCGGCTGCCTCGTCATCAAGAACGAACGCAACAAGGACCTCGTCAACGTGATGGCCGCGCTCGACGAGCTGCACGTCGCCTACGAGGACCTCAACGCCGACGGTGTGCGCGCGCGCTTCCCCTGGATCGACACCCGCACGTACGGTCCGCCGGTCACCACCGGCGACGCGCGCTTCGGCGAGCCCACCGGCGGTCACATCCGCGGGGCCGTCTACATCCCCGAGTCAGGCTACATCGACGATCCCACCCTCGCGTGCCACAACCTGCAGCGGGCGAACGAAGCGCATGGCGGCGAGTATCGTTTCAACGCGGAGGTCGTGGAGGTTCTGAAGAGCGGAGGCCGCGTCGCTGGAATACGCCTCGCCGACGGCACCGCGATCCATGCACCGGTGGTGGTGAATGTGGGCGGACCCCACTCGGCGATCATCAACCGAATGGCCGGCGTGCTCGACGGCATGAACATCTCGACGCGCGCCCTGAAGCAGGAGGTGTGCTACGTACCGGCCCCCGCCGGCCTGGACTACAACCAGCTTGCGCCCCTCATCTCCGACGGTGACATCGGCTGCTACTCGCGGCCCACCACCGGCAACCACATCCTGATCGGCTCCGAGGACCCGCCCTGCGACGTGCTTGAGTGGGTCGAGGACCCGGACGACTACAACACGAACTTCACGCATCAGTGGGAGACGCAGGTCATGCGCGAGGCCCAGCGGCTGAAGGGCCTGGGCATTCCCGGGCAGACGGGCGGGCTCGTGGACCTGTACGACGTGTCCGACGACTGGATCCCGATCTACGACAAGTCCGACCTGCCCGGCTTCTACATGGCCGTGGGGACCTCGGGCAACCAGTTCAAGAACGCCCCCGTGGCGGGGAAGCTCATGGCCGAACTGATCGAGCGGGAGGAGGGCGGCCACGATCACGATGCGGACCCGGTCACGATACCGCTCACGTACACGCGCCGGACCTGTGACATCGGCTTCTTCAGCAGGAGGAGGTCGCTGAATCCGGACTCGTCGTATTCCGTCATCGGCTGATGGCTCCAAACAGGCGCTGGGCGGGCCGCCCCGACCGATGAGTTGGCTCCGACCCCGTCGTCTCTGGCATCCCGCGCCGCTGAAGCGCCACTACGAGGTCGTCATCATTGGCGGCGGCATACATGGCCTCGCGACCGCCTACTACCTGGCGCGTACACACGGCATCCGCGACGTCGCCGTGCTCGAGTCGCACTACATCGGCTTTGGCGGATCGGGGCGGAACACGGCGATCGTCCGCGCCAACCAGCGCACGGCCGAGAACGTGCGGCTCTACGATGAAGGCCTGAAGCTGTGGGCCGTCCTGACCGACGAGCTGGACTTCAACCTCATGTTCTTCAACTGCGGCACCCTGAACCTCGGGCACAGCGAGGCCGCGATGAACGGAATCCGGATGCTGGCCAGCACCCACAACCTGCTCGAGGTGAAGTCGGAGGTGCTCGATCCGCAGCAGTGCGCGGAGGTCATTCCGGGGCTCGACATCTCGGACCGGCCCGCGTTTCCGATCCACGGTGGCCTGTACCATCCGCCCGGCGGGATCGTGCGGCACGATGCGGTCGTGTGGGGGCTGGCCAAGGGGGCGAGCGCGCACGGCGTGCACATCCACCAGGGGTGTGAGGTCCGCGGGATCGACACGCGTGACGGCCGCGTGACCGGCGTTCGCACCAGCCAGGGCGCCATCGGTTGCAAGCGTCTGGGGATCATGGCGGGGGGATACGGGTCGGCGGTGGCGGCCATGCTGGGGATTGAGCTGCCCATTCACCCGCTCACGATCCAGGCGATGGTCACGCACCCCCTCAAGCCGTTTCTCCATCACGTTTTCAGCTCGGGCGCGTACCACGTCTACGCCAACCAGACGCTCAAGGGCGAAATCGCGACCGGCGCGCACATGGACCCGCAGGTCAACTACACGACCGACGCCACCGCGTACTACCTGAAGCACCAGGCCGAGGCGCTTGGCGAACTCATGCCGGCGCTGCGCGGAGTCCGTTTCATGCGCATCTGGTCGGGCCTCGCCGATATGACCCCGGACATGGCGCCGATCATGGAGGGCGAACTGGGCTACGAGGGTCTCTACCTCGATGCCGGCTGGGGATACTTCGGCTTCAAGTCCGGCCCGGTGGCGGGCAAGTACATGGCCGAGTACATGTCGACCGGCCAGCGGCCGGATATCCTCAGGGCGTTTCAGCTGAAACGTTTCCTGGAGGGTCGCTACTCGGGTGAAACGGCGTCGGTCATGAAGTACGGGCACTGGGACTGATGGTGGCGCAGCGACTGACGGGCGCGCGACGACTGGTGGGGGCCCGCCCGTGACCTTTCGCCTCACCTGCCCCGTCTGCGGCAAGCGCGACGTGTACGAGTTCACCTTCGGCGGACAGGAGCGGGGTCCGCGGCCGGAGCAGGAGGGGCTGAGCGCCGAGGAGCACTTCCGCTGGACGCAGTTCCGCCTCATTCCGAACGAGCCGCAGGAGGAATGGTGGTATCACGGGCAGGGATGCGGCGTCTGGTTCAAGGCGAAGAGAGATCCGGGCACCAACCGGGAGATGAGGTGAGCCGCGGGCAGGCGGAGGTGAGCGGCCGGGGTGCGGGGCCTGACCGTCCCCGTGCGGGGCCGAGCCGCCCGCCGAGCCGCTTGCCTCCTGGACCCACGTGCCGCGTCGACTTCTCGCGTCCGCTCGGATTCACCTTTCTGGATCGGGAGATGACCGGGTACGCGGGCGATACGGTGGCTTCGGCGCTGTACGGCGCCGGGGTGCGGATTTTCGGGCGCAGTCTCAAGTATCACCGCCCGCGCGGGCTGTACAGCATGGAGGGCGAGTCGGCCAATACGTTCATGTCGATCGACGGGGTCCCGAACGAGTGCGCGGAGACCACGGAACTCCGCGCGGGGATGGCGGTTGCGCCCCAGAACGTCCACGGCGACCCCAGGAGCGATCGCTTCGGCTTCCTCAGCGCGTTCGACCGGTTGATGCCGGCTGGATTCTACTACCACCTCTTCCACCGTCCCCAATTCCTCTGGCCAGTGTTCCAGTCCGGCCTCAGGCGGATGGCGGGCACGGGGGTCCTCGATCCGCTGCGGGAATACGGGGGCGGTGTTCGGTCCGAGCGCTACCTGAACGCGGATGTGGCGGTGGTCGGGGGGGGGTCGGCGGGGATGGCGGCGGCGCTGGCCGCGGGGGAGAGCGGGCTCAGGGTTTGCCTCTTCGAGCGGCGCGACCGGCTTGGCGGACATCTGGCGTGGCGGGTTCGCGAGTTAGAGGGCGAGCCTCTGTACCGGCGCGCCGAGGCGCTCGCGGCGCAGGTACAGGCCGCGGAGAATGTGAAGGTTTTCACAAGCTCGCCGGCCATCGGTGTCTGGGGCGAAAACCTCGTGACGGGGTTCACCGTGGGCACGGAGGATGACCCCTTTCGCGAATGTCACTGGGAATGCCGGGCCAGGACGGTGGTGATCGCCGCGGGGTGCATGGACCGGCCGCTCGTGTTCAACCACAACGACCGGCCCGGCGTGATGCAGGTCGGCACGGCGTGGCGTCTGGCGCGCTCCTACGGCGTCCGCCCGGGCAAGTCGGTTGCCTTCAGCGTGGCCGACGACCTGGGTCTGGAGGCGGCGATCGATCTCGACGACCTGGGCGTGCGCGTCCGGTTCATTGCGGACGCCCGCGAGTCCGGCCAACAGGGCGCGGCGGTGTTCGAGGCGCTATGTGACCGGGCGATACCGCTCTTTCCGGGCTGCGCCGTCTCGCGCGCAGTGGGCAGGAAGCGCGTGAGGGGTTGCGTCCTTCGGTCCCTGAAGGGCGGCCGGTCCCGACGCTTCCGCTGTGACCTGCTGGTCGCAAACGCGGGGATGCAGCCCCGGATCGGGACGCTCGCGACGGCCAATGCCCGGTTCGAATACTGCACCCACACCCACGGCTACCAGCCTACCGATCTGCCGCCGGGAGTGTTCGTGGCGGGAAGCATGACGGGGCTGCGCGATCCGCGCTCCATCGAGGCCTCGGGACGGGTCGCCGGCTACGGGGCGGCGGAGCGGTGCGGCGGCCGGCCAGGGAACGTGGCTCGCGCCGGGAACCGCGTGATGGGCGAGGGTCAGTCGGGGTCGCCAGGCCGGGGGTCGGTGTCGCCGAGCCGGGCGTCGCGGGCCGTCGAGGCCGCCCGGCAGGAGGCGAAGGCGCTGCCCGGGCCACCGCCCGGCTGCGGGGTCATCCATGCCCCCGCCATCGGCCGCGGCGCGAAAGCGTTCGTCGACCTCGACGAGGACGGCACCTACAAGAACGTGAAGGAGTCGATCGCGCGGGGGCTGGACGTGCCGGAACTGGCCAAGCGCTTTGCCGGGTTCGGGCTCGGGCCGGGCCAGTACCGGGTCGCGGGCCAGAACCTGGCGATGATCATGGCCGACCTGAGAGGCGACCCGGTGGAGAAGGCGCGTGCCACAACGGTGCGCCCGCCGCTGGCCGCTCCCAGCATCGCAACCCTGGCGGGGCCTGGCCACGACGTCCACAAGCGGACGCCGCTGCACGCCGAGCAGGCGGCAAGAGGGGCGGTCTTCCGCCGAGCGGGACCCTGGCAGCGGGCCCGCCACTTCGGCGACGACCCGTCCTGCCGCGACGAGATCCTGAGCGTGCGCACCAACGTCGGCGTCCTCGACAGCTCGCCGCTCGGCAAGTTCCGGATCCATGGCCCGGACGCCCTGCAGGCCTTGCAGCGGGTCTACATATCCGACATGAGCAAGGCCCGTCCGGGCTATTGCAAATACTCGGCAATGTGCAATGACATGGGCCAGCTGATGGACGACGGCGTCGTCGTAATCGAGGGTCGAAACGACTACTATTTCACGACCAGTTCGGCGCGTGCCGGGGCGACGGTCGAGTGGTTCCGCTTCCACACCCGGCACGACGGCTGGGACTACAACCTCGTCAACCTCACGGACGTGCTGGGGTCGCTCAACATCGCCGGGCCCAACGCGCGCAGGGTGCTGGAGCGGCTCACCGGCGACAACGTCTCGAACGAGGCGTTCCCGTACCTGGCGTGCCGGCGGATCACCGTCGGCGACGGGGTCGAGGCGCGCTGCCTGCGGCTGGGGTTCGTGGGCGAGTTGTCGTTCGAGCTGCACGCGCCGGCGAGCTGCGTCCCGTACCTGTGGGACCTGGTGATGGAGGCGGGGGCCGATTTCGGGATCCGGCCTTTCGGTCTGGAGGCGCAGAACTGCCTGCGTGCCGAGAAGGGGCACGTGATCATCGGGACGGAATCGGAGCAGCGCGTCACGCTGACGGACATCGGGATGGGGTGGATGTGGGACCGCGAGGACACGGTGTCGAAGAAGGTGGGCGCCCCCGCGCTGCGGGCCTGCGTGGGGCAGACGGGCCGCTTGAAGCTGGTGGGACTTCGGGTGGAGGAAGGCGCGAAGGCTCCCCTGGACGGAACGCTGGTGGTCGACGGGGACAAGATCGTGGGGTACGTGTGCACGACGCGCAGCAGCGAGACGCTGGGGTGGCAGTACGGCCTGGCGCTTGTGCACAAGGAGCATGCCTTCCCGGGGCGGCGAATCCACCTCTGCCACGAGGAGACGCCGGGAGAGCGCGTGACTTCCACCGCCTTCGTGATGTCGCCGCACTTCTACGACCCAAGGGGACAGAGACTGCGCCGATGACACGCCATTCTGCCGGCCGCCCCCGCGCCTTGCGCCGCTCGCCCTGCTCGTTTGGCGCGAAGCCGGCCGAGACGGAGCTGCGCGACGGATGGAACGTCGTGTTGCGATATGAGAGCGAGGATGGCCATGCAGGTCGCGAGGACGGCCATCCGCGTCGCGAGGGTGGCGATCCCGCTCGCGGGGACGGCCATCCCGGTGCGGGCCCCCGGCTCGTCGACCTCAGCCATCGGCGGCGCTGGGACTTTCAGGACAGCGGCGTGGCGGACCTGCGGCCCATGGGTCTCCCCGTTCCAGAGGGGTTCGGTGACGTGGGCGTGCACGATGGGCTGGTCATCACCCGCATGAACCGAACGCAGGTCGCGATCTGGCACCTGGGAGCGACGCCGGCGCCGGACATGCCCGCCGAATCCGGCTTCACCGAAGTCACCGACGGACACTGCATGCTGGCCTTTGTCGGTGACGGGGTCTCGGAGGTCCTGGAACACCTGACCGCCCTGGACCTCTTCGACCCGGCCCGGGACATGCCCTTCCTGACGCAGGGTCCGGTGCTCCACGTGCCCTGCCAGGTGGTGACTTTCGCCCGCGACGTGGTCGTGATGACTCTGGCCCGTGGCTACGGCGAGACGTTTGCGGAAGCGGCGCTGGCGTCTGGCGGGATCGCCGGGCTAAGGCCGGGTGGCGAGCGGTTGTTCACGCAAGTGTTTGAACGGGCGTTTTCAGGGTGAGACGTTTCAGCTGAAACGTTTTCGCGGCGTCGATCAGCCTGCGGGTGACGGTGCGTCACGTTGTGGGTGGCGCAGTAGAAGTTCGGTCAGGAAGAGGGTACTTGGAGCCGTGTCGGTTGGAGCGTGGCTGGCGGCTGGATTGGCGACCTCGCCTACCGCGTTGGCCCGGGTGCCCAAGATGATGGCCTAATCGCGGAGGATGGCGGCCAAGATGCTGACCGGGCCGCTTGGAGGCTATGGCTGTGGTGCTGTGGCGGTGGCACTGGACACGACAGGACCTGATCACATACCATACCATAGCGTCAAGCATTTGCACGGCCCATTGTTGCAAGTGGTTCACCTCGGGGCCGCGGCGGTCCCGAATCCGAACGGAGCCCGAGAGTGCCCGATCCCGTGAATCTTGTGATGTTCGATCTGGTCGGCTCCGCGGCGGGCGCGTTTCTCGGCGTCATAGCCGGAACGCTCATCACCATTCTCGCTGCCAGACTTTGGGAGCGGCGGGCCTACCGGCAGCAGGTGCACAATCTCGTTTTCGAGCTTCGCCTCAACATCAAGAAGATCGACAGATGGCTTTCGGAGATCACCAAGTATCGCAATGCGGTAAATGGCGATAGCCTGCATACTTGGTTCGGATATTTCGATTTAGGGAAGGCATCATACCCAACAGCCAACGACATGTTCCGCACCGGACTGCTCTACAAGGCGCTGAGCCACGAGCATATTGAGGCATTGCAATCAACCGTCGCAGAACTGTCACCGGTTGGAGAGAAGTACATGAACGAACGATTTATGGATAGTCGTAGGGCATTCGAAGATGCTCAACAAAGACGTAACCTTCCCTACTGGTTGAACGTCGCAAAGCCGGAGGCCGTACGGATTGCGGATTTCTGGGAACACAAGATGCAGGGGCATCGCTCGATACTCGACGAGATCGTTCGCGCTATCGACGACCGCAGCATTCAGCGGAGGGCACAATGAAGAGAGACTTGGATCTGATGCGAAAGATACTGCTCGCAGTCGAGGCCAGACCGAATCCGCAGAGCTTTGATCTCGTTGAGATCCCAGGGCACGAACAAGAGGAAGTCAGCTATCATGTCAAGCTGCTCGGCGACGCCGGATACCTTGACGTATATGATCGCCGTGCACTGGGTCCGGACGGATACAGGTATGCGCCTTCGGACCTAACCAATGCGGGACACGATTTTCTCGACGGTATTCGGAGTAAATCGATTTGGGAGGCGGCAAAGGAGAAGCTCCAGGAGATTGGGGGCACCGCACCTCTCGATGTCTTTCAATCGCTATTGACAAGCATACTCAAGGAAAAACTGCTCGGACCATAGAGGCCGCATCAACCCCTTAAAGCGGCGGCACCAACCGGCCGAACTCAGCTTCCATGCCGTCCATGTCGGCGGTCGAGTTCCGCTCCTTCACCTCCAGAATGGCCTCCACGACGCTGACGACTCCCCGGTCTGCTCATCCTCCGCGCAAAGCGGAATCGGCAGCTTCGCCCAGGCGTCCGGGTAGTGGCGCCGAGTTCAGTCGCTTGAGTCTGGTCATGTCACACGACCGACCCGCTCGGGGATCGTCTTGGCGAGTTCGCGCCTAAGTTCATCGGGTTCCGACCAGACGATGTGGCGATGTTGTCGCGTGTCGAACGGAAGCCCATTCAGACAGTCCTTGCGACAGCAGTAGATCACGTCGCGACCGACGCCCCGAGCATACCCGGCTTCATAGTACACGCTGCCGCGAACTCCGTCCGGGCCGTGGGTCATGTCTGCAACGACGAATCGAGCCTCCCGTATGCGATCGAGGATAGCGTCGTCGATTCTGTCCACATCCCGTCGCCTGTCGATTCGGTCCGGCTCGTATCCGGCATCCCTGATCGCCGGGGCGATTCCGCGGTCGTACGGGTCGTCCATTTCGTCGGCGAACCACATGGCCACGAATGCCATTTCGTTGCGCGTCGCTCCCGTATCATCGTCAGCGCTCTGGAGTTTCCGAAGGTGCTCGTCCCCGGCGACCGTTATCGAGCAATTCATCTCGCCGATCGTGTGCGTCAGCCTTTCCACCCATCCTCTATCGATCAAGTGCCGCACGAGATGACTAATCTGATTGGCGTTCCAGGATTCCGAATGGGCGAGGGCTCCTGGATCGTCGAGACGCATCACTGGCGGATGTTCGTCAGGATCGTGCTTCTGCAGGTCGGCCAAGTACCTCAGTAAGCGATCGGCGCGATCGGCGGAGCTGAGCCGCTTCAACTCCTTGCATCGCCCAAGGAGTTCGGCGTCGAGCATCGGTGTCACATCGCCCCGGTGCCTCCGATCCACCAGGGCCGTGGTCAACATGGCCTTCGTCCGGTCGTCAAGGCCAAGAGACCGAAGCCCCGCCATGTCAAGGCCGTCCATGTGATACCCCCCACCTGCTCGTGGCGACACGACGTCGAAAGCGTCGCGATTGGGCCTCCGGGTGATCTGGGCTGGTGTGCCCCAGACGGGGCAGCTTCCGTTCATCCTGGTTTGTCCTCACTGTTGCGAGCGAATTGCTGGAGTCGCGTCCGGCGTCAAAACCGCCCGACTCCCACCGGCCGTACGATCCGGGGGCGTCCCAAGGGTGGCCTTTCCCACCAAACCTCCTGAATCGTCGCGCACGGGAGCCGGCCGCCGGGTCGGCCACGGAGGGTAGCCGTTCGCGCACTTGGTCGGCAAGCGCCTGCGCCTGCATGTGGCGGCCCAGCTCGCGCGCGGACCTCGGCTGGCCAGTATACTAAACAAGGTGGTTTAGTATCGATCAAACAATCATCAAGCAATTAGGACGTTATAAGGCAACATCTTACGGAGTTATCCACAGAAATCGCGGGTTTCCGATCAAACAAACTCGGGTTCTGTGGAGCCCAATCGGGGGGTATCAAGCGCGCCCAAAATACTTAGTCGCATGTGCCGAACCTGTCGTCGGACGCCGAGCGGTCAGGAGTGTCGGGAGCAGTCGCCGAACTGACAATGGTAAACAGAATGGCTTAGTAACAGTCAAATACCAGTCAAGTAAGCAAGCAGATGCAGGCAACGAGTTACATTTTTTCTGACGCGATTTCGCGGGTTTCCAGTCAAATGAACCCGGGCCCAAGGGCGGTATCGCTCACGCGTTTCAGCTGAAACGTCCTGCCCCTGCGAACCTACGGAATCACCTCCCGCGCCCGCCCCGTCAGCCCCAACAGGTGCTCCTGGAAGTACTGCCGCCTCGCGGCATCCGTGAACGCCGCGCTCTGGCCGGTGAACCAGTGGGGCTGCTCGGGCACCACGATCAGGTCGTGAGGCTTCCCGGCCCGGATCAGCGCTTCGACCAGCTTCATCGTGGCCGAGAAGGTGGCGTTCACGTCGCTGGTTCCGTGGATCAGGAGCAGCTTCGCCTTTAGCTGGTCGGCGAGGCGCAGGCTTGACCCGTACTCGTAGCCTTCCGGGTTCTCCCAGGGACGGTCCATGTAGGGCTCGATGGCCCACGCGTTCTGGTCGTGGATGTCGTAAACGCCGTTCACCGCGACGCCGACGTCGTAGAAGTCGGGCTCGAGGACGAGTGCCCGCACGGTCATGTATCCGCCCCATGAACCTCCGTGGATGCCGACGCGGTCGAGGTCCATCCACGGCCGGGTCGCCGCGGCGTTCTCCATCGCCGCCCGGTGGTCGGGGATTTCGTTGCGGCCGAAGTTGCGGTAGGCCACGTCCTGGAAGGCCTTGCCGCGCTCGGTGGTGCCGAGCCCGTCGACCATGAACACGACGAAGCCCAGCTGGGCCAGGGCGGCCTGGCTGAGGCCGCGGCCGTCGGTGAACGTCTTCGGGACCCAGCTGATGAAGGGCCCGTTGTAGATGTAGTCGATGACCGGGTACTTCCTGGCGGGGTCGAAGTCGTGCGGCTTGTAGATGACCCCGTAGAGGTCGGTCTCGCCGTCGGCGGCCTTCACGACGAACTCCTCGGGCGGGATCCAGCCGAGTTCGTCCAGCGCGCTCACGTCGGCTTCGGTCACGACGTGCACGAACTCGCCGTCGGTCGTGCGCACCTCGGTGCGGGGCGGGCGGATCGTGCTCGAATGCGTGTCGACGATGTATGCGCCGCTGGGCGACACCGTGGCGCTGTGCTGACCTTCTCCCTCCGTGAGGCGCATCACATCGCCGCCGTCCAGCGAGGCGCGGTAGAGGTGTGTGTCGTACGGCCTCTCCTCCTCCATATGACCGGTGAAATAGACGAACCCCGCGGCCTCGTCGACGTGAACGATGCCGAGCACCGGCCACTCGCCCGCGGTGAGTCTGCGGATGAGCCTGCCGTCCATGCCGTACAGGTAGATGTGGTCCCAGCCGTCGCGCTCGCTGATCCAGAGGAAGCGCTCGCCATCGGTGAGCGGGCGGGCCAGAGCGCGCCAGGACGGCGTGGTGCCGATTCCCTTGATGAAGGTGGGCTGGGTCTCTTCGAGGACGACGCGCGTTTCGCCCGTGGCGGGGTCGGCGGCGACGAGGTGCAGCGTCTGGTAGCTTCTGAGCATCCTCAGGAAGAGGTATTCCGACCCGTCCGGCAGCCACCCGACCGGGCTCAGGATCTGCTCGTCCTCGCCGACATCGACCTCGACCGCCCGCCGGCCGACGATGTCCACGATGTGCAGTTCCTGGCGCGGCATGGGATTGCCGGCCTTCGCGTATGGAGCGTACTCGACCTCCTCGGTCTGCTTCAGCCAGTGCAGGATCGGCACGCGTTCCATGTGGCGGCTGTCCACCTTCATGGCCGCGACCCGGCCCCCGTCCGGCGCCCACATCGCGCCCTCGACGCTCCACGCGTAGTCCTCCTCACCGTCCTCCATGACCGGATGCTCCCGGCCGTCGAAGCCGGCGCGCACCCAGAGGCCGTCGTCCTTCTCGGTGAGCAGCCAGCGGCCGTCGGGCGAGGGCACCTCCATGACCGCGGGCGCTCCACTGGTGAAGCCTTCGCGCACGACTCGCGGGGCCGCGCGCGCGGCGGCCTCGGCTTCGGCGGCGGGCCGGGCGGTTACCGTGTAGCTGTCGAGATCGAGTTCGAAGCCGCGATCCTCGACGGTGAAGCGCACCAGGCGCTCACCCGCGCCCTGGCCGCCCTCGCCGGCGAACGTGAAGCTGTCGAAGGGCAGTCCCTCGTACGGCGGCTCATGCCCCAGCACGGGAGTCAACGCGTCACGGAGGCGTTCGGCGTCGAAGAGGGGCTCGGTGGTGCCGGCCGCGGGATCGGCGCGTTGGATGACGGTCTGGTCGGGCTGCCCATCGGCGAACCAGAAGCTCTGGCCGTCGGCCATCCAGTTGACGGCGCAGGCCGCCCCACCCAGGGGTCCGATGTCCGGGCAGATCACGCCGCCCTTGATCAGGGTCGGGATCGCCATGTAGCGGGCGTACAGTTCGTCCCGCTCCGGGTCGAGGGACTCCTGGGCGGCGGCGGTGGCCGGCGCGAGGACGCTGAAGAGAGTGAGGAAGCAGGCGGCGAGGCGCATGACCGGACTCCAGGTGGATTGCAAGCAACCGGGGGGACTGGCTCAGGAACCAGACCGAAGTCACTATATCGGCGACGTGGTCGCTCAACCAGCCACGCCCCTTCGCAATCGCGCCAGCATGACAGCCACCGAGGTCACAATGCCCACGTTCCTTCGCAGACTCCCGCACACCACGGCCGCGCTCGCCCTCCTGGCCACCGCGGCCCCAGTGGCCACCGCGCCCTCAGCGCTCGCCGCCCAGCAGGTCAGCGAAAGCGCCTACGCGCGCGCCGAGCAGTTCCTGCCCTGGAACGCGTCCAAACTCATCTCGGGCGACCAGGTCGCGCCCGAGTTCTTCGACGGTGACCGCTTCTGGTTCCGCAGCCGCACCGACTCCGGTCACGAGTTCGTCGTCGTGGACCCCGCGGCCGCCACCCGCCGCCCCGCCTTCGACCATGCGCGCCTGGCGGCTGCCCTGTCGCTCGCCGCCGACACGGCCTACGAGGGCCGGGCGCTGCCCTTCGAGGAGTTCGACTTCGTGGACGGCGGCGGCTCGGCGCGCTATGGCGCCATCCGCTTCCAGGTCGCCGACTCCGTGCAGTGGACCTGCGACATCGGTGCCTACACCTGCGCTGGCCCCACCAGCGCCACCGCGCCCTCCGACGCGGACCGCCCCTCTCCCGACGGCCGCTGGATCGCCTTCGCCCGCGACGAGAACCTGTGGGTGCGCGATGCCGCCAGCGGAGAGGAAACGCAACTGACGCGCGACGGCGAGACCGATTTCGGCTACGGCGCGATCCCCGAGGGCTGCTGCCAGGAGATCACGAGCCGCCGGGCCAACCGTGAGCGCTCACCGGTCATGCAGTGGTCGCCCGATTCGCGCCGGATCGCCACGCACCGGTACGACGAGCGCGAAGTCGAGCGCTTCCACCTGCTCGAAGCCGCCGACGGGCGCCCGATCCTGCACTCGTGGGCCTACGCGCTCCCGGGCGACTCCATCGTCCCCACGTCGGAGCTGTGGATCCTCGACGCGGAGGCCGGCACCTCGGTCCGCGCCGATGTCCCGCCCCAGCCGGGCAACTTCGCCCGCGGTGACACCGCCTTCGCCGACGTGCAATGGACCGCGGACGGCAGCCACGTGTTCTACACGCACCGCAGCCGCGACTTCAGGAGCTACAGGCTCTACCGTGTGGACGCGGCCACCGGGAGCGCGACCGAGCTGCTGGAAGAGACCGGGCCGACCTATGTCGAACTCAACAACTTCACCTCGTTTCCGCCCGCCTGGCAGGTGCTCGGGAACGGTTCCGAGTTCCTCTGGTGGTCGGAGCGGGACGGTTTCGGTCACCTGTACCTCTACGACGGCGACGGGAACCTGAAAAACCGGGTCACTTCCGGCCCCTGGCTGGTTGCTCAGCTCCTGGAGGTGGATGAGGCCTCACGCACCGTCTACTTCACGGCAGTGGGCCGGGAGGAGGGACGGCATCCCTACTTCCTCCACCTGTACCGGGTCGGCCTGGACGGATCCGGCCTGCAGCTGCTCAGCTCCGAGGACGCGGTGCACCAGATCACGCCTTCGCCCAGCGGCCGCTACTTCGTGGACCAGTACTCCACTCCGGAGATGGCCCCGAATTCGGTCGTGCGCGGTCGCGACGGCCGGATCGTGCAGACCATCGAGACCGCCGACATTTCCCGTCTCGAAGAGGCCGGCTGGATCCCGCCGGTGCCCTTCGAGGCCAAGGGGCGCGACGGCACGACCAGCGTGTATGGCCTGCTGTGGTTCCCCTCCGACTTCGACCCCGACGCGAGCTATCCGGTCGTGGACTACATCTATCCGGGCCCCCAGATCGGCGCCGTCACCCGGTACGACTTCTCGGCCTCAGGGCGCGGCAACGGCCGCGCGCTCGCCGAACTCGGCTTCATCGTCTTCGCGGTCGACGCCTTCGGCACGCCGCTCCGCTCCAAGGCGTTTCACGACGCCTACTACGCGAACATGGGCGACAACGGCATCCCCGATCACATCTCGGCGCTCAAGGAGCTGACCGGCCGATACCCCCAGATGGACCTTGGCCGGGTCGGCATCTTCGGGCACTCCGGTGGCGGCTTCTCGTCGACGGACGCGATCCTGCGCTGGCCCGACTTCTTCAAGGTGGCCGTGTCGGGCGCCGGCAACCACGACAACCGCGGCTATCACTTCCCCTGGGCGGAGAAGTACCAGGGGCTGCTGGTGGAGAACGAGGACGGCACCGACAACTACGACAACCAGGCCAACCAGAACCTGGCCGCCAACCTGACGGGGAAGCTGCTGCTGCACTACGGCACGCTGGACGACAACGTGCACCCCAACATGACGATCCGGGTGATCGAGGAGCTGATCGCCCACAACAAGGACTTCGACATGTTCGTGCTGCCGAACCGGAACCACGGCTACTCAAGCGAGCCCTACGTGGTGCGCCGGACGTGGGACTACTTCGTGGAGCACCTGCGCGGCGAGGTGCCGCCAAGCGAGTACAGGATTACGGGGCCGGGGGGCTGAGGCCCAGCAACTCCGCGCCCATGCCCTCGCGGTCCACCGCCACCCCGCGCAGATACACCGCGTCGATCATGCGCGTGTTGGTAATGTCGTCGAGCGGGTTCGCGTCCAGCACGATGAAGTCCGCGCTCTTGCCCGCCTCGATCATGCCGAGGTCGTCGGCACCCACGAACGCCGCCGATGTGCCCGTCGCCGCCACGATCACGTCCGCCGGGGACATCCCGGCCCGCACCATGTCCGCCAGCTCCTGGTGCACGGCCCACGGTGAGCCGCCGTCGGTCCCGAACGACACCGGGAAGCCCTCGCCGTGCAACCGCACCATGTTGCGCGCCTGAATCCCGAAGAACTCCTGCGCCTGGGGGCGGTCCGTCGACCCCTCGTTCATTCCCGCGATCCGGTCGGCCGACACGGTCCCCGCCAGCCAGTCGAAGTTCTCGGCCACTCCCGGCCCGGGCAGGTTGGGGACCAGCACCACGTTCGGCCGCTCCCGCCACAGTGCAACCAGCTCGTCGTCCACGTCCATGTCGCGGATCCCGTGCGCGAAGGCGTCGACACCGGCGCGGAGCAACCCCTTCGCGTCCTCCAGGCGGAACACGTGGGCCGTCACGCGCAGGCCGTTGGCGTGAGCCTCGTCGATGACCGCGCCGTAGAGTTCGGGCGAGAGCCGCTCGTACTGGCCCCCCCGGTCGTCGACCCAGATCTTCACGATGTCGACCTGCTGGTCGGCCAGTTCACGCACCGCCGCGCGCGCCTCGTCCTCCGTGGTGACCCAGTGCGGAACCTCGCTCCTGCCCGGCTCCGGGGAGGTGATTCCCCGGCCCGCGGTCTGTGAACGCGCGCCGTCGGTCAACATCTCGTCGCGCATCTCGAAGGCCGCCTCGCCATCGTCCAGCCCGAGGCTTACCGCCAGCGACGTGCCGTAGTAGGCGGAGTGCCGGAGCTGCTCGGTCCGCGCCCCCCGTTCGGGATTCAGGTGGAAGTGCGCGTTGACGATCGCCGGCATGACGGTCTTGCCGCTCAGGTCCACGCGGGCGGCGCCGTCCGGTATGTCGATCGCCCCGGACGCTCCGACCTGCCCGATCAGGCCATCGTCCACGACGAAGACGGCGTCCTCGATCACCGCACCGTCGCCCACGATCACTCGCGCGCCCTCGAAGGCCACGGCGCTGGAGGCCGGCGCGTCGGATCCGGCCTCGCAGCCCCCCAGGACAACCGGTGTGAAAAGCGCGAGAATAGGCGCCGCAGAACGTGTTTTGCTGATGGTTCCAGACATGGCGAGCTTCCTTCCGGTGGGGGTGGCTACCGCACGACGTCGGGCAAGCCGTCGCTGACCATTATCTCGGTGTTTTCATCCAGAAGATTGAGGCCGCCGTTCCAGTTGCGCAAAATGGCGCGCACCTGCCCGTTGGCGCGGTTGGTGATGATGGCCATCGGACTTGTGCTGGACGGCCCGAGCGCGAACTCGCCCTCGGGTCCCGTCAGGACGACTCGCTCCAGCACCCCATCCGACTCCGCGTCGTAGGGCACCGCAAAGAGAAAGTCCCCTCCGCCGAACTCCAGGGGCGTCGGCGTGAATCCGAAAGAGAAAACGACGCGACCACCTGAACCGAACCCTTCCAGGCGGTAGGCGCCGTCGCCGTCCGGCAGCACCGGATGCGTCTCCACCAGGAAGGCGGGCTCGAGCACCAGCGCGCCG
This sequence comes from Gemmatimonadota bacterium, assembly GCA_028873815.1. GTDB lineage: Bacteria > Gemmatimonadota > Gemmatimonadetes > Longimicrobiales > Gaopeijiaceae > Bin94. Next base: position 5,184 of record JAPPNN010000018.1, on the reverse strand, counting down.
CCGACCGCCCTACCCCTCAGCAAAAGCGTCTGCTCGGTGGGTCCACGGACATCCACGGGGTCCACGCCCCCCGGATCCGCCCCGCCCGGCCTGAGCTCGGTCCGAATCCGGAAGTCCAGGGCCTTCTCGAAGCTGTAGTCGCTGACCCAGCTCGGATTGCAATACCCCATCAGATCCTTGTATTGATCGGGATCGACGATGCCTCCGCCAGCCGGATTGTATCCCCAGACCCCGGTGCTGCCATCCTTGTAGGGGAATTTGGGGTCCGCCCCTCCTGCGCCGCCGCAAGGGGCATGGGCGAGACTCATGTTGTGGCCCACTTCGTGGGCAAAGGTATCGTCCTGACTCAACCCTATGCTGACCGGGTAGCCGATGTACCCCAACCCCACGAGCCCCGTGAGGTTGGCACGATGGAAGGCTCCGTAGTAGTAGCCCCTGCCGTTTTCCATGGTCCGCAGGGTCCTGATGTCGCTGATGAGCTGCCGCCAGCCGTCGAAGGTGTTCAAGTCCACCGAGGTGTAGAAGGGCTCGTGCATCGTCAGGTGCATGTCTCCGATCGGGAGAACGCTGCGCGCAAACTCCAGCCACTCGCTCTCCGCGGTCATGTCTTCGGCCCAAATGCGGATCTGTTCGCGGGGATCGGTCGCGGCGATCACGGGAACCAGCGTCTGATAGTGCACCGGAAGCTCGACCACGTTGAGGGCCAGCGCGCCCTCCGCCGGGATCCTCCGCTCGCTGCCCGGCCGCAGGGGCACCACGCCGTCGGGATCCACTTCGACGGACAATTCGATCCCGGGCCGGATCACCTCACCGGGGATCTCGGCGTTGAATGACTGCAACCGCCACTTCTCGTCGATCGCATCGGGAATGACGTGCGGCGGGTCCATCGGGGCCGTATGAATCACCCTCCCGTCCAGCAGAAAGTCCGCATAGGCGCGGGGTTCGAAGTAGCTGACCTCGTCGCCGGTGACAAACACCCGCAGCAGTGCCTTGCGTCCGGCGATCAGCGGCACGGTGCCGTCGAGGCGCTGGATGGCCTGGTTCAGGTAGACCGCGGGCGCCGTCAGCCGCACGCTGCCCGGGCTGATAAGCAGCGTGGTGCGGGCCAGCAGCCCGGCCGAGCGGGCTCCGATCCTCGCTTCGCCGTTGTCGAGCGCCGTGAAACTCCCGTCCGGTCCGAACTCGACCATGGATGGATCGGCCACTTCCCACGCGGCCGGCGCCCACGCGGGCGGCCCCGGAATGACCTGTCCGTCTTCGTCGAACACCGTGACGGTGAACTCCCCGACGTCACCTTCCTTGACGCGGGCGTCCTCGGGCGAGATCGACAGCGAATGCGGGATCTGACCGGGTTCGAGCGCGAGATCGGCGCAACCGGCCACGGCAATTGCGGCCAGAGACACGAGCGCTGGTAGCCACATCCGCATGGGCGGCCTTTTCATAGGTCGACAGGACATTGCGCTGCAGAACATCCCCTACGAATAGGTCACCCGCCAGCCCGCCGAAAGGTCCATCCCCCGTACAGCAGGCTCGTGTAGAAGCGACTCGGCTCGGTCAGGCCGACATCTCGCGCCAGCTCGACGATCCGTGAGGCCGGCGCGAAGTGAATCCCCTCGCGAATCCGCGCGTCGAAGCGGCGTTTCTCGTCCGCCGTCATCCCGCGGATCGTCCAGTAGCGCCGCCACGTGGACAGGTAGCGCTCGTGCTCCTCCGAATCGGCACCGCCGTGCAGGTCGAAGAAGACGAATACGCCGCCCGGCTTCATTCGCCGCGCGATGTCGCCCAGCAGTGCTGCCTTGCTTCCGTCGTCGGGGACGAAGTGAAGCACGTTGATCAGGGTTGCGGCGTCGAAGAGCGGCGCGGCCGGGACATCCTCCGCGTACCCGAGCTGGAAGCTGACCCCGTCCGCGACCCCCGCCTCCGCGACGCGCCGCCGCGCGATCTCCAGCATCTGCTCCGAGGGGTCGACCCCATGCAACTGGAGGTCGGGCCGCACCCGCTTGAGGGTGACGAGTTCGATGCCCGTGCCCGCACCGATCACCAGCACCCGGGCGCCCGGCGGGAGATCCGGCTCGATGAGCGCGGCGAACATGGGGAAGAAGGTCAGGTACCCGGGGATGACCTGCCGGGCCAGGGCCTCGTAGCTCTCCCCGTAGTCGCCGTCGAAGTTGAAGGCTCCCTCGTCCAAAGCGGACTGTCCACCTATTCTGAAGGGGGTTCCATGTGCCACCGGCCAGGATAAGACGAATGCCCCGTGACCCGCTACCGCCCGCCGAACACGGCGAGTCGTTCGCGCGACGCGACTTCCTGAAGGCCTCGGCGGCCCTGGCGGCCACCTTCCCCGCGTCGCTCCGGGCGGCCACGTTGCCCACATCGCTCGGGGCGGCCACCCTCGCCGCGCCGCCGCAGGCGGCCACGCCCCTCGGGCAGGCCCCGCTCGTCGACGGCTACCGGCTCAACGCGATCCTCGATGTCTTCCGCCGCTACGGAGGCGGCGACGACGGCGGGACGACCCGCCTGGCCTACAGCGACGAAGACATCGCCGCGCGGGCCTATGCCGCCTCCGTCATGGAGAACGCCGGCCTCCAGGTGTCCGTGGACATTGCCGGCAACCTCATCGGCCGGCGAGACGGCGCCGACCCCGCCGCGCTGCCGATCGTCATCGGGTCCCACATGGACACCGTGCCGGAGGGCGGCAGCTACGATGGCATGGTGGGCTGCGCGGCGGCGTTCGAGGTCGCGCTGACCCTGCATCACCACGAGGTCGAACTGGGGCACCCCCTCGAGGTCGTGGTCTTCCAGAACGAAGAGGGGGGCAAGACGGGGAGCCGCGCGCTGGTCGGGCGGGTCGAGCCGTTCGAATTCGACGTCGTCACGGCCTCCGGCTTCATGATTCGCGACGGCATCAATCGTCTCGGCGGCGACGCCGCGCGGCTCGACGAGGCGCAGCGCGAACCCGGTTCCATGGCCGGGTTCCTCGAGCTTCACATCGAGCAGGGCGCGGTCCTCGAAGCCGCCGGGACCCAGATCGGCATCGTCGAGGGGATCGTCGGCATCCGCCGCTGGTACATCACCGTGCTCGGCGCCCAGAACCACGCGGGCACGACGCCCATGCCCCAGCGCCGGGACGCGCTCGTCGCCACCGCCGACCTGATCCGCGCCGTCAGCGAGGTCGCGACCACCACGGAGGGGCGGCAGGTGGCCACGGTGGGCAGGATCGAGGCGGTGCCGGGCGCGCCCAACGTCGTGCCGGGTGAGGTGCGGGCCACGCTCGAGATCCGCGACCTCGAAATGGACAAAATCGGCCAGATTTTGTCCGAAATTGTCGCAAGAGCCCGCGAAATCGAGTCCGCCCGCGAGGTCACCATCGAATTCGAGCAATTCTACGAGAGCCTCGCCGCCCCCACCGCCCCCGCCTTCCGCGACATGCTGGAACGCGCCGCGACCGACCTCGGCTACTCGACCCTTCGCATGCCGTCAGGGGCGGGGCACGACGCCCAGAGCATGGCCGAACTGGGTCCCGTCGGCATGATCTTCGTCCCCAGCCGCGACGGCATCAGCCATTCGCCGCGCGAATACACCGCCCCCGAGGACATCACCCGCGGGGCCAATGTGCTGCTGCACGCGGTGCTGGCGCTGAACGCCGCGGGCTGAGTCGGGCCCGCCGGCCCTCGAGCGCCCGCCGGCCCGCTCCGTCCGCCCCGCCTACAAGTACGTCACCCACCCCCACGGATCCGGCCCCTCGCCGTTCGCCAACTCCAGGTAGCGCGTCTGGATGCGCTCGGTCACTGGCCCCCGGCGCCCGTTCCCCACCTCCAGCCCGTCGACCGACCGGATCGGCGTCACCTCCGACGCGGTTCCCGTGAAGAACAGCTCGTCGGCCGCGTACAGCATTTCCCTGGGCACCAGCTGCTCGCGCACCGTGTAGCCCAGTTCCTCCGAGATCTTCAGCACGGAGTGGCGCGTGATGCCCGACAGCGAAGTCCCGTCCAGGATCGGCGTGACGACCTCGCCGTCGACGACCATGAACAGGTTCTGTCCGCTGCCCTCGCTCACCAGCCCGCTGGGCCCGAGGCCGATCGCCTCCACATAGCCGTGGGACGACGCCTCCATCACCATCAGCGTCGACACCAGGTAGTTGCCCGCCGACTTCGCCCCGCTCGGCACGGTGTTCGGCGCGGGCCGGTTCCACGACGACACGCACACGTCGACCCCCTTCGCCAGCCCCTCCTCACCCAGGTACGCCCCCCACGGCCACACCGGGATATAGGTCTCGATCGGGCTGAGGTCGGGGCGCATGCTCGCCGCCCCGTAGCCCCGCAAGACCATCGGGCGGATGTAGCACGACCTCAATTCGTTCTTGCGGATCGTCGCGCACACCGCTTCGGTCAGTTCGTCGATCGTGTGGTCCGGCTGCATCCGGTACGTCCGGCTCGACGCCATCAGCCGCTTCAGGTGCGCGTCCAGCCGAAAAACCGCCGGCCCCCTGGCCGTCTCGTAGCAGCGCACGCCCTCGAAGACCGACGCCGCGAACTGCACCGCCAGGCTGAGCACATGCACCTGCGCGTCGTCCCAGCGGATGAACTCGCCGTCCTTCCAGATCCACGGGCTCCCGACGAGCCTGCCCGCCGACCCCACTATTCCTCCTCGGCGGAGCCGGCGCTCCGCAGGTAGGAATCCGTCCCGTCCAGCCAGTCCTGCCGCGGTGGCGTGAACACGTCCACGTCGATCGTGTCCTCCAGCGCCACGGCCTCATGCGGCACGTTGCTGGGCAGGTGCAGCACCTCGCCCGACCGCACGACGAGGTCCTGCGGCCCGTCGTCGCCGATCCGGAACTGGAGCGCTCCCTCCAGCACATACGTGATCTGCTCGTTGTCGTGCGAGTGCATCGGCACGACCGCGCCCTTCTTGAGGTAGACGTGCGCCAGCATCGCCCGCTCGCCGGTGATCAGGCTGCGCGAAATGAGGGGATTGAGCTCCTCGACGGGCTGCTCGGCCAGGCGGTAGTGAGTAACGGGTGCATCACTCATGGGGGTGTCCGTGGGAAAGAGGGCGGTGTGGGCGGACGCGGCGCGAAACCGGCGCCCGGAGGGCTTCCAATCTGCACCGGCGGCGGGAGATAGGGAAGGCTGAGTCTTGTCCAACGGCAAATGAGCCTGAACGCGGGGCCGGTTTCCAGCGGGA
>JAPPNN010000085.1 GCA_028873815.1 Gemmatimonadota bacterium | reverse complement strand
TTCCCGCTGGAAACCGGCCCCGCGTTCAGGCTCATTTGCCGTTGGACAAGACTTTGCCTAGCGGCCCAACGTGACTCAATTTCGCTTCCACGCACCACACGGACCCGCCAGGCGATCCGACATGGCCAAAGGAGGAAGCAGATGACCGGCAACGCGAAGCTCACGGGACTCCACATGCTTGTCGTCGGCCTGATGGTGGCGGGCACGGTCGCGAGTGTCGCCCCGCTCCAGGCCCAGACCGGGGACGACCCCATCGTGCGGCTGTGGGCCTATCCCGCCGAACTGGAGATGCAGGTGGGCGACGAGGTGCGGGTCACGATCGCGGCGTACACGCGGTCGGGTGCCCGCGTCGAGGATCCGGTGGTGCGACTCGTGGGGCCCCGGTCGGCGGTACGCGTGCGAGACGGTGTCGTCACCGCGCTGGCGGTGGGAGACTATGCGCTGATCGCCACGCTGGCGCAGGGGGCCGACAATCCCGCAGGCGAACCGGTCACGCTCAGGGTGCCGGTCAGCATTGCCTGGGCCGATGTCGCGCGGGTGGTCGTCTCTCCCGCCACCAACGACCGGCTGTTCGTGGGCACCACGCTTCGCATGGCCGTGCAGGCCGAGCACACGGACGGCAGCGCGCGCACCGACCCGGACGTGGCGTGGCGCAGCGACTCGCCGGACGTCGTCTCCGTCGACGGCTTCGGGCGCGTCACTGGCGTCGCCCCTGGCACGGCCACCATCACCGCCATGGTCGAGGGGGTTGAAGGCGCGGCGACCCTCTCCGCGGCTCCCTTCACCGGCGAGTCGCTCGAGATCGTCGGCGGGGTGGCCCGCGCGCGGACCGGCGACGTCATCGGCTTCGGCGCCGAGGTGAGGGACGGCGGCGGCGACCTGGTCAGCGGCGTCCTCCTCGAATGGACGCACTCGTACGAGGCGCCCGAGGGGATCATGGCGCCGCCCGCCCCGGCGCAGATGCATGGGGGACGCTTCGTCGCGGACGTCCCCGGGGTCTACACGGTCATCGCCGACGCGGGGCCGCTCTCCGCGCGCACCTCCTTCCGGGTCGTCGAGCGCGACGTTATCCAGGAGCTGGAGATTCACGGGCACGGCCGCGAGCAGCGGGTTCGGACCACCGACTTCTGGGTCTTCGAGGGCCGGGACGGGCGTGACTATGCGCTCACGGGCGCCAAGCGCTCCGACGGCCATGGCTTCGTGTGGGACGTGACCGATGTCGGCAACATCTTCAAGACCGACTCGATACAGGTCGACGCGCGTTCGGTCAACGACATGAAGGTCTCGCCCGACGCCCGCTACGCCACGATGACCCGCGAGGGCGCGTCCAACCGGCGCAACGGCGTGGTGATTCTGGACCTTGCGGACCCCGCGCACCCGGTCATCGCGTCCGAAGTGACGGACTACGGGCTCACCGGCGGCGTTCACAACGCCTTCCCGACCGAAGGCCACGTCTTCGCGCTGGCGGGCGGGGACAAGTACGTGATCCTCGACATCAGCGACCTCTACAACCCGCGCCTGGTGGGCGAGTACAACCACCCCAACAGCCGTCTGCACGACGTCTGGGTGCTGGACGGCCTCGCGTATTCGGCGGAGTGGGAGAACGGCCTGGTGGTTGTGGACGTGGGGGACGGCCGCTGGGGCGGGTCGCCCGAGAACCCGGTCCTCGTGAGCAGCTATCCGATCCCGGGCGGGGCCACGCACGCGGTCTTCCCGTACGTGTCGCAGTCGACGGGCAAACACTACGTCTTCCTGGGCGACGAGATCATGAGCCGGCGCGGGCTGGCCTGGGAGGGGCCGGGGCAGGGGCGCGGATCGTACCAGCTGCCCTACGATCCGGAGACCGGCATGCACGGGATCCCGCTCGCGACCCGGGGCTACATCCAGATCGTCGACTTCTCCGATCCCGAGAACCCGGAGATGGTGGCGCGCTACGAGGTGCCCGAGTACGGCACGCACAACATCTGGGTCGAGGACGACATCCTCTACCAGGCGTACTACGAGGGCGGCGTGCGCATGGTGGACGTGTCGGGCGACCTGATGGGGAACCTGTACACGCAGGGGCGCGAGATCGCGGTCTTCAAGGCGTACGACCCGATCGGCTACGTGCCCAACTCGCCGATGGCGTGGAGCGCGATGCCCTTCAAGGGCCGGATCTTCTTCTCGGACACGAATTCCGGGCTCTGGTCGGCGCGGCTGGTGCCGCGGAGCCGGCCAGTGAGCTGAAAGCGGTGTCGCGCGCGGCGGAACCCCGGGGGCCTCGGAATCGCCGTGCGGCGCTTGAAACACCCCCGGCGCCGTGGCGTAGAACCCTCTCATGAATCCTCCCGAATCCATCCCCGTGGGGCTGCTCGGCGCGACCGGCATGGTCGGCCAGCAGTTCGTTCGCCAGCTGGACGGGCACCCGTGGTTCCGGCTGGCCTGGCTGGGCGCGAGCGACCGCAGCGCGGGGCAGAGCTATGGCGAGGCCACGCACTGGGTGCAGGACCTGCGCATGCCCGAGGTGGTGGGGGGTATGGTCGTGCGCGCCTGCGCACCCGCGGCCGACTGTCCGCGGCTGGTCTTCTCCGCGATGCACGCTTCGGTCGCCGGACCGATCGAAGAGGCGTTCGCACGGGCGGGGCACGTCGTGCTTTCCAACGCGCGCAACCACCGCATGGACGACGACGTGCCGCTGATCGTGCCGGAGGTGAATCCGGGCCACCTCGTGCTGATCGGGCGGCAGAGAGGCGGGCGGGGCTGGCCGGGCGCGATCGTCACCAACCCCAACTGCTCCACGATCACGCTCGCGCTGGCCCTCGCTCCGCTGCGCGGCTTCGGGATCCGTCGCGTGGTCGTCTCCACGCTGCAGGCGGTGAGCGGGGCCGGGTATCCGGGCCTGGCGGCGGTGGACGTGCTGGGCAACGCCATCCCGTTCATCGGCGGCGAGGAGGAGAAGCTCGCGACAGAGACGCTCAAGGTGCTGGGCGGTGTGCGTGCGGACGAGGACGGGGTCGAGCCGCATGGGGCGGTGGTGAGCGCGCACTGCAACCGTGTGGCGACTGTGGATGGGCACCTGCTGTGCGCGTCGGTGGAGCTGGGCGCGCGGCCGTCGCCGGCAGAGGTGCGGACGGCGCTCGGGGCGTTTCGCGGGCGGCCACAGGAACTCGGGCTGCCGACCGCGCCGGATTGGCCGGTGACCGTCCTCCAGGACCCCGACCGCCCTCAGCCCCGCCGGGATGCTATGGCGGGCGGAGGGATGACCGTCTCGGTGGGGCGTATCCGGGAGTGTCCCATTCTGGGGATCAAGTTCGCCGCGCTGGGGCACAACACGATTCGCGGTGCGGCGGGGGCGTCGGTTCTCAACGCCGAGTTGCTTCTGGCGGAGGGATGGTTGGGCTGAGGCATTGGTGGGCGGTCAGACGCCCGACCGTCCCGCTCAGCGCACAGCCGCGGGCAGCCTCCGCACCACGACCCTGGCGACCTCGAATTCGTCGAGTTCGATGAACGCGGCCATGCCGTTCGGCCCGAAGGCGTCGGGCATCTCTGTCGCGTCTATCGCGAACGTGCCGACGTAGCGCCCGTCGGCGGTGACGACATCGATGGGCCCGTCGCTCTCCGGTTCGTCACCGCGGCGGCGCACCCAGATGCTGCCGTCCCACGTGGTGGAGAGGTCGCGCAATACGGAAAGCTCGGGGTAGTACGTCGGTTCGGGCATGTCGAGTGGGATCGTCGGGTTCAGCGCGCCGGGGTCGCGGCCGCTCGGGGTGAAAAGCCGGATCTGGATGGCACCACCTGAACCCCCGCTCCGGGCGGCCTCCTGCTCCTCGCGCTCCTGCTTCTCGCGATGCTCCCTCTCGATTCGAGGTGTGACCGGCTCGGGCTGGATGGGGCGCCGAATGATCCTCGCCACGTCACCGGCATCCGGACGCGTGACCTTCAGGGCGTAGGCCGACGAGTCGGAGTAGACGATGCCACCGTTCGGCAACACGCCCGCCAGCAGCGGCGGCTCGAAGATGGAAGGCTGCGAAAGGCCGCTCAGAGCATTGGCCAGCGTCGCCCTGGCCCCTCCGGGGATACTGATGTTTCCGGGCAGCTCGAGACCGGCCTCCGCGCGGGGAGGGAGCCAGGCCTGGACGACGGTGTCGGTTTGGACCTCCTCGCCAGCAAGTCCGAGCCGGGTAATCGGGCGGGATGTCGGCGGACCTGCGTCGCCGATCATGGCAATGCCCCTTTCGAAGCCACCGGTGAACGCGGCACCTCCGCGCGGATCGGCCAGCAGGTCTCGCGCCATCCCACCCGGGCCGCCACCCTCGTTCCCTTGCACCATGCGCAGGAATCTCCCGCCGGTGTCGAAGAGCTGATACGCACGGTGTCCGAAGTCGCTCACGATCGTGGTGCCGTCCCGCATGACCGCGAACCCCGCCGGCATGTTGAACTCGCCGGGCCCCTCGCCGGAGGTGCCGAATTCGCGCAGGAAGTTTCCGGATGCGTCGAACACCAGCACGCGCGTTCCTGAAGAGCCCAGGCCGAATACGCGTGTCCCGTCTCCAAGGGACATGCCGCCGCTGCCGTCCACGATGTAGAGATTGCCGTTCTCATCGAACGCGACGTGCATGACGGTACCGAACATCTCCCACTCTTCGCCCTCCAGCACACCGATGCGGAAGACTTCCTCGAAGTCGGCGTCCAGGCGCTGGTCGCGGCCGGCAAGGTAGATGACCTCCTGGGCCGGGAGTGATTGGGTGGGAATCGGCAAAGCAACCGCGAAGAGGGTGGCGGCTGCGAAGAGGCGGAGGGTCTTGACTGGCTCTGACATGGGAACGCCCCGGTTTGCTGAAGTAGTACGCCGGATACGCCTCAGCCGTCGGAGTACTTCATGGTGGCCGCAGCGGGCGGCGTCTTGTCCCGTGGGCTCGCCCGAGGATAGAATCACGGCGAAGCTGTTCGGCCTGACGCGACCCCAGCCGCTCGACCGATACGACAAAATCGGACATTTTCCGACAATTTCGGACATTGTGCGACAATTTCGGACACAAACCCGTCAAATTCCCGCGATGGCCATGCCTCTGGTCCGCCGCGGAGACGGACCCATCCCGGGAGCTGACCCATCCTTTTCCTCATCCCAACCCTTGTTCGCGGCCAGGAAGTCCCGGGCGGCGAGAGTTCCAACCTCGTGTGGATTGCGGCGGCGATCGTCGTCCTCGTGATCGTCCTGTACACCCTGACCGCGCTGTTCTTCGCCCGCGGCCGCTGGTTCGGACCACGCAACATCGACATGTCATTGGACGCGGGCGTGCGGCATCTGCTCGACGAGTTCCTGACCGAGTTCGGGCGCCGCCTCCGGTGGAACCAGGAATCGAAGGAGCGGCTGCGCGCTGCCGGCGAAGAAGTGCTTCTCAGCCTCGCGGCTCAGGACGGCGAGGAGGCGGTCGGCCTGCGACGGCTGCGCGTGGCGGTTCGTGAGGACAAGGGTGTTGCCGTCCTGGAGTTTCTGGCATCGCCCCAGGGGACCAACTTCGAGGAGCAATTGAAGCTGCTCGAAGAACACGCGGCTCCGGCCACCGACCAGGAACTGTCGCTGCGCCTGCTCAACCACTACGCCTCGTCGGTGCGCCACCGCCACTACCACCTGAACGACCTGCTCACTGTGCGGGTCGAGGGATCGCGGTAGGGGCTCCGGCCGCGCCAGCCCGCAGCGCCCGCGCCAGGAAAGCCACCGCCCGGGGAATGGCTTCGCGCAGGCCGAACGGGTCGTGGCCGCCCCCCTCGTAGATGTAGGCCTCGAAGTCGGGCGGGCCGCGCCCCAGGGCCTCCATCGCCGCCATCAGCGCCTCGGCCTGGGAGACGGAGACCGTCTGGTCCAGGTCGCCGTGATGTAGCTGTACCGAGGGTAGATCCTGCGCAAAGAGGGCCGAGGAGCGCCGCACCAGCTCCAGCCGCATGTCGCCGCGGGAGTACTCGCCGCGTATATGGGGCTGGATGAAGGTCGAGTCGAGGTGGGCGACCCCGGTAGTTTCACGCGGCATGCGCAGCGCCGCCTCGCGCACGATCTCACGCACCCAGTCGTCGAAGAAGTACGTCGGGCCGAAGAACGCAACGATCCGCGCGATCCGCGGGTCCCGTACCCCCGCAAGAAGAGCGACCCCCGCGCCCCGGCTGCCCCCGAACAGGTTGATCGAGTCCGCTTGCGCTTCGGGCACGGTTTCGATAGCCACGTTCACAAGGGCCAGCGCGTCGTCCACATCGTAGTCCCACGGACTGGGCGGGCCCTCGGAGACCCACACGCTGTCGCCGTGAACCAGCGGCTCGGCGCGAAACGACGGAATCACGTACACGAAGCTGTCGCGCAGCTCCCCGAGCGCGAACGCCGCAATCTGAATGTCGCCGATCGACACCCCACCGTCCCCCCCGTGCAGGTAGGCCAGCACGGGCAGGCTCCCCTCTGCCGCGGCGTCCGGCACCAGGATGGCCCCATAGTGGCGCACCCCGGCGACGCTGTGGGAGACGATGCGGAGATCGACTTCGGAGCCCGCCAGATCGAGCCGCTCGGCCAGTTCCACTCGCACGTCTGCCGCAGAGATGTCGCGTGCAGCCCAGTCGGTGCGCACGGCGTCGATCTCGGCGTCGGTCGGGGACATGAAGAGGGTATCGAGCTCGGCCTCGAGGTCGAGGGCGACCGCCGTGACCGTGGTGGAGGCGTCAGTCGCGGCGACCGTGATAGTGTGCCGGCCCGGATCCGGCCCCAGAGTCCAGTGCGTGGCGGCGCTGCCGTCGCTGCCGGTAGTCGCCGAGGCGGGATCGGCGGATCCGTGGCCCGCGGCGGGCGCAAAGGTGACCGTCTGCCCGGACATGGGGCGGCCCTGGGCGTCCAGGACGCGGACGACGATGGGATCGGCGAGCGACAGTCCCTGCACGGTGCGCTGGTCGCCGCCGGAGAGGGTCTCGACGGTGGTGGGGGTGGGGGGTGCGGGGGGCTCGACGGGGGGTTTGACGGGCGACCCGAAATCCTCGCTGCAGGCGGCGAGCGCGGCGCAGGTCAACAGGGCGACGAGCGCAACTCGGTGGTTTGGCGCAGGCATCGCCTGCGAAAGTTGTCTCAGTGACGTCTCACCTTGCATAGTGACAACTTCACCTGTCACCCACAGTCCGGGTAGGTCTCATGTTCGAGGTGGTCACGAAGCACCCCGGGCCGCTCACACGCCGCGCCTTCCTGGGTACATCCGCAGGAGTCGCGCTGGCGGCCACAGCTTCCGGATGCAGGGAGTCCCGGACGGGCGCGCGCGAGTCCCTGTCCGGCATGTCCGAGTCGGGGTCCGGCACGCGCGACCCCCAATCCGACCTCTTCGTCATCAACATGCTCGGTGGCATCCGGAACCCGAACATCCCGCGGTCGGGGGGGCCTTCGCAGGCCCTGCAGGGTGAGCAGCGGACCTCGCTCGACGACCGCGCGCTTGCCGATGCCATCGCCTCCGGCACCGCCGCCGTCAACACCACGATCGGCTACGTCGCGGGCCCCCGGGAGCCTTTCGAGAGTTCAGTCGCCGACATATCCCGCTGGAACAGGATCATCCGGACGCATCCTGACGCGCTTCTGAAGGTCTGGGCGGCGAGCGACATCGAGAGAGCCGCGCGCGAAGGCAGGGTCGGCATCATCCAGGGCTTCCAGAACGCCGCGATGATGGGCGACGATGCACAGCGCGTCGGGACATTTGCCGGACTGGGCGTCAGGATCATCCAGCTCACCTACAACGTCGCCAACCAGCTCGGGCACGGGTCGATGGTGCCGGAGAACGGGGGACTCACCGACTTCGGGCGCGATGTCGTCGCGGAACTGAACGCCACAAACACGCTCGTGGACCTGAGCCACAGCGGCGAGCAGACCTGTCTGGACGCCATCGACGCCTCCGCCGCGCCACTCGCGATCACGCACACGGGCTGCAGGGCGGTGACCGACCTGCCGCGCAACAAGACCGACCGGGAGCTGCGTCTGGTTGCCGAGGGTGGGGGGATCGTCGGGATCTACTTCATGCCGTTCCTCGCGGCCGACGGCATGGCCGGGGCCGACGACGTGGTGCGGCACATCGAGCACGCCGTGCAGGTGTGCGGCGAGGAGCACGTCGGGATCGGCACCGACGGCGGCACGACCGCGTACGACGACATGGATGCGGCCTACGAAGCGGCGCGCAGGGATGTCGAACGGCGCCGCGCGGCGGGCATTGGCGCTGCGGGAGAACGGGCCGGCGTCGTGCCGTTCATCCCCGATCTGCAGGGCCCGGACCAGTTCCGGAAGCTGTCGGAAACGCTCCTGGCGCGCGGGCATGCGACAGAGCGCGTCGAGAAGATCCTGGGAACGAACGCGCTTCGGGTCATGCGCGAGGTGTGGGGGGCGTAGCCGGAACGGTCAGGCGCGGCGGCACTTGCCCGCGCTCCTTCGCTGACGATCAGACGCTTTGACAATATCGATCAGACGCTCTTTCAATATCGATTGGACGCTATTACAATTGCGTTTTTGGAGCAGCTCTTTCTGGTCGAGCGGCTGCCCGCCTGGCATGCCAGCGAGTACAGGCGGCTGGTGAAGACACCAAAGATCCACGCGGTCGACACCGGAATGATGTGCGCCCTGCGAGGGATCACCCGCCGCAGACTGCTCCGCAACCCGGCGGAACTGGGATCGCTTCTGGAGTCGTTCGTCTACAACGAGCTGCGGAAGCAGGCATTGTGGGTGGATGACCCGCTCACCTTCCATCACTATCGCGACAAGGACCAGGTCGAAGTCGATCTGGTGATTGAGGACGCGGCGGGCGACTGCTACGGGATCGAAGTCAAGGCGGCGGCCTCGCTCCGCTCCCACGACTTCAGCGGCCTTAGGCGCTTCCGCCGAGTCGCGGGTGACCGTTTCCGCATCGGCGTCCTCCTCTACGACGGCGATCACACCATATCGTTCGGCGACCGGCTCTTCGCGGTGCCGATCGGTGCCCTTTGGAGTTGAGCGGACCGCCACCCCCGCGCCCGTAAGTTCGCGGCATTGCGAGGCTGCTCAAGCCGCGGGCCGCCCTCCTCGCCGGGACGCGATCACCCGGCCCGGCAGCGCCATCAGGATTTCGCCGTCCCGCACCACGAATTCGCCGTTGACCAGCACGTGGTCGATCCCGGCCGAGTGCTGGTGGGGATCCATGAATGTGGCGCGGTCCGCGATCGTCTCCAGGTCGAAGACGACCAGGTCCGCCCAGTAGCCCTCCCTGATCTCGCCCCGGTCGGCGAGGCCCATGATACGAGCGGGCAGCGAGGTCTGCGCGCGGATCGCCGACTCCACCGACAGTGCGCCAACGGTCAGCGCGTAGTGTCGGATCTTGCGCGGAAACGTGCCGTAGAAGCGCGGATGGACCGGACCGTCGCCGGGCCAGCCGATCCCCCCGTCCGAGGCGGTCGCCACCCACGGTTGCGCGGCGTAGTTCTCCACGTCCATCTCCGACATCGAGAAGCCCCGAAAGCGTCCGCCACCGCGCCGCGTCCGGTCGCCCTCAAGCTGCAGCGCGATCGCCGCCTCCACCGGATCATCGCCACGCTCCGCCGCGATCTCGGCCAGGTTCCGTCCCACGTACGCGTCGTTCGGATACTCGAACACGACGACACGATCCGCCCCGCCCCGGCGGCCGATCTCGTGCGCAATGTCCATGCGGATCAGCGCGGCCGTTTCGGGGTCGCGCAGCCGCTCCTCGAGCACCTCCGCGGGTGGACGGGCGTCCGCCGGCCGCTGCGCCTGCTCATCCTGGAGCGCCCAGCGCGGCACCAGCACCGTGTTCCCGTCGGTGCCGCTGGTCGGATACGGGTATTGATCCGCCCACACACGCACTCCCTCGTCGCGCGCCCGCTGGATCAACTGGATCGCCGACGCGCTCGACCCCCAGTACGCGACGCCCTTCGCCTTGATGTGCGACGCCACGACCCGCACGCCGGTGCGCCGCCCGATCTCGATCGTTTCCAGCACCGCATCCTGCAGCGTCGGCGGAATGGTAAGGGTCTGAATCCCGGCAGGAAATCACGTAAGTCTAATCAGGGCTGCACGATCTGCGTTCCCTGCCGTTTCTCTGGACCTTGCTGGACCGACCGGCGAGGGCGGGAAAATCGGAGCTGAATGGCGGGACTCCCGCGCCCGCGCCGCCTCTTCGCCGAAGGTTCCCGCGGCCCGTGCCGCCCATGTTGCGGAAAGCGTCGGATCGTTCGGGGGCACGGGTGCCGCCGCGACGGACTCGGAGCCCGCCTACGGGGCTTTCGGAGGCGTTTCAGGCGTCCTGAGCCGGTCGTGGAGTCGCGGGCAAGCGAAGATCTCCGATCTCCGAGGGGTAGAGGGGGCAGTGACCCGGCGGCGGCCAGAGAGCGCCGCCGTGCCGGGCTGGCATGACGGAAGTATCGCAAATCAAGGCAAGAAGTCACGTAAGTTC
>JAPPNN010000008.1 GCA_028873815.1 Gemmatimonadota bacterium | reverse complement strand
CCCCCCCCCCCCCCCCCCCCCCCCCCCCCCCCCCCCCCCCCCCCCGCCCCCCGGGTAGCCTAGGCGGAGCCCAACGGACGCGCCAGGCGCCCGCCTACGGCCGCAAAACTGTGTGCCTTCAGATGATCCCGCATCGAACATATCGAAACGGACCCGTTCCATTCAGAAGGGGACGGACAACATCGGAAAGCACTACTAAATAAGCGTTTACCCCCCCCAAACAACCACCCAAATGGGGGGGGTGGGCGAAATCGAAGCGCCGGGAAAAGGGGCTGGCGGCGCGCGGGAACTCCGTCGCCCGGGGGGGCGAATGCGCCGCGCGGTGGGCGGCCGCCGAGCCCCTAAATTCGGGGGAGGTCGGCCCGCCGTTCTCTACCGCACAGGCGGGCGCGGCAAGGCGGTGTTGATGGGTGGTTGAGACCGCGGCGGACCTTGGTGCTACAGCCGGTCAGGCTCCGAGGATGCCCTCCCCGGCGCCGAGGCCGTCACCTTTGCGAGTCGCGAGGCCGTTCTTCCGCCTCCCGACCTGTCTCACGTTTTCTTCAGGAAGAGCAACGGAAGGAGCATGACCAACCGGACAGCAGCCCGAAGCCCGGGCAGCATCGGTGCCTGCAGCGTTGGAGCCTCGAGGCGATTTCGCCCGCGGGCCGCAAGACGCGGTTACGCATGTGGCGGACCGGATCCAAGGCGTGGAAAACCTGGCTCCGCGCGTTGCACTCTGGATGGCGCTCCGACGGGTCGAGCTGGTTGGTCTCCCCGGGCTACCGGCTGCCCGACCTCGGGCCCGTGGAACGAGCACCCACCCGGCCGGGCCGGATTCGGCGAGCGATGCCTCCGTAGCTTTCCTCTGGCTCCAACTCGATTACATTCTGGGTCGTCAACCCCACCTGTGGGACGTTTCCAGCCACAGCCCCCTAGCGCGTTACGAGGAGATCAAGATCATGAGTGCAGTACAGATAGCTGGCGAAGACCTCAAGTTCAGTCAAACGAAGGATCCTGAGGGTCGACCCCTGACCGGCGACCTCATCGCTCGACTTGCGGGAGCAGACGATCCAGATGAGTACGTCGTGATCCAATGGCTTCAGGACGGACAGCTTGAGACGCTTCGACCGGACGAGAAGGCTCGACCGGACGGCGTTTCCGACCCGCGTTTCATCGTGTTTCGAAGTTCGTCCACCTACCTGTTCGAGATCGACGAACGGCGCCTCGAGTGGGGCACCGGGCGAATCCGCGGCGATGTTCTGAAGAAGCTCATCGGGGTCGATCCGCTGCAATACGGGGTGTGGCAAGAAAACGCTGACGGCGAAGATCAGCGGATCGACAATGATAAGTTCGCAGATCTCCGACCCGAACATCGAGAGGTGTTCTTCACCGCCAAATACGAAAGCACCGAGGGCGCCCGCTCGTGAGCCATCTTCCTCGTCGCTGCCGGAAGTACTTGGCGGACAAGGGATACGAGTTTTTCGAGTATGCCGAGAGCGGATCCGTTGGCGTAGTCGTTGAGCCTTGGAAGCTCCCAGAAGGCAAGTACGACCATGACGAGGTCTCGCTCCTGCTCCTTCTCCCGAATGGCTACCCGGATTCGGCTCCCGATATGTTCTACCTGGATCCTTGGATCAAGTTGAAGGGGTCTACAGCCTGGCCAAATGCAGCCGATGTTGCTGTTCAGTTCCGTGGGAGGCAATGGCAGCGCTGGTCCCGACACTGGTCTGATTGGCGTCCCGGGATCGATGCGATGCCGCAGTGGCTCGTACGGGTTCGGCACGCCTTGGAGGTGGCCCAGTGATACCTAGAACCCTAACGATGACCGAGGACCAATTCGACACTCTTCGGTTCCAATGCAACGTCGGGGGCACTCGGGAAGGAGCGTGCCAGATCCTGTGCGGAGCAAGCTCCGTCGATATCGACCCATGGAACGAAAGCGATAGACGCGACTCCGAATTGCGCCTAACGGTTCAGCGGATCGTCCCTCTACCGCCGCACCGAGTGAGAGCCAGCGAGAAGGCCGTGAGCTGGGATATGGACTGTTTCATCAGCCTGTTGCGCCTAGCTCGCGACGAAGAGCTTCACCCTGGGATATGCCACAGTCATCCAACATCCGCTCCAGCTTTTTCGCATCAAGATGACGAGAACGAATCTCACCTTAGAGATCTTCTCCGACGCCGGAATCGCGAGAGGGATCACGTTCTGGTCAGCGTTCTCTTTCGAGGTGACCGCTGGGTAGATGCACGGCTTTGGAGGTCTGAAGGACGACCACAACCAGTACCTGTCCGCATTGTGGGCTCCCAATTCGCCGACGCCAGCAAGCCCGAAGACGACTCCGCAACCGGAGTAGCTCAAGGGTTCCTTCGACGGCAGGTTTTGGCCGTAGGCGAGGAAACCACGGCACGACTCAGGCAGCTTCGTGTAGGCGTCGTCGGCTGTGGCGGTACCGGTAGTGCGGTCGTCGAACTCCTCGCGCGAGCCGGGGTTGGTAGGTTGCTCTTGGTCGATCCAGATAACGTATCCGAATCGAATCTCAATCGCCTCTACGGCTCGACCCGATCTGACGTTGAGACCCGCCGCGCCAAGGTCAAGTTGCTGAAGGATCATGTCGACCGCATGGGTTTGGGTACCCGGGTCGCCACACGGCAATCCAAACTCGCCGACGCTGCCACTGCAAAGCTGTTGCGTGTATGCGATGTCATTTTTGGCTGTACCGATGACCATTTGGGTCGCCTTATTCTCAACCGTATCGCATACTTCTATCTACTTCCCGTGATCGACATGGGGATCTCAGTTGATCCGCACTCATCGGACAAACCGGCGCAGATTTCCGGGCGAGTGACCGTCCTCCGACCCGGAACAGCATGCCTTCTCTGTCGCGGCGTGGTAAGCCCTCGACGTGCCCGCGAACAAGGTCTCCGTCACAACCGGCCGACTGATTACGCTCAACAGATTAAGGAGGGCTACATCACGGATAGCAATGCACCGACTCCAGTCGTAGGCACCTTTACTACCGAGACGGCCGCCGCCGCCGTGAACGAGCTCCTGGCCGCCTTAGCCGGACTTCGAGGTAGTAAGGGCTGGACATCGGAACGCACCATTCGCTATGATCTAGACCGCTGCCGCCATACAGGCTGCCTGCCGCGGCCTGGATGCCCAATCTGCAGCGACGTGGATGATTGGGGCCGAGGTGACACCGATCCCTTCCTTGATCTCGCGGGCCTCTAGCGGTATGACTTGGATGCCCGCCGTTCGGAGATGGAGAGACCGCACTGCCCATCGTATGCTGTGCAAGCTCGACGGGTATCGTCGCAACAGACCCTTTCGCTTCGCGACTGTACGTTGCACAACATTTCCCAGCATCGATTCCATCGCGGATCGATCACTGTACATTACGGCGAACAGCCGTCTTTGTAAGTGGGCGAGTTTTCGTTGTCCAGGTGGTTGTGGCAAAACCGTACGCTTACAGCTTGCTCCGAACGGATCGCCCCGTTGGACGATCAAAACAGATTGGCTCGGAAGAACTACGATCTTTCCTTCAATCCGACAGCTGACGCGCTGTGGTTGTCATTTCTGGGTTGAAAGCGGCTGCGTTGAGTGGTGCGTCAATGGTATGCCGCCCGTGTTATCAATAAGTGATGTCCCCCCCTGCTCGCGTACATCTTCTCGTGTAATGGAATAGGGCTCATGAAACCTCAATACCACGCAACGATTGTCCTTATTGTGTCGATTCTCATCAGTGTAGCCATCGTAGTCACTCTCATCACAGTGGACCACTCGGCGCATAAATGGTTTCCGGAGGTTGTTGTAACCCTCACTGGTTTGATCGGGGCAAGCTGGTTCATAGCGCGCCGACTGTATCTGTTGGACAAGGGGATTAATCAACGCGACGAGGCGGACGCCGCTCAATTGGCTGCCACGGAGAGGGGGGCCCTCAGCGGGGCCGTCAAGGAGGCTGTAACGATGATGTCCGACGCCAAACTGACAACCGTACTCGCGGGTCAGCGTTGGCTGCATCAGATTGCTGGCGTCGGTCGTGAGGAGGCGGAATTGGTGCGGGCGTTGCTTTGCAGTTACCTCGTGGGTCACACCTACTCCTTTCCAGTTGACGACGGAGACGGAAGGTTGGATCCGGCGCTCTCCGCTGTAGCGCGACAGGCCGCATTGGTGCTGATGTTTGGGGATCCCGGCAGAGATCACTATGAATCCTGCGCTGACCGGGCCGATCTCGCCGGTACGAATTGGCAAGGCATGGATTTGTCGAATCTAGATGTGTCGAGTGTTGTATTTCGTAAGTGCAGATTCACGGGCGCAACAATTTCAGGCACCAAGTTCGACAAGAGTGACCTCCGCGAAACTTATTGGGCTGGTGACTTCGGTGGTAACGATCCGACATCGATGGAAGACGCCAATATGTGTGGGATAGAAGCCTCGAGTTGCGTATTTCGCGGCGTGTCTTTCCGCGGCGCGAACATGAGTAACAATGGGCGGCGGTCGAGATTTCGACATTGTAGGTTTGTAGGCTGCGACTTCCGAAACGCCAAATGGACGGGGGCGGAGTTCATGTCCCCGGAGTTTGAGGAATGCACGGGGATCACCTATGACCTGTGTCGCGACGCGAGCCTCGATAAGCCGAAGGGTCTTCCGGCAGAGGTGGTGTCGGAGCTCAACCGGATGCGTCCGGCCGGCTACCAACCTAGTGGATCTGAAGATGCGCGGGAGGGGGCCGATGGCGTAGAGTCCGACTGAGAGCGGGCTTGGCAACGGGGGAAGCACGTCGGAGGGCTGGGTAGAGGCCGGGACCGGCCGGGGTGGGGTCACGGTGTGTTCACCGGATCTGCTATTCTCGGCTTCCCGCCTCAGCAGGGAGCGGGAGCATTGAGCTTTGAGGAATCGAGGCGCTTGAAGGGGCGTCGCCCACACAGCCACGCGGCAACCGCTTGGACTGGAGTACCTAGTGAACGTCGCGACCAGTCGTTCGTGGCTTGCGGCGGGAGGCCGGCTGAATGCGAACCGCGCAAAATCTCTGAGCAGGGGGCCTGCCCTGACGAGGAGTGTCAGGGCGCAGACAATCCGGAGGCTCGGCGCAAGGTGCCCGAGCCGAGCAGACCTCGCCCGTAATGAGTGACAGTCACCATGTAGTGCCGAATCCAGATGGCGGCTGGGACGTGAAGCGTTCCGGGTCCGAACGTGCTAGCCGTCACTTTGACACGAAAGCCGAAGCGGTAGACGCTGGCCGGGAAATCAGCCGCAACCAGCGAACCGAGTTCGTCATCCATCGCAAGGACGGCACGATTCAGCGGAAGGACAGCCACGGCAACGACCCTAGGCATATCCCCGGCTGAAACCTACAGCGTCCTCCAGCCGCTCTACGCAAGACACCGTGTCCCGACTCGGCCAAGGCGACCTGCATTTCCGCAACTACCGGGTGGGGAACGTCTGGGTGAGCCGCGTGTCAGCCGATGTCGCCCTTCAGCCGCGCATCGCGCTTTCGGCGGGGTGTCAGGTGCAGGACCTACTCGCGAGCGAGGAGTTCCCCGAGGGTGTGGCCGGGTTGACCATCGCGGCCCTCGGCGGGCAGCTGCGTTGGCAAGCCGAAACCGGCCCCGTGGTCGGCGACCTTTCCATCCCCAAGGGCCTCGAGCACTTCCGTTCGACGAACCACGGGTACGAACACACGTTCACGATGTGCTGCGATGCGCCGCACCATATCCTGAGCCGCCTGGAGGCCGATCGGGGCGGCGTGCCCCCGATCTTCTGGATGGACATGGCGGGCTCGTGGGCGATCAATGGAAGCAACCAACCCATCTACCAAGGCCCCTGGCGGTTCGAAGTGCCTACCGACATGTGGCTCGCGTTCCTGTCGGCGTCCGGTTACGAGGACTTCGACGTCGTAGAGTTACGCCGTGTTCTGAGGCAAGGCGGTAGCCTCCAACGGCCGATCGACTACCTCAACGCGGCCCGCAGGCTCGTTCCGAGCGACCCACCCAAAGCGGTCGGGGTTTGCCGTCTGCTGGTCGAGGCCTTGGACAAGCGCCTGAGGGATCAGGAGTACGGAACGCTCACCGACCATCTCACGGCCTGTACCGACGAGCGCCGTGGCGAGCAGTACGGGCGCATCATCGCCGCCGTCAAACAGCTGGCCAGTTTGAACCACCACGATTTCGGCCGGGACAGCGTGTCCACTCGTCCTGAGGCGCTGGCTCTCGTGAGACTCTGCGAAGCGTTGCTCCTCATGGTGGGGGAACTGAAGCAACCGCCGAAAACGAGCTCCGAAGACGGCGATCAGGGCTAGCTACGCGACGGCAGCGGCCCTGCAGGGAACAACGTCAACACCGAAACTCTTGACCGATTGCGAGCACGAAGACGGAAGTCGGTTTCGGTGTTCTCGTGGCGGAGTCCCCGCTATCCTCCAGCTTGAACGACCAAGCGAGCGCGGACATTAGCACGAAGTTGTTGGTATATCTTCACACTAGCGTCCTCGTGCCAGAACCGCACCGCCAACCCGTAGGCTTGCCGGGGGTCTTCGCCGTGCGGGAATCTGCTCTGGCAGCCAACGAGCACATGGAGTACCGGCCGACCTTCTCCATCAGCAGTCGGCAACCCCGGGAATCGTCGCCACCCTTTGCGCCGCACCTGCAGCGTCGACCAATAGAGCGCAGTCTTGTTGGGCCACATTGACAGGAGCTTCGACTGCGGAAAGTTCGGAGGCTTTCCGTCGCCGGAATATGGCGTTCGCCAACTCTCGACTTCGTCAAGGGTCAGACCCTTCATCACCTCCACCCACATGGTGCGAGAAAGATACTCTTTACGACTTGATCGGACCGGGGGATCGTAAGCCAACGCGACCGAGATACCGCGATGCCCAGTACCGGCGCTAAAGACCTCTGGCACCGGGATCGGATATATGTGCCAGCAATCCTCCTCGACTCGATCGGAGGCTACCATGCAAGCATCGTTGTCGAGCGATGCAAGAACGCGACTCACGTCGACCACACCGAACCCGGCAAGCCGGAGCTTCTCCCAAGTCTCCCTTGCTTTCGGATCGCCCAGCCAAGTGTCGTCGCACGGCGGCGTTTCCGCACTCACGCCCAATATCGCTCGAGCTACGTTCGCGCTTGCCGGGTTTCCTAAGGCGGCGCCCGCCGCCTCCAAAGCCCACGCCGCCGCATGGCTGACCTGGGGGGCAGCGACGCTCGTCCCTGAAACTGCCGTTAGGTACCGACTATCGTCCCTTGGCAGTCGCGTGGTCAGCTCACCCAGATTTAGGTCGTTTTTGATCCAGCGTGGCTGCCCCGCGCCGAAACTCTGGGTCGCAAAATTCCCGCCATAGGCAACAAAGTCCGGCTTGACTCCACGATTGCCCTTCTTCCACTCGTACCCAGGGCCGACGCGGCTGAACGGGGCGGGAGCTCCTTCGGGCGCAGCCGCAAACGAATCTCGCGTGCGTGGCGCGGCGGTACGTGCGATAGCCCCCACAGTCACCGCCAATGCGGCGGTGGCCGGGTTGCATATACGAGCCGACGGATTCGACCAGAGGAGATCCCGGACTCCGGCCTGGAATTCTTCTCTCGTAGCGGGCGATGCTGGCATCTGAGGTTCAAAATCGTTGCCTGCTGAAACCACGATGAGGACATCGAGTTCACGAGCAACTTGATCCAGAGCTTCCGCCCAGGCGTATTGCCGTCCGCCGTCGTACACATCATCCCGGTTGCCGACGGAGACGTTGAACACACGGCAGTCGCGGGTCGCATGAAAACGCCGGATGGCTCGCACGACAAGCGCTTCGGGCCGAACGTCATCCGGGAAGGTGGTAACCGACGCGTCCCAAGGGTGCCGACGGAGGACCTTCCCGCTGGCGATCAAAACCCGACGATCCCAGACGCCGGTGTCGAGACAGTCCTTGATGCTACCGTACATGGCGAGTCCGGCGACTTGTGTCCCGTGGCCTTGCTGGTCCGCCGCCGTGTTCTCGCCGCTGCGAAAATCTTCTTCTTCAACCACCCAACCTCGCAGCAGTGGGTGGCCCGCCAACACTCCGCTGTCGATGACGCCGACCACCGGTTCGGTGCCCTCCGGCTGGCTGTCGTTCCCGGACGCGGCAACGTCTTGGAACAACGCTCCGTAGGCGGAGGGAAGCAACGGCGGGAGGTTCACTCGCGCGACGCAATCGAGATCTAGGAGGGCCTCACCAAGCGCGCGGCCACCAACGACACGAGCCAAAATCAGGCTACTCGTGCGCAGGTCATCGGTGACCCGTCCTCCAAGACTGGAGCACACCGTTCGAAGATCGCCCAGTACCGTACGCGCCCCGGCGGCGTCGCCTGGGTGCCAAAGATCAACATCCAACTGGATCCCCGGTTCATCGGAGAACCCTTCTGTGCGTAACCGATTGCCGGTTCGCTCTTCCCGAGATACCGGCCGGATACCGTCCAAGCCGCTAAAGAAGGTCTTCCTCAATCCCCGCGGCAGGGCAGTTGTTTCGAGGCGATCGACACTGTAGGCCGTTGTCTCGGCTCGAAATCGCTCGATTCCTTCAGCAGTGGCGAACTGCACGGTCAGTTGCCGGATGGATTTGCCATCTTCGTCTTGGATCCGTTCATCGACGACTGCCGCATCAAACCGTTCCTCAAGTACATCGCGACAGCCTCGGTCGAAGGAAGTGAACCGCAGCACCAGAAGCCGATCCGCCGCGATCCCGAGGTGCTTCCTCTTGTCAGCTACAAGCGAGACCGAGGAATCCACATCAGCACGAATCTTGCGACTATGCGAGGAACGATGTCGCACCGGCAGTTCTTGCCCGAAGCTACTGCGCCTTCGTCGTGGAGGCTCTACATCAGGTTCCCGCTGGAGCCCGATGTGCGGGTGGGCCGTGGCCCCCGAGTGTTCGGCCATTTCCGGGTTAGGTACGGTCGACCGCCGGAGATACGCGATTGGGAAGTGCGCGCTGGAGCACGTAGCGGCGGTACTGGAATCGCCGGAGCGCGACGGTCACGTCCTCGTCGCGCAGCTTGTCGATTCCCTCTAGCGCGCAGCGGCGCCGCGCATCCAGACAGACTCGTTCCGCGTCAGCGAAGGACGCGCCGGCCACGGCATCGAGGATTGTCTTGACCTGCCGATCGGTGATTCTGAGCGGTCGGAAACGGCGTCGGATCAGAGCCTCGAGGCTTGCTTCGTCTGGCAGGTCAAACCGGACAACATCGTCGAATCTTCGCCAGATCGCGGGGTCGAGGGCCTGTTCGAAGTTCGTGGCCGCAACGACGATGGAACGCCCGTGGAACCCATCGAGAAGCTGCAGAAAGGTGTTGACCACACGCTTGATTTCGCTGTGCTCAGTGGCGTCGTCGCGCGAACGTCCGATGGCGTCGAACTCGTCGAAGAACACGACCCACTGCCCGCGGGCGGCGTAGTCGAACACCTTGCGAAGGTTATTCGCGGTGGCCCCCAGGAGGGAGGAAACGACGCTGTCGAATCGCACGTAGAGCATGGGCAGTCCGATCTCGCCGGCGATCGCCTCAGCGCACGATGTCTTCCCGCATCCAGAGGGGCCGCAGAACAGCACTCTGCGCGTAGGAGCCAGACCGTGTGCCTCAAGGATCTCCCAGCCACGTACCTCCACCATGATCCGCGTCAACGCGTCTTTGGTCTCGTCGCTCAACACTAGGTCGTCGAGATACCGGTCGGGCTGGCGGACGGCGATGAGCGGGGTGCGGCGGTCCCCGTCCGTGGGCACCGGATCGAAGGCAGAATCGGCCCTATGGACGCCCTGCATGGAGCGCCGACCGTTGTACAGGATCCGCTGCAGCTCGTTTGCGAGGACAGGGTGCTGCTTCTTTCGCTCCTCTTCGACGATCTCCAGCGCCACCGCGCGAAAACCCTCGTCGTCGCGCCGCTGGTAGGTCTCGAAGAGCTTCTTGAGCAGGTCCGCCCGCGCCATCGTCGCCTCGGAGAGTTGGCTCTGTTCCGGTTACCGCATGACGTAACATAGGGCAGATCGAGGCCGCGTGCGAAGTGCCGTGCGGGGCTGAAGGGCGATGACACCCCAAGTAGCGGAGCGGGGGCGGGGAGTCGCTCGTCGCGGTTCCGGTCTTGAGCGAGAAACACGTCCGGCAGTCCCGGCAGCGGTACGGCATCGGCTTCCCGCCTTCGTCCCGGTAGGCGTTCGTCGAGCCGCAACGGAAGCAGGCCGGCTCGCCGTTCGGGAAGAGGTGTCATGTAACGGGCATATGTTACTGATTTAGTAACAATTATATCTGCGTTGACACTCGGGCTTACAGGGCCGAGCTTTTCTTCTTCTCCCTGGTCTTGACCCGAATGGGATTGTGATTCGGGATCACCTCGTGATGTTCACCACCGACCTGAGTGGTGATCCGAACGTGGGAGCCGCGCTGACGTACGACTTCGTACCCGAGGCGTCGTAGTGCTGTCTGCAGAGCCGCGGCGCTCACGTCGCGCGGCAGTCTCTCGCGACTAGGATCTCGTCGCGCACGAAGTGAAGTCGGATGATCCCGGGCTTTTCCATCGTCTCATCGAAATAGCAGTCAACGGCCTCCCTGACGTTCCGCCGGATCTCCTTCACCGAGTCGCCCTGGGTGTGGATGCCGTAGCCCAGCGCGCTGGCGGAGTAGCCGCCGTCCACCTCGTCTTCCGTAACCTCGAAGATGACCTCGCTTGCGGACATCAGATGCTCCCGTGCCGTGCGGCTTGTGTCTTAACCTGACTTCAGGTCCACAAATCATACCATGCGAAGATAACCCACGCCCTGCAGACGGGGTTGCGAGTGCTACTCGACCACCTTGCGAGGCCGGCCGCGGTGGGTCTGGGCCTCGGCGGCTTCTTCGGGCGACCATGTCGCGACTTGGTCGCGGAGGGACAGCAGGCCTTGGATCATCGCCTGCAGCCGCTCCACATCCTCGCGTGCAGCGACGTAGTCTCGGGCGTGCGCGACGGGGTTTCGGAGGAAGTCGTTGATGGTCCGGAGTTGTGCCATATTCCGGCTGCGAGATCCCACCCAGACACCGGGACCATCAATGTTTAGTAGGATCTTCGCCTTATCCCGGAACGTCGTGTAGAGAAGCGAGTCAACCTCGCTATCGTTCTTCCGGCTTCGCTGAATCAGTCGATCGACCCTTTCCTTCGCGTCGGAACCCAGGTGTTCCGACCAGGCATCTCCGGACGGATACGCGCGTCGAATCGCGCGGATCATTTCCAGTTCAAACCCGGTGATCAAACCGAATACCGCCGTTCGAACAGGGAGCTTCTGAAGGTCGGACCAGGTGACCAGTCCGGAGATTCCGTTACCGGAAACCACGAGACGATAGGGTCTCTCGTCGACCTCCCTCAGAAAATCCAGGATGGTGCCATCGCTGCCGATCAGATTCCTGGGCGACAGCGGATCCATGAGGGTTTCGACGGCCTGTCCCTCCATCGGCGGATTCTCGTCCCCGCGCCTCGTGCGGAAGAGTCCGACGATCTCGCCCCGGTCCTCCACCGGCAGGTAGTCGTAGGTCTCCCCCTGCGCACCGTTCCCGGCGAGGTTCCGATCCAGAACTTCGGCGGCCTTCTCCTGGGGGCAGCACGTCACGAGATCGTCGCGCGGAGTCTGGATCAGCTCGACCGTGAGCCCCGCGTGCAGCGTGTCAAACGGGTCGGCGTCCTGTCTCATCGGATCGCTCCGGCCTGAGTCCGTTAGAGTTGGCGTCCACGCCGGACCGCAGCCGGCGGCGCCCGGAAAGCGGCTAGGAGAGCATCACGAGCTTCGCGCGGGCGGGATCGAAACGAGCCTGCGCTCACGCACCGCGGCGAACGCCAGCACCGCCCGGATGTCTTCCGGCTCCAGGTCGGGGAAATCCGCCAGGATCTCCGCTTCCGTCATCCCGGAGGCCAAGTACTCCAGCACATCGTACACGGTGATCCGGAGTCCCCGAATGCACGGCCTACCGGCCCTCTTGCCTGGTTCCAGCGTGATGCGTTCCAAAGGGTCCATGCTCGAGAATACCCGGAGCCCGGACGGGAGGCCAAGCTGTTTCTTGACAACAGGGGACTCCGCCGCCCGCCGACCCCGGCAGGCTTCGTGTCTGATCGGGGCGGCTTTCCTTACGTCGGCAGAAGCCGAGTTACGGACGGGGAGGTCGTCTGGGGTTGCTGAGGAACGTCTTCGGGAATCGAAATCCGAAACTCCCCCTGCAGTAGCGGTGGCTGGGCGACGGGCATCGGAGCCGGGATCGGGACGCCATGATCGAGCATTGCTTCGATGAACAGGTACTTGGCCTCGTGAAGCTCCTCGAGAGCCTCAGCAGGTGTGCGACCTTGTGCCATGCAGCCCGGTAGTTCTCGGATGAAAGCTACGTACAGAGGAGCATCACCCGACGCCTCATGTATGACATCGACTCCGTAAGGCATCGCCATGTAGTAGTTTGCAAGATTCACTTCGGCCTTCCCTCTTGTTCCAGGAAATCAACGTCACCAGCTGACGGGCTTAGAGACCGCGGTACCTGGGATGTTCTTCGGAAACTGCGCGGCCCGAAGCATGGCCGTCCGAACATGTCGCTTGTGAGTTGCGACGGCCGCCAACGGCGCAGCCATTCGCTTGCCGCTGGGGCAGACCACAAAGACGGGCCTACCCTGCTCGACAGATACCATTCGAATAGGCGTGACGAGATCGGTATCGTTCGAGATGACAACGGCGGCGTCGAACGACTGCTTCCACGCATCGTTGAGGAGATGGACGGCCAGATTCACGTCAGACCCCTTCTCCTCCATCGTATGGACTTCGGTCACGACGGCGTCCGGGTGGGGCCGAGTGCGTCTTCGCCTCCTCTTCGTCCCCTTGGCGGGTTGGTGATACGTGCCGACCGGTAGCGTCTGGGTAGGCCCCGAAACCGGGTGATCGCCGGCGGGCATGGTGACAGGGTTGGGGGTGTGGATCTGCCGTCCCGCGACCGGAAGGTTGCTCAAGGGGCGCCAAATCGTCTTGGAGAGAAAGTTCCCCCAAAGAACTTCGACCTCGGGCAGGGTCGCGAGGGCGTTCAAGTAGGCCTGTTGCCGAGCTGGTGCACCGGCGTCTTGAATCCCGGACACGCGGGCGGTGAAGTACTTCAGTTTGCTGACGGAGTAGCCGGCAGGCAGCAATTGGTACGCCAACTTGACGGGGTCGAGCCACTTGAACGCCGTGTCCTTGAGGGCACCGTAATACAGGTTGAACCCGTCAACGTAGACTCGAGTCCTCATGGGGTAACCCCAAAAAGCAAGGGCCACTCCAGAGGAGCAGCCCTTGAGCCGACAGCACGCTGCCGGCGGGTATCTGACCGGAACGTTAACGCTCCTTGGTCATACCCCGCAACTTCCCCAGCCGGGCTAACGAAGGAGTCGCCGATCATCAGATGCTAGGAACTGAGACGAGGGTAGCAAAAAAAATGCGGCCGAGTGAGCCAGCAGACCCAACGGACCGCAAAGGCAGCCCTCCCAACCGCGCCTCGATTCTCGCCATCGGTCCTCCTGTTGTCAATACGCCATAGGGGGCGATGTTATCCAGCCGCCAGGCCCGCCTACGGCCGCGAAGCCGCATGCCTTCAGAGGGATGCCGCATCGAACATATCGAGACGGGCCCTCGGTATCGGAAAAGGCCGGACAGCATCGGAAAGCACTACTAGATAAGCCCATACGAGCCCCCCACAACCGTCCAAATGGGGGGTTGATAAAAATCGAGGTGCCGGGAAAGCGCGCTGCAGGGGTTGTAACCGCACCCCGCCGCACGGGGGGTGCCGGCGGCTCCGATATCCCGGCCACGGAGGAGGGCTCACGCGTTCCCGCGGGAACGTCCCGGCGACTGACCTGCGAGGTGGAAGTGACGCGATCCGTCGGTCTCGAACCTAGACGACCCGGGCCGTCGCCTCCCTCGCGGCTTTCAGCTTCGGCGTTGATTGGGCCGGCACCGTCAGGACTTCTCCGGTTTCGGCATCCACGCCGACAAGGACGTTCCTGCTCGATGAACGCGCTCACGCGCTGCGGCGAACGCCAGCACCGCCCGGATGTCTTCCGGTTCCAGGTCAGGGAAATCCGCCAGGATCTCCTCTTCCGTCATCCCGGAGGCCAGGTACTCCAGCACATCGTACACTGTGATCCGGAGACGCCGAATGCACGGCTTACCGGCCCTCGTGCCCGGTTCCAGCGTGATGCGTTCCAAAGGGTCCGTACACTCAGAATACCCGGAGCCCGGGCGGGAGGCCAAGCTTCGTCGGAGGGTTGCAGGGCAAAAAAAGGCGGCCGGGTGAGCCGACCGGCTCAACGGACCGCAGAGGCAGCCCTCCCAACCGCGCCTCGATTCTCGCGATCGGTCCTGCTGAAGTCAAATCGGCCAAGCACACGTTGTCGTCCATTCGCCAAGGCCGCGCGGCGGGGCCCCGCGGACGTCCCTCCCGGCGCCGAGGCCGTTGAGATCGTCTTGAGGGTTCATGACACGTTCAGGGACGGAAGAACAGCTCGCGATCTTCCGTTTGGCCGGAAAGGGTAAGGGACGGGAAGTCCACCGTCTTGCTGGCCCGCCTAACGGGCAAGTCTCAGCCACGGGTGTCATGCAACGGGCCTATGTTACTGATTCAGTAACAAACATGCCTGCGTTGACACTGGGGCTTACAGGGGCCTAGCTACACGCCTTACCGGCTCTCTTGCCGGACTCCAGCGTGATGCGTTCCAAATGATCCATGCCCCAGAACACCCGGTGCCCGGGCGGTAGGCCAAGCTTCGTCGTCGGGTTGCCGGTCGCGCTGGCCGTTGGTAGGCTGGCGATACTTGCTCCCCGCCCGACACGCCCGTCATGGGCCTCGGCCGGAGCACCCCGCCGCAATCGAGGTTGGGGGGCGTTCCGGGACAGGAGCGACCTTGATGCGGGAGTGGCTGCGAACCGACGGTTGGTTGGCCGGGGCTGTCGGCGGCGCGGTGGCGGCCCCGCTCTCGATCGTCGTCCACGAACTTGGGCACTTCGGGGCATACGTCGCATTCGGATTCTCCGACCCGGTCCTTCGTTTTTCCTCCGCCAGCTGGGCCGGTTCCCGAGAGTTCGCCACGCTCTTTCGGGCGGGAGACATGGCGGCTGCGGCGGCGCTTGCTGCACCGTGGAAAGTGGCGGTCGCCAGCGCCGCGGGGCCATTGATGAGCTACCTGACGGCCATCGGCTGCGTGCTCGCGGTCCGTCGCTTCGGCCCCGGCCCCCTATCCTTTCTGCTCGGACTCGGATTGTCGGCGCCGGGGCACGGGGTGGGGCCCTTGCTGGTTCTGGGCATCAACCTCTTCGGCGGCGGATTCACAGGGAGTCAGGACGAAGCGTGGGTGGCGTCGATCGCCGGTATTCCGTCGTCCCTTGCCGTTCTACCCGGTGTCGCTTGCCTCCTGCTCGCACCCTGGTTCCTCGTGACTGCCATCCCTCGCGGTCGAAGGGTCCGAGTCGTGGTCCCGGTAGCGGGCGGCATCGCTCTGGGCCTCTGCATCTGGATCCTTTGGCTGGGGCCCCTGCTTCTTCCGTGAAGATCAGGATTTTGTCGCTGAGGCAAAGAAGGTGCGCGTCGGATTCCAAGAGCTTAGAAAACACCTCGTCGTCCATCCGCCAACGCCGCGCGGGCGCCGGGGCGACAGAATCGTCCGGCGCCGTAAGACGCTGTTGATGCGCGGTTGAGATCGCGGCGGACCCTCGTGTTACAGTGGGCCAGGCTCCGTGCACGTCCCTCCCGGTGCCGAGGTCGTCACCTTTGTAACCGGCATGTCGGGGTCCATGATGAACACACCGTCGCGGGCGGGGAGGCCGTCTTCTCGGGCCACGGAGCGGCCCGTTTGCACCCTGACAAGCGACGTCGTATCGTGCCCTGAGCCTATGACCCGTCGGTCCACCGCCCAGATAGGGAGTACGGGGACCGACAATTTCGACCCCAGGGACGCTGATCGACGATCAGCGTCCCTGTTTTTTGCACTGTTATTGTTGCATCAGGCTACTCGGCATGAGCATGCCTCCGGCGGCGATCCGCATCACACCGGGTGTAGTCCTCCGGGGCGGGGCCGCAACCAAGGCGCCCCGTAGAGTAAGCCGGTCAGCCCCCGACGATGTCCGAGCCAGCGTCGTCGCCGTTGACCCGCGCGGACCAACGAACCGTGTGGTCATCCCCCTGGAGACACGCCATCCAAGACAACCTGATTGCGGAGGGACCTCAAGCTAGCGACCAGAAGGGATCGCCAACCGAACTAACGCCCGCCCCGACGCCTGTGTGCCATCCGCCCATCCCCTCTCTACTCTTCTCTACTTCGCTCGTACCAGAACTTACCGTGCCAAGGCACCGTGTACGAATCCCACACGTCCGCTCCCCGCCGGTGCTCTTCCTTCATCTGCGCCATCGTAAGTGTTTCGCCGTTACTTCGGAGGTTGATCAATCCATAATGAATCCGACGACTTCCACTCGCACGCGCAAGCTCTGTTGAAAACAACAGCGGATGCGAACCTCTACCATGTCGAGCCAGCGCACCTACGGCGTCCGGCGTCGGATGATCGTAGCTTTCCCCCGACGAAATCACCGACGCTTGCGCTTCCACCCATTGCAAGAACTCTGGGCTGAAATCCGCGGAGCCATGATGGCAAGCCTTTGCGACATCGACGCGAAACTGAGATCTGTCGGCTTCCAGTTCATCCATTAGATGCTGTTGCGCCGGAATGTTGAGGTCACCACCCAACAGGATACTGTGATTCCCGAACTCCAGTCTCAATACAATCGAGTGTCCATTTCGAGTATGCGAATGACTGTATCCGTGCCCGGGATAAGACGGTCGTTCATCAGTCCGGTACGTCGGATCTCCGAAAGCGATGAAGTGTTCAGCCCCACCTAATGCAGTGAGAACCGGTCCAAGAACCTTGAGCCTTAAGCCCTCCCCAGTTCCAAAACCCTCCACCTCGGCGTCATGCCAAAGTCTCGCGGCCCCCTGGAGTCTCCCCTCTTTTCTTGCCTTGTTAGCGTCCGACCAGAAACTACGGAAACCCGGAGACATCCTTGCCATATGTTTCAAGATACTATCGAAGTCATCGATCGTTTCTGTCAAGAAGAACGCCTCGGCGCCGCCGTCCATCATGACACTACTAAGGTAGTCCTTCTGGACCATGCGGTCTTCGTCGTCTTCGATTTCCTCTGGGTAACGCATCAGACCGTTATGGTAGATCTGTCCGACCGTAAAGTCATTGTCGCGCAGAATGGGCTGCAAACCGTTATAATGATCATAGTCCGGATGACTGACGATCATCGCCTTGATATGTACCTGTTTTCCTTCGTCGAAGATCGCTCGATATCGGTGACGTAGAAAGGAATGAAAGGCGGAGCCCCGTCCGCCGTCGACAACGATGACGCCCTGCGGGCACTCGATGAGAGCGCCATCCCCCTGACCGACGTCGACAAAGAACATTCGGAGGGGGATTGCGTCCGAAACGTCCTGCCTTTCGACCCAACCCCCTCTTCCTGCGGAGCGTGTTACGACTTGATAACGAGATGAGGTTTCGGCCACTACTCTTAGGTACGTCCCGAGCAGTACGTGGTTAGTCCTCGTCCGGCTCCGCGGTCCCTTGTACAGGATGGTTTCCGGTCGATTCCCGTATACGATCTTTGGCGATGACATGTCCACTCCTAGGCAAGCGAATTCACAAACTCAAAGCGCTTTTGTGCGATGAACTCCCGTTCTTCGATCCGTGGTGTGGTATGATGATCACGACGTAGCTGTCTCCGGGGCTCGACCCACATGCAGGACGCTTCCGCATGGTCGCCCAGTTCGGCGATAAGGGCCTGCTCCATCCCCTGCGAACAGCGATCGGGACGCCGAGCCGGTAGACCACTGCCACGTCTTCCGTGATGACACGCCGGACGGGGCCCGAACTCTCGAACTCGATTTCGGTGGTCGCACGGTCTTTATGAAGATAGCGTTTTTTTTGTGGACCGGACGTGTACAAATGCACGATTCTCGTGTCGGTACCGTGTATCGCGCGGAGTCACTCCCGATACGCGCTGTGGAGGAGCCGTTGGAGGACCGGAACCGGCCTGGGGTTACAAGTTCTCGCCGGTACCCGGCTCGGCCATGCGGTAGCCTACCGCGCGCTCGGTGAGGATGTATGAGGGATCGGCCGCGTCATCGCCGAGCTTGTGGCGGAGCTTTCTCACGTACGTTCGTACCGGCCCGGGTCTGCCCCCGCCGCGCCGGTTCCACACCTGGCGCAGGAGCGCCTCGTAGGTCATCACGCGTCCCGCGTTGCGCGAGAGCACGCTGAGCAGGTCATACTCCTTGGCGGTCAGCTTGAGCTTGCGATCCGCCAACGTCACCCGCCGCCGGTCGTACGAGATCCGGAGTTCGCCGAGTGCGAAGATCTCGGGCTCGGCCTGCCGCCTGAGCGCCGCACGCACCCGCGCCGCCAGTTCGGTGGGCGAAAACGGCTTGACGATGTAGTCGGCCGCCCCGAGTTCGAGCGCCTTGGCGATGGTCTCGTCGTTGCCGTAGCCGGATATGAAAATCACCGGCAGGTCGGAGAGGTCGGGGATGCGCTTCATCAGCTCGATGCCGTCCGTGCCGGGAAGGATCAGGTCGAGAAGGACGAGATCGGGCCGCTCGGTCTCGAGCAGGTGCGACAGCTCGCGCGGGTCGCCGGTCGCGAGCGGCGTGAAGCCCGCCGCGCCGAGCGCGTCGCGGACGAAGCGCAGCATCTGGGGATCGTCGTCGACCACCAGAACGCGGGCCCGCCCGTCCGGGGCGGCCCGCACGCGGCCACTCGCGTGGACGGCCTCGACCGTATCCGCGGCCACCGGGAGCGTGAAGGTGAAGCGCGCACCGAGCCCCGGGCCCCGGCTCTCGGCCCTAATGCGGCCGCCGTGCGCCTCGACGAGACCCTTGCAGATCGACAGTCCGAGCCCGGTGCCTCCCATGAGGCCGGGACGCTTGCGGAAGAGGCGCGGTAGCTCGTCGGGCGGGATCCCCGGCCCCTCGTCGCTGACCGAGATCGCGACGTGCATGCCGTCGCGCGCCGCCTCGACCCGGATCGGCGACGTCTCGGGCGCGTGGCGGGCCGCGTTCGAGAACAGGTTGTTCAGCACCTGCTCGATGCGCTCGCGGTCGGCCATCGCGCCGGGAAGATCCGGCGGCAGATCGACGAGCACGGGGTTCCGGCTCCCCCCGCTCAGGAACGTCGTGCGGGCCCGGTCGACGAGCGCGGTCACGCTTGTGGGCTCGGGCGCCACGGTGAGCGTGCCCGCCTCGATGCTTCCCGCGTCCAACAGGTTCGCGACGAGACCCCGCATGTGGTTCGCCTGCCCGTTGATGAGGCGGAAGAACTCGACCATCTCCGCGCGGGACGCGGGCGGCGAAGCCTCGAGCACGCTCCCGGCCGAGCCCTTGATCGAGGCGAGCGGGGCGCGCAGCTCGTGGCTCACCAACCTCAGGAAGTCGGCCCGCTGACGCTCCAGTTCGTCGAACGGAGCCAGGTCCTGCATCGTGACGACGACGGAGATGACCTCGCCGGAGTCCTCAGCATGGAGCGGCGTCACGTTGATCAGCATCCGCACGCTCCGGCCATCGGGCACCGAGAGCTCGATCTCTTCGGCCCGCACCCCCTTGGCGTTCTCCAGGTGCCGGGCGAGGGGGATGTCCGCCAGCGAGAACTCGCGCCCGTCCTCACGCCGCCCCGTCATCACCTCCAGGAGCTGCTCCGGCGGAGAGCCCGGCGTGCGGATCGCCTCGGCCATGCGGTGCGCCTCGCGGTTGACCGACGCGATCCGGCCGGTTCCGGGGTCGAACACCACTACGCCGACCGGCGAGGTCTCGACCAGGGCTTCGAGGTCGGCCCGTGCGCGTTGCACGTCGCGGTGCGTGCGCGCGTTTGCGATCGCAGCCGCGGCCTGCGAGGCGAACAGCACCATGATCTCCTCGTCCTCGTCCGTGAACGCCTCGTCGTTCTCCTTGTCGCCGAGGAAGAAATGGCCGAGATGCTCGCCGCGGTGGTGCATCGGGGCGCCCTGCATCGTCTTCGTGAACCACGGAGCCACGGGCAGATCCAGAGAGGTCAGGTAGGCGGGCACATCCGCCTGGCGGAACGGTTCGGAAAGATTCCGGAGATGCTCGAAGAACCGGGGGCCTTCGGGCCACACCACCAGCTCCTGGAGTACTTCGGGCGTGAAACCCGAGCTCAGGAAGTCCGCGAGCCGGCCGTGTCCGTCGATCGTCGTGATGATGCCCTTGCGGCTGCCGGTCAGCGCCCGCGCGCCGTCGATTGCCTCCCGGAGCACCGTGTCCAGATCGAGGCTCGAACTGATGCGCAGCACCGCGCCGCTCAGCCGGGCGAAGCGGTCCTTGAGCGCCCGGTTCTCACGCCTCAGTTCTTCGACATGGCCCATAGGTTTTGAACGTGAAAGTGTCGGAATCCGCATTAATTCATCCTACCGACACGAAAATAAGGTCTGCGTATACGTTTCGTCCATGCTATAGCCGTGTATGTGTCACGCTCCGGGCCCGGCGGCTCCGCGACGCTGGACGGAGACACGGACCGGCGTTCGTCGCCGACGACGAGTCCCCGCGTTACCCACGACTCCCGCCTGGATGCGCCGATCAGCGTTTGTGGACCTCGAACCTCTTTAGCCAGAGTTCGCCGGTGCCACTCCTCGCCTCATTACCGAACTCTATGGCGGTAAAATAGTGGTGGGCCGGCACATATTCCTTGTCTACCAAGTACTGGAAGAACGCCAGTAGGTCGACGGAACCGACGTACTGATCTTCGTGCCTCAGGAAGGCGATGAAATCGGCGACGTATCTCGTCGCTCCCGCGGAGTCGCGCCAAACCCGATCCGGCCAGACGTACAGGTCCCACAAGGCGCCATCGAGTCTCACGGGTCCGACATAGTACTGTGGAGCGGCAGGCGCGGAGTCGTGGTCCATCCAGATCATGATCTCGTGGGAGATGCCGGATTCGCTGGGCGGGTTGTCTCGAGTGATCCAGAAGTCGAACGACAGATTGTATCGTCCTTCAGCCATGAGATACGCCTCGTAGTCGACTTCAAGGCGTTCGACGGCGCCAATCTGCTTCGGCAGTTCCGAGGTCGTAGAAACGCGACTCCAAGGCTTGCGGCCGTATACGACCTCCGGATATCCCTTCACGCGGCCCTCTCGTACCGGCCAGCGCCAGCGCCAACCGTACTCCACCTTCCCGCCGGGAAGGGTCCTGCGCAGGATGCACTGCTCGTAGTCCGTCGTATCCTGCCGGTTCCAGACGTTGTTGGAGTAGCGATAGTCTCCCACGAACCAATTCTCCCAGCCTTTGCAAGCCTCATCGTCCGACACGACCGGTGTCGGATCCGAGGGCGGAGGCGTCGGATCGAACGGAGCAGGACCAGGAATCGTCACTTGGGCCGTGCCCGACACGGAGTCCGCGACCGCCGTGATCGTGGCGCTTCCCACGCCGACCGCTCGCACCACTCCGATGGAGTCGACGCTCGCGATCGTTGTGTCGTTCGATTCCCACGTGAAAGCGACGCCCGGTACGCGATGCTGGTTCGGGTCCATCGCGGCAGCCGACAACTGCAGAGTGTCCTCGAGAGCGACCAAGGTGTCCACCGCCGGCGAGACCTGCACCTGCGCCACCTGCTGCGCTACCGTGATCGCGGCTTCGGCCGTGAGGCTTGCGGCGGCCGCCATCACGCTTGCACTGCCGTTGGCTATCG
Source organism: Gemmatimonadota bacterium (assembly GCA_028873815.1). Lineage (GTDB taxonomy): Bacteria > Gemmatimonadota > Gemmatimonadetes > Longimicrobiales > Gaopeijiaceae > Bin94. Next base: position 54,702 of record JAPPNN010000008.1, on the reverse strand, counting down.
CCGTAACCAGGCCCCCGTCCGTCACGGTTGCCACTGAATCGTCGTTCGACGACCACGTCACCGTCGTGCCGGCCATGGCCCGTCCGTTCTGGTCGAGTACCTGCGCCCTGAGCTGCGCGGTTTCTCCCAGGGCCCCGAGGGTTGCGGCTTCCGGTGAAATGGTGATCGAGGTCGCCACGGGATCGGGACGGGCAGGCGCTGTCGGCGACTCCGCGGGACCATCACCGCCGCCACAGGCCAACAGCAGTGGGATTGGCATGAAGCGGAACGAGGTCGCGCCGGCCGTGCGTGACGTTGTTTCCGAAGCCAAACAGCCCTCCCCCGCCATGGTCCACAGAGCGTACCGCAGTCGTCATTACCGGCTGTCGGCGTGCTCCGCGACGGGCACGCGCGCCCCGTACCACCGACGGCCACCGTGTGGACAGGGATCGTCCCGATGACCACGGTCTCAGACTCAGCGAGTCGCCGAAGGCTCGCAATTGCTCAAATGGGGTAGTCCCCGGCCTACGGATGTGGTGTTCCCGGGCGCCCGGCCGCCGGAGTGGAGTCTGCCTGGAGTGCGTACTCTCACCCGCTGACTACCCAATTCAGGGTATGACACTGGCGCTCGCGCGCCCCGGCATATCACATCGAGTCAGGTCGGGGTCTCCCAAGCCGTTACGCGCACGACAGGTGTGAGCCGAACACGAGATGACTGCGCAGGACGAGTTCGAGCGGACGTTGGCGTTGCTGCACAGGGCGGCGCTCGCCGATGCGACGTGGGTCTCGGCGGCCGCCTCCGTCAACGACCTGACCCGCGCGAGCGGCCATAGCCTGGGGTACGGAGACGCGCACAGGGGGGCCGCGCCGGCCGTCTTCCTGACACGGTCCTTTGCGGGTGCGGAACGTCGCGTGGACTGGGAGCGCTCGTATTACAGCGACTACTGGGATCGGGATGAAGCCGTTCCCCGCCTGCACGGCCTTCGCGACGGTGAGTTGGTCCTCAAATCCGATTTCTACACCGACGAGGAGAAGAAGACCTCGCCGGTGTACAACGAGTTCCGGCGCCTCACCAGGTCGCAGAACGGCCTCTACATGGTGCTCGACGGGTTGGACGGGTATCTGATCCTGTGGTCCTTCGCCGACTCCATGGAACCCGGCGGCTGGGGGTACGATCAGATCCAGGTGATCCGGCGCCTCGCGCCGCACATACGCCAGTTTGCGCGCGTCCGGCGGGCGCTGGCCGATGCGAGGGCGCTGGGAGCTTCGTCCGCCCAACTGCTCGACAACCGACGCTCGGGGATCATCCAACTGGACCGTCACGGGCGCATCGTCGAGGCGAACGACCGCGCCCGGCGTCTCCTTCTCAAGCGCGATGGACTCACCGACGAGGGCGGCGTGTTGGCCGCGGAGGCTCCACGGGAAGACGCCGAGCTAAAGCGCCTGCTCGGGCGCGCGCTGCCCCCGTACGGCCGTCAGGGCGCCGGAGGCTCGATGAAGGTCACGCGCCCGGAGGCTGGAGCGCCGCTCGTCCTCGAGATCCAGCCGGTGCGGGAACTGAGTACGGATCATCTTGCCCGGGAAGTCGGCGCGCTGGTGCTGGTTGTCGACCCGCTGAGCCGGCCCCGGATAGATCCGTCGTTACCGGCTGAAGTGTTCGGGTTGACGCCTGCCCAGAGCCGTGTGGCGGCGGCCCTGGCCTCCGGCCAGACCGTGGCCGGGACCGCGCGGACGCTGGGCGTGACGCAGGGTACCGTCCGGGTGCATCTTAAGCACAGCTATCGCAAGATGGGGATCACAAGCCAGACCGAACTGGTGCGGAGGATCCTGTCGTTGGAGGCCGTGGGAGGATCATCCCGCTCGCCCTGATTCCCGGCGGCCAGCGCCCAAGTGGAACTCAGCGGCCCCCTCTCGCTCAGCGGCCCCCTCTCGCCCAGCGACCGTAAACGTCCCTCACCACGGCCTCCGCCAGCTTGCCGCGGAACGAATAGGTCCGCTTGTCACCCAGGATTTCGACCCACATCGCATTCGTCGCGATCCAGTTGTCCCAGAAGAAGGCTCCGTTCACGAGGCCTGGATGGGCATCGCTGACCTCGAAAAAGGCCTTGAAAATGTTGGCTTGGGTCTCTTCGCCATCATCCAGCCCGTTCCGATTCTCATCGACCAGCGTCGCGAGTTCCCTCTGCCTTGTGGGGTCGCCCGGATTCGCCGGAGCTTCGACCAGATCGATGGCCCCGTATTCCAGAAAGACAATGGCCCGCCCCGGATTCCGGTCGGCAAGCGGACGCAGGTGGTCCCTGAAAATGGCCTCGTAGCTCCCTCGCAGTTCCAGGACACTCGAGACGGTAGCAGGGGGGGCCGACGTGAGCGGGAACCATGCGCTGATCCCCACGATGTCGAGGTCGAGATCCTCCCAGAGATGGCCTGCGCCGGATCCCCGTCCGAAGTGGCCCGAGAACCGGAGCGTTGTGGAGCTCATGTCGTACGTTAGTCGCCCGGAGTAGACCGCACGCACGCGGTCCACCATAGTCCGCAGTTCGTCCCCGAAATCGTTCGTGTAGTACCCGGAATTCGGGCGACTTGGCTCATGGTGGTCGGGGCGCGAGCGAAACAGCCGATCTGTCTCGGTCCCGAGCGAGAACAGAGCGACGCCCTCATCCTCCCCTATGGCCGCGAAGTGCTCGGCCTGCACGGTATACGTCTCCCAGAATTCGGCGACGAACCGCTCGTGATCCGGATGATCCGGCCGCCATGGCCAGTTTTCGGGGGCGATCAACCCCTTTGTCACGTCCGGCGGCACGCCGCCCGTATGCGGAGGTGCCGGATCCCCAAGCTGCCAGCGGTAGACCGGCCGGGAGGACGTTTCCGCCTCATGAGCCTGGAACGCCAGGGTCATGTAGACCTCGAACCCGTGTTCGCGGAACTCGCGGATGGTTTGTCGGAGCGTCTCGTCACGCCAAGTCGGAATCTGACGGTTTCGGTCGGTTTCCCGGGAGACTGTGCTGTCCATGCTGTCTTCGTAGTGCAGCGCCACCGAGATCAGCACCCAGTTGACGTGCAGGCTGCGAAGCCAATCGATGAACTCAAGTGGGATGAGAGACCCCTGTTGGCCTTGGTCCTCCCAACGCTGGGCCACGCGCCGGGTCGTTCCCCACATCCCCCCAACGGCCACGGCGCGGATGGGGAAATCGAAGATGTTGACGCCGGGGCCCGGTTTCGGAGGGGGATTGGCCACGGTGACGTCCGCGGTGCCGCGTACGCCCCCGGTGACGGCGGCGATCGTCGCCGTACCTTCGGCGATGCCGAGCACGAGCCCCGTCCCGTCCACGCGGGCTACGGACGGATCGCTCGTCGACCAGTTGAACTCGGCGCCTTCGAGCGGGTGAGCGTTCGCGTCGAACGCCTCGGCAACCAACCGCAGGGTGTCTCCGACCGCTGTCGTGGCCGTGGGCGGCGTCACGACCACCGATCGCGCGGATTGCACCACCGTCACGAGCGCCTGGGCAGTAGCCTCGTCCGCCGCTGCCGTGACCCTCGCCGTGCCATTGCCAACGGCGGTTACCAACCCTGCCGAGTCGACCGACGCGACGAGCGTGTCCGCGCTGGCCCAGGATAGCGAGGCGCCGACCATCACGCGCCCGACCTGATCGCGCACTTCGGCCGCCAGCCGGACGGTGTCCCCGAGAGCCGAGAACAGGATGCTGTCGGGTTCGACGGTCACCATCGCCGATACGCGGGCCAGGACGGTGAGAGCAGCCTGGCTCACGACGCCGGACGATGTGGCGGTGAGCGCCACTTCCCCGGCCCCAACCCCCGTCACCAGACCCGTCGCGTCGACGGTTGCCAACAGGGTGTCGCTCGATGCCCACACGAACTCGGCGCCCGTCACGGGGTGGCCGTTCGCGTCGGTGGCCTCGGCCACCAGACGGAGCGTATCGCCCACTACCAGCGTGTCGGCCGATGGCGTGACCGTGACCGCGCTCACTTCCTGCGCCACCGTCACGGCTGCCGTGCCCGACGCCGAGCCCGCCGTCGCGATAATCGTGGCAGTCCCGTTGCCCACGGCCGTCACCAGCCCGGCCGCGTCCACCGTCGCTACCGCAGTTGCGCTGCTGGACCACGTCACGGTGGACCCCTCCATGGGCTGGCCGTTCTGGTCGCGCACCTCGGCGGCCAACTGCACCGTTGCGCCCAAGGCGACTAGCTGCGCGGTCGAGGGCGTGACCGTGACCGTGGTCGGCCGCGGCGCGGCGGGGGTCGGGGTCGCGGGTTCGGTCGCCCTTTCCTCGCAACCGCAGGCCCAGACCGTGGCGGCCAGCGCGGCCGCCACGCGAACGCAAGTCTGCGGGCCTCTCATGTCGAGGCCAACGCTTGAGGTATCGCGGCTCCCGTCGCCATCCGGCGCCGATCCTGCAGTCGGAGAATGGAGCTAAACCGGATCATGGCACCTCCAAGGCACGCTCTCTGGTCACGCTGAGTGCGAACCCATCGCATCGACCATGGCCTCACGCTCAGCGAATTGCAGAAGGTTCGCCATTACTCAGATGGGGTAATCCGATCTACACAGAGGAACGAACCCCGGCGCGACCGGAGGCAAGGCGGCTCTCGTCGCGGGTCTCGGAGCAGCGGGGGACGAAGGTAAGGCTGGATCCGACGTACCCTCGCCACGTGAGACGATTGCGAGCACGGCAACGGCGCCACGAGCGCCCGCCGACCCCCCCAATTCAGGGGAGTTCCGCGGGCACGAGGGGCTGCTACGATGCGAGCGCAGCAGGACGCTGATGATGAGTGGTTGAGACTGCGGCGGACCTTGGTGTTACGCGTGCAAGGAGGCGGTGATGGGCAAGGAGAACAGGGTGGCGAAGACCAAGTGACTTCCGAGGTTTGGACGGCCATCGGATCCGCCGGGGGAACGATTGCCGTTCTGCTGCCGCTCCAGCTCAAGACGCTGAGCGACATCGCCGACCTGCGGGAACGGATGGCACGGGTGGAGGAGCAGACTGAGGATCTGCTGGAGCGCTATACCAACGCCCTGCATCCGCGCGGAGGCAACCGGAAGAAAGGCGGCTGAAGAGCCCCTCCGCACGGCACCGCGCGAGCCGCCCGTCCTGAGGTGAACATCGATGTACAAGTACGAGATCATTCTCTACTGGAGTAACGAAGATCAGGCTGTCGTCGCCGAGGCGCCCGAGTTGCCCGGGTGCATGGCGCACGGAGACGACCACGAGAGGGCCTTGAGTAACATCAAGGCTGCGATGCAGTTCTGGATCGACCGGGCACGCGAGCTGGGACGGCCCGTACCGCAACCCAAGGGCGAGCGCCTGATGCCGGCTTGACTGTCAGCCGTGTGTCACGTGCCGACAGGATAACGTGAACCGCCCGACCGAGAGCGAGGGAAGCATGAGTTATCAAGAAGCCGTCGCAACTGAGGTTGCGTGTCGCTTGCTGGCGGCGATTCCGGGCATGACACGGATGAAGCTCATGAAGCTCATGTACATCATCGATCGGGCCGCGCTTCTTCGGTGGGGTTACGCCATCACGGGTGATGAGTACGTGGCAATAGAGCACGCTCCCGTGCTGTCTCAAACCTACAACAACCTCCGCGAACGGCCCGAAGATTCCAGCAGGGAACGCGGTTGCGCTCAGAGCGCCGTGCGAGTTCGCTGCGTTGTCGGAGGCGGAAGTCGGTTTGGTGGAAGAAGTGATAGCCAAGCACGGCCGTATGACGGCCAAACAGCTACGAGATCACACGCATACGTTCCCGGAGTGGTCGGATCCATCGCCTGAAAAAACGAAGGATATCTCGATTCGCGATATCCTTGAGAAGAACGGCGTTCCCGAAAACGACGCTGCGGGTATCGTCGACGACATCAACGCGTTTGCCATGATGGAGCGAGTTTTTTCGTAGCAGATCCTTCCCGCTCAATTCTGCGGACTCCCCGTCCGCAACCCGCCCGCCACGTGCGTTCACCCTTACTCGGGAAGTGCTGAGGCGTCTGCAACAGGGCGCGATACGATCACCTCACACCAAACCGTCCTTGAAGTCATTCTGTGAACGAGCCGACGAGAGCTAGGTCGGTCCCAGCTTGAACACGCCATCTCGGGTCACGGCCCGCTTTCCGGGGCCACGGAGCGGCCCATTTGTACCCTGGCAAGTTGTACTCTGGCAAGCGATGTCGTATCGTGCCTTGAGCTTACGACCCATCGGTCCACCGCAGGAGCACGGCCCTTCGCGAGCGCGTCACGTGATCTAAAGCGGGCATGGGTTTACATGGGTAAATCCCTCGTAAACCATGACCCCACGCGCAGTCGCGGGGGCCGTTTTCTTTAGCCGCGAGAACCGTTCGGGCCATCTTCCAGCGGCACCCGCGGAAGCTGGGAACGCCGATGAAGCTGCTTACATGGAACGTCAACAAGGCGGGAAAAGCCCGTCGCGCGCTGTGGAAAACGGTGGAGCGGGAGGATGCCGACATCGTCCTGCTTCAAGAAGTCACCCGGATTCCTGGCGAGATCCGGGATCGCTACGAGTGCCACCTAGTCTCGCCACGGTACTTCAGGGGCCACAACGCTCCGTTCTCGACGGCAGTTCTCTCGAAGGGGCCGATCGACGCAACGGCCTACCTGGAATCGGAGTCGGCGTGGGTCACCAAGATCTACACGGAACGGTACGGTTGGATCGTGGGGTGCAAGACCACGCTTGACTCGGGAGAGCGGTTCCACGTGGTCTCGGTTCACGCGCCGTCCTTTCCCATCCCACCGCGTCTATGGACCGATGTGGATGTGTCGGGCATCAAGCTGGTGACCAACCCCAGGCTCTGGTTCACGGAAATCCTCTGGGCGTTGCTCCGCGCTGCGTGTATCTCGGACGATACAAGCTGGATTGTCGGCGGTGACTTCAACCGCTCCGTGAAGCACAAAGGGGGGCAGGAAGTGATCGACCGGCTGAAAACCCTCGGTCTGGCGGACTGTCTGAGTCATCATCGTGGCGGACCCGTGCCCACATTTCAGTCCTGGACGAAGATCGTGCGGCATCAGCTGGACTACTGCTACGTGAACACGCCGCTGCTCGAGCGCTTGACCGAAGCCCGAGTACCGAGTCACGAGGAGGTCTTCGCCCGAAAGCCGAGGTTGAGCGACCACCTTCCCATTCTGTGCACATTCGACTGAAAAGGGAGCCGCCGCCTGGGCGGATCCGGAGTCGGACGTGTTGGTCTCGGACCTAGACGGCCCGGGCAATCGCCTCCCTCGCAGCCTTCAGTTTCGGCGTCGATTGGGCCGGCACCGTCAGGACTTCTCCGGTTTCGGCATCCACGCCGACAAGGACGTTCCTGACCGTCGCCTTCGACTTCTCGAGTTCGACGGTTCGGTACTCATAAACGACTTCGACGCGCCCGCGATCCGGCGCCAGGGCGTACCCTCCATCTCCTTCCCGCAAGATCTTCATCTCAACTCCCCGCCGTGTGGCGCCTGCGCTCAGGCGCCGTGGCGAACGCCAGCACCGCCCGGATGTCTTCCGGCTCCAGGTCAGGGAAATCCGCCAGGATCTCCTCTTCCGTCATCCCGGAGGCCAGGTACTCCAGCACATCGTACACCGTGATACGGAGTCCCCGAATGCACGGCTTACCGGCTCTCTTGTCCGGCTCCAGCGTGATGCGTTCCGAATGATCCATGCCCCAGAATACCCGGGGCCCGGACGGGAGGCCAAGCTTCGTCGGTCGCCAGGGGCGAGCGGAAACTCCGTCGCCCACGGGGGGGGTGTGCGTCGCGACGGGCGCCCGCCGCCCCCCCAATTCAGGGGAGTTCCGCAGGCACGAGGGGCTGCTACGATGCGAGCGCAGCAGGACGCTGATGAGGAGCGGTTGAGACTGCGGCGGACCTTGGTGGTACGCGTGCAAGGAGGTGGTGATGGGCAAGGAGAACAAGGTGGCGAAGACCAAGTGACTTCCGAGGTTTGGACGGCCATCGGGTCCGTCGGGGGAACGATTGCCGTTCTGCTGCCGCTCCAGCTCAAGACGCTGAGCGACATCGCCGACCTGCGGGAACGGATGGCACGGGTGGAGGAGCAGACTGAGGATCTGCTGGAGCGCTATACCAACGCCCTGCATCCGCGCGGAGGCAACCGGAAGAAGAGCGGCTGAAGAGCTCCGCAGATGCGCGCACCGGTCGAAGGACCCTGGACGAGGGAGGTCATTTCCGTGACCGAAACCACGCAGGAATGGCTAGACCGCCAGCTGGAGAAACTACAGCCGCCAACGCGGCCGATTCCTCCACCACGCGCGCCAGCGCCGCCGCCCGCGCCATCTCCACCTCGGCTACCTCTTCCCTTCGGCCGGAAAGCCTCAGGACGGCGAGGCCGTTGACGTGGATCTGGTAGACTACCACTGACGGGAAGGAGGACAGGTCATGAACGGCACAGGTGGCGAGCGCGTGGGTGCGATGGTGAACCCCCCGCACCTGGGCGAACTGATCCGTGAGAGCATGGACGAGGTCGGATGGAACGTGACCGAGACGGCGGCGCACCTCGGGTGCGAGCGCGGGACCCTGTCGCGACTGCTGAACGGCAAGGCTGGCGTCTCGGCAAACATGGCGCTCGCGCTGGAGGCCCTCGGCTGGGGTACTGCCGATCACTGGATGCGGATGCAGGCGAGCTATGAGCTTGCGCATGCGCGAAGGGCACGCGGATGGCGCGAGGAGGTTGGGGCGCGCGATACGGCCCCACGGTAACGCCACCGGCGAAGACCCTGGACGACCTGACCGCCCGCGACTAGGTCGAGAGCAATCCCCTCGATCTGGAATCATCTCTCAACGCGGCCGCCCTAGCGGCGAAGAACCCAAGGGCGAGCGCCTGCTGCCGGCTTGACCGTCAGATTCCGCCCTGGTCGCGGCGATCAAGAGGGAAGGAGAGGAGAGGCAATGAGTACGTTCGGAGAAGACCTGATCCAGTCGCTGAACGAAGCCGTGGCTCATGCGAAGGGCGAAGGCCCCGCCATCGTGCACGCGCCGGTGACCCCACGCTAGCGTGGCGGAGGCCCGATTCTCCTCGGTCTCATCGCCGTCAGGAAGCGAAACGGCTTCAGAGCTTCACGGTCGTACGAGTAGTATAGGAATAGCGGCGTTCCCTGCATCTTGCGGCGTTCCACGAAGCCCCACGATCGCGAGTCGAAGCTGTCGTCCCGGTTGTCCCCCATCATGAAGTACCGCGCCTCGGGAACGGTGATTGGGCCCCAGTTGTCGCGCGTCGGTTGGTACGTGTCGCGGGACAGCTCCGGCAACAAGTAGTCCGTTTGCCACAACATCTTCGGGTCGAAAGAGTCCGGGATCCGTGGATTCCGCCGTACGTAGGGCTCATCGATGGCGACGCCGTTCCGGTAAAGGACGCCGCCATCCATGCGAAGCGTGTCGCCGGGCAGCCCGACCGTGCGCTTGACGATGTCGAGTCCCGGGGAGTGGTCGGCGCGAAATACGATGATGTCGCCGTGCTCCGGTTGGGCGTACCCTGGAAGGTTGGAGTTCGTGAACGGAATCGGGGCTCCGAGCGACACCTTGTTCACGAGGACAAAGTCGCCCACCAGCAGCGTTTCCTCCATCGAGCCCGAATCGATCACGAACGTGGCCATCAGGAACGTCCGGCCGACGATGAAGAAGAAGGTCACGAGAGCCACCGTGCGACCCCAATCAAGAAACCACGCCTTGCTGAAACGCGGCGGACGCGGCGGATTCTTCGTCGGTCGACGATGTCGCTTCATAGCTTCGATCCCCTGTCTGGAGCCTCCCAAGTCGTTGGGGCGGCCATCGTGTGCAGCGCGCCCGCGCGGATCGTGCGGGCCCTCCTCCGACTCGTTGCGTAGGGGACACCGTTCGGTGCGGCTGCGGTCACTGCTTTAGCCTGGTCACCACCACAGCACCGGCGGACCCGCCCAGAGCCATGAAGCCGATTCTCCATACGGACCCGATATCGACCACAGCATCGAACGCGACCAGCGCGACGAACGAGCATACCAGCCAGAGCAAGAAGGCTCGGCACGTCGCTCTACTTGGCTTCACTCCATGCCGGCCCTTCGTCTCAGCCACAGGGTGTCACGCGATGGGCCTATGTTACTGATCCAGTAACAATCATGCCTGTGTTGACACCGAGGCTTACAGGGGCGCGGGATCGATCGGAGGTGATCCGGGCGGTAGGCGATCTCGAGCACTCGACTCTAACGGACAGGCAGCTCCAGTAACTCCAGCACGTCGGACACCGTGATCCGGAGTCCTCGAATGCACGGCTTACCGGCTCTCTTATCCGGTTCCCAGCGTGATGCGTTCCGAATGGTCCATGCCCCAGAATACCCGGAGCCCGGACGGGAGCCAAACTTCGTCGAGTGCCCCGTGCCGAGCGAGACGCGGTTGATGCGCGGTTGAGACCGCGGCGGACCCTGGTGTTTACAGCGGGCCAGGCTCCGGGGATATCCACCCCGGCAGGCGATGTCGTACGGAGCCACGCACGGCGAGTTAGCGTCCGAACGCTTGGCGTAGTACGGTGTTAGCAGTCGCGGAAAGGAAGAACACGTGGCACGTGTCAACCAAAAAACGTTGTTGAGTTGGGCGTCCTTCGGGGTGTCCTTCGTCATGCTTGTGATCATGCTGGCCAGCGGGCTGTTCTCGTTCTCGGGCCGTCTGGGAACGATGGAAGGCAAGATCGAATCCCTGGAGGCCAACATGTCAGATGGGTTTGACCGGCTCAACGCACGTTTGATCAGCATTGAGGAAGCGCTCCGTGAAATGCCGCCGTTGCGCGCCGAAGAGGATTAGGAGCGACCACGGAGAGGGCTGACACGTTCCCGCGGGAACGCCTGGTTCGAAGGCGAGTAAGCGATCAACCGGCAAGCTGGTCTAGGTCAACAGGCGGACGTCGTAGGAGAAGGGACGAGACCCGATAGGCCGTACGCCGACGGCGTCCGGATGCAGCGGATTCACGAGCACGTTGCTCTCTTCAGGGACGAGCACGGACGGAACCCTTAGTAGCAGCGCTTCCCCTCCTCTCGCCCATTCCCCGCCGATCTCCTGACATTCGGGAGGTGGCGGAGTGTGCCGCCAATCGGCAGGTAGAGATGAAGGCTCGTAGGCCAGTTCGGTCGCGTCGTCGGGGACGCTGATTCTCAGGGCAACCAGATCGTCGGGTGCATCTTCCGCGTCGATGTGCACCAGGTATTCCAGCGCTGCCAGCGAGAGGTGGGAAGACGCGTAGACCGCGGGCGTTCCGCGAGGCGTCCACCGTGCACCGTAGAGGCGGGCTCCCTCGCCATCCAGAGCCGCGTGAGCCTCGCGTGTGATCCGCCAGAGTTCCAAGGGCGATTCAGCGTTGCAGGGGGTGCGGGCTTGTCGCTACGCGCCGAGCCCATGCTCGATGCGCCCCAGCTCCTGCTCGACAAGGCGGGCGCCGACATCGCTGGCCAGAAGGTCCAGGGGTCGGCGTCCCTGTAGAGCACGGTTGGGCTTGCGGAGCCAGCGCGCTGCCTTGCCGCCGTCGCCGATCGCTTCTTCGGCCGAGGCGACGACGCGGACCACGCGGGCGAGGCGGTCCGACTGGGCACTGCTCAGCTGGCCCCCCGAGCGCTTCCTGTGGGCCAGCGTACGCCGCGGGATGACCAGTTCATGAAGTTCGGGCGCGCGCAGAGCACCGGTCTTCACTACGCTTTCGGCGGCCTTGACCGGTAGCCCGATCCGGATCGCAGCTTCCAGGTCCAGATCGGACCGGATGTCACGACCGAGAGTCTGCCGTCCACCAAGGTATTCCGTCAAAGTCTGGGTGGTCATCTGCCCTCCCGCGCAAAATTGCACACAAAATATCGGCAAACGCCCGCCCTCCGTCAAGGACCTTTGCGCGACTCAGTGCACGTCCCGTCCATGGAAAATCCGCTATCTTTCAGGGATGGGGTGTCAGCGGGAGAGCAGGGATCGACCATCGCAACCGCAGCCAGGGGGGCCAGCCATGGCGCGTCGAGGCCAGTACCACACGGACGGTAGGGAGACACTGAACGCGCCGGGGCTGAAACGGACATTCGCCATTGTGGCTCTGGCGATGCTCAGCCCCCTGCAGCTCCTCGCCCAGGAGGCCAACATCACTGGCCGGGTGACTGATCTGGAGACCGGCAGCCCCGTGAGCGGCGCCGCCGTCGAGGTGCTCGGCCAGCCATCGGGCCCGGTCGTCGCCGACGACTCCGGCGCCTTTCAGGTCACGGTCCCGGCGGGCACCTACTCGATGCTGGTCACGCGGATCGGCTACGAGACCGCCCGTATCGACGGAGTCAGCGTCGAGGCAGGGGGAACGGAAAACATCACGGTCGAACTCCGCTCCCGCGCGCTTGCGCTGAACCCGCTGGTCGTCACCGCGTCGCGCCGCGAGGAGAAGGAACTCGACGCCCCGGCCTCGGTCTCGACGCTCACCGGCGAGCAGATCTCCAGGATGATCGCGCGCACGCCCGCGGATCATATCAAGACGCTGCCGGGGGTCGACCTCGCGAGTACGGGACTGACGCAGAGCTACGTGGTCGTGCGGGGATTCAACAACGTCTCGTCCGGACGGTTGCTCAGCATCGTGGATAACCGTTACGCGCGCATTCCGGCGCTGAGGATCAACGCCATCAACATGATCCCCACCACCGACATGGACATCGAGAGGATCGAGCTGGCGCGCGGACCGGGGGCGGCCCTCTACGGTCCCAATGCGGCCGAGGGCGTCATGCACATCATCACGTCCTCGCCGATCGACAAGCCGGGCACGACGGTGTCCATGGCCGGCGGGGAGCGGTCCGTATACCAGCTGCTCTTCCGGAGCGCGACCGCCGTGTCCGAGCGCTTCGGGCTCAAGCTCTCCGGCCAATACCTGCGGGGGAACGACTGGGAGTATGTGGACCCCTGGGAGGAGGCGGCGCGCGAGGCGAGCCCCGGCCATCCGCGCATCGGCGTGCGCGATCCGGTCAACGAGCGCTACTTCGCGGATCTCCGCACCGACTTCCGGTTTTCAGACGACGGCGAATTCATCCTGTCGGGCGGTGTCAACAACTCGCTGAGCAGCATCAACCTTACGAGCGTCGGGTCCGCGCAGACGCACGACTGGCAGTACCGCTACGGGCAGGCGCGGCTGCTCAAGGGCCGGCTGTTCGCGCAGTTCTTTCTCAACCAGACGCACTCGGGGGACAACAGCTATCTGCTGCGGAGCGGGGAGCTGATCGTCGACCGGTCGCGCACCATGGCGGCCCAGCTGCAGCACGGGTTCGACTGGGGCGCCCGGCAGCGCTTCACGTACGGGTTCGACTGGCAGCGCACGGAGCCGCGCTCCGAGGGCACGATCTACGGTCGCAACGAGGACGACGATCTGCTGGTCGAGACCGGCGCCTATCTGCACTCCGAGACGCGCCTGGGCGACCGGTTCGACCTGGTGACCGCGCTGCGGGCCGACCACCACAACCGCCTGACGGACATCAACCTCTCCCCCCGGGCGGCGCTCGTGTTTCGTCCGAAGGAGGGCCACAATCTGCGCCTGACCTACAACCAGGCGTACGCGACGCCCTCGACGTCTGCCATGTTTCTGGACATCCCGACCGGCATGCTCCCGATCGCGCCGGGCGTCGGATACACGCTGCGTGCACACGGCGTTCCTTCCGGGGGACTCACCTTCTCGGACCGGTGCCAGGGGGGATTCATGGGCCACTGCATGCGTTCCCCGTTCCTCCCGGGCCAACTCCCCGCCAACGCCGCGCTGTTCTGGGACGCGCTGATCGGGCAGTTCGCGCCCGAGGCGCTGCGCCCCTTGCTGCTGGGACCGGGAATGCGGCCCACCGATCCCGCGCTGGGTACGGTCTTCCGGCGTCTCAACACGGACGCGCTCGGACCGGCCGGTGGAGACGTGTTCCCCCTCGACTCGGGACCTCTCGACCTGCCCGAGCTCGTGCCGACGGTCTTCAACACCATCGAGGCGGGGTACAAGGGATTGATCCGGAACCGCGTGAGGCTGGCGGTCGACCTGTATTTCGCCAACGTCGAGAATTTCGTCGGCGCGCTGAAGGTGGAGTCCCCCAACGTCTTCCTCGACCCGGCCTCCACGGGCGCGTTCCTGGCGAGCCGTCTCGCGCCGCTGGTTCAAGCCGGGCATGTCACGACCGAACAGATCGCCGAACTGGCCGCCGGTCTCGCCGAAGTCCCGGTCGGCGCCGTCACGCCGGACCAGTTCGACGCGCCGGACCTGCTGCTGGCCTCGCGCAACTTCGGCTCGGCCAGCTACTGGGGCGCCGACTTCTCCACCCAGTTCATCGTCTCCGACCGGGTCAGCCTGACCGCGGCCTACTCCTTCCAGAGCAAGGAGTGCTTCGACTTCGACGAGGACGGGGACTGCCCGGGAAGCGACGACCTGTCGCTCAATGCCCCGAGCCACAAGGGGTCCGTGGGGTTCGCGTTCACCGACCGCGCCCGCGGACTCGTGCTCGACGGACGCTGGCGTTTCACGGATGGGTTCGACATGAGGTCGGGCGTGTTCGCCGGGGCCGTGGACGCCTACCACGTCCTAGACCTGACGGCCGGCTATCAGCTTCCGTTCCGGCCGAACGCCCGCCTGGAACTGACGGTGTACAACCTGCTCAACAACGTGCACCGGGAGTTTGTGGGGGCGCCGGAGCTGGGGCGGCTGGCCTTGTTGCGGGTGCGCTATGATTTCTGAGGAGGGCGATCCCCATGCGGCCGGCGTAGTGTCGCCGCATGCGGCTGCCGGGCCCTCGGCGCTCGCCCGGCTCCGCCGTGAGTGACCCGGAACGGGCACAGGTCTGGCAGGTGCCGGAGCCCCTGGCCGTGCATGACGCGCGTCTGGGCGACGGGGCCATGATCACGCTCCGGCGCCACGGGAATCCCTCCGGCCCGCGCATCGTTCTCAGCCACGGCAACAGCCTCGCGATCGACCTCTACTACCCGTTCTGGTCGCTGTTCGCGGACGACTTCGATCTCGTGCTCTACGACCTCAGGAACCACGGCTGGAATGCTCCCGGGCCGCTGCGCAGGCACCATGTGCCCACGCTCATCGAGGACCACGTGCGCATCCAGGAGGCCATCGAGGAAGGATTCGGGAAGAAGCCGCAGGCCGGCGTGTTCCATTCTCTCTCGGGGCTGATCTCGCTCGTGTCCCCGACGCGAGGTGGGGAGTTCGTGGCCCGCGTTCTCTTCGATCCGCCACTGTGCGAGGTGGGCCCCGCCCGGGAGACGTGTCGCGACGTGGCGAAGCGGGCGGCCAAGATGACGCTGGCGCGCACGGACCGGTATCCGACCCGCGCGGACTTCGCCGAGGTGCTGCTTGACATGCCCGCCTTCCAGTACGTGGTCCCCGGCGTCCGCCGCCTCATGGCCCGGACGACGCTGCGCCGATCCCCGGACCGGGACGGCTACATTCTTCGTTGTCCGCGCGAATATGAGGCCCGGATCTACAGGTACGGCGGACTGTATGCGGCGTTGATCGACTTCGGGGCACTCGCCTGTCCGACGCTGGTCATGGGGGCCGATCCCGGCATCCCGCATACCTATTTCCCGACCACCGAACTCCATCATATCCCGACCGTGGACTATGCCTGGCTGCCCGGGGGGACGCACCTCACGCAACTGGAGCAGCCGGAGGCGAGCGCGGCCGCGACGCTGGACTACCTGAAGGCCAGCGGCCTGTTCTGAGCCTCGCTGCTCAGACGCGCTGGTGGTCGGGGCGCCAGTCCCGGACAGCCTGCTTGATGGACCTCCGGTCCGTCAGGTCGCCCGCGAGGACCCGGCGTACCAGGCCGGATAGTTCGGCGTCGGAAGCGAAGCGCAAAGCGATGAGCTGGTCCGTCGTCAGCCGCCCGATGTCGCCCTTCAGTTCGTCAGGCAGAATCCTCTCGAGGCGGAGGCGCTCCTCCAGGCGGATCACGCGGTCCTGAACGCCCGTTGCGAAGCGCCGCGCAAAGAGAAGGCCTATCGCGGTACAGGCGGCGACCACGAACAGGGCCAGGGTCCCCGCGCTGAAATCCACGACGAGCAGGTAGCCGACGCCGACGGTAGCGGCCGTAGAGAGAAAGCACCCCGCGAGGTACAGCAGCGGAGGGCGCCTGCCGTGGTTCGCGTAGTTCTGGGCCTGCGCCATCACCATTCCTCCTACCGTCCACTTGGCGTCGCCCACTCAGGCAGCGGCAACTCCGCAAGTTGCGTTTCGGGTGGGGGTCGACGATGCTTCATACGTAATTCCTCAGGTCGTCCTCTACTGCACAGAACCTTCGGGCGCAGCAAGACGCTGAGGTAAGAGCCCCGAGGCCGGTTTCGTCCTCGGGGCTCTTGCGTTTATGGGGGGCGCCGCCTCCTTAGCCTTCCGGAGGTCGGGGCACCTGGAGGTCTTTGCAGATCTTTCTGGCGAGATCCCGGTTGATCTCGTTGTGCCGGGGAATCGTCGACACCTTCTTGGCCTTCCGGTTGATGTAGAGCGTGTGGTTCCCACCCTCACGCAGGAAGGCGCACCCGTGTTGCGTCAGGTGCCGCAATAAGTCCCGGCGCTTCACGCAGTGACAGTGATCGGCTCTCTGATGACCGCACCGCCGCCGTCTTCGCGGGCCATTTCCCGGTTGGCTTCGACCACCAAGGCGACGGCTTCGCGAAGGTTCGTCCGAGCTTCTTCGATGGAAGCGCCTTGGGTGTTGGCGCCGGGGAATTCCTCGATGAAGGCGATGTAACCCTCAGGAACCTTCCGGAACACCGCGGTGCATTGCAGGTCCACTACAGATCTCCTCGCGATTCGAGTTGGTGACTACCGGTGAGGTGCAGATTCATGGTCCATTGACTCTACCAAACAACCGGGTTCGCTGCTACTTGCGCGGCGGATCGCAACAACTCCACCACCTCCCTTCGCCAAGCCCCCAATTTGGGGGAGGTTGGCGGGCGCGGAGGGCTGGTACCTTTCCCGCTGAGGGGCCGTCCTGACGCCTCCCCGCCCGTCGACGCCTGCGCGAACCCTGAAGAACCGAGACGGAAATACGTATGCCCCAACAGGAATCGGAGGGCGCCGTGCGCCTCCGCCAATCCGCCGTGCGCGAAGCCGCCATTGCCGCGTGCCACCGGGTCGGGCTCTACCGCCGCGTCTCCGACCCCGACAGTGACCTCTTCCTCGATCGTCCGTGCGTGGAACTCGTGGAGGCGTCGGCGGACCGATGCCCGGTCTCGCCCCCGTACAACGACACGCTGATGACGTTTCGGGCGCGCTACGTCGGCGCGCTGAAGGAGAAGGGGTACGAGACGGTCCGGGTGTACCTGCAGCGGCTGTGCACGGAGGACTGGACGTGGCGGCGCTGGTGCCGGCATCACGCCCGCCGCATCTCCGGTCTGCTGCTGGCGGCGGCGCTCGGGGCGGCGGCGCTTGGGGCCGCGGGTCCGCGGCCGGTCACCGCTCAAGACGTCTTCTACTCGGAACCTGCGCCAGGAGTGGGAGCCACGACCGAACTCGCCGGCGGCGCCGGTTTCCGGGAGGACCTCATCGTCGACCTCTACTTCTACGCGCGCGGGCGGGGGGCCTCGGATCTCGTGGCCGACGTGATTCTCCCTGACGACAAGTCGACGGAGGAACGGGTGTTCGCGGTGCAGCGGGGCGTGGGGACGGGAGGCGCGGTGCAGCGGGGCGCGGGGACCGGGGACGCGCGCGTCGAACGCTGCCGGGTCGTCGACCGCGGCACCGTCTGTGAGCCCCTGGATCCGCCCGCTTCCATCGGCGTCGGCGGGTGCGGCGACGCGGAGGCCGACTGCTGGGGCGACCGCGTCGAGATCGAACTGCCGCCGCTGGACATGGATTGGGGCGGCGAGTTCCTGCGCCTCACGCTCCCACGCGGGGCCTTTACGCTCACCGGCTGCGCGTGCGAGGAGATCGGCGGGCCGCTGGTCGCGAAGCGGGACCCGGACGGGAACGCCGTGACCCGGGAATCGCCGGAACTCGTCGTACCCCTCCCCGCGCCCTCCGACGTCGAGCGTCAGTACCTGGAACAGCGGCCGTTCCTGCGATTCAACGTGAATCCGTTCACGCGCGACGAGTCCCGGGCCGGCGGGTTCGAGGACCTGAGCCTGTCGTTCGACGGAGGCGTCTACCGGCAGCAGGCCCACGGCCGCTGGCTCGCTCAGGCCAGATGGTCGGGCGATCTCGCGACGCGGGACGAAACCAACTTCAACCGCGTGACGCTGGAGGCCGGCGCCGCGTTCAACCTCCTGCCCGGCGACTGGCTGCCGCTGACGCTCAGCGCGAAGGGGCAGTCGGACCAGGGGTTCGACGCCATCGACATGTCCGCCGAAGCCCGGCTCGCGTACGTGCTGCCCTTCAATCCGACGTTTCAGTCAGGCGCCTACCGGCCCGCGACGGCGCCCCGCCTCAATGTGATCGCGGCCTATGGCCGGGAACTGGTCCGGCCTGCGGAGCCAGCGGAGCCGACGGAGCCGACGGACTCCGGCACCCGATCGTTCCGGCGTCTCGGCTACGAGCTGTGGTGGCGGCTTCCCGTCTCCGGGAACATGCTGCTGAACATCCACCACGCCGGGCTGTGGAACCGTCCGGACGGCGCCGGCGGCGACTTCCACACGCTCTGGGACCTGGCCCTGGAGGTCGATGTGGGCGGGGTCACCTACCTCGTGGGATACCAGAGGGGTAGCGCGGCCCCGCTGTTCGTGCCGATCGAGACCACGCGCGCCGGTCTGAGCTTCGCCATCGGGGGCGGGAGGGCAGAGGCGGGGGGACCGGACGCGGACTAGTCGGGAGGATCTGGCCGCAGCGCCGCGGTGCCGATCGAGCCCTTCAGGCTTGGCTGTTGCCGGGCTGCCCGCGCCAAATCCCGACCTTTGGCCGTCAGCTTGTACAGGCGACCATCATCGCTGGCCAGCCGCGCGAAACCCGAAGTGAGGAGGGCATCGATGGCCCGCGCCGCCCGAACGGCGGAGCCGCCCAGGAGCGAACGGACGCCCATGGCGCCGAACGGGGAACCGTCGGCGTACTTGAGCAGGATCTTCTTGGCGTCGTCCGTCATCCTGGTCGCACGGCATAGGGCCCGGGCTGGCTCGGCCGATGGCTGGTAATCGCGAGAACCTACATAGTAGTCCATCGTGTGCGATCCTTGGGCGCCAGAGATTCGTGCATTGACGATATTTTGGCGATATTCGACGGACCGCGCGCGCGGCGGACCGTCAAACGACTGGCGGAAGCGGGTCAGTCGGGGGGGTCGGCGAAGCCCTCGAGCGACAGCACCCGCCGCACCAAGTCCACCTGCCGCGAGACGCGCTGCTTGCGGAAGATCTGCTTCAGGTGCCAGCGAACGGTCTCCTCCGTGCGCCCGGTGGCGAGGGCGACCTCGCGCAGGGTCCGGCCGGTGGCCAGCGCCACGGCCAGCCGGCTCTCCGCCGGTGTGAGGCCCAGGGACGCTGCCACCCGGGCCGGATCGATCCGCGCCGGGCCGCCCGGGTCCGCGATGAGGACGACCGCGCCGATCGTGCGCGTTCTGAAGTGCGGATACTCGTCGCCCACGGGGGTGATGTGCAGCGCCAGCGGCGGCTCGGAGGAGGCGCGGGCGACCCTCATCGAACCCGCGGAGCCACGCTCCCCGAACGGGGGCAGGGCGCGCGTCAGCAGGCGGGACAGTTCGGCGTGGTCCGCCGCCTTCCGGGCACACAGGAGCCCGTCGAAGTCCGTCAGGCCATCGCCGTCGCGCAGCATCTCCGACGCCCGGTCGTTGGCCGTCATGATCCGGCCGCGCCGGTCGAGATGGACGACGCCGAAACGCCGGCTGGTGAGGAGTTCGGTCGCGGAGGGGCCCGTCACCTCGGCTTCGGCAAGCGCCTGGCGCATGATCGCCAACTGGCGAATGTGTGGACGGAGTCGCTGGATCAGCCGGATCTGATCGGAACTCCAGCCGCCCCGCTCCATGGAATCGCAGATCAACCATCCGACGTTCAGACCGGGCGGGCCGTCCATCCGGAGGTAGAGGCCGTTCTGCCCTCTCATCCTGGCCAGCACTTCGTTGTAGGCGGGCGAGGTCTTCTTCTCTTCGTCCGTGTAGAGATCCGCCGCGGGCGTGAGGATTCCGTGCTCCAGCTGACCCCAGCGCCGCATGCCCTCATCTTCGGCATAGTAGCCCTCGAAATACCAGCGCTCGAAGTCCTGGCGACGCTGTCCGCCGAGACAGATCCGGGCCAGCAGGACGGACCCGTCCTCCGGAGACCGTGCGTCGGTAACCCCCAGGGCGCTGCCGCCCATACGGTTTACTTCGCCGAGCAGGCGATCCGCGTCGGGCCACCGCGCGTCGTCGAGCGCTGCGTCCTGTATCAACGCCAGGATGCGCTCGTAGGTCTTCTGAGAATACGTCACCGGTCTCGCGCGCTCCGCTTCGCCGCCTCTGCGTCATGGTCGGCCGTCCGCGGCCGATTTTCCGAGCAACCCCGCCAAATTGGGGGGATACAAGCACCCGGCGCGCCCCCGATTTGGGGGGGGATGGATCTGTTAAGAGGGGTCGCCGGAGAGGCGGATGCGGGGTCTCTCGAGGGGTTCGGCGAGGCCGGTTCCCTCTCGGATGAGGTAGGCGCGGTCGAGGGCGAGGCCGGTGAGGCGGTCGACGGTGCCGAAGCCGGGCCAGCGGATCTCGACGGACTCGATGCGGGTCGCGCGGCCGAGGCCGATCTCCTGGCGGAGGGGGTTCGAGCCGAAGCTGCCGCCCGTGCCGGCGCGGCGGTGGATCCGCCTCGTGCCCTCCGGTCCTTCTACGGTCACCGTGATGCGGGCGCCGATGCCGGCGCGGTTCGCCTGTTCGCCGACGAGCGTGAGCGCGACCCAGCGGTGGTCGAAGCCCGGATTCTCGTACAGGGCGTTCGGCGAGAGGTCTCCCTCGTTGGCGCCCCCGAGCTGGATGTGGAGGTCGGTGTCGCCGTCGTTGTCGATGTCCACGAACGAGACGGCGTGTCCCTTGTGCAAGCTGCCGAAGCCGCCCGCGCCGGTGATCTCCTCGAAGCGGTCGCCGAGGTTGCGGAACATCCGGTTCGGCATCAGCTGCCGGAGGTCGGGGTCGCCGGTGCCGACGAGGAAGTCGAGCCGGCCGTCGCCGTCGAGGTCGCCGTAGTTCGATCCCATCGCGTACATGATCCGGTCGACGCCCCGCGCGGCGGTGACGTCCTCGAAGGTGCCGTCCCCGAGGTTCCGGTACAGGCGGGGGAGCTCGGCGGAGTGCGGTTCGCCGGTCATCTCGCGCACGAGGTCGGCGGTCTGGGCCGCGTAGCCGGCCACGTAGAGGTCGAGCCAGCCGTCGTTGTCGAAGTCCCAGAACCAGGTCGGGAAGCTGGCCAGCGGCTCGCCGACGCCGGCGCGGTCGGTCGCGTCCTCGAAGGCCCAGCCTCCATCGGCGCCGGGGCCGAGGTTCCGGTACAGGCGGTTGGAGGCGTGGAGGACGGAGAGATAGAGGTCCGGGCGGCCGTCGTTGTCGTAATCCCCCCAGGTGACGCCCTTCACGAAGTCGGAGACCTCGATGCCGACCTCGGCGGCTACTTCCTCGAACGTGCCGTCGCCGCGGTTGCGGTAGAGTTCGCTGCGGTGCGAAAGACTGTCCCTGGACTCGTTTCCGATGAAGAGGTCGAGCCAGCCGTCACCGTCGAAGTCGGCCCACGCGCCGGTCTGGGTGGGGTGCTCGGAGTAGAGTCCGGCCTCGCGCGTGACGTCGGAGAACGTGCCGCCGTCGTTGCGCAGGAGGGAGTTGGGGAGGGGCTGGACGAGCCAGCCGCCGCGGAGGACGAAGACGTCCGCGTCGCCGTCGTTGTCGTAGTCGGCGTGGACGAGGTTGAGCCCGCCGAGGAGGCCCTGGAGCCCGGCCTCGGCCGTCCGGTCGACGAAGCCGCCCGCGCCATCGCTCTCGAAGTAGCGAAGCTGGTGCAGGAGGCCGCGGGAGGACGTCATCACGTCCGGCAGGCCGTCGCCGCTGAGGTCATCGACGATGGCGCCGCCGGAGAGGGAGACGGCGTCGAGGCCCGCGCGCGTGGCCACGTCCTCGAAGCGGGGGAACGCGCCGGCCCCGCCCACGGCGCTCCTCTCGATTCTGTACTCGGGCGGGACGCTGTCGGGCCACGTGCCGGCGGTCATGGCGGCGAGGTTCAGGACCCAGCGCGCCCGGAGGTCGTCGGGGCGCAACTGGAGGAGCGACCGGTGCCACCCGATAGCGGCGTTGAGGGCGGCGCGCGCCGAATCGGAGACGGGGCCGGGGGCTGCGGCCGGGGGCACGGCGGGCCAGCAGGGGGAGCGCTCGAGGGCCGGTTCGACGGTGCCCGCGGCGGGTCCCGCGGCGGGGCATGCGAGTTCGGCGCCGAGGCGCAGGAAGGCGATCCCGATGAGTTCCTCGATGGAGCGGCGGAAGCCGGGGAAGGGCTCGGCCGGGATCCCGTCCAGCGTCTGGTCGACGAAGATGAACTGTTCGAGGGCGGGCTGGGTGTGTCCCGCGTTCAGGAGTTCGCGCGCGGCGTTGGCGGCGCGGACGAGCATCTCGGCGCCGTCCGTCGACGGCGGCAGGTTCGTGAGGTAGCGGAGGCGCGCCGTGTTGAGCTGCTCGTCGAGCAGCGGGTCGGCCGAATCGGCGAGCGCGAGCAGGCGGGCGGCCATCTCGCGCGTGCCGGCCGTGGGGCCGGGGCCGGGGGAGTCGGCGGCCGGTTCTCCGCAGCCGGCGGGGAGCGCTACGGCAAGCAGCGCGGCGGTGAGCCGCCCCGCGGCGTTCACGAGCCTTCGCCCCTTCGGAGCGTGACCTCGACCGCGCCGGGCTCCACGGGGAACGTTTCCTCGACGCCGTCCGGCCAGCGCACGGTCAGGGCGCGGATGTCCGCCGCGCGCCCCAGCACCTGCACGGAACCGTTGAAGGACCAATACCCGCTCCCGAACTGGATTTCCCGCGCGGGACCCTCGCTTCCATCGGCGTACGTCGGGCGCAGCCGCGCACCGACTGTGCCGGGAGACGCGCCGCCCGCAGCCGCGTCACCCGCAGACGCCCCGCCCGCGGACAGCCGGACGCGCAGGCCCGGCGCTCCGCCCCGCCCGCGGAAGATGACGGTCTCGGCACCGTTCTGCCCGACGGCGAGGTCCCAGCGCCCGTCGGCGTCGAAGTCGGCCACGGCGGCCGCGCGGGCGTCCCCGTACACCTCGACCCCGCTCCGCGCCGCGTCGAGGACCGTGAACCCGCCCGCCCCGTCGCCGAGCAGCACGGCGCCCCGGCCCGCGTCGTGGCGTTCGAGGCCCCGCGGCGCCGCGAAGTAGTTCTGCGCGAGGAAGAGGTCCTCGCGGCCATCCCGGTCGAAGTCCGCCACCGCGACGCCGAAGGCGGGGGCGAGCTGGGCGGCGGCTGGCAGCGGGCGCGGCTCGAACCGCCCGCCGAGGTTGAGAAACACGGTGTGGCGCAGCGTCACGGCGCTCGTCCGGTAGAGTCCCGTGCGCCCCGTTCCGAGCAGGTCGTCGACGGAACTCCGGGCGAAGGCCTCGAACGTGGGGGCCGGCCGCCGCAGGAATGGGAGCGTCGTTCCGAGCGTGAGATAGTCGCGCACCGGGCGTTCGACGCCGTCGGCGCCGGTCTCGAACTCGATGAGGTCGACGAGGCCGTTTCCGTCGAAGTCGGACGCGACCGCGCCGACGGGCCGCTCGGGGCTCGCGAAGCGCCCGGTGTTCGTGCCCCACGCCGTCACCGCCAGGTCCGGGCGGCCATCCCCGTTGAAGTCTCCCGTCGCGATGCCGTTCCAGCGGCCGGTGTGCGGGGCGAGGCCCCACGCCTCCGTCGCGTCGCTGAAGCGTCCTCCGTCGTTCTCGAGGAGTCGCACGGGGCCCCACTCCAGCGCGAGGAGGAGGTCGGGGTCGCCGTCGCCGTCCACGTCGGAGAACACGGCCCCGGAGACGAGGCCGATCCCGCGCAGGGTCTCGGCGGCCTCCGGGTCGACGACCCAGCCGCCGCCCTCGGCCAGGAGCAGCCTCGAGTCGGCGGGCAGGGGGTAGGCACCGGGGGTCGCGCGGGCGCCGGCGAAGAGGTCGAGGTCGCCGTCTCCGTCCACGTCGGCGGTCGCCAGGGGCCCGGTCGCGTGGCGGGTCGGCGGGACGGCCGGCCCGGGGCCTGCTTCGAGGCGGGCGAGGGGCGGGATCGCGTCGAGGTCGGCCGGCGAGCGGGCTTCCCAGGAGCTGACGCCCGCGATGATGACCGGGCGGCCGGCCGTGGGGAGCGCGATGATGGACGTGTGGTCGCCGACGGCGGGGGCGCCGATGGGCACGGGGTCCATCAGCCGCCCGGCTTCGTTGACGGCGAGCTGGGCGCGGCCTCCCGCCCCCGCCCCGACGAGCAGGTCCGGGTCGCCGTCCGCATCCACGTCCACCCACGCCACGCCCGGGCCGCCCCGGGACAGCTCGAGCGGCACCAGCGGCTGCCGGGCCAGCTCGTCGAAGGCCGATTCGCCGTGCCGCCCGACCGCCTCCGCGCCGGCGAACAGCGCCGCGCCGCTCCCCGCGCCGGCATCGCCGCCCGGCTCGGCCCCGGCCTCCGGGGGCGGCTCCACCTCGTAGGCGTGGTTCGCGAGCACGCGGACGGTCCGGCTCCGCCCCGACGGCCATGTGATCGTCGCTTCGGCCGCCTCGCGATCGCCCATCGCGAAGGTGAGGCCCGGATCCGAACCGGAGAGGTACATGCCGCCCGACGTCACCTGCCGCGTCTGGGCCGGCAGCGTCCGCTCCGGCGGCCGCTCCGCCGCGGTCGCCCCGGCGAGCACGACGCGCGCCCCGACCGCCTGCGTGTTGCGGCCCTCCCCGAGCACGCGCAGGGCGACCCGCGCCCTTCCGGCGTCGTTCCGCAGGATGAGGGGCGGCTCGTCCAGCCGCGTGATCACGACGTCCCGGTCGCCGTCGCGGTCGAAGTCCGCCGCCGCGATCCCGTGGCTCACGTCCGGCTCCGTCCCGTATCCCCAGGCGCGGGTCATGTCGACGAAGGCGCCGTCGCCGAGGTTGCGGAAGGCAAGGTTCCGCAGCCGGAGCGGCGGAAACACCCCGAGTTCCTCGCGCCAGTCCACCTGGATGCGGCGGGTCCGCAGCGCCTCCTGCGTGTCCCCGTCGAGCGGGTCCCAGCCGTGTCCGTTCGTGATCAGCAGGTCCTCGTAGCCGTCGAGTTCGACGTCGAGAAACATCGCGCCCCAGGTCCATTCCGAGGCGTCGATACCCGCCGCGCGCGCCGTCTCGGCCCAGGTCCCGTCGCCCCGGTTGAGCTGCAGGGTGTTCCGGTCGGCGGACGCCCGCGCCGCGTGCCCACCGGGGAGCGTCCATCCGGCCGCGCCGAGCGCGACCTGCTCGCGTCTTCGCACCGGATCGGGCGAGAGCATCTCCGTCGCCACGAAGTCGGTGTCGCCGTCCCCGTCGATGTCGGAGAAGTCGACCCCCATGGAGGAGGTGCTCTCGGTGCGGAAGGCGAGCCCCGATGCGGCGGTGAAGGTCCCCGCCTCGTTGAGCCAGAACCCGTCCCGGCTCCCCAGGTCGTTGGCGACGAAGAGGTCGGCGTCCCCGTCGTCATCCGCATCGAAGAAGCGCGCGACGAGCCCCCAGTCGCGGGGAATGTCGGCGATCGGCTCGCCGTCCGCGTCCCGGAAGGCGCCGCCCGCGAGGTCGACCGGCGCGAAGCCGCCCGATCCATCGTTCAGGTAGAGTTCGTCGGGGTCCGCGAGTTCGAGGCGCATCACGCCCTCACCTTCGGCCTCGAGCCGGTAGTGCTCGTCGAATGGGGGGTGGATCACGAACTCGTCGCCGACGCGCTCGGCGATCTCGCGCGGCCTGCGCTCGGCGGGGCTGAAGAGGTCGTCCCCCTGGACGGTCTTGTAGTTGGCGAAGTACGCGTCGAGGTCCCCGTCGCCGTCGATGTCGGCCAGCGCGAGCGTGCTGCTCCCCCACTCGCCCTCGAACCCCGCGTCCACCTCCTCGAAGACCCCGCTCCCGTCGTTCAGGAGGAGCGCGTTCGTCCCCCCGTGCACGGCCACGAAGAGGTCGAGGTCGCCGTCGCCCTCCGCATCGGCGAGGACCGCGCCCCGCGACAGCCGGTCCCCGAGCGCGGCCCCGGAACGCTCGGTCACGTCCTCGAAGCGCCAGCCTCCCAGGTTGCGGTAGAGGACGTTCGGCCGGTCCAGCATGCAGAGGTAGAGGTCGACCCAGCCGTCGCCGTCCACGTCCCCGAGCGCCACGCCGACGCCGTGGATGAGGGTGCGGTTCGCGAGCCGGGCCTCGCGCGAGACGGTGGGGACGGCCTCGATGCCCGTGCGCCGCGGCGCCAGCGGGGTGAAGCCGCCTCCGGCGTCGCCACGGAACGAGAGGAGGCGCGCGCGGAATCCGTCCCCCTCGACCCAGTCGATCGAGACCGGCGGGGCCGGGGCGTCGCAGGCGGCCAGGAGGCCGGCGGCGCAGGCTGCGGCGGGAAGAACGCGGAAGCGGGTTTTGCCGCGGGCGGCTATTCGCCGTCTCCGCGGAAGACGGACCGCATCCCCTCCACCGCGTCGCGGGCCCCCTCCGCCGCGCGCGCGAAGACCGCGGCGAGTTCCCGTTTCCCCGTGCCGACGAGCGGGATGTCGAAGGTGAAGTGGACGGCCACGCCGGCCGGGCGGACGTTTTCCTTCGGATCGGTCCAGCCGCCGTCGGGGTCGAGGGCCCCCTCGATGTGCACCTCGACGGTGTCCGAGACCGCGCCCACTTCCTGCGCCACCTTGGAGAGCCGGGTCGCGAGCGCGTCGTTGCGCGAGGGATTCGACTCCCGTTCGTCCAGCCAGAGGGCGGGCGGGGCGACGTCGATGTGGACGTAGCCGAGCATCACCTCGCCACCGAGTTCCAGCGCGTCGCGCGCGTCGTGCCCCGGGACGTCCGAGGCGGGCGAGGCGAGGTACGTTCCGAGCCCCTCGGTCCCGATGTTGGCGAGTCCGAGCGCCATCTCGTCGATGACGAGTTCGACCATCGCGGACGGCGCGTGGAGGGTGTCCAGCGCGCCGGACTCGAGGATGTCGAGTTCGGACTGGTCGTAGGCGACGGCGCGGAAGAACCAGGAGAGCGGCTCCTGGCGGCCCTCGAACAGGTCCCGCGCGCCCATTCCCCTGTCGCGGAGGGCGCTGAGGAGCAGCGCGCTCAACTGGTGCCGCGTGATTTCAGCCACGGTTCGTCCGATGCTCCGGGATCGCCTGGTCGCCTAGGGCGTGATCATGACGTGGGCGTTCGCCGTGCCCGCCCCCATCAGCCACGCGCCCCTCGTCGCCCTCGTGGGGAGCCCGAGGTCTTCGGCCGTCGCGAAGGGGGTGTAGATGACCGCCTGGTGCCGTTGCACCGCCTCCATGTCTCCGGACCAGCCCTCGGCCGCGTAGATCGCGTGCAGGAAGGCGTAGCTCGGCATCTCCAGCGTGCCCGCCTCGATCTCGGCCATGCGCTGCTCGACGTTGGGCCGGCCGGTGGTCCCCTGCGAGGTCAGTTCGCGGCCGCGCTCCATGTAGGGCTCGAGCGACGTGTGGTAGCAGGCGGAGTGGAAGCCGTCGACGGCCGGGTCATCCGCGACGCAGATGAACGGTCCGGCGCCCTCGCGCAGCGTCACCCACTCGTCCCCCTGCTTCTGGATGACCTTGGCGGTCGCCTGCTCCGTCTCGGTGGGGATAGGCGCAATGGCGAGCGCGACGGCGTCCTGTGCGGTCAGATCCGCGGCGACAAGCGACAGCGCGGCAACCGACAGCGCGGCGGCCGGCACGGCGAGGGCGGTGAACGAACGGCGAAACATGCGGTCCTCCTGGGGCTGGGACTTTCGGAGAATAGGCACTCGCCGGGGCTGCGGCGCAATCGAGAGCCCGCGGTGCGTTGCGCGCGGCGGTCGTGCGGTCAAGATTCGCGGCGCCGCCGCATACGCAGCAGAACCGTGGATCAACACCGTGAACGATGGGAGACGCCCTTGAGCGTTCGAATCTGTGTCCCGCGGGAGACCGCCGCCGGGGAATCGCGGGTCGCCCTCACGCCGGACGGGGCGAAGCGCCTGCGCTCGGATGACATTTCGATCGCCATCGAGGCGGGAGCGGGACGGGCGGCGGGCTTCCCGGACGCGGCCTACGAGGAAGTGGGCGTGGAGATCGTCGCGGACGCCGGCCGGCTTCTCGGCGAAGCCGACATCGTGTTCAAGGTGGCCCCGCCCTCCGAGGCCGAGGCGGACCTGTTGCGCGAGGGTGCGGTCCTCGCCTGTCTGCTCCGGCCGCACGAGAGCGGGGCGCTGATCGAGCGGCTGGCCGGGCGGGGCGTCACGGCGCTGGCGCTGGAACTCGTGCCGAGGATCACGCGCGCGCAGTCGATGGACGCCCTCTCGTCGCAGAGCAACCTGGCGGGGTACAAGGCGGTGCTCCTGGGCGCGAACTCGCTTGGGCGGATCTTCCCGCTCCTCATGACGGCGGCGGGGACGCTCTCCCCGGCGCGCGTGCTCGTGCTGGGCGCGGGGGTCGCGGGCTTGCAGGCGATCGCGACGGCCCGCCGGCTCGGGGCGGACACCTGGGGCTACGACATCCGCGCCGCGGTGCGGGAGGAGGTCGAGAGCCTCGGGGCGAAGTTCGTGGACCTCGATGAGGGCGCCGAAGGCGCGGCGGAGGACGCGGAGGCGGAGGGCGGCTACGCGAAGGAACTCGAGGCGGCGGAGCAGGCGCGCCAGCGGGAACTGCTCGCGCAGCACGTGGCGCGGGCGGACGTCGTCATCACGACGGCGCTGGTGCCGGGACGCCGCGCGCCGGTGCTGATCACCGACGACATGGTGGATCGGATGAAGGAGGGCTCCGTGGTCGTCGACCTGGCGGGCGAGGCGGGGGGCAACTGCTCGCTTTCGGCGCCCGGGGAGACGGTGGTCGAGCGCGGCGTGACGATCCACGCCCCGCTCAACGTGCCGGGCTCGCTTCCCTACCACGCCAGCCAGTTGCTCGGCCGCAACCTCTCCGCGCTCGTGAAGCCGATGATCGGGGAGGAGGGCGTGTCGGTGGACCTGGAGGACGATGTGATCGGGCCCTGCTGCGTGACGCACGCGGGAGAGGTCCGGTTCGGCGCGTGACGCGCGCATGATGACGGAGCCCGGAGCCGGAGCCGCCGACCCCGGGCGCAACCCAACGACGAGGCCTGGCCGATGGAAGGAACGCTCCTGATCGGACTGTATGTGTTCGTGCTCGCGATGTTCGTGGGCTTCGAACTCATCACGAAGGTGCCGCCCACGCTGCACACGCCCCTCATGTCGGGGTCCAACGCGATCTCCGGGATCTCGATCGTGGGTGCGCTGCTCGTGATCGGACGCGCCGGAGACGCGGTGCTCATGCGGTGGATCGGGCTGGCGGCGCTGATCCTCGCCACGATCAACGTCGTCGGCGGCTTTCTCGTCACCGACCGCATGCTCCAGATGTTCAAGAGCAAGGACGCGAGCTAGCGATGGAAATGTCAGGATTCTCGACGGCCATCCCGCTCGCCTACCTGGCGTCCGCGGTTCTCTTCATTCTCGGGATCAAGCGGCTCAGCCATCCGGACACGGCGGCCGGGGGCAACCGGCTCGCCGCGATCGGCATGCTGCTCGCGGTGATCGCGACGCTGCTCGAGAGCGGCCTGGAGTACACGTGGATCATCGCCGGCGTTGCCATCGGGGGGCTGATCGGCGGGGTCATGGCCCGGACGGTGAAGATGACCGCCATGCCGGAGATGGTGGCGGTGTTCAACGGGTTCGGCGGGGCCGCGTCGGGCCTCGTCGCGGTGGGGGAGTACCTGCGGGTCGCGGGCGGCGCGGGCGGGGAGACGCTCGCCATCGACTCCGGGGTGTCGATCATGGCGGGGACGCTGATCGGCGCCGTCACCTTCTCGGGCAGCATGATCGCGTTCGGGAAGCTGCAGGGGTTCGTGACGGGCAACGCGATCTCGAACCCGCTCGTGAAGTTCTCCGCGGGCCTCCTCCTGGGCGTCGCGGTGGTGCTGGCGGTCTACCTGGTCGGCTTCGAGTCGAACCTCGTCTTCTACTGGAGCCTGATCGCGGCCGCGCTCATCCTGGGCGTCCTGTTCGTGATTCCGATCGGGGGCGCGGACATGCCGGTCGTGGTGGCGCTGCTCAACTCCTATTCGGGGCTCGCGGCGGCGTCGGCCGGGTTCGTGCTCGGCAACAACGCGCTCATCATCTCGGGCGCGCTGGTCGGCGCCTCCGGACTCATCCTCACCGGCATCATGTGCCGCGCGATGAACCGCTCGCTGGCGAACGTCCTGTTCAGCGCCTTCGGGACGGGGTCGGCGACGGCGGGGCGCGCGGCGGACGGCGACCGCGTGGCGACGCCGATCGAGGCCGAGGACTCCGCCATGGTCCTGGGCTACGCCTCGCAGGTCATCTTCGTCCCCGGCTACGGGCTCGCCGTGGCGCAGGCGCAGCACCGGGTGCGCGAACTCGCCGACCTGCTGACGGAGCGCGGCGTCTCGGTGCGCTACTGCGTGCACCCGGTGGCCGGGCGGATGCCGGGACACATGAACGTCCTCCTCGCGGAGGCGAACGTGCCGTACGAGCAACTCTGCGAGCCCGAGGACGTGAACCCGGACATGGAGAACATCGACGTCGCCGTGGTCGTGGGAGCGAACGACGTCGTGAACCCGCTCGCGCGCGACGACCCCTCGAGCCCGATCGGGGGCATGCCGATCATCGAGACCGACCGCGCGAAGACGTGCATTGTCATCAAGCGCTCGCTGTCCGTGGGCTACGCCGGCATCGACAACCCGCTCTTCTACCTGCGGAACAACCGCATGTTCTTCGGAGACGCCTCCGACGCCCTCGCCCGTATCACCGAAGAGGTGAAGCAACTCTGATGCGCGGACCGCCGCCAAACCCGGTTCCGGGATCGTGACCGTCGACCGGCGCGGGTTCGTGGTGCGGACGGGTGCCGGGGCGGCGGGGCTCACGATCGGGCTGTCGGGGTGTGGGCCGGGGACGAGCGGCGGCGCGCGGGGGGCCGGAGTTGGCGCACAGGGGGCGGTCTCGGGGGAGTGGCCGACCGATCCGGACGCGCTTGAAGCCCGCTACCGCGACAACATCTATACGCGACTCCTGGGCGTCCGGCCGCACCTGCCGGCGCACGAGCACGTTTCCCGGCTGGGCGGCGGACGCATGGATGCCGAGGTCATCGCGGCGATGGCCGAGGCGAACGAGTTCTTCGTCGATATGAACGAACTGCTCGGGGCGGCGGGGGCGCGGATCGCGGAGCGGCTCGGGACCGAGGCGGCGCTCGTCACGGCGGGCGGGTTCTCGGCCATGGTGCTCGGGGCGGCGGGCTGCCTGACGGGCACGGACCCGGAGCGGGTCCACGCGCTTCCCCTCCCCACCTGGCCGCGGCGGGAGTGCCTGATCCAGACGCCGCACCGGTTCGGCTACGACCGGGCGTACCGGGACGCGGGGATGACGATCGTCGAGGCGGAGACGCGGGACGATTTCCACGCGAAGCTGACGGAGCGGACGGCAATGATCGCGGCCCTCGCGACGGCGGAGCGCCAGACGATGTTCGCGCCGCCGGCCCCCGTGGACTGGGCGCCGGCTCCCGGGCCGGAGGTCATGACCGTGCGCGAGCAGATCGAGATCGGGCGCGCCGCGGGCGTCCCCGTGCTCGTGGACATGGCGTCGGACCTCCCGACCGGGGTGGGTCTCGTGGAGTTCGTCGAGGCGGGGGCGGACCTGATCGTGATCAGCGGCGGCAAGGGGATCGGCGGCCCGCAGTCGTCCGGCATCCTGGCCGGGCGGGCGGACCTCGTCGAAGCGGCCCGTCTGAACGCCTCGCCGAACGATGGCATCGGCCGGGGCATGAAGGTTGGGAAGGAGGAGATCGTCGGTCTCGTGGTCGCCCTGGACCGCTACGTGGAGCGTGACGTCGAATCGTGGGTCGTGGGCTGGTCCGACATGGCCCGTCGCATCGCCGCCGACCTCGCCGACGTCCCCGGCCTCACCGCCGAGGTCGTGACGAACACGGCGGGCTACGAGGACGTCGAACTCACCTGGGACCCCGAGGTCATCCCCCTCACGACCGACGAGGCGAAAGCCGGCCTCATGGCCGGGGAGCCGCGCCTCGCCTACCTGATGACGGTCCGCACGCGCCTCCTCCGCGAAGGCGAGGACGCGCTGGTCGCACGCACGCTCCGCGACTTCTTCAGCGAAGCGGCCACCACCGCCTGAACGCCGGGCGGCAATCACCGTGATTGTCGCGGCGGGCTTCGTCTATCTACGTTGGCGGGCCGCGGTCCAACCGGAACAGGAGCAAGAGCCCCATGCGCAAGCTGGCCATCGTCACGCCGACCTCTCTCACCCTCGCCGCAGCCGTCTTCGGCGCGGCGGACCTCGCCGTCGCACCCTCGGCGCTCGCCGCCCAGGAGGCGGTGGTGTTCGACTCCGCCGATGTCGCGGGCCTCAGCTTCCGGTCCATCGGGCCGCCGCGGGGCGGGCGCAGCACGGCCGTCGCGGGGATCACCGAGCAGCCGCTCACCTATTTCATGGGCGCGACGGGCGGCGGCGTGTGGCGCACGGACGACGCCGGCCTCAACTGGCGCAACATCTCCGACGGCTACATGGAGACGGGCTCGATCGGGGCGATCGACGTGGCGGACAGCGACGCGAACGTCATCTACGTGGGCACCGGATCGGCCCCCATCCGCGGCAACGTGTCGAAGGGGATCGGCGTCTACCGCAGCACCGACGGCGGCGACTCGTGGACCCACGTCGGACTCCCGAACGCGGGGCAGATCGGCCGCATCGAGGTCCACCCGGACGACGCGGACGTCGCCTTCGTGGCCGCGCTGGGCGACCCCTTCGGGCCCAACCCGGAGCGCGGCGTCTTCCGCACGTCGGACGGCGGGGAGACGTGGGACCACGTGCTCGCGATCTCCGACTCCACCGGCGCGGTGGACCTCGCGATCAACCCGGCGAATCCGCGCATCGTTTTCGCGACGGCGTGGCGGGGCGAGCGCAAGCCGTGGACCGCGATCTCCGGCTCGGAGGAGTCCGGCGTGTTCCGGTCGACCGACGGCGGGGACACGTGGAACCGGCTCGAGGGCGGCCTCCCCACCGGACTTGTCGGCAAGTCGGCGGTCACCGTTTCCCGGGCGAACCCCGACCGGGTGTGGGTGCTCATGGAGGCGCCCAACGACCGGGGCGGCGTCTACCGCTCCGAGGACGGGGGCGACAGCTGGCGGCGGGTGAACGATGACCGCGGGCTCCAGCAGCGCGCCTGGTACTACACCCACATCTACGCCGACCCGGTGGACGAGAACACGGTGTACGCCCTCAACGTCGGCTACAACAAGTCCATTGACGGCGGCGCGACGTGGCAGGGGTACGGCGTCCCGCACGGGGATGTGCACGACCTGTGGATCAACTACGAGAATCCCGACTTCCAGGTGGTGGCGAACGACGGCGGCGGGCAGGTGACGACGACCGGCGCGGAGAGCTGGTCCACGTACTACAACCAGGTCACGGCCGAGATGTACCGGGTGTTCGTCGACAACCAGTTCCCCTACCGCGTGTACGGCTCGCAGCAGGACAACTCCACGATCATGGTGCCGAGCCGCGGCATGCCGGCGGTGCAGCCGGCGCAGCACTGGGCCGCGGTCGGCGGCTGCGAGAGCGGCCACATCGCGATTGACCCGCGGAACCCGAACGTGACGTACGCGGGCTGCTACGGCGGCAGCATCAACCGGGTGGACCGGGGCACGGGCGACGTGCGGCAGATGCTCCTCTATCCGCAGCTCCAGTTGGGACAGGCGCCGAAGACGATGAAGCACCGCTTTCAGTGGAACGCGCCCATCCGGATCTCCCCGCACGACCCCGACGTCATCTATCACACGTCGCAGTACGTGAACCGGACATCGGACGCGGGGTACTCGTGGGAGACGATCAGCCCGGACCTCACGCGCAACGACACGACGAAGATGGAGCACGCGGGCGGACGCATCACATGGGACAACACCGGGGTGGAGATGTACGGGACGATCTTCGCCTTCGAGGAGTCGCCGCACGAGGCGGGCGTCCTGTGGGCGGGGTCGGACGACGGCCTCATCCATGTGTCGCGGGACGACGGGGCGAGTTGGGAGGACGTGACGCCGGGCGACCTGCCCGAGTTCTCGACCGTCAACATGATCGACCTCTCGGCGCACGGCGCGGGGCGGGCGCACGTCGCCGTCTATCGCTACCGGATGCAGGACAACACGCCCTACATGTGGCGCACGGACGACTACGGGGAGAGCTGGACCCGCCTCTCGGGGAACGGGATCGAGCCCGGCCACTTCGTGCGCGTCGTGCGCGAGGACCCGGTGCGGGAGGGCCTCCTCTACGCGGGCACGGAGTTCGGGCTCTACGTGAGCTTCGACGGCGGCGGCAACTGGCAGCGCTTCCAGCAGAACCTGCCGATCACGCCGATCACGGACATGCTCGTGCACGAGGGCGATCTCGTCATCGGCACGCAGGGCCGCTCGTTCTGGATTCTCGATGACGTGTCGCCCCTCAGGACGATGTCCGCGGCCACGCTGGCGGCCGACGTCCACCTCTACGTGCCGCGCGATGCGGTGCGCGCGCAGAGCGTCTTCCCCAACGGCGCGGCGATTCACTTCGCGCTCGGCGAGGGGATGGAGGAGACGATCAACCTCGAGATCGTGGATGGGGGCGGCGAGGTCGTGCGGGTCTACTCCTCGAACCCCGGTTCGTGGGATGATGAGGCGAAGGCGGCGATCGGGCGCGCGCCGACGTGGTCGCCGGACCGCCTGCAGACGAGCGCGGGCCTCAACCGCATGGTGTGGAATCTTCAGGGCGAAGGGCCCGATCTCGTGCAGGGCGCCCGGATCTGGGGCTTCACGGGACGCGTGCCCGCGGTGCCCGGACGCTACGAGGTGCGCCTGACGGCGGGTGAGGCGACGCAGACGCAGACGCAGCCGCTGGCGCTCCGCATCGACCCGCGGGTGGCCGACCAGGTCACGGTCGCCGACCTGCAGGCGCAGCACGACCTGATGGTGCGGGTGCGCGGACTGCTCCAGCAGTCGCACGACGCCGTGCGCGAGGTGCGCTCGGTCCGGACGCAGATGAGCGACATCGCGGTGTCGGTGGAGGAGGCCGGCTACGGCGATGACTTCACGGAGATGGCGGACGGCGCGGGCGAGAAGCTCACGGATGTGGAGGAGGAGCTCTTCCAGACGAGGAACCGGTCGGGGCAGGACATGCTCAACTTCCCGCCCATGCTCGACAACGAGATCGCGAACCTGTACGGCTACATTGCGTCGACCTACGACCGCCCCAACGCGGTGGCGGCCGTCCGCGCCGACGAACTCGAGGCCGAACTCGGCGGGTGGCTGAACACGCTGCAGCAGATCATCGACACCGACGTGGCGGAGTTCAACAACCGGCTGCGCGAGGCCGGCGTCCCCGGCGTCATCGTGCGCACCCCGCCGCGCGCCACGAGCTGACCGACGTGGGCGTCCGGTGAGTCGACGGCGAAGGGGCCCGCGGGTCTTGCCCGCGGGCCTCCTGGCGCTGGTCGTCCTCTCGGCCGCGGGGTGCGGCGAGGAAAGCACCGCGCCGCCCACGGCATCTCCCAACCGGCGGCCGACGCCGACGAGCACGATCCCGCCACAGGAACTCGCCGTGGGCGACACGCTCACCCTGGACGCGGCGGCCTATTTCACGGATCCGGACGGGGACGCCCTCACGTTCTCGGTCGAGACTTCCGACGCCGGCGTCGCGTCCGCTTCGCTCTCGGGCTCTACCGTCACCGTCGTCGGGGTCGCGCCGGGCGAAGCGCGCGTTACGATGCGGGCCCGCGATCCGCGGGCGCTTCAGGCCCTGCTGGACTTCAGCGTCCTGGTGCCCGAACTCGTGACGGCGGATCACGTCGTGCTGCGGGCGTTCTACGAGGCGACGGGCGGCGAGGGCTGGAACAACGACGACAACTGGCTGACGGGCCGGCCGCTGGATACGTGGCATGGCGTGGGCGTGGACGCGGAGGGGCGGGTGACGGACCTCCGCCTCGACTTCAACGGGCTCGAGGGACATCTGCCCGCCGAACTCGGCGACCTCGACCGGCTCCAGTCGCTCGTTCTGTCGCGAAACGCGCTCGCGGGGACGATCCCGGCGGAGCTGGGCCGGCTGCCGATCCTCGTGCAACTGGATCTTCGCGACAATCACTTCGACGGCGAGATCCCGCCGCTGATCGGCGACTTCCGCTACCTGGACGTACTGGATCTCAGCCTCAACGGATTCGAGGGGCGGATACCGGCCGCGCTGGGCAGCCTTCGCGACCTGCGTTGGCTGGACCTGAGCGACAACGATCTCACGGGACCCATCCCGTCCGAACTCGGAGACCTCGGCCGGATCGAGATCCTGTTGCTCATGCGCAACGACCTCGAGGGGCCGGTGCCCGCGACGTTCGGGCGCCTGGCCGCGCTGCGCGCGCTGAACCTGTCCGACAACGCCGGGCTGACCGGCCCGCTGCCGGCCGAGTTGACGTCGCTGCGGCGGCTGGTCCAGCTCCACCTGGGCGGTTCGGCGCTCTGCGCGCCCGCCGAACCCGCCTTCCGGGACTGGCTGGAGCGGCTGTACAGATACCGGGTCGCCGCGTGCGGGCAGGAGGCGTCGATCGTGCTCACGCAGGCCGTGCAGTCGTCGCGGTTCCCGGTGCCGCTCGTCGCCGGCGATTCCGCGCTCCTGCGCGTGTTTCTCACCGCCCCTGAAGGTGCGTCCGTCGATTTCCCGGCCGTCCGGGCCCGGTTCTACGTGGAGGGCGCCGAAACCCACGTCGTCGACATTCCCGCGCAGTCGAACCCCGTGCCGACGGAGATCGAGGAAGGCGATCTCGCCACAACCGCAAACGCCGTGATTCCGGGACGGGTCGTGCAGCCGGGGCTCGAAATCGTCGT
The DNA here is from genome assembly GCA_028873815.1 of Gemmatimonadota bacterium. GTDB lineage: Bacteria > Gemmatimonadota > Gemmatimonadetes > Longimicrobiales > Gaopeijiaceae > Bin94. Next base: position 17,786 of record JAPPNN010000008.1, on the reverse strand, counting down.
CGAGACGGATCCCGGCGGCACGCTGGACCCGGCCCTGGGACTCACGCGGCGGATCCCCGGCAGCGGCCGGCGGTCGGTCGATGTCCGGACGATGCCGACGTTCAATCTCACGGTGATCCCGTTCGTGCTGACCTCGGACCCGGACGCGTCGATCGTGAGTCTCGTGAACAACCTGACGCCGGAGCACGAACTTTTCTGGGATACGCGTACGCTGCTCCCGATCGGCGACATGACGGTCAAGGCGCACGAGGTCGTGATGGCATCCACCAACAACCAGAGCGCGCTTCTGGGCCAGACGGCCGCGATTCGTGCCGCGGAGGGGGGAGTCGGGCACTACATGGGCACGATGACGAACAGCGACGGCGGAGGCGTGGCCTTCGTCGGCGGGTTCGCCAGCTTCTCAAGTCATGATCGGGCCGACATCGTCGGGCACGAGTTCGGGCACAACATGAGCCTCAGCCACGCCCCGTGCAGCGCGTACGGCGTCGATCCGTGGTATCCCGTGGAGGACGGGCGCATCGGCGCATGGGGATACGATTTCCGCGACGGCGGAGAGCTCGTTCCGCCGGACAAACCCGACATCATGGGTTATTGCGATCCGCACTGGATCGGGGACTATCACTTCTACAACGCGATGCGCTTCCGCCTCCGCACCGAGCCGACCTCATCGGCCTCGCGCACGGTAACCGACGGCGATGGCCGCGCGCTGCTGCTATGGGGCGGCGTGAGCGAAGAAGGCGTTCCCTACCTGGAGCCCGCGTTCGTGCTCGACGCGCCGGCCTCCCTGCCCCGGGGCGGCGGCGACTATCGCATTCGCGGCCGGAACGCATCGGGTGAAGAACTGTTCGCGCTGCGCTTCGACATGTGGCGCATCTCCCATGGGAACGGAGCCCGGGGGTTCGCCTTCGCCGTGCCCGTCCGGCCCGGGTGGGCGGGCGCGCTCGCGAGCCTCACGCTCTCGGGGCCCGGCGGATCCTTCACGCTGGACGGCGAGAGCGACCTGCCCGCAGCCATCGTGCGCGACCCCGAGACGCGGCAGGTGCGGGCGATACTGCGGGATCCGTCGCCCGCCGGGCTCGCCGGGGCGGTGGCGGAGGTGCTGGCCCTGGATCCCGCCCTGGAGGCGCTCGTCAGCCGCGGGATCCCCGACCCCGCGGACTGGGACCGCTAACCCGCCTCGCTCGTCGCTAGTTGCCTTCGCGGTCGCGCATGTCGGCGAGCGCGCCGGTGTCGATCACGTCTCGAAGCTCGTGGAGTTCGTCGATCGTGAGGTTCCGCCCCTCCAGCGCGACGACGAAACGATCCTCGATGAACCAGGTGAACTCCGCGCGGCCGCGGTCGCCGCGCGTGCGGCGGAACTCCTCCATGGCCGGATAGCCCTCGTACTCGACCGTGCGTTCCCACCCCCGGTCGCTCTCCTGATCGACCGAGAGATCGAGCCACTCCACGAAGCCGTCCGAGCCGATGGCCGGAAGCGCGCCGGTGTCGACGATGGTGACTTCGACCTCCGCTCCGTTGGGTCCCTCGTACTCGGCTTCAGCCGCCGAGACGCGGAATCCCAGGGCTCCGACCGTCGCCCCCTCGCGCGAGGTCCGTCTCAGGTCCCCGACCCGCTCGGGCAGAAGATCGTAGAACTCGCGGAAGTGGATCGGGTGATCGACCAGCGCTTCGGCGCTCAGTTCCTCGGCGAGATCGGTCATGTGCTCGCCGATCTCCTCTACCGCGTCGGTGATGCTTGCCGCGATGTCGTCGGCGGCATCGCGCAGATCTTCCCGTACCTCCTCCGCTGCGTCCCTCGACTCGTTGTCGCCGACGACGATGCAACCCGCCGGCGCGAGGCCGCAGAACAGGGAGGTGGCGAGGGCGATCCGCCGCGAAGGACGGGCGAGAAGGCGACGATTCCGGGACATCTTCTTCCTCCAGACGCTGTACGCAGGGGTTATGGGGCCTGTGCGCGCCTACGCGCCTCATCGTGTGGAAGTGTCAGACGGCTGGCAGGTGGCGGCGCGCGCGGGTGCCGGACCCGTTGGGCGCGGGGGACGGATCGGTCGGGCCGTTGACCGGCGACCCGGGCGGTTCGATGGTGTTCCCATGAACCGCCCCCCGTCCCGCTCCGCCGTTTCGCCGAAGGCTCGCATCGCGGCGCTGGCTCGCGATGACAAGTGGTTCCTGGGGGGGCTGGACGGCGTGGTGTGGGCGCCGCCGTTCCCGCGGTGGCTGCACCGGCCGGGCTTCTGGGATCCGGTTCACCTGCTGCAGCAGGAGGTCGGCCCGGGGTTCTCGGTGGCTCTCGTGCGCCCCGACGGGGTGGAGCGCCCGCTTCGCCGGGCGGCGCCCGGCCCGCGCGGGGGCGAGGCGACGCCGGGCGGGTGGCGGCCCGGGCAGCTGGTCGCCCGGTGGCTGGATGAGCGGGACGTCCTCGTCGAGGAGCGCCGGCAGGTGCTGCCGGGCGGTATCCTGGAGTCGGCCTGGGACGTCCCACGCGACTTCGAGGGGCACCTCGTCGGCTTCACCGCGCAGCCGGCGGAGACGACGGACGGGGTGGCGCGCACGGCGGACGGGGTGGGCTGGACGCGGACGGTCTCGGACCGGCGCGGGCAGGAACTGGTCCTGCGCGTGGAACTCGCGGGGTCCGTTTCGCCTGCGTGGCGGCGCATCACGCCGTCCGAGGGTCGCGGGGCGCCCGAATGGCGGCTCTCCCCCTTCGCCGAGGGGGGCGGTGCTTCGGGGAACGCCGCAGGCCGCTCCGGGTGGGACTGGATCGCCGTCGCCCTTCCGCTGGCGGGGATCGACGAAGGCCCGCCGGCGCTCCGGCTGACCCTCCGCCTCGCGAGCCCCGAACCCCGACGCCCGGCTCCAACGCCCCCGACCCCGGCGTCCCCGGCGCCCCCGCGCGGCGATACTCCGGCGGCCGCGACCTGGGAGGCCTTCTTCGGCGACTTCCCCCAATTCCGCTGCGGCGATCCGTACCTCGACCGCACCTTCGACTACCGCATCTACGGTCTCGGCCTGAACCGGATCGAGGGGCCGTGGGGCCCCGTGCGGCACCCCGCCATCGCGGAAGGTCCAGAGTACTTCCACGTGCCGATCGCCTACAGCGCGCAGTGTCACATGATGGAGATGCGGTGGCGGAAAGGCGGGAGGGAGGCGTGGGGTTCGCTCCTGAACTTCGTCGACAACCAGAAGCCCGACGGCTCCTTCCACGGGCGCCTCTATCCCGAGCGCCTCGAGGGAACGGATTTCTACCACGCCAACTGGGGCGACGCGCTGCTCGCGGTCGATGACATGCACCCCGATGCGGCGGCGCTGGTCCGGTGCTACGAGGGGCTGTCGCGCTATGCCCGCTGGCTGACGGCGGAGCGCGACCCCGAGGGGTCGGGGATGTTCACCGTCACGAACCACTTCGAGACGGGACAGGAGTACATGTCGCGCTACATGGCCGTGGACGAGGAGGCCGACGTGGCGGGGTGGCGCCCCCGGCTCCGGCTCAAGGGAATCGACGTCACGGTGTACGCGCACCAGTTGTTTCGCGCCCTCGCCGCCGTGGCACGCCGTCTGGAGCGGCCGGGCGACGAGGCCGAGTGGCGCGGGCTCGAAGATCGCGGCTGGAGGGCGATCGACGAGCGCATGTGGTCGGAGGGGGCCGGGCTGTTCACGGACGTGGACGGACGCACCGGCGAGCGGACCGGCGTGAAGGCGGCGGTGGGGTTTTATCCGCTGCTTACCGGAGGCGTAGACGGGGCGCGGCTCGATGCCCTGCTCGACCACCTCGAGGATCCGGCGACGTTCGGGACGCGCTTCCCCCTGCCTTCGTCCAGCGTGGACGATCCGCAGTTCTCGGCGGAGGGCATCTGGCGCGGCAAGCGCCGCAACTGCCCGTGGAACGGCCGCGTCTGGCCGATGACGACGAGCCACGTGATCGAAGGGCTGCTGCGTTGCTGGCGCGGCGGGAACTCGCGGGGGAACGGGCGGGCCGGCGCGCTGGCGGCCGACATGCTGCACCGCTTCGCGCGCATGATGTTCACCGATGGCGATCCTTCGCGCCCCAACTGCTTCGAGCACTACAACCCGCACACGGGGCGCGCGTGCCACTTCCGGGGGATCGACGACTACCAGCACTCGTGGATCCTCGACCTGCTGGCACGCGGATTCGGCGGGCTCCACGTGGACGCATCGGGCATCGAGGTGCGGCCGCTGCCGAACGGTCCGGCCCGCGTGGCGCTGGGGCCGGTCACCGCGCGGGGGCGCACCGTGTCGGTCGAGGTGGAACCCGAGCGGGTGAGCGTGACCGTGGACGGCGAGCGGTTCGACGGGCCGCGCGGCGAGGGCCTGCGGGTGCGATGGGCCTCGTGACGCGCGCGCCGCAGGGCGTGGAGCTGCGCGGCGTGGAGAAGCGGTACGGCGAAGTCGTGGCCGTCCGTGCGCTGGACCTGGAGGTCCGGCCGGGAGAGCTGGTCGTGCTGGTGGGACCCTCGGGGTGCGGGAAGAGCACGCTGCTGCGCCTCATCGCCGGGCTCATCGCACCCACCGCCGGGGAGGTGTGGATCGGGGGACGGCGCGTGGACGACGTCGAGCCGGGCGCTCGCGACGTGTCCATGGTGTTCCAGAGCTACGCGCTCTACCCGCACATGACCGTGGCGGGGAATCTCGGCTTCGGCCTGCGCGTGCGCGGCACCCCGCGCGACGAGATCGAGCGGCGGGTGGCGGAGGCCGCCGCCGCTCTCGGCCTCTCCGACCTGCTGTCGCGGAGGCCGGGCCAGTTGTCGGGGGGACAGCGCCAGCGGGTGGCCCTGGGACGCGCCATGGTCCGCGATCCGGGCGTGTTCCTGTTCGACGAGCCGCTCTCGAACCTGGACGCGGAACTGCGCCTGCGGACGCGCGACGAGATCGCCGCCCTGCACCGGCGCCTCGGCACGACGATGATCTTCGTGACGCACGACCAGGTGGAAGCGCTGTCGCTGGGCGAGCGGGTCGCGGTCATGGACCGGGGCCGGCTCCAGCAGGTGGGCACGCCGGATGAGGTGTACCGCCGGCCGAGGAACCTGTTCGTGGCGGGCTTCGTGGGGTCGCCACCCATCAACTGCATCCCGCTGGCGCGCGACGAGGGCGGACGCCTCGTGGGCGGTCCGTTCGCCCTGCACGCGCCGGCCGGCCTCGACCGGGCGACGCTCGGGGTACGGCCGGAGGACCTCTCGCTGGCCGGCGGCGGCGACGGCGGCGACCCGACCGGGGCCGGCGACTTCCGGGCCGCAGTGCTCCGCGTCGAGGCGCTGGGCAGCGAGCAGCGGGTGCACCTGGACGGCCCGGGCGACGCGGCGTGGGTGGCGCGGGCGGGCCCCAGCCTCCGCGTCGCCCCCGGCGACCGGGTGCGCATCTCCATCGCCTGGGAGCGCAGCCACCTGTTCGGGCCGGATGGCCGCCGCGAGGAGATGGCGCCGCGGCCGATGAACCGGCCGGCTTCGCCATGACGCGCCACCTCGTCCTCGCGGCTCTCATCCTCCCGGCGGTGGGCTGCGCGCCCGGCGAGTCGGACACGGTGCTGCGCGTGGCCCTCTGGGCCGGCGGGCACGAACTCGAGATCGAGCGGCAGGTGGCCGACCGCTACGAGGCGCTGAACCCCGGCGTACGGGTTGTGCTCGAATCGGCCCCCAACGGATACGAGGAACGGCTGCTGACCTCGATCGCGGCGGGGCGCCCGCCCGATGTCTACCTCATGGACTCGCCCGACATCCCGACGTTCGTGGAGCGGGGACTGGCGCTGGACCTCGCGCCGTACGCGGAGGCGCTCGGCTGGCGGCCGGACCGCGTGTTCGGGCAGGTGGCGGACGCGTTTCGCCGGGGCGCGTCCATGTTCGCGCTGCCGAAGGACTTCACGCCGATGGTCCTGTACGCGAACCGGGGCGTGCTCGCCGCCGCGGGCGTCGAAGATCTTCTGCCCGCGTCGCCGTCGACCGACGAGCCGGTGGGCGGCTGGACCTGGACGGACTTCCGGCGGGCCGCGGAGGCGGTCGTCGCGGACACGGACGGCGACGGGCGGGAGGACGTGTTCGGGTTCGATTTCCCGCGCAACCTGTACCAGTGGGTGCCGTTCGTGTGGTCGGCGGGCGGCGACATCCTCGCGCCCGGCGGCGACGGGGCGGCGGGATACCTGGACGGGCCGGAAGCGCTGGAGGCCTACCGCTTCCTCACCGCCCTGGCGGAGGACGGCCTCACCCCCGGCGCGCAGTTCGTCCAGCAGGGAGACCCCGCGCGGGAGGCGCGCTTCGCATCGGGCGGACAGGCGTTCCTGCTCTCGGGCCACTGGACGCTCCCCGTGTTCCGGGACCTGGTCGAGACGGGCGCTCTGGACCTGGCCATCGTGCCCATCCCGCACCATCCCTCGCGGGCTGAGGCGACGAGCGTGCTGTACGCGTCCGGGTGGGCCGTGCCGCCGAACACGCCGCGCCTGCGCCGGGCCATCGACCTGGCCGGCTTCCTCGCCTCGCCCGAAGCGCAGCGCATCCGGGCGGGGTCGGGACTCGCCATTCCCTCGCGAATCGACGTGGCGGCGGAGATCGCGGCGGCGGACGACACCGGGGTCGAGGGCGCGTTCATCGCGCTGGTGGAGGGCGCCCGGATGACGTGGGGCGCCCGGGTGCGCGACTTCTCGCGCATCGAGGCGCTGGCGGTGGAGATCATGGACCGCCGCCTGATTCGGGGAGAACCGCTCGCATCGAGCGCCTCGGACGTGGCCCGCCGCATTGACGCGGAGTTCGGGCGGTGAGCGGCGCGCGGCCGCCGGCTCTCGCCGCCCTCGCCGCCGTTGTCCTGGCCGCCGGCCTGGCGCTGGTGCTGGCCATCGCCGCCGGCCGGGTGCAGAGCGTACGGGTGGCTGCGGCGGAAGCCGAGGGGCGCATGGCGGCCGCGCTGTGGGAGGAGGCGGGCGGCGCGCAGAGCGGCGCGCGGGCCGTCGGCGGACTGCTCGGTGAACGGGCGACGATCCTCGGCGCGGGCGACGGAGGCGACCGGGCCGGAGCCTACGCCTACGAGGCCGGTGCGCTCGACCCCGCCGCCTGGATCGCGGTCGAGCCGCACGGCGCGGACGGCCTCCCGGGCACGCTCCCCGGCGGCGCCCTCGCCATCGCGCTGGCGGGCGCGGCGCTCGTCGCCGGCTGGGCCGCGCGCCGGCGCCGCGGGCCGGTCAGCTCTCGCTACCCTCGGGGCATCGCGCTCCTCTCCCTCGGCTGCGTCGCCCTGGCGGCGGCCATCGCCGGGCGGTGGGCGGACGGCGAACTCCGGTCCCTGAGCGCGGCCACGGCGGCCCGGGGCGCTCAGGCCGTCGAGCTGGCCCTGGCGGGTGGCGCGGATCCGGCGCGCGCCGCCCGGGTCGCGCACCTCCCGTGGGCCGAGGACGGCGCGCTGGAGGCCACGAGCGAGCAGTGGACCATGCCGGCCGGCGTCGCGGCGGCCATCGCCGCCTCGCCCGACCGGGCCGGGCAGCCCGCCGGCGCTCCGTACACGGTGGAAGCGGACGGCGCCACCTGGCACGTTGCCCACGCCGCCGATGTCCACCTCGCCTTCCTCGGATACGAGCGCACCGCCTCGCCCGCCCTGGCGCTGGCCGCCGCGGCCGCGCTCGCCGCCCTGCTGGTCGCGCTGGCGCTTCACCTCGTGCAACTCGCGCCCCGCCCCCGCGCCCTGCGCCGAATGCTGGCGGCGTGGGGCCTCCTCGCGCCTGCCGCGACCCTCATCCTCGCGTTCACCCTCGGGCCGCTCCTCTTCTCGCTGTGGATCTCGCTGCACGAGTGGCGCCTCATCGACCCCGCGCCGCTCTTCCTCGGACTCGACAACTACGCGGCGCTGCTCGCCGACGGCGAGTGGGGGTCGGCGATCGGGAACACGGCGCTGTTCACGCTGCACGTGCCCGCCGCGATGGCCGTCGCCCTCGCCCTCGCGCTCCTCACGCGGGGGTCGCGCCGCGCCATGCGCTGGGCCCGGCTCGCCCTCTTCCTGCCGGGCATCACGAGCGTGGCGGCGATCGCGGTGGTGTGGAAGTGGCTGCTGAGCGACCGGTACGGGCTGCTGAACAGGGGCCTGGAGCGCGTCGGGCTCGACTCCGTCCCGTGGCTTACCTCGCCCGACACGGCGCTCGTGAGCCTGATGATGATCGGCATCTGGATGGTCGTGGGCTACCAGATAGTCGTCTTCCAGGCCGGCCTTGCCGCGATCCCGCGCGACTGGTACGACGCGGCCCGGGTCGACGGCGCGGGGCCGTGGCAGCGCTTCCGCCACGTCACGCTGCCCGGGCTGCGCCACACGCTGTTCTTCGTGCTCGTCACGTCCGTCATCGGGTCCTTCCAGGTGTTCGGACTCGTCTATGTGATGACCGAGGGTGGGCCGCTGGGCGCCACCGACGTCGCCGTCTATCACATCTACCGGGAGGCGTGGGAGTTCCTGCAGTTCGGCAACGCGGCCGCGATGAGCTGGATGCTGTTCGCGGTCGTGTTCGCCGCCACGTGGCTGCACTTCCGCTTCCTCGATACGCGGCGCGCCCATGGCTGACCGCGCGGTCGCGCCCCGGACGGCGCGCGGGCTCCTGCTCGCCGCGGCCTGCCTCGTCATGGCCGCGCCCTTCGCGTGGATGGCGCTCACGAGCCTCATGGGACAGCTCGAGGTGTTCGCCGGCGGAGGCCTCCTGCCGCGGACGCCGCGGTGGTCGAACTACCCGGAAGCGCTGACCGTCCAGCCCTTCGGGCGCTACTTCCTGAACTCGCTCGTGTTCGCGACCGCGGTGGCGGCGGGCCAGGTGGCGACCTCGACGACCGCCGGGTACGCCTTCGCCCGCCTCGACTTCCCGGGGCGGGACGGGCTCTTCATGCTCTTCCTGTCGACGATGATGGTGCCCGCAGTCGTCGTCCTCATCCCCCGCTTCCTCATGATCGAGGCGCTCGGCTGGATCGACACCTACCAGGGGCTCATCTCCACGGAACTCGTCTCCGTGTGGGGCATATTTCTCATGCGCCAGTACTTCCGGACCGTGCCGCGCGAGCTGGAGGACGCCGCGCGCGTGGACGGGGCCGGGCGCGTGCGCATCTTCTGGAGCGTCGCCCTGCCGCTCGCGAAGCCCGCCGTGGCGACGCTCGGGCTGTTCGCGTTCGTCGATGCGTGGAAGAACCTGCTGTGGCCGCTCCTCGTGACCCGCTCCATGGAGATGCGGGTCGTCGAGGTGGGGATCGCCGCCTTCCATTCCACGTACGAGATCAACTGGCCGTACCAGATGGCCGCCGGCGTCGCCGCCGTACTGCCCATCGCCCTCCTCTTCCTCTTCACCCAGAGATACTTCGTGCGCGGCATCCAACTCGAAGGAATCCGCTAGCCCGGCCCGCACTTCATACGATCCCTTCTCGATGCGGCAGCTACCTTGTGGCGGTAACTTCCAGCGACCGAGAACCGATGGAGGGCACCTCATGGAATCGTCCGAAGTCATCTTCGAAGTGACGGAAGCCATCGAAGGCGGGTACGACGCCCGAGCGCTCGGCCACAGCATCTTCACCCAGGGGGATGACTGGGCCGACCTCAAGGCCATGGTCAGGGAGGCCGTGCTCTGCCATTTCGATGCGGACACCCTTCCCAAGGTGATCAGGCTTCACCTCGTCAAGGACGAAGCCATCGCGGTATGAAGCTGCCGCGGGATCTGTCGGGTGAAGCCCTCGCTCGATCGCTCCATCGTCACTTCGGCTACCGCCTCACCCGGCAGCGCGGCAGCCACATGACGCTCACCGCCACGAGTGAAGGAGAGTCGCACAGCGTCACCGTTCCGCGGCACCGCCAACTGAGCGTGGGCACGCTGAGCGCAATCATCTCCGCGGTGGCGGCGGCCACCAACGAGAATCAAGGCACGGTGCGCAAGAAGCTGTTCGGAGGGTAGCCCGACTTAGCCGAAGGGATCACCATGATGCGGGTGGGGGCGCTGGAGGCGCGGCGCTGGGCGGGGCTTGTGTTTGCGGCCGGACCCGGCGAGGGGATCGGCCTCCGGCTCGTGTTCACCACCCCGAGCGGTGACCGGCGGGAGTTGGAGGACTGGTACTGGATGGTCTCCCGCGTCGGTCCCCACGCGCCGGACGGCAGCTACGCGCTCATGGAGTTCGATCTCGCCGTCGAGCCGTCGCCGGATTCCCGCCCTGCTGAGGGCACGCTCATCCTGGAGTGGTCGCGTCGCGAGGATGCGGTGGCGCTGCGGGCCGTGGCGCGGAAGCCGGGCCGGGTGGAGCTGGTGGCGGACGATCCGTGGGGATGGAAAACGACGTGGGAGGAAGGGTCCGACGGCTGGCGGGCGGCGCTGGAAGGCGTGGAGATCGCCGCCGCCTTCGCGCCTCGAGCGGGGGAACGCGCCACCACAGTGGTCGCCTGGGAGCCGAAAGCGACGCCGTCGGGATCCGCAGCCGCTCTGGCGCGCGCGAAACGCCTTCTCCCGGAGCTGGACCGCTGGATCGACGACGCGCGCGCGGACTGGGATCGCCGCCGACCGCGTTCTGCGGGGGCCGCTGAAGAACTGGTTGAAGCCGTCGCGGACCACATGATGTGGAACGTCCTCCTCCAACCGGAAACCGGGCGCCTGTACGCGCCGGCCGGTCGCCGCTGGATCTTTCCGAAGCCGGCGGGCGGCGTACCGGGGGAAGACGCGGGGGGCGACGACGCGCCCGAGGCGCCGCCGGGGCCCGACGACTGGACGGTGTTCGGGTGGGATTCCTTCTTCAACGCGCTGGCGCTCGCCACCGCGTCGGGGCGGTTGGCCTGGGACGTTCTCCTCGCCGGGCTCGAGTCGCGCTACCCGAACGGCAACGTGCCCAACTGGAGGAGCCGGCGCGGCGGCACGCCCGACCGCTCCCAGCCCCCGGTCGGATCCTTCGCGGCCCTCAAGCTGCATCTCGCGTGCCCCGATGAGGACGCGCTGGCGGCGGCCTGGCCGGGGCTCCGCGCCTGGAACGACTGGTGGGTGGCGGACAAGGGTGGACGCCCGCGCCGGGAGGGGCTCACGCCGGGGCTGCTGGCGTGGGGCTCGGATACGGCGCTGGTGCCGGGGCGGGAGCAGCTCCCGGCGTGGGAGGTGGGCGCGGGCGGCCATCAGCGCGCGGCGTGGGAATCGGGCCAGGACGACCTGCCGCTGTGGGAGGAGGCGGAATGGGATCCGGAACGGGAAGTCCTCGCCATGTCCGCCGTGGACCTGTGCAGCTACCGCGCCCTGGACCTCGAGTGCCTGGCGCGGATCGGCCGAATCCTGGGCGATCCGGCGGAGGCGGACCGGCTGGAGGCCGAGCGCCGCCGGCTCGTCGCGGGAATGAACCGGGTGCTGTGGTCCGAGAGCGCTGGACTGTACCTGGACGAGCTGCCCGGCGGCCACTCTCCCCGCGTGGCCGCGTCGAACTTTCTTCCCCTGATTGCCGGCGTGCCGTCGGCGCGCAGGGCGCGGCGCATGGTCGGCGTGCTGCGCGACCCCGCGCGCTTCTGGGGAGAGTGGGTGCTGCCCACGATCTCGCGCGACGACCCCGCGTTCGACGACCAGCAGTACTGGCGCGGCTCCATCTGGCCACCCATGAATTACCTCGTGCTGCAGGGACTGCGACGGTACGGGTTCGACGAACTCGCAAGCGAACTGGCATGGAAGGGGGCGCTCATGTTCCTGGCCGACCTCCGGCGGACGGGGTTCTGCCGCGAGAACTTCGACGCGCGCAACGGCCGGGGGCGAGGGCACCGGTTCCAGAGCTGGGGGCCGCTGTTCACGCTGGGCGCGATCGAGGAGTCCGTCAACGCCTGTCCATGGCGCGGACGGTAGAGCTGCCGCGATGAGGCATGTGGAGTCGGACGACTGGCCGGAGCGGCCGACGCTGGTGATCCTCGCCGCCGGGCAGTCCACCCGGTTCGGTCGCGCCAAACAACTCGAACCGGTGGGGCCGGGCGGCGGGTCGCTGCTCGAATACGCCGTGTACGACGCCTTGCGCGCGGGCTTCGGGCGTTTCGTTCTCGTCGTGCGGGAGAGTCAGCGCGACGAGTTCGAGGCGCGCCTGCGTCCGATGCGGGCAGCGGGGATCTCTCTCGCCCTCGCCTGCCAGCGTCTCGTCCACCCCGACCTCGTCCCGCTCGCCCCACCCGGACGCGTCCGGCCCTGGGGCACGGGATTCGCCGTGTTGGCCGCGGCGACCGCCCTGCGCCGCCGGGGCCCGTTCGCCGTCTGCAACGCGGACGACTTCTACGGACGAGTCGCGTACGAGCGCCTGGCGCACGCGCTCGCGGCACCTCCCCCGGGCATCCGCGCCTTCGCGGTGACCTACTCCCTGGCCGACACCCTGTCCGCTTTCGGCGGCGTGTCGCGCGGCCTGTGCGAAGAGGGGCCCGACGGCACGCTGCTCCGCATGACCGAGGGCCTCGACCTGCGCCTCGACGGCGCCGCGCAGCGGACGGGCGACCGCGCCGATGCCTCCGCGGTCCGGCCCGACGTCATCGGGTGCACGCCCTCCGGCGCGGCGATCCGCGTGGGCGCGGACAGCCAGGCGTGCATGGGCCTGTGGGGATTCTTCCCGGACATCCTGCCGTTGCTGTCGCGGCGCTTCCGGAGTTTCGTCGCGGCCTCCCCCGGGATCGAGGACGAGTTCTATCTGTCGGAAACCGTGAGCAACCTGGTGGTCGCCGAACGGACGCGTTGCGGCCTCGTGCCCGCGGGCAAGGGGTGGAAGGGCGTCACCTTCCCCGGAGACCGCGAGGGCGTCGCCGTCTCGCTCCGACAACTCACGGACGCGGGCGCGTACCCCGTCGACCTCTGGACGCCGCACGTTCACGCGGAGCCGGTCCGCTCGGCGCAGGCGTCACTCTTCGGTCCACCGCAGGCGTTGCCCGGTGGGGTCGCAACCGCTCCGGGGCGCATCAACCTGATCGGCGAGCACATCGACTACAACGACCTGCCGGTGCTGCCGATGGCTCTCGACCGGCACATCCACCTGGACTTCGAGGCGCTGGCGCACGCGACGGTCGAACTCGAGGGCGATTCCGCCCATGGTTCGTTCGCCTTTCGGCTGGACCGCGCAACCGAATCCGCACCCCCGGGACACTGGTCGAACTATGTGAGGGCCGCGGCCAGGGGGTTGCTCGACCACGGCGTGGAACTGAAGCGAGGCATCCGCGGCACGGTCACGGGCACCGTCCCGGTGGCGGAGGGGCTGTCGTCCTCCTCGGCCCTCGTGGTCGCGTCCGCGCTGGCCCTGTTGCACGCGAACGAAGAGCAGGTGGAGGCGCTGGAACTGGCGGCGCTCCTCGCCCGAGCCGAGCGTCATGTCGGCGTGCAGGGCGGCGGGATGGACCAGGCCGCGTCTCTCTGCGGAAAGGAAGGGCACGCGCTGCGGATCGACTTCGGGCCGCTGCGCGTGACGCCGGTGCCGGTGCCGGAGGGATGGCGGTGGGTCGTCGCCTCGTCGTTGACGCGCGCGGAGAAGGCGGGCGCGGTCCGCGAGTTGTACAACGAGCGGCGGGCCCAGTGCGCGGAGGCCCTCGAACGGGTGGGCCGGACCTCCTGGCTGGAGGTGGTGGAAGCCGACGAGGCGGAGTTCACATCGGTCCTCGCCGAGGCGCGGAAGTCGCTGCCGCTCACGCTGTGGAGACGCTTTCGTCACGTGGCCACCGAGGGTCGCCGCGTGATCGAGGCTGAGCGGGCGCTCCGCGGCGAGGACATGGCCGCCTTCGGCCGGCTGATGGACGCATCACACGCAAGCCTGCGCGACGACTTCGGGGTGAGCACGCCGGCGCTGGACGAGATCGTGGGTGTGGCCCGCGACGCGGGCGCGGCCGGGGCGCGGCTCACCGGCGCGGGATTCGGCGGCTGCGCGATCGCGCTCTGCCGCGCGAGCGAGGCGAAGGCCGTGATCGAGGCCCTGATCGATCGTTTCTACGCCCCCCGCGGAGGCGTCGGCCGCCGCGCCCTGTTCGTCGCCGACGCCTCCGACGGCGCCACCGTAACGAGCAAAGGAGACCGTGAGATACCCAACGGAGGATTGGATGCTGATTGACGCCCCGCCGTTGGCCGCCCCGACCGGCAATGGCTAGAATGGCGGGGATGGACGAGGACAGGATTCTGCCGATGCAAACCTACACTGCCGTCGTGGAGCGCTGCCCCGACACGGGCCTGTATGTGGGCTACGTGCCCGGTTTCCAAGGTGCGCACAGCCAAGGCGAGACCCTTGAGGAACTCAACCGGAATCTCAAGGAGGTGATCGCCATGCTTCTTGAGGAGGGGACGCCCGCGCTCGTTGGCGAGTACGTCGGCACCCAGACCGTCGTCCTGGCCTAGATTCGGGTGCCGCCGGTCCCCGTCCTCAAGCCGCGTGAGGTTATTTCGATCCTCGGCGCGCTCGGGTTCAAAGAAGTGCGACAGCGGGGGTCCCACAAGCGGTTCCGCCATCCTGATGGCCGCGCAACGACAGTTCCCGTCCATGGCGGCCGGGACGTGTCACCCATACTGCTCCGAAGGATCGCCCGCGAAGTCGGCCTGACGATTCACGAGTTCGTTGAACACCGGCGATAGGGAGACGATGAAAGGCGTCCAGCACGGTCTTCTGAACGCGGTCGTCATTTACGCCGCGTTGGGTGTCGGCGCGTGCGACGCTCCGGGGTCCCGCGCCCGGATCACCGAGGAGGTACGGGTTCTCGATACGTATCCGTTCTCGGATCCGAATCCCGTGCCGGTGCTCGCCACCGACCGGCGGCTGTACCCCTACCACACGTTCGAGGGATACGCGGCGACGTCGGAGCCCCGGGAGTGGAAGGTCGTGACGATGGAGAACGACCTCGTGGAGGTTTTCGTCCTTCCCGAGGTGGGCGGCAAGGTGTGGGGGGCCGTGGTGAAGGAGACGGGCCACGAGTTCATCTATCGGAACGAAGTGATGAAATTCCGGGACATCGCGCTGCGCGGTCCGTGGACCTCGGGCGGCCTCGAGTTCAACTTCGGCGTCATCGGGCACACGCCGGCCACCGCCACGCCCGTCGACTACCTGGTGCGGGAGAACGCGGACGGCAGCGTGAGCACGATCGTCGGCGCCACCGACCTCCCGGCGCGGACGCCGTGGCGGGTCGAGATCCGGCTTCCGCCGGACCGGGCCGCCTTCGAGACACGCGTCCTGTGGTACAACCCGACCCCGCTGGAGCAGCCGTACTACAACTGGATGACGGCCGCGGCCTTCGCCCAGGACGACCTGGAACTGTTCGTGCCCGGCGACGCCTACCTGGAGCACTCCGGGCGGGTCCGCCCCTGGCCCGAGGACGAGGACGGGCGCTTCCTGCCCCTCTACCGCAACAACGCATTCGGGGGACACAAGTCCTACCACGTCGTCGGGGCGCTGAACGACTTCTTCGGCGGCTACTACCACGACGAGGACTACGGCTGGGGGCACTGGGCCCCGCACGAGGAAATGCCGGGACGCAAGATGTGGCTGTGGGCGCTCTCCCGCGCGGGGGGTGTCTGGGAGGAGCTGCTCACGGACACGGACGGACAGTACGTCGAGTTCCAGGCCGGGCGGCTGCACGTACAGTATTCGCCCGGTGCGGACCGGAACCCCATCACGCAGGGGGCCTTCGACCCCCTCTCGGCCAGCCGCTGGACGGAGTGGTGGTTTCCGCTGGAAGGGACTGGCGGCCTCACGGACGCGTCCCCTCACGGCGCCATGCACGTCGAGCGGGAAGGTGACCGCCTGCAGGTCGTGATCCAGGGGTTCGGGTCGGGCGTCGACACGGTCAAGGTGTGGTCCGGCGGCGAGCAGGTCGCCGCCAGGGAGGTGGCGCTCGAAGCCCTGGATCCGTTGACGGTCGAGTTCGATGTCGCGCCCTCGCGCCCTTGGCGCGTTTCGCTCCCGCGGCTCCGCCTGGAAGCCTGCTCGGGACCCGGCGCAACCGGTCTCGCCGGGGTGTGCGGATTCGGCGGTGACCCGGCGGTGACCCGGCCGTTCGGGACGAACGCCGAGGCGTGGGACGCCCTCCCGGAGACGGACCGCCTGGTGTTCGAGGCGAGGGAGTTGGCGCGGGGCCGCCGCCATGCCGACGCGCGGACGCTGTACGAACGGGCGCTCGCCGCCGAGCCCTGGAACCGGGAGGCGCTGCTGGGGCTCGGCGCGCTGGCCTTGAGGTCGGCCCGCCATGAGGAGGGCCTCGCCCTCGCCCGGCGCGCGCTCGAGCTCGACACCTACGATCCGGAGGCCAACTTCCTGGCCGGCAACCTGTATCTCGCCCTCGGGCGCCGCGCCGACGCGCTCGACTCGTTCGGCTGGGCGGCCCGGTCGGTCTCCTTCCGAACCGCGGCGCGCACGCGGCTGGCGGAGTTGGCGCTGGAGGCGGGGGACGTGGCCGAAACGCGCCGCCACGCCGCGCTGGCGCTCGACCACGACCGCGTGAGCATTCCTGCGCGCGAGGTGCTGGCGATCGCGGCGCGCCTGGAGGGAGACGATGCGGGTGCGGCGCGCGTGCAGGCGGAGCTGCTCGAGCTCGACCCGCTGAACCACTTCGTGCTGGCCGAGCGCTATCTCGCGGCGCGGGCCGAGGGATCCGGCGGCGAAGGGGCGACCGGCGGCGACGATGCGACCGGCGGCGACGAGGCGGTGCGTCTCGCCGCCTCGATGCGGAGCGAGTACCCGGGGCAGACGCTGCTGGAACTCGCCGTGGGCTACGCGAACCGGGGGCTGCCCGGCGATGCCACGCGCCTGCTCGAGTTGGCGGATGAGGTGGGCGGTGGTCCCGTGGCCGCGGCCTGGCTCGCCTTCCTGACGGATGACGCGGACATGCTGCGGGCGGGGGCCGATCCCGCCTTCGCCTTCCCTTACCGCCCGGAGACCCTGCCGGTCATGCGCTGGGCGACCCGCGAAGACCCGCACTGGGGTTGGCGCTATCTGCTGGGCCTGAACCTGTGGGCGCTCGACCGCGACGCCGAGGCGGCCGACGCGCTGGCGGCCTTGGGCGACGAGCCCGACTACGGCCCCGCCTACGCGGGGCGGGCGCACCTGACAGGGGCGCTGGGCGGCGATCCCGGGGCCGACTTCCGACGCGCCGTCGCGGTGGATCCCGAGAGCCGCCTCCTCCACATCTCCCTCGTCCGGCACCTGCAGGAGACCGGACAGTGGGCCGAGGCGCGCGAGGCGTCCGGCCGGGGACGGGAACGCTTCCCGGACGACTTCAACCTCGCCCTCCTCGACGTGCGCGGGCTCATCCAGGCGGGCGAGTACCGCGAGGCCAACGGGATCCTTGCCGACACCCGCGTACTACCCTCGGAGAATTCCGGCGAAGCCCACCGGCTGTACGAGTTCGCGCACGTCGGCGCCGCGCTCGACGAACTGGAGGCCGGGAACCGCCCGGTCGCCCGCCGTCACTTGGAAGCCGCGCTGCTGTGGCCGGAATCGCTCGGCCAGGGCCGTCCCTTCGACCCCGACGACCAGCTGGTGCGGTTCCTGCTCGACGCGGCGGCGGAAAGCCCCGATGGCGGACCCGTGCCCGGAGCGTTCGAGACGGCCACCATCGCCGCGCTGCGCGCCCGCGCCGAGGCGCTCGCCGACGCGCCCTCCCCGACCGCGGCCATCGAGCGCGCCCTCCTACGCCGCGCCCTCGCCGCCGCCACCGGCCGCTGAGCCAGGACCGCACCGCCGCAATCTGAACCGCGCTTCAGCGACCCCTCGCCGGCTTCTCCGGCCGGCAGCGTAGGGCTTTTTTCGCCCGCTCGCCGTTGTCACCCCCCCCCCCCCCCCGGGGGGGGGGGGGGGGGGGGGGGGGGGGGGGGGGGGGGG
>JAPPNN010000026.1 GCA_028873815.1 Gemmatimonadota bacterium | reverse complement strand
TTCCCGCTGGAAACCGGCCCCGCGTTCAGGCTCATTTGCCGTTGGACAAGACTCGTAATGGCGAAACCGACACAATTCCAGCATGTTTAGGGGTCATCGGCACGGCTGCCAACGATCCAGACAGGAGGCACATGATGCGGGAGCGGGCCCGGGAGAGTGAACACCCAGATCTTTCCCGCCACATGCTCTCCGGAAGGGGCCGCGCCGTGGCTTTCCTGGCGTTTCTGCCGGCCCTTCTGGCGTGGGGATGCGCCCAGGGCCCCGAACAGGAGGTGCTGGAACTCAGCTTCGGGCACGTAGGCGCTCCAGGCTCCCTGTTTGCGCTCTCCGCGGAAGAATTCGCGGCTCGTGTGAACGCCCGGCTCGCGGGCGAGGCGCGGGTCGTCGTGTACGGGGCGAGCCAGCTGGGCGGTGATGAAGTCCTCCTGAACAAGCTCAAGCTGGGCACGGTGGACCTGGCGCTGCCCTCGTCGATCATGTCGTCCCGGATCCCGGAGTTCGGGATCTTCGAGATGCCCTATCTGGTGCGGGACCGGCAGCACATGGCCCGGATCGAGGAAGAGGTCGTCTGGCCGGTGCTTGCGCCGCTGGCGGAAGAGCACGGGTACCGTATTCTGGGGGTCTGGGAGAACGGCTACCGCCACGTCACCAACAACACTCGGCCCGTGCGTGCGCCGGACGATCTGGCCGGGCTCAAGTTGAGGACGCCGCGCGGGACCTGGCGGGTGAAGCTGTTCCAGAATTTCGGGGCCAACCCGGTCCCGATGGCGTTTTCGGAGGTGCTGATCGCGTTGCGCACCGGGGTGGTGGACGGGCAGGAGAACCCTCTCGCGCAGATTCACGCGTCGAAGCTGAACGAGGTGCAGCAGTACCTGTCGCTTACCGAGCACGTGTACACGCCCGCGTACGTGACCGTTTCCCCCGATCACTGGGAAGATGTTCCCGAGCATGTGCGTGTCGTCGCCGAGCAAGAGGCGCGCGGGTTGCGTGACTTCGTCTACGAGACGGCCAAGAGGCTGGACCGCGACTTGCTGGTGACGCTTGCGGACACGCAGATCTCGGTGAACTGGGCCAACGGAGACGCGTTCCAGAGGGCGAGTCAGCCGATCTACGACGAGTTCACCACCTCTGTGGAGCTCGGACAGGAGCTGGTCGATCGCGCCATGAGGGTGGCCGGGTCCGAATAGATCGCCCGGCAGCCGTGTCCGACACGCCAGCTGAATCCGAACGGCGCCTGCGCGGTGCGGATCGGGTGAAGCGCGTCTTCCAGCGGGCCCTCGAGGTCGTCGTGGTCGCCGTGGTGATCGCCCTGGCCTCGGTCGTGGTCATGGGGGTCATCTACCGCAAGGCCGGAGCCGCCCTGGTCTGGTACGACGAGGTGGCGGCGATCCTGCTGGCCTGGCTGACCTACTACGGAGCCGCGCTGGCGGCGCTGCACCGTGGTCACATCGGCGTGCCGGCGGTGGTGGAACGGCTGCAAGGACGTCTGCGCACGTGCGTCGTGATCGCCGGAGAGGCCGCGGTGATCGGCTTCTTCGCCGTGCTTGCCTGGGCCGGGTTGGCGGTTCAGTCGGCGCTTGCCGGCACGGCTCTGGTGAGCCTCCCCGCCGTGCCCGCCGGCCTCGCCCAGTCCGTGATTCCGATCGGCGCGGTACTGTTCATCTGCGCTCAGCTGCTGAGCCTTCCCCGGGTGCTGCGCGGCGAACCCGGAGCGGAAGAGGGGACGCTCCCTTGACGGTCGCCCTGGTCCTCCTGTTTCTGGCCCTGATCGTGATCAACGTTCCGATCGCGGTTGCGCTGGGGGTCATGTCGGTGGTGGCGATCATCGCGCTGGGCGGGTGGGCGGCGATCCCGAATGTCGGGCTGGTCATGTTCTCCGGGGCGACCAAGTTCCCGCTGATCGCCATCCCGCTGTTCATCCTCGCGGGCACGATCATGAACGCGACCGGGATTTCGCAACGGCTCATCGCGTTCGCGTCGGCGGTGTTCGGGTTCATCCGGGGCGGGCTCTCGATGGTGAGCATCTCGGCCTCGATGTTCTTCGCCGAGATCTCCGGGAGCGCCGTCGCCGACGTCGCGGCCCTCGGGTCGATTCTGATTCCCGCCATGAAGAAGCGCGGCTACACGCGCAACTTCGCCGCGGCGGTCACCTCTTCGTCCGCGACCCTCGCCGTGATCATCCCCCCCTCGATCCCCATGATCCTCTACGGGGTCATGTCGGGTGCCTCGGTGGTCGAGCTGTTCGTCGCGGGGATCATCCCGGGCGTCGTGGGCGGCGTGCTCATGATGTTCGTGTCATACGTGTGGGCGCGGCGCAACAACCTTCCCATCGAGGAGGCGTTCCGGCTCGGGCACGTGTTCGAGACCTTCAAGGCGGCCGGATGGTCGCTCCTCCTGCCCGTCATCATTCTGGGCGGGATCTTCACCGGCTGGGTGACCGCAACCGAGGGCGCCGGGTTGGCGGTGGTCGCGGCGCTCGTGATCGGCGGTGCCGTGTACCGCGAACTCACCCTGGCCGGGCTGCGCCGCGCGGTTCTTGAATGCGGGCACCAGACGGCAGTGGTCATGCTGCTCGTGGCGGCGTCGGCGCTCCTGGGCGACTTCCTCACCGAGGCGCGCGTGCCGCAGCAGGTCGCGCTGGCGATCACGGGCCTCACCGACTCGAAGCTTGCGATCCTGGCGTTGCTCAATGTCTTCCTGCTCGCCGTCGGGCTCTTTCTCCATTCCGCCGCAGCGATCATTCTCGTGGTGCCCATTGTCATGCCGCTGGTGCAGGCGCTGGGGATCGACCCTGTGCACTTTGGACTCATCGTGACGCTGAATCTCGGAATCGGACAGCAGACGCCCCCCGTGGCCTCCGTTCTGGTGACCGCCTGCTCGGTCGCCAAGGCGGATATCTGGGCCGTCACCAAGGCGAACCTCTGGTTCATCGCGGTCCTCCTGGCTGTACTGCTGGTGGTAACGTACGTGCCCACGTTCTCGATGGCGCTGGTGGAGATGTTCTACCGATGAGCGGGACCGAGCGCGTGACCCGGGCCCGGGACGGGGACATCGTGACCATCACCCTGAACCATCCCGGCAAGCTCAACGTCCTCGACATGGCCGCGTGGGAGCGCCTGGGCGAGATCTTCGAGGAACTGTCCGCCGACGATTCGGTCCGGTGCGTGCTGGTAACGGGACAGGGAGCGCGCGCCTTTTCGACCGGGTCCGACATCGGCGCGTTCGGGGCGCAGCGGAGCACGCCGGGCCAGGTGAGCCGGTACGCGGCCGCCCTGCGGCGCGGGATAGGGGGTGTGTACGACTGCCCGCACCCGACGGTCGCGGTGGTGCGGGGGCTGTGCGTGGGGGGCGGGCTCATCATCGCCGCGTGCTGTGACGTGCGGGTGTGCGGCGAGTCCAGCCGCTTCGGGGCCCCGGTCAACCGCCTGGGCGCCACGATGGCCTACGAGGAGATGGCGCCTCTGCTGGCAGCGACGGGTGCGGGGGCCGTGTTGGAGATCCTCCTGACGGGCGATCTGGTGGACGCCCGCCGCGCGCGCGAGATGGGCATCGTCAACCGGATCGTGCCGGACGGGGAGGTGGCGGAGGCGGGTGCAGCGGTCGCGCGCAACATCGCGCTGGGAGCGCCCCTCGTGAACCGGTGGCACAAGAAGTTCGTCCGCCGCTCGGCCGACCCGCGCCCGCTTCGGAAGGGGGAGCGGGAGGAGGCGTACGAGGCGTTCCAGACGCGCGACTACCGCGAGGGCACGGCCGCGTTCATGGAGAAGCGTCCGCCCCGGTTCGAGGGCGAGTAGGGTGGGCGCCGGGCCGCGCACCGGGACAGGTCCGCTGTCCGGAGTCCGGGTGGTCGAACTTGCGCACGTCATGGCGGGACCGACGTGCGGGCGCATGCTCGCGGACATGGGGGCCGACGTGGTCAAGGTGGAGCCGCCCGGCGCCGGCGACCCGACCCGCGCGTTCGCGCCGCCGGAGATGGGCGGGACCGCCGCCGCGTTCATCATGATGAATCGCAACAAGCGCGGCATCGTGATCGACCTGAAGACGGAGCCGGGCCGGGAGGTGGCCAGGCGCATGCTGGCGCGCTGCGACGTGGTGATCGAAAACTTCCGCGAAGGCGTGATGGAGGGGCTTGGACTCGGATACGAAACCCTCCGGGAGGCCAACAACGCCCTCATCTACTGCCAGATCACGGGCTTCGGGCGAACGGGGCCGCTGGCTTCGCACCGGGGATTCGATCTTATCGCCCAGGGAATGACCGGGTTGCTCAGCGTCACCGGAGAGGGCCCGGGACGGCCGCCGGTCAAGTGCGGGCCTCCGCTGACCGACATCACCGCAGGGATTCTGGGGGCGATGGGCGTGGTGTCGGCTCTGTACGCGCGCGAGCGGACGGGCGTCGGACAACGCGTCGACACGTCGCTCTACGAGGCCGGGATCACGCAGACCTTCTGGCAATCGGCGGTGGGGCTGGCAACCGGTGAATCGCCGGCCCCGCTGGGCTCCGCGCATCCGCTTGCCGCGCCGTACGAGGCGCTGCCGACCGCGGACGGCTGGATCACGGTGGGGGGATGGAATCAGGTGAACTGGCTCAGGCTGGTCAGGACGATCGGGCTGGATGAACTGTCGGAGGACCCGCGGTTCACGAGCAACGCGGACCGCATGGCGAACCTGGAGGAACTCCGTGCACTGCTCTCTCGGAGACTCGAGATGGAGACCACCGAGGCCTGGCTGGAGCGCCTGGCGGCTGCCAACGTGCCGGCCGGTCCCGTTTCCACGATCATGGACATGCTGCGGCATCCGCAGACGGCCGCGCGGGAGATGGTGGTCCGTGTGCCGGAGGGCGACGGAGAGGCTGAAGCGCTCGGCATGCCGGTCAAGTTTTCGAACCCGCCGGCACCGGTCGGGCGGGGTGCGCCGCGGATGGGCGAGCATACGGAGGAGGTGCTGCGCGACTACGGCTTCCCGGCGGAAGAGATCGCGGGGCTGGTACGGGCCGCCGCGGTGGGTGCGCCCGGTTGACACGATGCCCGCCGGACCGGAGCATCATCTCGTGACCACGCGAGACCCGGAGTACCTTCCCATGTCAATGCGACGCCCGCTCAGTCCCGTCCTCGCGGCCCGCGTTGTGGCGGCTGCGGCTGCCATATCGCTCTTCCGGGTCGCGTCCGCGGACGCCCAGGCCCCCGACCCCGGCAGCTATTCCCCCGCCGTCCACGAGGTGATCGAGGAGCGCGGCCACCTGGTCCCCATGCGTGACGGGGTGCGTCTCTCGGCCGACATCTACTTCCCCGATGGCGAGGGGCCGTTCGCGGCGATCCTGACCATCACCCCGTACGACAACAACGGTCCCCGCGACCGGGCCCGCTGGTTCGCGCGGCGCGGGTACGTGGTCGTGCTGGCGGATTCGCGCGGCCGCTACGATTCGGGCGGCGAGTGGGATCCCTTCATCGTCGAGCACAAGACCGACGGGTACGACCTCGTTGAATGGATCGGGGCGCAGCCATGGTCCAACGGGAACGTCGGCATGATGGGCGGCTCGTACCTCGGATGGACCCAATGGTGGACCGCCAGCCAGGCGCCACCGTCGCTCAAGGCGATCGCGCCCGAGGTCGCGCCCCCGAATCCCTTCCACAACATCCCCTACCAGCAGGGCATCATGCTCGGGCCCTTCGTGGACTGGGCCGCGTGGATGTCCGGACGCACCGCACAGGTCAAGGAGGAGGGGCCGTACGGAGGGTTCACGAACTCACGCTGGGAGGACCTGCTGCACGCGCCCTACCTGACCCTCGACGAGGCCCGGGGGATGCAGGACGGCGGCTGGTGGAAGTCCTGGATCAACGGTTACCTCGCCACCGACCCGTACTGGGACGGAATGGAGTACCAGTCGCCGGAGAGCTTCTCGCGCATGACGGTGCCCGCCCTGAACATGACCGGCTGGTTCGACGCGGATTTCCCTGGCTCGCCCATCAACTACCTCGGGATGAAGGCCCACGGAGCCACGCCCGAGTCGCGTCGGCCCAGGTTGATCATCGGCCCCTGGTTCCACGGCCTGAACGACCGGGTCGTCGGCGGCATCGACTACGGACCCGAGGCCAGGATCGACCTCGACGGCTACATCGCGCGCTGGTACGACCATTTCCTCAAGGGCATCGAGAACGGCGTCGAAGACGACCCGCCCGTGCATGTCTTCGTCATGGGGCCGAACCGGTGGTACACGGCCGACGACTGGCCGCTGCCGGGGACCGAGTGGACCGACCTGTACCTCACGTCGGGCGGGAGGGCGAACTCCAGCCGGGGAGACGGCGGCCTGCGCTGGGAGATGCCCGCGTTCGACGGGTCCGACACCTACGTCTATGATCCCGCCGACCCTACTCCTTCCCCCTACCGCGACCACGGGCACATTCCCGGCGCTGTCGAGGCCGGCGGGCCCGCGCTGCGCGACGACGTGCTCGTCTACGAGACCCCCGTCTTCCAGGAGCCGATGGAGGTCACGGGACCGATCGAGGCGGTCCTCTACGCCTCGACCACGGCCCGCGACACCGATTGGATGGTGCGCCTGGTGGACGTGGGGCCGGACGGGTCGGCGATGCTCCTGGCTGAGGCCGTCATGCGCGCGCGCCACCGCGACCCCGGCAACGACGGTCGCTTCAACCCCGACCGCCTGAGTGAGATCGAGCCGGGACGGGCCTACCGCTATCACATGGACTTCTGGCGCGTGACCGGCACGGTGTTCGGGCCCGGCCATCGCATCCGCGTCGAAGTCTCCAGCAGCTATTATCCTTTCTATCTGCGCAATCTCAACTCGGGACGCGACAACGCAGGGCTGGCGGGACCGGACGAGGCGGTGGTGGCCACGCAGACCATCCACCACGGGCCGACCCATCCATCCAAAATCGTGCTGCCCGTGATTCGGAGGCGATAGACCGTGGACTTGCTGGGACTCAATTTCAGCCTTGACCGGTTGATCGAGTTGTGGAATCGCGCGGTCGAGTATTCGGTACCCCTGCTCTTGCCAACCGTCGGGGCCATTCTGATTGCCGCGTTTGCCTACTTCGTGGGAGGCTGGGTTCTGCGACGCGTTCAGAGGCGGCTCGCAGTCAAGACCGAGACGGACCTCGACGATGAACTGGTCAGGGCCATCCGTCATGCCTTCAGGTTCACTGTAGTGGCGTGGGCGTTGTGGCGGATCATCGGCATGTGGGTCCCCGTCCTCGGCGCGGAGAACGCAGAAGGCACGTGGGTGCCATACGCGACACAGCCCCGCGATTGGGTTTGGGGCATCTGGATTGCGGTGGTCTTCTTCCCGCTCAGCCGCTTCGTCGGCCATGTCATGCGCAGCTTCGAGACCAAGGTGATATCCCGCACCTCGGATACGGCCCTGGACGAGACAGCACTGCCGATGATCAACCGCTTCGTGCGCTTCCTGGTGATCGCACTCGGCCTGCTGCTCGCCATGACCCACCTGGGACTCGAGATCGCCCCCCTCCTCGCCGGCGCCGGCGTAGCTGGCCTGGCCTTGTCCCTCGCCGCCAAGGACACCCTGTCCAATCTCATCGCCGGCGTGCTTCTGATCATGGACCGCCCCTTCCAGGTGGGGGACAGAATCGAGCTGTGGAACGCGCCCCGGGAGACCGGTACCTGGGGAGACGTCATCGAGATCGGGCTGCGGGCGACGAAGATCCGCAATCCGGACAACCTCGTGGTCGTTGTGCCGAACAACGAGATCATGCGGCGCGACATCATCAACTACACCATGTCGGGCGACGACATCCGGCTGCGGATCCCCTTCTCCTGCGCCTACGAGTCGGACATCGAACGCGCCAAGGAGCTGCTGAATCAGACCGCGGGCGAAGTGCGGGGCGTGAAGCTGGATCCGGCACCGATCGTGATCGTGCGGGGCTTCGGGCCTTCGGAGGTGAACCTGCAGTTGCGCGTGTGGATTCAGGAGGCGCGGAATCGGCGCCGGATTGCCGACGAGATCACCGAGAAGGCCATGGTGAAGTTCGCGGACGCGGGCATCGAGATCCCCTACCCGAAGCGGGAGTTGTACATCAAGGGAGGTGGCGCGGAGGGGTTGTTGCCGAGCGGGCAGTAATCTGTCAACTACGATTTACTTTTCAGCACACATTATGTCAACGTTAGTTGACAATTAGACCGGGGTCCGCGCCGTGGCCAACAGGTGATCCACGTGGTGGGCTTCCCGGCAACGGCGGACGCTCGTCTCGAGCTGAACCGTGAGATGCTGGATGTCGAACTCGTCGTACGCGATGTCGCGGATCCGGTCCAGCAGCGCCGCGTGCCCTCCTTCGGTTTCGTAACCCGGTTCCACCAGCAGGTGCGCGGTGAACGCCACATAGCCCGGGGCCAGGGTCCAGCAGTGGACGTCGTGGATCACGGTGACGCCGTCGAGTTCCTCGATGCTGTGACAAAGGGCGTACAGATCGATGTGCTCGGGCGTACCCTCCAGGAGGACATCGACCACCCGGGAGAGCAGCCGCCAGGTGCTCATCAGGATCAGGACGCCGATCAGGACGGCGACGACAGGGTCCGACACATGCCAGTCGAACGCCCAGACCAGCACGCCGGCGACCACGACGGCCACGGAGCCCATGAGGTCGGTGATCATGTGCTGGAAGGTGCTCTCCACGTCCGGATTCCGTTGCGCCGCGCCGTGCAGTATCCACACGGACGCGATGTTGACCACCAGCCCGATCGAACCGACGATCAGCAGCAGCGTGCCATCGACCTCGGCCGTCCCCGTAATGCGGCGATAGGCTTCCAGCAGCACCCAGACGGAAATGCCCCAAAGTGTCAGTGCATTGATCAGCGCGGCCAGGACCTCCGTCCGGTGGAATCCATAGGTGTGCTCGGCCGTGGATCGACCCGAGAACCTGACGGTGACCAACGCCAGAACGATGAAGACGGCGTCGGTGAGCATGTGCCCGGCGTGGGCCAGCAGCGCGAGACTTCCCGCAGCGATTCCACCGATGACCTCGGCGATCATGTATCCGGCGGTGAGTACGAGAGCTGCGGTAAGGCTGCGCCTGCTCGCGGCCCTTGACTCCTGGGAAGAATCCTGGACCTCGTGGGGACCTTGGTGAGCGTGCTGGGGAGTCAATTTGCCGGATTCCGGTCAAGGTAGTCGGGCCCCTGCGCGGGGACCGGTGACACGTCGGGACGGATTGAGGGAAAGTGTTGCGCTTGCCCTCTCCGATGTCAAGCAAGACGTTGTCCACAAAGCGACGGCAAGCGAAATTACCATGGCATTGCCGCCGAACGCCTCGATACCGATGGGGGGAGTGCATGCCCACTGCGGGAACGCGAACGTTTCCTGGCCTGGTTCTCGGCGCTTTCCTTCTGCTTCCGTCCGCCGTCGATGGGCAGGACACGGTACGACGGGTCTCGCTCGCGGAAGCTCTGGAGGAGTTCGCCCAGAACAGCTTGGCGTTGAAGATCGCGCGATCCGAGTCCGCCCAGACTGCCGGCGCGGCGCGGCAATCACGCGCGTACGCCAATCCCGCGTTATCGTTCGCCCGCGACGACCTCGGCCACCTGGAGGAGAA
Organism: Gemmatimonadota bacterium; assembly: GCA_028873815.1. Lineage (GTDB taxonomy): Bacteria > Gemmatimonadota > Gemmatimonadetes > Longimicrobiales > Gaopeijiaceae > Bin94. Next base: position 68,054 of record JAPPNN010000026.1, on the reverse strand, counting down.
GTTCTGGGAAGAGACCTTCCTGGTTGCGCAACCCGTGGAATGGCCGGGTCGGACGGCAGCGAGGGCCCGTGCCGCAACGCACGCGACGGGTGCCGGTGCCGCCCGTCTGCGCGCCGACTCGATCGCATTGGCCTTCGAGGTTCGAGAAGCCTATGTGCAAGCCTGGTTTGCCGAAGAGGCGGAGCGCATCGTGCGCCGGACCGCTTCGATCATTCAAACGGTGGCCGAGGACGCGGAGCTTCGCCTCGAGGCGGGTGACATATCAGCTTTCGAAGCGCGGCGATTGCGTCTCGAGCGCGTGCAGGCCGAGCAGGACGTGGCCGAAGCGGTTCTGCGATCCGTCGACGCGCGCAGGACGCTGGCCACGCTCATCGCTCCCGGTACCGGGACGGAGGAGGTGGGGCCTTCCGAGGGGGTGGTCGGAGTGCCCCCGATGGTGACCCGCGAGGCCGCCCTGGACGCACTACCCCGGCGACCGGATCTCGAGGCGGCGGCACGCGAACTGGACGCCGCCCGGGCCGGGGAAGAGGTCGCCGCGACCTATGCCATACCGGAACCGACGCTGGGGCTCGGATACCGGCATCATCTGGACGGATTCGGGGGCGCGAGCATCGCGCTGGATCTTCCATTGCCACTCTTCGACCGCGGATCGGGAGCACGGGCGGAAGCGGCTGCCTACAGCGCCGCAGCCGCGTACCGCCTCGATCTGCACCGGCAACTGGCCAACCAGGATCTATCGGCGGCTTCCGACCGGTACGCCTCCAGGCGGGCACGCCTGGAGGCAGTCGCGGCAGACCTGCTCACCGACGGTGAGGCGCTTCTGTCGGCTGCGACGGCCGCCTATTCGGAGCAGGAAATGTCTTTGCTCGAACTTCTTGACGCAGCGAGTGCGTTTCACAATGCGCTATTGAGCGCTCTTACTCTCAGGTCCGAAGCATGGGTCGCCTACTACGACGTGCTTCGCGCCATGGGAGGTGGCCTGGAGGACTGACAATGAAGTGCAAAGTCTTGAAACCGTTCGTGTTCACCGGCGCGGTCGCACTGGTGCTTTCGGCATGCGGAGGAGGCGCGGGCGAGGACGATGCCGCCGCGGCAGCACATGACCCGCACGGGGGCGGAGGATCGGTCACCGAGCATGCCGAGGGGATCGAGCTCTTTGTCGAATACCCGCATCAGATCAAGGGCATGGAAAGCGAGGAGCCCTGGGAAGTCCAGCTTACCTGGGCGGAGGATTGGCGACCCGTCGCGGGTGCGCGCGTCACGATCGAGATGTTTGGTCCGGGCCGCGAGCAAAGGGAGTTTGTGGCGGAGCCCGAGATGCCGGGCGTTTACGCTGTGTCGCCCACACTGCCTTCGGATGGATACTGGCACGCAGAGTTTGTGCTGTCGCTCGAAGGGCGCGACCTCCTGATCGAGGGAGGCGAGGTCGAAGTCTTCGCAAGCGAGGAGGATGTGCACGAGCACCCCGGGGGGCATACCCACGGAGCCGGTACGGTCGATTCCCACTCCGGGCACGCACACCGCGAAGCGGACGATCCCCACGCAGGCCACGACCATCCGTCGGACGTTGAGGTGGACGATGCGCACGCGGGCCACGATCACGCGGAGGCCGACGAAATCGACGATCCTCATGCGGGACACGACCACGCGCCGGACGAGGAAGTGGACGATGCGCATGCGGGGCACGATCACGCGGAGGCCGACGAAATCGACGATCCCCATGCGGGCCATGACCATCCGCCGGACGCGCAGGTGGACGACGCGCACGCGGGGCACGATCACGCGCAGCAAAGCGGGAGCGGCGCGGAGACGATCACGCTTTCCAAGGCGGAGCAGTGGTCGATTCCCTTTGCCGTCGCGGTGGCCGAAGAGCGCGAGATCCCGGCCTCCATCCCGGCTGCAGGCGAGCTGGTGGCCCCTCCCGAGGGTCTCGTGCACGTGTCGGCACCGGTGGCGGGACTCGTCCAGGTCGATGGCCCGCGAACCGGGCCCGGCGATTTCGTCTGGGCGGGTGAGCTCCTGGCACTGATCGCGCCGATCAGCCTGGACAACTCCTATGTGCGCACGCGGGCGGACGTGATTGCGGCCCAGCTCGAAGCCGACCGCTCCGAGCGCCTCTTCAGCGCGGGCGCCATCCCGGCCAGGCGGCTGGAGGATGCACGGCGCAATCTCCAAGTCGCCGCAGCGGCGTTCCAGGCCATTGGCGGGGAGGCGAATGGAGTCGACAGCGACCTTGACCCGAACCTTTACGGTCTTCGCAGCCCGATCGACGGTGTGGTCGCGGCGCGCGAAGTGGCGCTCGGCCAACAGGTCGACGTCGGTGAGCACGCGTTCACGATCGTAAACGCGTCCTCACTGTGGCTGGTCGCCAGGGTGCCGGCGCGCTACGCGGCCGAAGCGAACAGCATCCGGGGAGCATGGTTCGCGGTCGAAGGCGGTTCGAACAGCTACACGACCAGCCGGGTCCTCTCCGTGGGCACGATGATCGATCCGGCCAGCCGAACCCTCCCGGTGCGTTTCGGAGTCAGCAATCCGGACGGAGCTCTCAAGGTCGGAATGCTGGCCGAGGGGCACATCCTGCTCGGTGAGCCCGTGCCTGGCGTGGCGGTCCCGAGCGTGGCGATCCAGGACGAGAACAATCTCCCGGTCGTCTACGTCAAGCTCACGGGAGACACCTTCGAGCGCCGCGTCGTCGAAACGGGTCCGTCGGACGGGTCGTGGACGATCGTGTCATCCGGAATCGAACCCGGCGAATACGTGGTGACCGTGGGTGCCTACCAGGTCAACCTTGCGGCGCTCGGAGTTGTCGAGCCGTCCGATGGACATGCGCACTAGCAGTCTGCGGACGACGGTGCCGACATGAACGAAACGGAACGGCGGGGGATTCTCGATCACTTTGTCGGCGCGTCCCTCAACAATCCATTCCTGGCGCTCATCCTGGCCATGGGCCTCTTCGTGGGTGGAAGCTGGGTGGCCGCTACCTTTCCGGTCGACGTCTTTCCCGACCTGACCGCGCCGACCGTCACGGTGGTCACGGATGCCCACGGGCTTGCGCCTGAAGATGTCGAGACTTCGATCACCTTCCCGATCGAGACGGCGCTGAATGGCGCACTCGGCGTACGGCGCGTCCGGTCGAAGTCCGCACAGGGAATCAGCGTCGTATGGGCGGACTTCGAATGGGGCACGGATATCTACCTCGCCAGGCAGATCGTGGGTGCGAGGCTCCAGGCCCAGTCGCTCGATCTGCCGGAAGGGGTGGATCCGCCCGTCCTGGCGCCCATCAGTTCGATCATGGGGGAGATCATGCTGGTGGGCATGGTGGCGCCCGCATCGCAGCTGATGGAGGCGCGCACGACGGCGGACTGGATCGTGAGGCGCCGACTGCTGGCGGTGCCCGGCGTATCGCAGGTGATCTCGCAGGGCGGCGATGTTCGCGAATACCAGGTGCTGGTCGATCCGCAGCGGCTCCTGGCCTACCAGGTCGGGCTAGAAGACGTGCTGGGCGCCATCGAGGGGTCCAGTGAGAACGTAGCGGGGGGGCTCTACTGGTCGAGCGGCCGCGAGATCCTGATTCGCGGCATGGTGCGTCCCTCGAGCGTCGAAGACATCGGGGTGACCGTGGTCGCGACCCGAGACGGGGTGCCGGTGCTGATCGAAGACGTGGCCGAAGTGCGCATCGGTCCCAAGATCACCTATGGAACGGGATCCGTGAATGGCGAACCGGGGGTGATTCTATCCGTCCAGAAGCAGGCGGGCGCCAACACGCTGGAACTCACCCGAAGGGTCGACGCGGAGCTGGATCAGATCGAGAGCGACCTGCCCGAAGGGATCACCTTCGAGCGGAACATCTTCCGGCAGGCCGACTTCATCTCGCTCGCCGTGGACAACGTGATCATCGCGCTCCGTGACGGCGCGTTCTTCGTAATCGCCATCCTGCTTCTTTTCCTGTGGAACGTGCGGACCACGCTGATCTCCGTGCTCGCCATCCCGCTGTCGCTGGCAGTGGCGATCATCGTGATGCGAGCCATCGGGGGTACGGTCAACACCATGACGCTCGGCGGCATGGCCATCGCGATCGGGGCCCTCGTCGACGATGCGATCATATTCGTCGAGAACGTCCACCGCCGACTGCGCGAAAACCTGCGCCGCCCGCCCGACGAACGCGTCGCCACCCTGCCGCTCATTCGCAGCGCGGCGCGGGAGATTCGTGACCCGATCCTGAACGCGACGCTGATCATCACCATCGTCTTCGTGCCGCTGTTCTTCCTCACCGGCGTCGAGGGCCGAATGCTCATGCCGCTCGGTCAGGCCTACATCATCAGCATCCTCTCGTCCCTGTTCATTGCGGTCACCATTACCCCGGCGCTCTCGTACCTGCTGCTGCCTGCGGACCGCTCGATCAGACGAAGACGAGAGCCCTGGCTGGTGCGCGGACTCGAATTCCTGTACAGCCGGATCCTGCGCTGGTCACTGCGGCATTCGGGACGGGTTCTGGTTGGCGCCGCGGTTCTCCTCGCCGGCACGCTGGCGGTGGTTCCCACATTGGGCAGGGAGTTCCTGCCGGAGTTTCAGGAGGGGTCGCTGACGATCGCGATCATCACCGTGCCCGGCACGTCGCTGCCGGAGTCCAACGAGATCGGCAATCGTGTCGAGGCGCGGCTGCTCGAGGTGCCGGCCGTGGTCTCCACGGCACGGCGCACGGGCCGGGCCGAACTGGACGAAGAGGCCCAGGGGGTCAACGTCTCGCACGTCGAGGCCCAGCTGGATCTGACCGACCACGAGCTCGCCGAAGTCATGGCCGAGGTGCGCGAGGCGCTTGCGGGCATGTCGGGCACCAGTATCACGGTGGGGCAGCCGATCGGCCACCGCATCGACCACATGCTCTCCGGGACGCGCGCCGCCATTGCGATCAGCCTGTTCGGACCCGACCTGCGCGAACTGCGCAGGATCGCCGGGCAGATCGAGACCATCGCCCACGAGGTCCAGGGCCTGGTGGACATCTCGATGGAACAGCAGGCGGAGGTTCCCCAGCTTCAGGTCCGCGCCAACCGGCGCGGGATGGCTCGCTACGGTGTGAGTCCGGGCGCGCTGGCGGACGCGGTGCACATCGCCATGCAGGGCGAAGTCGTGTCGATCGTGCGCGAAGGCGAGCGGACCTTCGATCTCGTCGTGCGCTATGCGGACGAATACCGGGCCGACCCCGACGCGATCGCAGGCGCTCTGGTCGCCACGCCCGCGGGCCCGACCGTGCCGTTGTCACAGCTCGGCGCCATCGTGCAGGCCCGTGGGCCGAACATGATCACGCGGGAGAACGTGTCGAGGAAGATCGTCGTCAGTGCCAACGTGGCCGGCCGCGACGTGATCGGTGCCGTGACCGAGCTCCAGCAGCATATCGCGGACGACCTCGACCTGCCGCCCGAGTACAACATCCAGTACGGGGGCCAGTTCGAGAGCGGGCAGTCCGCCACGCGCCGCATTACGATCCTCTCGCTGTTCTCGATCGGCGCGATCTTCATGATCATGTTCCGCGCGTTCGGGAACTTCAGCACGGCCATGTTCCTGATGGTCAACCTGCCACTGGCCCTGACGGGGGGCGTAATCGCCGTGCTGCTCATCGGTGGGACCGTGAATGTCGCCACACTGGTCGGCTTCATCACCCTCTTCGGGATCGCGGTGAGGAACGGGATGCTCCTTGTGAGCCGATATCAGGATCTATGTACCATGGGCATGTCTCTCCCCGACGCCATTCGCCGTGGCTCGGTCGAGCGCCTGAGTCCGATTCTGATGACGGCGCTCACGGCCGGCCTCGCCCTGATTCCGCTTGCGCTCGGGATCGGTGAACCCGGCAAGGAGATTCAGGCCCCGCTCGCCGTGGTGGTACTGGGCGGCCTGCTCACGTCCACCCTCCTGAATATGGTCGTCGTGCCGGCCCTGTTCATGCGCTGGGGCAACATCCCCGTGAAGGAAGCGGCATAACGGTGAACACGGAGGATAGAGCGCGCCGATTCGGCATTGGCGTCGCCCTCGCCGCGGCATTCCTCCTTGCCTGGGTGAGCTTGGGTGTCGGTCTCATCGGGGCGGACGGCGATCCCGCCAACGTGATGTACTTCGGGGTGATTGCCGTCGGGATCGTCGGCGCGTTCATCGCTCGTTTCGAGCCTTGTGGCATGGCCGTCGCACTGTTCGCAACGGCGGCTGCTCAAGCTCTGGTCGCCGCGATCGCATTGTTCGGCGGGTTGGGTCGGCCGTGGAGCGGACCGCTAGAGATCGTGCTCTCGAACGGGTTCTTCGTCGGTCTGTTCGTGGGATCGGGATGGCTGTTCAGGCGTGCCGCGATGTTGCGGGCCGGCGATCTGGCCAATACATGAACTTCGATGTCCACCGGCACCTGAATGCGGTGGAGCGCTCGGTGTCGTCGCTGGTACGTGATGGCAAACCCGCTCGCGCGGTGATCCTCGCCCGGAGCTTCGCGACCACGTTGGAGGATCTCTGGGACGTGGTGACGAACAGCGAGCGCATCCCGCGCTGGTTCCTGCCGATCAGCGGCGAGCTGAAACCAGGCGGCCGCTATCAGTTCGAGAGTAACGCGGGCGGCGTGATCAACGCGTGCGAACCACCAGCGCGCGTCGCAGTCACCTGGGAGTTCGGCGAACACATCAGTTGGGTGGAAGTGCATTGCGCGAATGCCGAAGCCGGTCTGGCGCGGCTCGGTCTGACCCACACGGCCCCGCTGACCGGGCACTGGGACGAGTACGGCCCGGGCGCGACGGGCGTCGGCTGGGAACTGGCCCTCTTGGGCCTCGCGCTGCATCTCGCCCGGCCGGACGCGCCGAAGCCGGATGAAGCCGCGTTCGTCGGTTCACCTGAGGGCAAGGCGTTCATTGCGGGCAGCAGCGATGCATGGGGGCGGGCAGCCATTGCCGCTGGCACCGAGGCCGACCAGGCCCGGGCCGCTGCCAGACGCACGTCCGCCTTCTACACGGGCGAATCGGTTTAGGTCGGCTGAACCGGGCAGCAGGTCACGCGTGGAATCCCCCGGGCAGCTTTCGGGCTCCTGCGTGGCGGGTCTCTACCGGCCACTTGCCCCCGAACTCCTCGCCGGCGGACGGCACCGGGGCCACTCCATCCCCTCCGGCATCGCCCGCCGGGTCCGTGGCATCGGCTCCGGGTCCTCCGATGCCAGGTAGACGAACATCGCGGTCATCACGGCGTCGTCGCGCAGATCCTCGAAGACGATCTTGTCGAAGGTGTCGCGGTTGGTGTGCCAGGTATAGATGCTCGTGTCCCACCGGTTGTCGGCAATGGACATTTCGCTGCGGCCGGCGCCCACGTGGAAGCTGAAAGCCGGGACGCCCGCGCACAGGAAGGACGCGTGATCGGTGCCGCCGGACTCGGGCATTCCGGGAATCTCCAGCGTGACCAGGTCCGCAAGTTCACTCGGGACCCTGGCCAGCCACTCGCCGAAGCGGCCCGCGGCCTCGGCGAACCCCTGCATGGGGATAAAGGTGACCGGTCCGTTCCCGTGATCGACGTTGAACACGGTGTGGGTGCGCTCGAGGATCTCGGGGTTGTCCTCGACGAAGGCGCGCGATCCGTTCAGACCCTGCTCCTCGCCGTTCCACAGCACGCCGATGATGGTGCGGCGGGGGTTCGGGACCGCGTTCTTCAGGATCCGCATCGCTTCCATGATGGCCACCGCGCCCGTGCCGTTGTCCAGCGCGCCGTCGGCTCCGTCCCAGGAGTCGTAGTGGCCTCCGAGGATCACATACTCCTCCGGCTCGGCGCTGCCGGGGATCACGGCGAAGGCGTTGAAGACCGGCACCTCGCCGAGGAAGCGGGCCTGGACGTCGACGCGCAGCACGGGCCCCTGATCGTTCTCGGCCAGCCGGTACAGGAGCCCGTACGCCTCGCAGCTCAGGTCCAGGACCGGTGCCCGCTGCGCGCGGGTGCCGAAGATCTTGGTGACGCCCCATCCCTCGGACCACTGCGACCGGATGACAGCGGCGGGTTCGGCTACGCTCAGCACCTCCGGCAGCGAGCGCTGATCAAACCCCGTGTTCCCTACGCGGTCGCTCCACTCCGCGATTGCGCGCTCCCGCTCCGCTGTCATGCGGGCTGTCGTCTCGGGCCGCGCGAACTGCTCCAGGTTGTCCGGCGCGCGGCAACTCGGCTCCGGGCGCGAAATGAGCACGAACTTGCCGCGCACCTCCGACAGCGATGCCTGGAAGGCTCCCGGGCCGCTCGCGTGCGGCAGGATCACCACCTCCGCCGTGACCGGTCCGTCCGTGGCCGGACTCCAGGCTGCGGCCATGCCCTCGAGCGTGCGCACGCGCGGCGACATGAGATCGATGTGGGTAATCCCCCGTTCCCAGCCCCGCCATGTGCCGTACTGCTCCTTGTAGGCCTCGATGCCCCACTCCGCGTATTTGGCCAGCGCCCAGTCGTTGGCGCCGGCCATGGCGGGCGAGCCGGTCAGGCGCGGCCCGATCGAGTCCATCATCACCTGGGCGAGTTCGTAGACTTGCGAGCGCTCCACTCCCTCCTCCCAGATCGCGCGGATCACCGGGTCGTCGGAAGGGAAGGACTGCGCTGCGGCCTGCGTCGCTCCGGGCTTCAAGGGGGCCGCCAGTGTGGTCAGGATGGCCAGCGGGCAGAAGAGCCGGACTCGTAACGAGAACTTCATGGGTCGCTCCGCGAAAAAGTACTTGACCTGCCACACGCGATACTATCGCGATACTATAGAGTCCACGCGAGAGTCCACATCGTGCTCAGACACCGCACGGGCCTGCACCTCCCACATCCACACTCTCCTTTCAACCCCGAGGAAACACCGGATGCCCACGAAGAACAAGGACTGGTGGCCGAACCAGCTGAACCTGAAGCCGCTTCATCGCCATGCCCGCTCGGCGGATCCCATGGGCGACGACTTCGACTACGCCGAGGCGTTCAAGTCGCTCGACCTCGACGCCCTGAAGCAGGATATCGAAGAGGTGATGACCACCTCCCAGGACTGGTGGCCGGCCGACTACGGCCACTACGGGCCGCTTTTCATCCGGATGGCCTGGCACAGTGCCGGCACGTATCGCATCAGCGACGGCCGCGGCGGGGGCGGCGCGGGCACCCAGCGCTACGCGCCGCTCAACAGCTGGCCCGATAACGCGAACCTCGACAAGGCACGCCGGCTGCTCTGGCCGATCAAGCAGAAGTACGGTCGGAAGATCTCCTGGGCAGACCTGATGATCCTGGCCGGCAACTGCGCCCTGGAATCGATGGGATTCCGGACGCTCGGGTTCGGCGGAGGCCGCGAGGACGTGTGGGAGCCCGAGGATATCGACTGGGGATCGGAGGACACGTGGCTCGGAGACGAGCGCTACAGCGGTGACCGCGAACTCGACGAGCCCTTCGGCGCGGTGCAGATGGGCCTGATCTACGTGAATCCGGAAGGGCCGAACGGCAAGCCGGATCCGCTCGCGGCGGCGCGGGACATACGCGAGACCTTCCGCCGCATGGCCATGAACGACGAGGAGACGGTCGCGCTTATCGCCGGCGGGCACACGTTCGGCAAGGCGCACGGCGCGGCCGATGTCGGCCGGCATGTCGGTCCCGAGCCGGAGGGTGCCGACCTGGAAGAGCAGGGCCTCGGCTGGAAGACCAGCTACGGCAGCGGGAAGGGCGTCGACTCCGTCACCAGCGGGATCGAGGGCGCGTGGACGACCAACCCTGTCAAGTGGGACAACAACTTCCTGGAAAACCTGCACGGCTACGACTGGAAGCAGGTGAGGAGTCCCGCCGGGGCGGCGCAGTGGACTCCGAAGGACGACGCTGCCGTGGGAACCGTGCCGGACGCGCACGATCCGGCGAAGAAGCACGCCCCCATGATGCTGACGACGGACCTCTCGCTGCGGATGGACCCGGTCTATGCACCGATCGCGAAGCGCTTCCTCGAGAATCCCGAGGAACTGGCGGACGCGTTCGCGCGGGCGTGGTACAAGCTGACGCACCGCGACATGGGGCCCGTTTCGCGGTATCTCGGTTCCGAGGTGCCCGCCGGGCCTCAACTGTGGCAGGATCCCGTGCCCGAGGTGGACCACGAACTCATCGACGCCGACGACATCGCGAACCTCAAGGACACGGTTCTCGCATCGGGGCTTTCCGTCGCCCGGCTGGTCTCGACTGCCTGGGCCTCCGCGTCGACGTTCCGCGGCACCGACAAGCGCGGCGGGGCGAACGGGGCTCGCGTCCGCCTTGCGCCGCAGAACGGCTGGGGAGTCAACGATCCGGATGAATTGGCTGAGGTGATCGGGGTTCTCGAGGAGATTCAGGAAGACTTCAACGGTGCGCGCTCCGACGGGAAGAGGGTGTCGCTCGCCGACTTGATCGTGCTGGGCGGTTGCGCTGCCGTCGAGCAGGCGGCCAGGGACGCCGGGCGCGACATCGAGGTGCCGTTCTCACCCGGACGCACGGACGCGTCGGAGGAGCAGACGGACGCGGAGTCGTTCGCCGTGCTCGAACCGAAGGTGGACGGGTTCCGCAACTTCGGCGGAAACGGAAACGGGCGATCGGCGGTGGAGTTGCTGGTGGAGAGGGCGGATCTGCTGACCCTGACCGGGCCCGAGATGACGGCGCTTGTCGGTGGCCTGCGCGTGCTGAACGCCAACTCGGGCCGATCCGAACTGGGCGTTTTCACGGATCGGCCGGAAACGCTGACCAACGACTTTTTCGTCAACCTGCTCGACATGGATATCGAATGGCAGGCATCATCTGCCGGTGAAGATCGGTTCGAGGGCCGCGACCGCGGGACGGGCGAGCCGAAGTGGACCGGCAGCAGCGTCGACCTCGTCTTCGGTTCGAACTCCGAACTCCGGGCGTTTGCGGAGATCTACGCGTGTAACGACGGGCAGAAAGCGTTCGTGCGCGACTTTGTGGCGGCGTGGAGCAAGGTGATGAATCTGGACCGTTTCGACCTCGGCTGACCTACGGTTGCCCATGCGTCTCGAAGGCAAGCGCGCCCTCGTCACCGGCGGCTCAAGGGGCATCGGCCGGGCGATCGCTGTGGGTCTTGCGCGCGAGGGTGCGCACGTGGCGGTCAACTACCGGAACAGCCGTAGCGAGGCCGCGAGTGCCGTCCGGGAGATCGAACAGGCGGGGCGTCGTGCGGTCGCCGTGCAGGGCTCGACGGACTCGCGATCGGATGTCGACCGTTTTGTCGCCGAGGGGCACGACTTCCTGGGCGGGCTCGACATCCTGGTGAACAACGCGGGAATCCTGAAGCGCACACCCTTCCTGGAGATCGCCGAGGAGGAGTGGGACACAATCCTCGACGTGAACCTGAAGGGGTACTTCCTGGTGGGGCAGGCGGTGGCGCTCCGCATGGCCGAGGCCGGGACGGCCGGTGCGATCGTCAACGTGTCGTCGGCGGGGCAGGCGGTGGCCGGCCCGAACCTTGCCCACTACTGCGTGTCGAAAGCCGGGGTCGAGATGCTGACCAAGGAGATGGCGCTCGAGCTCGCGTCCCACAACATCCGCGTGAACGCCGTGGCACCGGGTCTGATCGAGACCGATATCAACCGGGCCGACATCGCACAGGACGCCTTCCGCGAGGGTCGCCTAGCCCGCATCCCGCTCCGGCTGATCGGCGCCCCGGAAGACGTGGTGGGGGCGGTGGTGTTCCTGGCATCGAACGACGAGGCGCGACTCATGACGGGCGCTTCCGTGTTCGTCGATGGCGGCCAGACGATCTGGTGAGTGTCCGCGGCTGATGTCCGCGCGGGTCGCCCGGGTCCGGTGCGGCTTCGGCCTGCTGGTCGCGGCCCTTCTGCCGGTGTCCTGCCGCGCCCCCGAACCCGCCGATTCGGGCCAGTCCACCTGGGAAGTCCGCTTCTCGCACGTGCTCTCTACCGGCTCCGAGCTCCACCTCATGGCGGAGCGCTTCCGGGACCTCATGCTCGAGCGCACCGACGGACGGTTCCGGGTCGTCCTCTATCCGTCGGGACAGCTCGGGGGCGAGCGCGTGGCCTTCGAACAGATCCAGGTCGGCGCGGTGCACATGGCCATTACGGGTACCCCCGTTCTGTCGGGCTGGGTGCCCGAGGGGCAGATGTTCGACCTGCCCTTCCTCTTCGAGACACGGGACCACGGGCTCGCCGTGATGAACGGCTCCGTCGGGGATTGGTGGCGCGAACTCCTGCTTGCGCGCACGGGCGTACGTTCGCTGGGATTCCTCGACTACGGCTTCCGCCATGTCTACAACACGCGGCGGCCCGTCGCGGCCCCTGAAGATCTCGTCGGCCTCAAGCTCCGGGTCCTCCAGAACGCGACGTACCTGGCTGCCTACTCCGCGCTGGGCGTCCAGGCGACTCCCATGAACTACGGCGAGGTGTACTCCGCGCTCCAGCAGGGCGTGATCGATGGCGGCGAGGCGAACGCCATCGGATTCGTGAGCAGCCGGCTCCACGAGGTGGCGAAGTTCTACAGCTTCACGTCCATCACCTACAACCCTATTACGCTGCTGGTGAACGAGCCCTTTTATCGGGCGCTGCCTGATGACGTCAGAGACATCGTCGATCGCTCGGCGGCTGCCGCGCTCGCGTACCAGAGCGAAGTTGCGCGTCGGATGGAGGCGGACGCGCTGGAGCAGATGCGCGCGGCCGGGGTAGAGATCTTCCGCCCCGATCTGGCGCCGTTTGTCCCGGACGTCAGACCCCGCACCTGGGACGAATTGGCGGCTCGGCTGCCAAACGGCGAGGCGTTGATCGCGAGGCTGGTGGCGGAGGCACAGCGCGCGGCGGAGGCGGAGCGCGAATGAAGGAGCAGCTCCGGACCCTGAACCGGGCAATCGTCGCGATCGAGACCTGCGCCGCGGGCGGCCTCCTGATCGCCGTCTCCGTCGTTGTCCTCCTCCAGGTCCTGATGCGCTACCTCTTCGCCCAACCCAATCCCTGGAGCGAAGAGGTCTCGCGCTTCTGCTTCATCTGGCTGTCGCTGCTCGGGGCCTCGCTGGCGGTGGAGAAGCGGTCGCACTTCCGGTTCGACCAGGTCATGAAGAAGCTGGCGCCGCACGCGAGGAGGGCGGTGGAGGTGGCCGCCAGCGGGGTCGTGCTGCTCTTCGCGCTGCTGCTCATCGGCACGGGCATCGCCCTCATGGACCTGACCATGGGAGAGCGGTCGGCGGCGCTGAACCTGCCGGTCGCGCTCGTCTACGCCTCGGCGCCGGTGTCCGGCGTGCTGATGGTGATCCACATGCTGGCGGGGCGGGGAAGTGCCGGCAGCGAGGAACGCCCGCCCGTGGAGTCTTCCTGATGGGTGGCCTCCTCCTCGGCATCTTCGGCCTTCTGGTGCTGGCCGCCGTCCCCATCGGCTTCGCGCTCGCGATCGCGGCCGTGGTCGCCATCGTGGCGGCCGATCTTCCGCTCGTCGTCATCCCGCAGCAGATCGTCGCCGGGATGGACTCCTTTCCGATGCTCGCCGTCCCCCTCTTCATTCTTGCCGGCTTCCTCATGGACGTGGGAGGCATCAGTCGCCGCCTGGTGACGCTGGCACGGTCGCTCGTGGGACATCTCCCGGGAGGGCTCGGACAGGTGGTCGTCATGGCCGAGATGTTCTTCTCGGGGGTGTCGGGTTCGACTTCGGCAGACGCGGCCGCCATCGGCGGCATCATGGTGCCGCAGCTGACCGCGAACGGGTACAGCCGGGCGCGCGCTACCGCGATCGTGTCGGCCGCGTGCGGGATGGGGATCCTCATTCCACCAGCGATCGTGATGGTCGTCTACGGCGTCATCGGCAACGTTTCGATCGGCGCCCTGTTCGTCGCGTCGATCGTCCCCGCGCTCCTCATCGCCGTGGGGCTGATGACGCAGATCGGGTGGCAGGCGCGCAGGGAAGGGTGGCCGCGCGAACCGCGTGCATCGCTGGCGGAGGTCCGCCGTGCGGCGGTCGACGCACTGCTCCCCCTGTTCATGATCGTGGTGATCCTGGGCGGCATCCGCTTCGGCCTGTTCACGCCCACCGAGGCCGCCGCTGTTGCAGTCGCCTACGCGCTGCTTCTGGCCGGGCCGGTGTACCGGTCGCTCACCGTCCGTGAACTGTGGAAGAAGATCGTCCAGACCGCCATCGTCTCGGGGATGGTCCTGTTCGTCGTAGGCGCCGCGCGCCTGCTGGGTTGGGTGCTGGCCGTCATGCAGGCGCCGCAGTCGCTGGCCTCTTCGGTGGTGGCGATGGGTGGCGGCCCGATCGGCTTCATGGTCCTTACCATCCTCATCTTCCTTCTGCTCGGCGCGATTCTCGAGGGGGTGCCGGCAGTCGTACTGCTGACGCCGATCCTGCTGCCGCTGGCCACGCAGCTTGGGATCGATCCGGTGCACTACGGCGCCGTCATCGTGGCGACCCAGGGCATCTCCGTGTTCCTGCCGCCGGTGGGTGTGAGTCTGCTGGTGGCGTGCTCGGTGGGAGGAGTCGAGCCGGCGGAGGTTGCGCGGCCGCTATGGCCCTACCTGGCGCTGATGCTGGGGCTGACGATGGTGATTGCGCTCGTGCCGGGCGTGGTGCTGTGGCTGCCCAATCTGCTCGGGTACTGAGGCGGCGAGTCGACCGGTCGCCGTGGACAGGCCCGTCAGTACCTGATGTCGCTCCGCCCGGCAGTCATCCCGATGTTGCCGACGCGGCGCCCCATCGTGTAGTGCTCGCCGCTCCCGGCGGTCATCCCGAAAAAGTCCACGGCGGGAACGATCAGGCGATCGTCGTCGTCGACCGCGCCCTCGATGACGGTGGTCGCCACGACCTCCGCGATGAAGAGTTTCCGCGCGGGAGGCACCTCGAGCGAGTCGGTGGTCCGACACTCGCAATGGATGGGCGACTCCGCCACCGTGGGCGCATCGACCACGGTCGCCTCGCCTCGCGTCAGGCCTGAAAGCTCGAACTTGTCGGCCACGGTACCGGAGTTCATGTCGATGGTGTCGAACGCCTCGACCATCGATGCCGCCGGCAGGTTGAGCACGAACTCGTCGTGGAGCTCGAGGAGCGCCCGCGCCTGATGCTCGAAGCCCGCACTCACCCCGATCTGGGGCGGGTCGCCGTTCACGACGAACGTCCATAGCACCGAGATCTCGTCGGGATCGCCGGGCCGGCCGTTCACGGTGAGGAGAATCGCCGGAACGGGTGGGAGCATCGGGCCGGGCGCCGCAAGCTGGCGGCGGGGGCCGGTGAGCGGTGCGGAGGGGCTGGTCCGGCTGTCGGGGGGAGACGACCCGGATCCACCGGCCTGCGTCCGGTCGTCAGGCGCGCATCCCCAGACGGCGGCAATCGCGGCAGCCGCCGATCCGCCCTCCAGGAACCGTCTCCGGGACCAACGGGGCACTGAAGTCATCTCAATACACCCCCGGAATGATCCGCCACTTCACCCGCGCCCGATACTCGGCCCACTTCTCCACGCCGTACTTCTCGGCGCAGTACCTATCGTCGAAGCGCTGACGGAAGGTGAAGAACGTGACGACGAACACGGTGTAGGTCCAGGCCCACGGATTCGCGAAATAGCCGAAGACCAGGCCGATCGAGAGGCCCAGAAACCCCTCGCCCATGTAGTTGAAGTGGCGGGCGGCACCCCACAGGCCACTGCACAGGATCTTGCGGTCGTCGGCCTCGATGTACTCGGGCTCGATGAGCCCCAGGAACTTGCGGTCGGGCCATCGCTTGAACGTGTACTTCTGCAGGTTGGCGCCGCGTGAGATGCCCCACCCGAAGAGGAACAGCGCGGCCGCGCCGATCAGCCAGACATATGTCCACGCCGGCGTGAATCCGGGGTCCGGGTGCACGGCCATGCCCCACAGCGGCAGGATGAACAGCCATCCGTAGACCACGAGGCCACCCCAGATCATCTTGAAGCCGACGTTCTCGTGGATCAGATCGTAGGTATAGAGCTGGACGCGCTCGAAGATGAAATAGTCCAGCACGTAGAAGGTGAAGAACCCCGCGTACAGGAAAACGCCCGGATTGGAGTCTGCGCCGAAGAGTTGATAGTGGTACACCGCCCCGGACAGGGCGTTCAGCGCCAGCATCGTCCCGCCGACGACATACAGGTACATCTTGACGTCGAAGCGCTCGTTGAAGAACGAGAGTTCCTGCGCGCGGCCATGCCACAGTGCCAGGAACCAGTTCTTGCGCTCGCCTCGCGGCTGGCTGAACACCGCCACGAGGGCAAGGATGATGCACAGGTCCGTTCCTCCGGCCACCGCGTAAATCGAGGACCGGTAGAACCAGTCACGCGGCATCCCGGTGAGCTCGAACGCCCACGCGATCACCACAATTGCAAATACCAGGAGGCCGTTCAGCCGGTAGTTGCGGGGCTTGCCGGTCCGGGGATCGACGACGTAGCCGGGCACCCGCCGTGCAGGCAGCACGAGCTGCAGAAGAAAGAACACGGCGAAGACCGCGAGCGGGGTCAGATAGCCCGCGATCGCTTCCGTGCCGGATAGCTCAAGCAGGTGGCCGATACCAAGCCATTCAACCATGATGGAGTCACCCTGCGCCCGCCGGCGGCCGGGGTCAAGTGCAACGCCGACGATAGGACGACTGTATGGATGGAAGGCGCGTGGTAGTGCCGTGCGGCTGGAGCCTCGTTGCCGCCGTTCTCTTCGCGTTGGCGGTCGCCGTGGCCCCGCTGGCCGCGCAACAGGAACGGACCTTCCGGCCGCTCAGGTCGCTGGGCGGGGGCAGCGAACTGACGGCCTCGGTGAGTCTGGGCGACGTGAATGGCGACGGTGCACTTGATGTTGTCGTCGCGAACGGCCGCCATTGGCCCAGCCAGAACCGTGTGTACCTCAACGACGGGCGTGCCGGGTTCACCCTCGCGCGGCGGCTGGGCGAGGAGGAGGCGGGCAGCTACGCCGCTCCGCTCGCCGATTTCGATGGCGACGGAGACCTGGACGTCGCCGTCGGCAACGACCGTACGCGCAACCTCCTGTTTGTGAACGACGGGACGGGCCGGTTCGTGGCCGGCGCCACCTTCGGCACACCCAGTTCGACGCGAAGCCTGACCCTGGCCGATCTGGACGGCGACGGGCACACCGACGTCCTGGTCGTGAACCGGGGCCGCCAGAACTTCGTCTTCCGCGGTGACGGCTCGGGGGGGGTTCGGTGCCGGGACGCCGTTCGGGGCGGGGGACGACTCCACGATCGGCGTCGCCGCCGCGGACCTCGACGGTGACGGGGACCTCGACCTCGTGCTCGCCAACCGCGACGGCGGGGCGAACATGATCCACTGGAACGACGGGGGCAGCCTGGAGCGGGTGAGCGGGTACGGCACCGGCAGCGACGAGACCCGCGGGGTGGCGGTGGGTGATGTGGACGGGGACGGCCGTTTGGACATTGTGGCCGCGAACATCGGCGAGGCGAACGCGGTGTACTTCGGTGACGGGCTGGGAGGGTTCGGGCGCAGCCTGACGTTCGGCGCTGGCGACGACCAGAGCTACGCGGTCCGGCTCGCCGACCTGGATCTCGACGGGGACCTGGACATCGTCGTGGCGAATGTGGGAGCCCGAAACGCGGTGTACTTCAACCGGGTCGGCGAGGTGCCTGGGGTGGGCGAGGCGCCGGGATCCGCCGTGGCCCGGGGATTCGTCGAGTTCCGCTTCGGTTGCGGGGACTGTGCAACCTACGGATTGGCGGTCGGGGACCTGAACGGGGACGGTTTCCCGGAGATCGTCACCGCGAACTCGGGGGCGCCCAACGGAATCTTCGCAAATGTGGCGTTTATCGCTCCCCCAAATCCGCATCCCGAATCGCCCTGAACTCGTTACCCTCCCGCCAGCTTGGCCAGTCGGCCGAGTCCGCAATCCGATAGCCCACGCGGAAGATCAGCTCCAGGTCGTCCAGCGCCCCCGTCAGATCCCATGAAGGGTCGAACTCGTCGGACGGCTTGTGATACCGGTTGGAGACGTAGTCCGCGCGCCGCTCCAGCGTCCACTCCTCTCCGTGCTCGACGTGGTCGATTCCGGAGTCGGTGTAGAGTGAAGGCACGCCCACCTTCGCGAAGCTGAAGTGGTCCGAGCGGTAGTAGTAGCCCTTCTCGGGCTCCGGGTCCGGGCGCAGCGTGCGCCCCACCCGGGCCGCGGCATCGGCCAGATAATCGTCCAGCTCCGAGGCGCCCATCCCCACGACCGTGACGTCGTTCATCGGACCGTCGACGTTCATCCCGTCGATGTTGATCGTCGCCACCGTGCTCGCCGTGGCGTACACGGGATTGGCCGCATAGTAGGCCGAACCCAGCAGCCCCTGCTCCTCGGCGGTCACGGCCAGAAAGAGCACGGACCGCGCCGGACGCTCCGGCAGCGCCGCAAACGCCCGCGCGAGTTCGATCAGTCCGGCCGTGCCCGTGGCGTTGTCGAAGGCGCCGTTGAAGATCGGATCCTCCATGGCAGGGTCGGCGCTCTTCCCGAAGTGGTCCCAGTGAGCGGTGTAGATCACGTACTCGTCCGGCCGCTCGCTCCCCGGCAGCAGCGCCAGCACGTTCTTCGACTCGGAGCGCTGGATGTCGTTGGCAACCGCCACCGACGCCGACACCCCCAGCGGCACCGCACGGAAGCCGGGCCGCGCCGCCTGCCGAGCCAGCACGTCGAAGCTGTGCCCGCTCGCTTCGAAGACCTCCCGCGCCACGTCCTGCCGCATCCATCCCTCGATCGCGACGCGCCCCATGTTCCCGTCCCCCGCGGCCTGACCGAACTGAGGGCCCGTCCAGCTCCCCGTAACGACCTCCCACGGATACCCCGCCGCCGCTTCCTCATGCACGACGATGGCGCCCGCCGCCCCCTGCCGCGCCGCCTCCTCGAACTTGTAGGTCCAACGCCCGTAGTACGTCATCGAATTGCCGCGGAAGACCGCCTCGTCCTGGGTCGCGAAGCCGGGATCGTTGACCAGAATGACCACGGTCTTGCCCGCCGCGTCGACGCCCTCGTAGTCGTTCCACCCGTACTCCGGCGCGACCACGCCGTAGCCGACGAAGATCATCTCGGAGTCCTCGATCGACTCGCTCTCGACGACCCGTTTGGTCCACGCGACGAAGTCCTCGGTCCACGCGTACTCCAACTCGCTGCCCGACGTCCGGACCATGAGCGCGGGCTGTCCCTGCTCGGTCAGCGCCACGAGCGGCACGTTCTGGAAGAAGGAGTCGCCGTTGCCCGGCCCGAGCCCCGCCGCCTGGAACTGCTCGACCAGGAAGGCGGCCGTGAGTTCCTCGCCGGGGGTGGACGGCGCGCGCCCCTCGAACTCGTCGCTGGACAGGGTCCGGACCGCGTCCGCGAGGGTCGCGGCGGACATGGTCGCGATGGCGGCGTCCACATGGTCTCCGGTGTCGGTGGTAGAGTAGGGGGAGGGCGACGGATCGCCGCAGGTGGGCAGGGTCGCGCCGAGCAGCAGGGTGGTCAGCGCGGTGCGCCTGCGGGAGGGGGCGGGGGTGGGGCGCGGGGAGTGGCTGTTCATGGCGGGCCTCGTGGTCGAGTCGATTGTCAACTATGCTTTCCATTATGGAAATCAAAGTTTACATCGGCGAATCACAATTGGGTTGCCTAACCTAATTGAGATCGCCCGACCAGGACGAGGCGTCCGGCGCTCCCCGGCTACCCGCGCTCCCCGGCTACCCGCGGACCAGTCGATACATCCGCACCGTCTGCACGCCCAGCTCGTCCGTATGGAACCCGAGGACGAAATCCGCACCGATGTCGGTGATCTCGAAGTCGCTCGGCGTCGCCAGATAGCCCACGAGCCGGCCTTCGGCGTCGAAGATGTCCCATTGCTGCGGCCCGGGATCCTCGATCAGGTGGTGGCGGTACCGTTCGACCCACAGGTTGCCGGCCTTGTCGGCGAGGAGAGCGCCGTGGACCGAGTGGTGGCTCGCGTACTCGGTCGCCAGGATCCGCTCCACCGCCGGACCTGACGCGCCCTCAAGACTCCGTTCGACCGCGGCCTGTGCTTCATCGATCTCCGGCTGCGTCACGGCCCTGGGCTCCCGATCCAGCCGCACGATCCGCCGGACGGAGCCGGTTCCGTCATGTGCCACCAACTCGAAGCGCCCGGATTGTCCCACCCAGGCCAGACTGCCGCCCGCCGTGAATTCCGCGCGGGACGCGAAGCCCAGGGCAAGGCCGTTGCGGCCCAGCGGGCTGCCCGGGTACTCGCCCAAGGTCCCCAGGATCTCGCCGTGAGGGTCGACCGCATAGAGGAAATGCGTCGATTGGTCGCGCGTATCCCGGGACGGCGACCGGGTGAGAGCCGAGATGAGCAGCGTGCCGTCCGCCAGCCAGCCGATCACGTTGGGGGCGGACGCGCCGGGAAGGCGGGGAATCGGGAACGATCGGCCGAACACGCCTGCCGAACCGAACAGGGAGACCCGCCCGCCGAGCGGGTCGATTGCCGCGATCGTGTCACCGGCCAACTCCGCAATCGACCAGAGCGTCGTGAACTCGCCGGGGCCCTCACCAGGACGGCCGAAGGTGAGCACGTGACCTCCGGCATCGTCAAAGACGCGGACCTCCTGTGCGTGCCGGTCCGCTACGGCGATGTGTCCGTTCGACAGCCGGATGGCGTGCGCGATGGCGCCGAAGAGGTCCGAACCGGGGCCTTGGCCTTCGCGTCGTCCGATCTCGAGGGCGGGGGGAGACGGAAGGGTCCATTCAGCGCCGGAAGCGTCGGCGGGATTCTCGGCGATCTGAACGCCCGCGCTGTCGCGCACGATCCCGTCTTGGGACGAGACATCTCCAGGGGCGCAGCCGGAGACGAGGATCGATGCGGTTGCGAGCGGCACAATGCAGCGGGTCATGCTTGCCTCCGGCTGATGTGTGGGGCGGTCAACGCTCCGCCCCGGTTACCCAGGCGCTCTACCCAACCGGCCGAAACCGCACCCTTGCCACTCGCTGGACGTCCAGCGAGTCGGTGGTGATGCCGTAGAGCAGCGATTCGCTCGCCCAGGGGACATCGCCGGGCCGGACCCGGCGCGGCCATCGATAGCGCGCGACCAACGTGTCTCCCTCATAGACATCGGCTTCCCGCGACTGGTTGCTTGCGGCTCCGGTCTTTTCGATCCACAGCCGACCGGACTGATCAAAGTAGATGGCGCCGAGCGGCGGTTTGCGGTCGGGGATCGTGAAGGGGTGCTGGTCGAGATCGAGCCGCTGCAGGTCACGGTCGATCCAGTCCTGCGCCCAATCCTGCTCGGCGGGGCTGAGCTCGGCTCCTGCGAGAGGCGGGCCCTCGATCCGGGACGCTGTGCCGTCGGCGTGGTGGAGGTTGACCACGTATTCGGAGGTGACCGCCTCGGCCCAGGCACCGCCGCGGCCGTGCGCGTGAATCCACCTCGGGCCCAGGGGCTGATAGACGAACATCGTGACGGCCATTTCCCCGAACGTGCGGTCCACCGTGGTCGACCCGGTGGCCTGCCGTTCGGGATCGGCCAGCGGCACCTCGTCGGCGACACCGTCCGCACCGACATGGAAGCGAGTCATGACGCTTCCACCCTCGGGCGCAGGCGATGACCCGATGTCGACCAGCCGGCCCTCGGCGTCGAAGGTGACCGGAGCGACCATTCCCTGACTGAAATGGGCGATTCTCTGTCCGCGGACGTACTCCGCGCTCGCCTGTTCCAGCTGGAACGCACTGTACCGTGTGCTCTCGCGCACCCACAGCGCGCCATCCGGGCCGAACGCCAGGCAGCAGGGATACGTCAGCTCGCCGGGGCCCTCTCCGGGACCGCCGAAGCGGAACCGGAAACGACCTTCGGGATCGAAGACACGGATCTCGTGCGACTGCATGTCGGCCACGATCAGCCGTCCGCGCGCGTCCTCGGCGATCCCCCCGATTCTGGTGAAGAGGTACGGATCGTCGCCGTCGACATCGCCGAACTCGAGGTCGACCGTGCCCTGGTAGGTGGGTATGGCGTCGAGCGCGCCAGCTTCCGCGTTGCTGTCTTCGTCGGCGCAGGCGGTTCCCAGGTGCGCGAGCGCCAATGCGAGCGCGAGTCGGGCTGGATCGGAAAACGCTGGGGCGTGTGGCATGGACGTTGGCTCCGGTTGGCGTCGGTGGTCGGGGGGAACCGGGAACGCCCACTCGACGAATGTGATCTCGTCCCTTTCGTCGTTAATACGGTCGGGCCACCGGCCTGGTTTACTCTAGTCCTCTTCCTCGCCTCCGCGCGCCGCCCTGCGCTCCTCTTCGATCGCCCGCGACAGCCCGGTCGCGATCAGTCCCGCGGGCACCGCCACGATGCCCATCCCCAGCAGCAGGATCACGAACGTCCAGATCCTGCCGCCCACCGTGATCGGATAGGTGTCGCCATAGCCCACGGTCGTGAGCGTGACGACCGCCCACCAAAGACTGTGGAACACGGTGTCGAACTTCTCCGGCTGGACCTCGGATTCGAAGTGATATATGCCCATCGCGGCGATGTACAGCAGAACCAGGGTCGCGAACAGAAAGACCGCCGCCTCGTCGCGCGCGTACTTGAGGGCTCTGCCGATGCGCACCGTCGCCTTTGCGTAGCGGGCGAACTCGAACGTGCTGAACAGGCGGAGCAGACGGAGCGCGCGGAAGGCGCGGAGGTCCAGCATGCCTCCCCAGAACATGGTCACGTAGAACGAAAGCAGCGCCACCAGGTCGATGACGCCGTAGAAGCTGAGGATGTAGGCCCATTTGCGTTCCGCGGTCACGATCCGGAGCACGTATTCGATCGTGAACAGGACGATGATCACGTACTCGGCCGCCGCGAACACCGCCAACCACATCTGCGAGAAGCTGGTGACCGTCGACAGGGACATCGGCACGACGGACGCGATGATCAGCAGGAGGACGATCCTGTCGAACCGGCGCCCGGCGACCGTATCCGACCGCTGGACGATGTCTTGCAGATTCAAGGGCGGGGCTCCGTGGGCTGCGCGACATCCCGCGGGCGAATCGCAGCCAACCCATCACCCACTTTCCGCTCCGCCACGGCCAATTCGTACCGATCCTGCAGGTTCATCCAGCTCTGGGTGTCGGTGCCGAAATACCGGGCAAGACGGAGACCGGTCTCCGCAGTGATGCCGCGCCGACCGCGGACGATCTCGTTGATTCGCACGGGCGTTACCCTGGGTGCTCGGGCCAGGGCAGTGGACGAGAGCGCCAACGGTTCCATGAAGTCGTGCTTCAGGACTTCGCCGGGGTGGATGGGTTCCAGCCGCATCATTGTGTGTCCTCCCCTAGTGGTTGTCGACGATCTCGGTTTGGTAGGCGTTCCGGAATCGAAGGTAGCTCTCGCAGGGCCGTGGCGGCTATTTCAACGCTCATGAACCGCGACGGTGGTGGGTTGCGGACCCCAATGCTTTACCTTGATTCCGTGAAAGGCTCGGGGTGCCCGCACGAGGCGATCCGACGTTAATTGGATCTCCGGGGGTGACGTCGCGCCGTCGAAGCTACTCAAGGGAGCGAGAGCTGTGTCAGCGCACCTTACAAAGGACGAGATCCCGAAGGCGCTTGCTCAGGGAGAAGGTCAATTCCGCGAGTTCAAGTCGGCATGGAACCGAGCGTCAGATCCCCCCAAGAAACTCAAGTGGAAGAACTTGCGGGACAAGATCGCTGATGTGGTTGCGGCGTTTGCCAACGCAGACGGTGGCCTCCTGTTTGTGGGGGTGGAGGACGATGGGCGGCCAAGCGGCCACAGCTACGACGACGACGCGGTGCAGGGACTGCTTGCTGTACCGGAGAATCGCCTCCGGCCCGAGGTCCGTTGTCGCACCGGACGAGTGGCAGTCGATGGGAAGGAGGTGTTGGTCTTCGAGGTGCCTCAGTCCATCGAGGCCATCATGGTGGTTGCCGACGGTTTTCCATTCCGGGTCGGCGCCCAGATTTTGCGGGAGCCGCAAGAACTGATCAACCAGCGGAAACAAGCGTTGCGGGTCGTAGGTTACGAGCAGCGGTTCCGGGCAGAGGCCACGCTCGATGTCCTTGACTTGGAGCTGGCTCAACGGTTCCTGGACCGGACTCCGGTGGGCGAGAGACCGGTTGAAGAGGCGCTGGAGTACTACGGCCTGATCGAAAAGCACCTCGGCCAGTGGAAGATCAGCAATGCCGGACTTCTGCTGTTCGCTCGCCGTCCGGCGCTTAAATGGCACCCGAGGGCAGGGGTCAGAGTGTTCCGGGTTGCTGGAACGGAAAGGCTCCACGGCCGGCGACGAAATGTGACTCAGGCTGGGCGTGCCGATCCACCTTTGGTATTGGCACTGGAGGAATCCAGGGCCTTGGCTGGGGCTCAGGTACGCCAGGGCGAGCGGCTGAAGGGGCTCTATTTCGAGGGTGTGCCCGAATACCCTGAGTTTGCCTGGCAGGAGGCGCTGGTCAACGCGATCGCCCATCGAGACTACGAGGTCACCAGCCGCGAGACCGAAGTCTGGTTCTACGACGATCGGGTCGAGATCTCCAATCCCGGGGACCTGATCGCACCGGTCACACTGGAGCGCCTTCGCGAGGGTGGCCCCGCCCACGGAACAAGGAACCCTATGCTCGTCAGGGTGCTGGCCGACATCGGTGCAATGCGGGACGAGGGGGAAGGCATCGCACGCGTCTTTGACGAGATGGCGGACAGGCGGCTACCTCACCCGGAGATCGAGTGTGAGGGTAGTCTGTTCACGATCAGACTCTTCGGGGAGGGAACCCGTTCCGAGTAGCGCCTACTACCAGGGTCCGCCGGCTCGCTCCCTCATCCACGCTATCATGCGCTCGCCGAGTGCTTTGAATCGGTCTCGCAACACACGATTAGGGCGCAGGGTGTGCCGCATTCCCTTCTCCAAGAGATAGTTCTTCATGGTGCTGTCACGGTACGTGCCGTTCTCGATTCGCTCCAGCACAAGGTCGGCGAGGCTGCCTCCCTGAGCCAGGTGCTCTTCGAGCAACTCGAGTTCCGATACTGCAAGCACCTGTAGAGGGCGCGCCTTTGCGTGGCTTAACGCATTCCGGCTGGCGATGACATCTTCGATCGTCTGATAGAAAAACGGCTCGACGGGGATCATGTCCAGAGTGACCACCAGCGGCAGGTAACGGGTCACGTTACCGGGCCGAACCCAATCTTCCAGACATCCGTCCTCAATGGCCAGAATCGTGTCGTCAAACTGCTCCGCTGCTTTGCCGAAAACGTCCCCTACCTTGTTCCTCAGAATGTCGAGGTCTCCTTCGGCCCGAACTCCGTAGGGAAGAAGTGTAGACTTGCATTCGAACAGTAGAACTGTGTCCCCGTAGAGAACGACGCCGTCACACGCCTTCATCCCTGTGGGGACACGGTGTCGAAGCGTCTTTTCGTCCACGTAGCGCCGGGCTTCCTGTGGAAAGATCCGTCGGACCAGCGCGCCGACGTAGTTCTCGAACACGCGGCCAGCGTACTTGAAATACTCGAGCCGACGGGTTTCGTCATTTCGCTCACTGGGCTGGAGAAAGACATGGTGAAGCCCCGTGGTGAGCTTCCAGCGGAGAAGCCTTACCGAAGGACAGTAGAGGCGCCCCTGTAGACTGACCAAGGGCGAGCGGTCCAACGGCTGAAGGTCATAAGGAAGCAAGGAGTCCGGCCCACAGCCTCGGTCGAGAAGTGTTGCCTTCGCTTCATTCGCATCTACCGCGAACAGGTTGGTCAACGCGTTGATTTCGTCAGGCGAGATGTTGAGAGCCGACATGTAGGCCTCGAGGCTGAGCGGCCCGGGTGGACGATCGGAGTTGGGGTCTACGGTCCGCCAATTTGCGAACAAGGCCAGTCCCATTCCCCAGGCAAACTCGGGATCAAGTCCCGTAATCTCCTGAAAGCGAGCCCGAAGATCGACGGCGCCATCGTCTTCGGCAGGCCCATAGTCCGGGAGGTATAGGTCGTGGGTTCGGGCAAGAGAACATGCAAAGTCGTCCGAGGCGTTGAAGGTCCCGTTCATGACGATGAATCTGAGCCAGGCGTTCCGGTTGGCGGGTAACCGAAAATCAGGCGGGCCTGGCATGTCCTCTTCCCGGTCGATCAGATCGGCAGCCATGATCAGCGCTTCACCGATGGGGTCAAGTGATCCGCTGGACCTCTCCGTCACATGTGGGCAGGCCAGCAGTGCGATCTTCGCGATCGCGACCACCTGCTGCTCGCTGAAGAACCACACTAGATCAGTCACCCCTTCGGGCTTCAATCGATCCCAGTAGGCTTGAATAGCCCGGCCAACCTGATCTGGGTCCCGGAAGAGCGCTTGGATGACACGGCGCTGGCCTTGAAGTGGCTCGTATGAGTTGAGCACGGCGCTGACTCCTCCGAGAACAAGTAGCACCTGCCCAAGGCCGAAGCCCGACAGGCGGTCTGCCACATCCTGCCAAGAAGGGGTCTGCCGATAGATGTCGTACCACGTGCCGCGAACCTGAAACCACTCCTTCCCGGAGGGCTGATGTGCGCCAGCCAGCCGGTCGGGCAGAAGGAGTCCTGTCTCGGTCGAGCGCGTGAATCCACGTGCGACGCCCCGGTCGAGGCTGAAATCGTCCCAGGGCTCCTGCGTTGTCATGCTTTGCGGACGGCTACCGGCCAAGTTGGGAGTATTCTTAGTTCGTGTTTCCGCAATCCGAACATACTGTGTTCATCTGAACGACGGGATTGACCTTTGGGAAAGGTACACTGTAGTATACATATAATACCCACAAATGTACATTTTATTAGACATTTGAACCAATATGGTTGACAGATAACCGATGGAGTTCGTCGCCACGTCGAATCCCATTCGCTCATCACTACCCCCAGCATTGCCCCTGCTATCCCTCGACGATCCCGGCCCTGGCACTACAGCGGTGTGGATGACTCGGCAACTGGTGTCAGGTGCCCCTCGGACGGCAAGCTAGTTGCGAGCACCCCGCCTGAGCATCAGACCAATCCGTTCTCCACTACTTAGGCTCGACGCCTCCGGGTGGTGCTATACATCAAATCTAGCTCTGGCGTCAAGGAGCGGGCCTTCGTTCAGGAACCCCTCCTCCACCAACCGGTGGGCGGCGATGTCAGCCGAGTTCGGCTCCTGATCATACAGCCTTCAGCCACACGTTTTTCCTATGGCGTCAGCTGATCCGGTCAGATTCCACCTGAATCGAACCCGCGATTCCCCATAC
This sequence comes from Gemmatimonadota bacterium, assembly GCA_028873815.1. Lineage (GTDB taxonomy): Bacteria > Gemmatimonadota > Gemmatimonadetes > Longimicrobiales > Gaopeijiaceae > Bin94. The sequence goes on along the minus strand of JAPPNN010000026.1, from coordinate 40,940 downwards.
CACGGCAACAGAATCTCGAACGAACTGGCCGCTGCCCACACCGACCGCGCGCTCGAAGGAAGATTCAGATCATTACCTTGCCACTCTTGGGTAGCCCGCCAACTGTCGTCGCGGCCGTCTATCCGGACAGGAATCTGATAGATCTCGTAGCCGTCTCGAATGTCTCCCCCTGAGAGATTCGGACTATCTGAAAACCGGATCCAGGCCCCTGAACAGCTAGCCATCAGGGATGCTGTGACATCACCATAAGGAAAACTCATTGGAGTCACCGGCCCGACGGCCTCGCTCCGTGCGCCTACATCATTAGTCCTGTCACCCCATTCATCCACGAACGTCAGGGTCGACCAGCTAGATACTGGAGCCGCCACGGTCGGGTCGTTCACCTCTGGTTGCTCCGAATACGGCCCCAAGGGATCGGCGTCGTCGCTCTCAGAGAGATTCGTTCCTATCCCGACTATCCCCACAAAGAACGTACAGAAACCCAGAAAAAGAACTGCCACCGCGATGCCCGCGCCAAGGACGATCTTGAAGCTCGTCCCCAGCGCATCACGAACGTGAACTCCATGTTCCTTACTCATGTTCCGCTCCATTTCGGTTCTTGCGGTCTATTCCGGGGCGACCACACCGCCCTCTCTCCTACTTTCCGTCATCTCTCTCCGGGGGTTTGGGGTGTCACGAGGACCATGCCCCGGCCATACTCACAAAGAACATCGACCCAATAGCTGCTCCCACCTGAAATTCTCTTTCCGTTGGTTTCGCACCCTTGATGTTCCACATCACCCATGCGCCAACGGCCAATTCTATGGTCCAACCTTGCTCGATGCGCGGGGCTACGAACTGATGAAGATCCAAGTAGGCCTGATACCCTTGGTGGTCCCACTTATTGAGCACTTTGGCGACCGCCCTCTCCGTTGCTCGCACCTGATCCTGTGGGATCTCTTTGTGGGCTAGGTACATCGCTGAGCCAACGGCAGCGACAGTGCCAAAGAAATCCCACGTTGCTGTCTCTGTGACCAGTTCATCCAACTCTGGAAACTGATTCAGCAATGGAGTCAAGGACGATACAGCAGCGATCTCTCCCATGGCGAGGACGTTCTTCGCTCGCTTCCGGCGTTTAGAGTTCGCGAACATTCGCACCGTCGCCTTTGGGCTGCTGGGCGGCCTTGAGCCAGACTTTGACGACCGCGTCTGCCCGGCGCAGCGCATCCTCAATGGGCTTGAGCCTGCAGACGCAACGCCCTTCCGGCATCGTGAGGTTAGTCTGGTACGTGGCTACGAGGGCGCCGTCGAAGGGGAGGCGGATCTTGGGCATGAGCGGACAGAGTGTAAAGTCTGTCCATTCACGGTGCAATCCCCCTGCCAAGCCAGAATTGCTCGCGGGACGGTGGCGGGCTAGCGTGGCGGATCTCGCGTCTACGTCACGATACCGGCCTCCCCCGCGGCCGCAGCACGAACAGCCCCTCACTCCAGCTCGACACCACCACCACACCGCTCTCGAAGAACGGGTAGTTGCTCCATGCCCCACCGAACGCGGGGAGTCCCGCATCATCCGGCACCGTGTCGAAGAACCCTATCTCGATTGGGTTCTCGACGTCGCTGATGTCGAGCACCCTCAGTCCACTCATCAGATTCGCCTGGTAGAGACGGTTGCCACGCACGTACTGGTTGTGGTCGATGGTTCCCGTCTCGGCGAAGTGTTCCTTGAGCAGAAGCGGGTCGTCCAGGTCGCCCACGTCCCAGATGAGGGTGCGGGTGCGGTCGACGCCGCCCTGCGCCTCATCGGCCTCGTCGCCCATGAAGAAATGGCGGTGGTCCTCGGTCAGCCAGCCCTGGTGCGCGTAGGCGACGTTGGGGTACTCGCCGCGGGCGATGGCGACGGGGTTTTCGCGGTCGGTCACGTCGGCGATGCTGAGCGCGGTTTCGTTGGCGCCGAAGCAGATCTCGCGGCCCTGGTAGTCCTCGTCGGGACCCCGGTAGATGACGCACTGGGCGTCGTGGGAGTAGCCGGTTCGCTGGCGTCCGGTGGTGTCGTCGGCAAAACAGCCGAGGAAGACGGGCTCGGCGGGGGTGCGCACGTCGATCATGTGCAGGCCGCCGCCGCAGGTCTGGCCGCCCATGCTGCTGCCGACCGCGTACGCCATCCCCGTCTCCTCGTTGATGACGATGTTGTGGGCGCTGGCGATGCCGTCGTAGCGCGCGGTCTCGGCGAAGGTCACCGGCGAGCCCGCGGCGTCCCGAAGCTGCGTGAGGTCGAAGATCTGCACGCCGTGCGCCCCGGCGCCGTCGGCGACGATGAACGCGTAGTCGGCGTACACCTTGATGTCGCGCCAGAGGTTTTCGGTGGCGCCCTCGGTCAGCGGCAGTTCGCCGGCGTACCGCGGATTGGCGGGATCGCTCACGTCGACGAAGGCGGTGGCGTCCGAGCGCCCGACCAGTGCCCAGTCGCGGCCGGTCACGGGATCCGTCCAGCCCCAGATGTCGTTGAGGATCGTGCCCGGGTCGGCTCCCAGCGACGCCAGCGGCACGAACGCGACCAGATCGACCTGCGAGCAGTCGAAGGGCCCGGTGGTGCCGTCGGTGCAGGGGGCTTCCTCGCCGGTCACTGCAGTGAGTGTTCGAGTGGATTCTCGGAGGGTTGAGCTCTCGGCCCAGCCGCCGTCTCCGCGCTCGAACACGACAGCCGCACCCAGCCGCATGTCAGCGTTCGAGGCGGCAACCACGGCCACGTCCTCACGCAGGGCAACATGCGAGCCAAAGAGAGCGCCACGGGAAAACCCCGACGCAGGGATGGTGGATTGGGGATCGAGGGCAATGGTGCCCGCCGGACCCGTCTCCACGACCCGGAAGACTTGTGCGCCGCCCGCGCCCTGGTTGACGGAGCTGGCGCCGACCCAGGCGCTGCGGTCGTCGAAGGCCACCGCCGAGCCGTAGCCCGCCGGGCCTGACTCGGGGAACGAGAGACGGGCGGTCGTATCCCACTCGCCGTCGCCGTTCCCGGTGAAGAGGACCGCCGCGCCCGCTCCTTCGTCCGCGCCGGGCGCCCCGATGAGCACGGAAGCGCCCGAGGCGGCGAGGCTTGTGCCGAAGGCGTCGCCGCCGACGCCGTCGGGGAGCGCCAGAATCGCGATGGGTAAAGGGCCAGCGGCCGGAAAACCGGCGTTGAAGGCGTAGGCCGCGCCACGATCGCCGCGGGTTCCGGGCGCGCCGACGTAGAGGAGGTCGCCGGACAGGGAGAGGGACGCGCCAAAACGGTCGATGGCGGAGAGGACGGGGGAGGACAGAATCGTGGCGGACCCGCCGTCCACGTCAAACCGCATGACCGCGCCAGGGCCCACGTCCGATGGCGCCCCGAGGTAGACCGCGTCACCGGACAGTGCGACGGAGGCTCCCGCGCCCCGGATCTCCCGATCGGCCGGAGGCACGAACGCGATCGTCTGGCCCCACTCGCCATCGTTGCCCCGCTCGAAGATGTAGGCTCCACCGACGCCATCGGCCCGCCCCGGTGATCCCACCAGCAACCGGTCGCCGTCGACCGCCAGCGCGGCCCCGAACTCGTCGCCGATCTCGACATCGTCGCCGGTGATGACGTAGGCGAAATCCCACCCGTCATCAGCGCGCTCGAAAACGTAGATGCTCCCGGGCGACGGATAGATCGCGCCCGCGATGCCGCCACCCGTGCGCCCCACGAAGATCTCGCCGTCGCCGATGGCGATCGCGGCCCCGAAGCCGGCGGCGGCCCAAAGGGACTCGAGGTCGGTGGAGCGGGACTGGGCGGCGAGTGGTGCAGTCTGGCCGAGTGACGCGATGCCCTCCCGGGATTCGCCACTCCATGGCGCAAGTCCACTGAGGACGAGAACTGCGCTGGCGACGATCGTTTTAGCTCGGAACTTCATGGCGATCCTCCTGTGTCACTTTCCAGTCGGTCCCAAGATCCCGCGCTCGGATGTCGCGCGCAAATACGGGACGGGCCTCCCCCACACAACCGAGCCCGCGACCTCGCCCAGCAACCGTCCTCCCTCCATCCTCACCGATCCCTCCTTGACCTGCTCAGCGATCCTTGCCCTCATCGCGCCGCCGAAATCGGCGGCCCGTCGACGCGACATTCGATCCCTGGAAAACCCGTTCTGCGAGTGTCGCCGCTCGATGTACTCTTCGACCGTCGGCGTCCACGGAACCAGACCCGTGCGCTCCTGGCCAAGACGCTCGAAGAGACCCGCTTCCTCGAGCGCCGCCACCGGGTCCCAGTGCACATAGTCCCGGTTCAGCGAGTAGCGGGGGATGATGTCGTCCTCTCGCAATCCCACCTGCGCGCTGCGATCGACCACGGCGAGGACACCGTTCTCGGTGAGCAGCTCGGCGAACCTCGGAATGACCACATCGAGGTCGAACCAGCTCAGGCTGTCGGCCGCCGTGATTAGCGCATAGGGCCCGACCAGGTCAGCTTCCTCGATTGGTGAGCGGTGCCAGCGGATGCGTGGGTCATAGCCGCCGGCGAGTGTACGGGCCGTCTCGATCATGCCCTCGGAGAAGTCGACCGCGTCCACGCGCCCGCAATCCGGCGCGAGCGCGCGGGCGAGGTCGCCGAGCCCGGTGCCGGCGTCCAGCAGCGACCTTGGACGGTCCACGATCAGTCGCCGGAGGAGATCGAACGTGCCGGGCGGATGCGGCGGGCGGTGCCGATAGGCGGCCACCACGCTCGGGTCCTTGAACGTTTCGGCAAACTCGACACTCCGGCAGGCGGGCCGGGTCAGCATGTCCCCGTATCCTTCCTGACACCGCTGACGGGCACCTTGCCGCCGGGCTTCCTGAACAACATCCTCAATCCCCGCCAGCAGTCTTGCTGGCTGACCATGTAGGCGCCCGCTCCGGTTGGCGAGGCGGGCTGATCGGAGGAAGGTATATGGCGACCCCGGGCGAAACGACACGCCGCGACTTCCTCGCGCGGATGGCGGGCCTCGGAGCGCTACTGGCCACCCCGCGCGCGGCGCAGGGGCGCACGGCTGTTGGGCGAAGCGCCCTACCCACCCAAACCCCACTCCCCACCCGCCCCATCCCCGGCACCGACGAGGCACTGCCCATCGTCGGCTTCGGCTCCTCGAAGCCCGTGCTGGAGATTCCCACCGAAGGCACGGAGCCCGTCGCCGCCGTGATCCGGGTGCTTCTCGAACAAGGCGGCCGCGTAGTCGACACCTCGCCGCGCACGCCGGAGATCGATGCGGAGTTCAGCCAGGTCCTAACCGCGCCCGAGTTCAGCGACCGCCTCTTCGTCGCCACGAAGATCAACACGGACGGGGAAGCGGCGGGTATCGCGCAGATGCGGCAGAACCAGCGGCTTGTCGGGCGCCGGACGCTGGACCTGCTCCAGGTCGAGAGCATGCGCGACCTCGACGTGCACTGGCCCAACGTGCTCCGGTGGAAGGACGCTGGCGAGGCGCGCTACATCGGCGTCACGGTGTCAAGCAACGCCCGGCACGACGACTTCGAGGCGGTGATGAGGGCGGAGCCCCTCGACTTCGTGCAGATCAACTACTCGGTGATGGAGCCAGGGGCTGAGGATCGGCTGCTGCCGCTCGCGCAGGACCTGGGGATGGCCGTGTTGATCAACCGTCCGTTCATGAACGGGAGCTACTTCGGGCGCGTGAGTGGGCGGACGTTGCCGGCGTGGGCGGCCGAGTTCGACTGCGCGACCTGGGCGCAGTTCTCGCTGAAGTACATCCTCGCGCATCCCGCCGTGACGTGCGCGCTCACCGAGACGACCAATCCCGAGCACATGGCGGACAATGTCGGGGCCGGTTTCGGCCGGCTGCCGGAAGAGGCTACGAAGCGGCGCATGCGGGAGCTGGTGCGGGACTTCTGAGAAGTTGAATGGCTCTACATGAGTGTGTATTATACACACCATGTCGAGCCGACAGATTATTCGACGGCTGCTGGAGGATGGCTGGTCACTTCGGAACACCCGCGGCAGCCACCACCAATTCGTTCACCCTGACAAGCCCGGCCGAGTGACGGTAAAGCATCCCAGCAAGGACATCCCCATCGGGACGCTTCGCAGCATCTACCGGCAAGCCGACTGGAAATGGGAGGATCGATGATGCGTTTTCCAATCGTGATTCACAAGGAACCCGACAGCGGATATGGAGTCACCGTACCCGATCTACCCGGTTGTTTTTCGGCTGGCGATACCCTTGATGAGGCGATCGAGTCCGCCCGCGAGGCCATCGCGTGCCACATCGAAGGATTGCTGATGGACGGTGAACCGATTCCGGCGAGGGCCTCACTCGAGGTCCATCAGGTCAATGAAGACTTTCGTGAAGGCGTCTGGGCGATTGTCGCGATTGATGTCTCGAAGCTCTCCAGCAAGACCACGCGGATCAACATCACGTTGCCTGAGCGGGTGCTTGCCATCGTGGACCAGGCGGCAGTGCGCGAAGGACGGTCGCGCTCCGGGTTGCTGGTCCAAGCGGCGCTGAGCTACATCCAAAGCCAGTCGGAACACGATCTCCCGACGCTCCTGACCGACAGACACGAATCAGGCCCTTCGTACCAGGCTGGCTCCCCGCGTCCGGGCCGTCGCCGCTTCACGGGTGGGGAATAGGGTTGCACGCATCACGTTTTCGAGAAGGAGGACCTCAATGACTCCACGTCGCACAACCACCGCGCTGCTGCTCCTGGCCGCCGCCTGCACACCCGCCCCCGAGCAGCCCACCCAGATCGACAAGGCGAAACTCCACGGCGTCTGGCAGATCATGACGGTCAGGAACCTCGAGACCGGCGAGGTCGACTCGATCGCGAACCAACGCACGATCTGGACCCACTACACCGACTCGCACTGGACCTACGTGTGGATGGACGCCGGCCGCGAGGGCACCACCCCCGCCGAGTTCGCCGCACTCACGCCCGAGGCCCAGCACGCCGAGAACCGCGCCAAGATGCTCGACGACGAGGGCGAGTGGCGCTTCTGGGGGAGCGGCGGCGAGTGGTGGCTCGACGGCGACATGATGGGCTACACGAACGTCGTGTCCATCGAGCCCTACCAGGTCCAGATGGGCGGCGTGGAGAAGGTCGTCTACGTCAACGACACCGCCTACGCATACCACACGGTGCCCGCCGAGGGCGAGGCGGTCCAGGAGTACACGCACCGCCGTCTCGACACGATGGGCGAGTTGGCCGTAACCCGGCAGGGCAACATCGATCCGGCGGACTTGCGGGGCAATTGGCAGATCACCTCCACGCGCAACCTGGTCACTGGGGAAGTGGATGAGGTTTGGCAGCACCGCACGGCCTGGTTCCACGTCACGGACACCCACTGGACATACGTCTGGATGAAGAAGGGTCGGCCGGTCGTCACTCCCGGCGAACTCGGGCGCATGGCCCCCGAGGCACGCGTCTCGACCCGTTACGCCCAGATCTGGAACGATCGGAACGAGCCTGTCTTCTGGGCGAGCGGTGGCACGTACAGCATCGTGGACTCGATGTTCGTCGTGGGGCCGCGGGTCCTCTCGATCGAGCCGCACTGGATCGGCGTCGAGGGCGAAGAACCCATCACGCGGCTGGACCGGGACGCGTACGTCTACCTGTCACCACCCCGCGCTGACGGCACCGTCATCGAGACGACGCATCGGCGCATCGACTGAGTCAGGCCCCGGCCGGCGCCCTGCGGTTGAACTTCCGCCGGTAGTGCCGGGTCCAGATGGCGATCGCCGGCAGGCCGATGACCGTCGGCAGGAGCCACGGCACGACGGCGAGCGGTCCCGCCAGGTCATAGACCCACAGCCGCTGCACCCCGAACACGGCGAACGCGGTGTGGAAGGCGATGCCGCCGCCCAGCATCGATCCCAGGTGGCTGTAGAACCACCCCATGCGCTCTGCCCGCGGGTTCCGCATCAGCCGTAGCATGTTGCGGCCGGTGAAGAGGCCGATGGGACTCAAGCCCAACAGGATGGGCGAGACGTCGGACCACACGACGAACGCGAACGCGATGAGGGCGACGCTGCTGCCGATGGACGCCCACGCGAGCGCCTCGTGGACCGGGGTCCGGAGTGTCTCCGGTGCCCTACGCGTGGCCAGCACCCGCATCGCCTGTCGGACCGTCGCGAACGTGACCAGGCCGAGATAGCCCAGAAACAGGGAAATGCCGTACAGGACGGGATCGTCCGCGAGGCGGACCCCCTGGACCTGGTAGGCGATAATCCGCCCCGCCGCGGTGGTGACCGCCGACAGCGTCAAGACATACGCGCAATAGACGAAGACGCGCCCGGCGCGCACGTGCGTCCGACCGCCCTTGCGCGCGAACACCGGCACCCAGAACGCCGCCAGGCCGACGAAGCCGGTCGCGACATGCACCAGGATCAGGATGTCGAAGAGCAGGGTCCCGATGCTCATGACGGAGGGCCCTCCTCTCGACCCGGCCCCACGTCCGCGGCGGCCCCGGCGAGTTGCGCGGTGGACGCAAGCCTCCGGTCGATCGCCGCCAGGGTCTCGTCACACCAGGTCACCTTCGCCTCGATGGAGTGGATGCCCATCCGGAGGGCCGCGAACTGGTGGAATCCCGCGTCGCCGTAGCCCTCCGGGTCTCCGTGGGTGCCGACGATACCCCGTTCGATCGCGCGCAGCTGGGCCAGCCAGCGCGAAAAGTGATCGCGGAGCTGGGCCATGAAGGCCCGAGTCTCGTGGATGTCCCCGATTGTGTCCATGAAGTACAGCTGCGCAAGATACGCGAAACGTTCCGTGCCGACGGCGGGGTCGTCGCGCAGCCAGCGCTGCAGCTCGGCGCGGCCCGTGTCCGTCAGCGTATAGACCTTGCGGTCAGGTCCCTTCGGCGACGGCTCCCACCGGCTGTCGAGCATTTGTCGCTGCTCGAGACGCTTGAGGGTCGGGTAGATCTGGCTGAGCCGGGCGGACCAGAAGTGCTGCACCGTCTCGCTGAACACGTTCTTGAGGTCGTAGCCGGTGGCCGGCTCGCGGAGCAGGCCGAGGAGAATGTGATCGAGGCTCATCTCGCCATGTCGCTCCCATGACTATATCAATGCCGATATAGTAACTATATAAGGATTGGCATAGCAATGCAAGGGTTCGGGTCACTCGTCGGTTTCGGCGTGTTTCCGACTACCTGCCCGAGAGCTCCGCCTCCAGATCGTCAAGCGCCACCGGCCAGCGCGGGTGCCGAGCGGCCCTGATCCGCTCCAGCGGCCCCGCCACGACGGTGACGAAGCCCGACGGGTCCAGGTATTCCCGCGCGACCGCCTTGACGTCCTGGGCGGTGACGGCGCCGACAGCGCCGGGCCACCCCATCAGTTGGTCCGTGCCCCCGCGTCGCACATGCTCCACAGCGAACGTCTCGCTAGCGCCGGTCGCCAGTTCCAGCGACCGCCGCCAGACGGCCTCCACCAGCCACCCCTTGGCGCGCGCGACCTCGGCCTCGGTGACCGGCTCGTCCGGGTCGTGCATGCGCTCGATCTCATCGAGGCTGTAGCGGACGAGGGGCGCGACCGCCTCCGGGCGTCCACCGGTGCGCACGACCAGCAGGCCGCTGCCGGACCCGGTGACGGGAATCTCGAAGTCGTCGCGGTTGGCCAGGCCGCGTATCTCCCGCGCCGCGATGTTCAGGCGTTCTGCGAGGATGAAGCGGAGGACGGACAGCGCGGCCCGATCCGATTCCGGGACGGCACCCACGGCACGGCCGATGGCGATCCACCCTTCCAGGCTCGGGACGTCGACGCCGTGGAATCGGCCGGAGATCCCGCCGGACGCGGAGGCGCTCGTTGTCAGCTCGACCACGTTGGCCTCCTCCGCCGACCCGCCGCCGGCTGCCCACCCACGGGTCTCCGACTCCAGGGCTTCCTCGACCTCATCGCGGGAAACCGCTCCGCCGACCCCGAACACCACGCGGTCCGACGCCAGACTTCTGGCGGCCAGCGCCCGCACCGCCGCGGGCGAGACCGCTGTCCCAGCGTCGGGGGGCGCCAGAGGATACCCGCCCAGCCGCCGCTCGAGTTCAACCTTGGGACGAAAACCGTCCCCCCCGATCCCGGCCATCGGCATGCTGTAACCGGGACCCGCGCGGTAGGCCCCGATCGCCACGGCATCCAGGTCGGGATTCCGCACGAGTTCAACGAGAAGCTCCAGCCCCTCCCGCCAGTCCTCCGGAAGGACGTGAAGTGAGATGTGGGTGGCGTCCAGGGTCTCCACGGCGCTCAGCGACGTGCCCAGCTCCGCGAGGCGGAGCGAGAGCGGCTGCTCGGATCCGGCTGGCCCTCGCGTGGTGAGTAGCTGCGCCAGCAGCGCCGACGCACCCACCTCGCCTTCAGCCTCGTGGAGTCGGCCAAGCGGCAGCGCGGCCGTGATCCGCACCAGCGGATCGGCGGCCCCGCCAGGCACGACATACGCCTGCACGCCGCTCGACGTCTCGACAAAGGCTGCGTTGGGATCGGGCGGTGTGAACGCGGCGGGCCCCAGGGCGAGCTCGCCCGGGTCCGCCCAGCCGTGCTCGAAGATCGGCCGGGAGCGGCCGGGAAGTGTGTCGCCGGCACTGTCGCATCCACCAAGCACGCCCACCACCAGCCCACCCACCACGAGCCCCATTGACGCCACCGCAAGTCGCCTGACCGGCTTCCGCCGCAAGCCTCCGATGCACCCCCGCGCCCTCATCGTCCGTCCCCTGGCAGGTCCGGCCACAGGAAGTCGAGCCAGCTGGGCCCGCTTCCCTCGGGCGGCTCGGCGCGTGCGGTCGCGATGACCCGGTTGGAGGGCACGAAGTACCTGGCTGCGACGCGCTGCAAGTCCGCCACCGTCGCGGCGTCCCGCGCCTCGATCAGGTCCGGCAGCACACTCCAGTGGTTCATCGTGTGGTGATGCCCGATCAGGAACGCGAGCTCCTGGGGATTGTCGAGGAACTCCGCCCACTCGACCCGCAGCCGCTTCCGCGCCCGCTCCAGCGCACCCGCGTCGATCCGCCCCTCACGCAGGTCGGCCACGACGCCCAGCAACTCCCGCTCGACCGCCGCCAGATCACCATCACCCGCGGCCTGCGCCACCAGATTGAACGCACCCGGCGACCCGAACCTGTGCGTATGGATCACACGAAAGTCCGCCGACACCGCCGCCGACACGCCGCTCGCCGCGACCGCCTGGCTGGCCATGCCGTGAGGCCCGCCCAACAGCGCGGCAACCAGGTCCAGCACCGGCCGATCCGGATGTCCCATCCCGGGAATCCGGTACCGCACGTGCACCTGCGGCGACAGCGGCTCCGTCCAGTCCAGCCGCACCGATCCGCCCGGCACCTGCTCGGGCTCGACATCCAGGTCGGCCGGCGGCTCGGGCCCCCTCGGCAGCGCCCCGAAATACCGTTCCGCGAGCGGCACCACCTCGTCCATGGTCATGTTCCCAACCAGCACCAGCGTCGCGTTGTTGGGCACGAAGTAGTCGTCGTAGATCCGCCACATCGCGGCGCGAGTGAAGTTCGCGAAGTCCGGCAGGTGTCCGCCGTCCGGCGTATAGACCGGATGCGACTGTGCCGTGACGCCGTCGATCGCCTCGTTGAAGCGCGTCTGCGGCCGACTCAGTCCCCCGAGAACCTGCTCCAGCACGGTGAACCGCTGCGCCTCCCAACCGCGCAGCACCGCGTTGACCATCCGGTCCGCCTCGAAACGGAAGAAGAGTTCCATGTGCTCCGGCGGGAGCGCCATGTTCATCTCCATGTAGTCCTGCTCGGTACTCGCCGGCACCGGATCGGTGTGCCGCACGTACCCGCCGTGCTCCATGTACCACTTGTAGGTGGTCCAGAAGTCGCGGTACTCGTTGTCCCGGTCCTCGAGTTCGTAGAGCCGCTCCCTCAGCGCGTCCATCTCGGGCGTGGTCGGCCAACCCAGTTCGTCGAAAAAGACGTCCCGCTCCCGCAGCCGGTTGCGCTCCCGGTTCCGCTCGGCGATCAGCTCCTGCTCGACGTCGTGGATCTCACGCAGGATGGGCAGCTCGGCGTCCAGGTCGCGGGTACCCAGCGTCGTCGTCCCCTGATGGATCACGTGCTCCAGAAAGTGAACGATGCCGTGCAGCCCCTCAGGCTCCAGCATCGACCCGACCCGAACCCACAGGTTGGCGGCCACCCGAGGCGCCCGGTGATCCTCGACGAGCAGGATCGTGAAGCCGTTGCCGAGCACGTGCTCCTGGACCTGCAGCGATGGGGAAGGGGATTGGGGGTTGAGAGCGGCCTCCGTCGGGCCCGCGGACGGCCCCGCCTCCGAGTCAGGCGACGTGGGCCACGCGAGGGCACCGATCGTGCCCACTGAAACGATGAAGAGCAGGGTCTTCATAGCTGCGGCCTTCTTGATCCATGGTGACGAGCGGTGTTGCCATGCAGAATGCGGCACGGTGCTGCGTTGGGCCAGTGGGGGCGGTTCGCGGCCAGGGGATCCTTCGCTCTGTTCCTAACGTTTTAGTTGCCATCCGCTGACGGCGGGGGTAGTCTCACGCATGGTGTTAGCTCGAATGGGCCGAACGGCCTCTGTCATCTTCGCGGTCGCGGGGGCATCGTGCGGCCAGTCGACCAACGTCGACACGACCGTAGCCGATTCGGCAGGGGTGGCGATTGTCACGAACGTCGGTGCACCCACGGTACTCCGTTGGACGCTCGACACGATCCGGATCTTCGGGGGAGACGAATCGGGACCCGCCACTTTTCACCTTGCAAAGCCATCCCTTGTGGATGTCGATGCTCACGGCCGGATCTACGTCCTGGAGCCCTTCGAGTACCGTGTCACTGTCTTCGATTCAACGGGCGTGGCCCTCGGATCCATGGGAAGACAGGGCGAGGGGCCCGGCGAGCTGGAGTGGGCGATGTCCGTGTCCGTGCTCGACGATGGCCGGACCTACGTGCACGACGGTGCGGGGGAGATCGTGGAGCTACGGATGGGCGATCAGGCGGGCAAGGATTCCGCGTTCAACTACGCGGTGATTCTTACCAGTCTGCGCCACGTGGAAGCGACTTCCCGCGGGTTCCTCATCTGGGCCCGGAGGCGGATTGACCCGACGGGACCGAACGTTGGCCATGACGACTGGGTGGAACGACTCCTTTCCGTGACGGGCCGCGACACGGTCGAGCTCATCAGCGGCAAATCTTCGTACAGCACTACGGCATACTATCCACGCTGCAGCTTCACCTTCTCGATCCGCCAGCCGCTGGCCCCCCGAAACCGCTGGTCGCAGTGGGGAAACCGGGTGGCGTTGACCGCGTGGGGCGGGTTCCGGATCGACATGCTGGAGGATCATCGGCTGGTCAGAAGCGTGCGCTGGGCCGGAGTCGGGGAACGAGAGCTGACGCGCACCGAGGCGAAGGCACTCCTTGAAGCCCGCGGATACCTGGGACCGTGCGATGACGATCTCGATGAGACGCTCGAGAAGCACGGCTTCCATCCGCGACCCCAATTGGTGGGCGACCTGGCGGTCGCTCCGGATGGCTCCGTGTGGGCACAACTGTTCACGCGCGACAACGCCTTTCGCGTTCTGCTGCTGGATCCCGACGGAACGATCGTAGGTGTTTTGCCGGGCGGGTTCCCGATGCCGTTGACGTTCCTGCCCGACGGCCGCCCGCTGATCGCGGTGGTGGACTCTCTGGATGTGGAGCGGATTGGGGTGGGGAGCGTGGTGAGGTAGCAACAGCGCGGAGAATCCCGCGCTGCCCTCCCTGTCTCCTTGGCTGTCACCAGGGCATCTGAAGTCCTCGGTGTGGCGCGTCACACGCTCTCGCGGGTTCTCCATGGTCACGCAGCGATCTCGCCGGAGATGGCGATCCGCCTGGAGAAGGCTGGCTGGTCCAATGCCGACTTCTGGATGCGTCGTCAGGCGGCGTACGACTTGGCCCAGGCTCGGAAAAACGAGGACCAGATCAAGGTGGAGCGATGCTGGCCGCCTGGCGACCGTCCGGCTGACCGGTGACCGCAGCATATCTTGGTTTGCAGGAATCGCCACCCACCCGATTCAGTGGTGTGGTCGGAAACCAGAAAGGCCTGACGTGAGAACAGTTACCTACTCAATCGTAGCCACCCTGCTCGCAGCCCCGGCCGCCGCGCAGGACCATCCGCTGACCGTGGCCATGACCGAGGTTTACCGCGTGGGCGGTTTGAATGCGCAGGATTGGGCCTTCTTCGGTCCTGGCTTGCAGATGAGCTTCGATGGAGCCGGTAACCTGCTGGTGCTGGATGTTGTGAACCGGCGCGTCGTTGTAGTCGGCCCCGACGGTCAACTTGTTCGTATTGTCGGGCGCCAGGGCGAAGGGCCGGGCGAGTTCCAGATGAGTCTGGTAATCGCGGTGTGGCGCGATGGCCGCTTTGCTGTGCCTGACATGGGCCATGCCGCAATCCAGGTGTTCAACCCCGATGGCGAACTTGAGGATTTCGTCAGGCTGGCCGACGAAAACACTCCGCTGGCCGCCACTCTGGGTTACAGAGAGAGGATCCGGGCCGATCCGCTGGGCGACGGGATCATCGCACAAGGTGTCGGTGGCGTGCTGGCCCAAATGGCAAACTTTGCCAATCGCCGCACGGGACAACCGGAAGACGAGAATCCGGCGGGGGTCGATGACAGGGCCCTGGAGACATTGGACCTCTCCGGTGACGTGATGAGATCTAGGCCGATACTCCAGGGATGGAGGGCGCCTCGTCCCGGCGTCAGTCTGTCATCGACCGACGAAGCAGACTGGTCGAGGGTGGTCGCGACGACGGAAGACCGGTACTTCGAGCCGGGGTTTCATTGGGATGTGCTACCCAACGGCACCATCGCCTACTCCGACTCCTCGGCGTATGCCATCAAACTCGCCCGTCCAGATGGATCAGTCATCGACGTTAGGACACGGCCGCTCTCGCCAGAGGCGGTGTCCGAAAGGATCCAGCAGGAAATGATTGCCTCGCGACTTCAGCGTCTCGAGGAACGGTTGGCGGGGGGTTCCTCTTCAGCTGGGCCGTTGCCGCCGCGGGATCCCGAGGAGAGCCGCCAGAGGATTCGGGATCGCGGGTTCTACCATGAGGTCCCGGTAGTCCGGGGGATAGCGGTTACCTGGGACGGTGGGCTGTGGATACAGCGCCGCGGTGAGAACCCGTGGGATGACAATGGACCGATCGATGTCTTCAACGCGGATCACGAGTACCTGGGCACGCTCGCTGTCGGCCAACCGGCGATGCCAGCTGCTTTCGGACCCAATGGTTTCGTAGTCCATATGGAACGCGATGAATTCGACGTGCCAACGATCGTCGTGAGCCAGTGGGTGGAAGACAGGTAGGCGGACAACTACCGGATGGTCCAAGATGGAGCGATGCTGCCCGCCTAGCGCCCGCCCGGCTGACCGTTAGCCCACGCCATCCACGCCTCGACATCCGTTCCAAAGTCCTCGCCGCTCACAGCCCTCAGGAAGTCCACGGCTGGCTCTCGGGTGACGTCATGCTCCGCCCCGACGTGCGCGAGGAGCAGGTCCGGGTTCTCCCGCACCAGTTGTCGCGCGAACTCGGGGTCGACCTCCGTAGCGACCAGGACGTCCAGAGTGTATCGAAACGCGAACGGATTCGATCCCCCGAAGATGGCCGACAGGTGCGCGCGGGCCCCGGACCAATCGACAGAATCCGTCTCTCCCAGCGCCAGCCCGTCCACCATTCTCATGGCGACCGAGCCGACTCGCGCGTCCGGATCGATCAGCGAACCCACCAGGGCGTACCATGACGTGTCGTCATCAATGAAGTTGCCGAGAACAAGGGTCGCGACCGACCGTGCCAGCCACGATGAGTCACTGGCGAGCACTTCGTGGGCGAGGCGGCGATCCTCTTCTCCGTCTGCGCGGTCCAGGAGAGCCCGAAGCTGTTCCAGCGTCCCGGGATCGGCACCCATGAGCTTGGCAACCTCCCGCGAACTCATGGGGACGCCATCCACAGTGATATTGTCCCAGTGAAGCGTGTGCGCCGTCGCAGTCAGTGTTCGCATGTCCTCGCGGGCGATCGCCCTCAATTCCTCCCAGGGTTCCGGCAAAGCAACCGTAGTGCTTCCGGTCGGGCGGTAGCGGACCCCGGTGCTGTCCTCGACGCCGACCACCACCGTGTACCACTCGTCCGATCCGTCGCTCGAAAAGCGAAAGGCACCGGCCTGGGCAAATCCGAGCTGGAACCTCATGTCGGCCGCACACGCGTGGAATGGACGGTTCGGATCGAGTTCCTGAATTGCGTCGAACAGCTCCTGAGCGTCCCAATCCCGCAACCCGATGAACTCGACCGGACCGTTGGGCCCGGCAATGACCTGGCTCGCCCCCTGCGAAGCCGTCACCGCAAGCAGCACGACCACTCCAGCGATTGCCCGCATCCTACAATCCCCCCGGCCTTCTCGCCCGCACCGGCGGATCCGGCTCCGCCAGGATCTCCACGGCCTCCGTCTCCAGCAGCCGCATCGCCTCGGCCACCGCGGCCTCGAGCTGCGGATCCCGCCCCGCGATCACATCCGCCGGGATCTGCCGCACCTCGATGTCCGGCTCGACCCCCTCGTTCTCCACCTTCCACTCGCCGTTCAGGTCGAAGAACCCGCCGCGCGGCGCGGTCACCAGGCCGCCGTCGATCAGCGGGGGAACGTCCCAGATGCCGACCAGGCCGCCCCACGTCCGCGTCCCCACGAGCGGCCCGATCCCGCGGAACCGGAACATGTACGGCAGAAGGTCGCCGCCCGACCCGGCCGCGTCGTTGATGATCATGACCTTCGGGCCCCAGATCCCGGCACCGGGGAGCCTGAACGGGGTGCGATCGCCAGCCGGGTTGTTGAAGTAGCCCATGAGCGGGCGGGCCATCAGGTCAACGATGTAGTCCGCCGCCGAGCCGCCGCCGTTGTAGCGCTCGTCGACGACCGCGCCCTCGCGGTCCTGCTGGGCGAAGTAGTAGCGGTTGAAGTAGGTGTAGCCACCCTGCGCGGTGTTGGGCAGCCAGACGTAGGCGAGCCGGCCGCCAGACATTTCGTCCACCTTGCGGCGGTTGTCCTCGACCCACTCGCGACTCCGCAGCGCGCCCTCGTTGCCCACCGGGACGACCTGCACGACCCTCGACCCCTCACCGTCCGGCGTCGCACCCACCCGCAGTGCCACCTGCCGCCCGACCGTGCCCTCGAACAGGCTGTAGGGGTTGGTCGGGGCGCGCAGTTCGACACCGTCGACCGCAATGATGTAGTCGCCCTCGGCGACATCGGTCCCGGGGGCGCTCAGCGGCGACTCCAGGCCCGGGTTCCAGTTCTCGCCGGTGTAGATGTGGGCGATCCGGTAGCGCCCCGCGTCCTCCTCCAGGTCCGCGCCCAGGAGCCCGACGGGCACGGTCTCGACGTCGGGGTTGTCGCCGCCGAACACATACGAGTGCCCGATCGCGACCTCGCCGGCGAGCACGTCGAGGAGGTAGTTCATGTCGGAGCGGTGCGCGACATGCTCGATCCAGGGCTCGTACATGTCGTAAACGGCCGGCCAGTCGGCGCCGTGGACGTTCTCGACGTAGAGGAAATCGCGCTGGTAGCGCCACGCCTCGCGGAAGAGCTGCCGCCACTCCTCGCGCGGGTCGACGCGCATGCGAACCGCGGTGTCGATCGCGCCCTCGCCTACGCCAGGGCTCCCGGAGGTGCCGACCACGCCCCACGACGGGCCGCTCCGGTAGAGCAGCTTCTGCCCGTCCGCCGAGACGCTGAACTGCTGCACCGGCGTCAGGAAGGGGGTCGCCTCGTCTTCGTCGAGCGAATAGCGGTAGAGCGTGCCCGCGCCGGGACCTGTCAGGGCGGCCATGGGCCCCGCGCCGTCCGCGCCGGGTCCCGTGAAGAAGACGACACCTTCGGGTCCCGCCGTGAGGCCCGAGTAGTTGCGCGACGGGACGCCGGCCGCGAGGATGCGCTGCCCCATCCCGTCGAAGTCGATGCGGATGGCGTCCCCGCCGGCGTCGTCCGCGTCGCCGCCGCCCATGTCTCCGCCCTCATCCCCCTCATCCTCGTCCCCCGTATCCTCCGCCTCCTCCTCGTCGCTGACCGGCAGGAACGGAGACGGCTCGTCGGCCTGGAGCACGGCCAGGTAGAGCGCGCGGCGCACCGGACGCTCGTAGGAGGTCATGTCGAGCCAGCCGCTGCTCAGCCCGTAGTCGGTGCTCGCGAGGAAGTAGAGGTACTTGCCGCCCGCGTCCCAGGCGGGGGAGAGCGCGTCGGAGAGGCCGTCGGTGAGCTGGCGGGTGGTGCCGTCGGCGAGCGAGTGGACCATGACGACGTGGAACTGGCTGTCGAGGCGCTTGGCGTAGGCCAGCCAGCGGGAATCGGGAGACCACACGGGGTCGATCGTGCGCAGCGGGTGCGCGTACCGGTCGGTGTCGACGAGGGTGACGTCGCCGCTCGCGACCTCGACGCGCCAGAGGTTGAGGTCGGTATCGGTGAAGGCGAGGTGCTCGGAGTCGGGGGACCAGGTGGGGGTGAAGAAGAAGGTCGGGTTCGGGATGACGATTTCGCGGGGCTCGCCAAGGCCGTCCTGGGCGCCGATCATGAGCCGGTACTCGCCCGACGCGTCCGAGAACCAGGAGACGTGGCGGCCGTCGGGGGACCATGCGGGGCTGCGGTCGGCCACGCCCGAGGTGCGGGTCAGGTTGCGCCAGTCGCCGTCCTCGGTGGGCACGGTGAAGATGTCGCCGCGGGCCTCGAAGAGGGCGCGCACGCCGGTGGGGGAGAGCGACGCGTTCTGGAGGGCACCGCCGACGTCCTCCCAGTGGGCACGCAGCCAGGGGAAGTCGCCGCGCACGGTGATGTGGACCTGCTCTGTGGCGCCGCTGGCCGGGTCGAGGAGATGGATGTAGCCGCCCTGTTCGTAGACGACCGCGCCGCCGCCCGCGTCGAGGCCCTTGACGTCGAAGTCGGCGTGCCGGGTGACCTGCCGGACGGTGCGCGAGCCGGCGTCGTAGGCCCAGATGTTGGTTGCCCAGTCGCGGTCCGAGAGGAAGTAGACCTCGTCGCCGAGCCAGACGGGATCGAGGTCGTTGCTGTCCTCCCACGGCACCTCCTCGAGCGCCCAGTCGTCCGTGTCGACGATCCACACCGGGTTGACCTGACCGCCGCGGTAGCCCCTCCACTCGGCGTCGTTGAGCTGCCGCTGCTGGTAGGCGAAGCGCGACCCGTCGGCGGAGAAGTCGCCGGTGAGGCCGCGCGGGATCGGCATCTCGGCTGGCAGGCCGCCTTCGAGCGAGACCGTGAAGAACCGGGGATACGCGATCGGCGCGCTGGTGCGCCCGGAGTTGAAGACGACGCGCGCGCCGTCGTGGGTCCAGCCGACGACCTGATCCGCTCCGGGGTGCCAGGTAAGGCGTTTGGGGTTGCCACCTTCGGAGGGCAGGACGTAGACATCGACATTGCCGTCGTACTGGGCGCTGAAGGCGATGTGCCGGCCGTCAGGGGAGAAGTGAGGGTTGGTCTCCTGGCCCTGGAAGGTGGTCAGGCGCCTGGCCTCGCCGCCGGCCTGGTCCACGATCCACAGGTCGTTGGCATACGCGAACGCGATGTGCGTGGAGCTGACCGTAGGCTGGCGCAGGAGCCGGGTGGGTTCCTGGGCGGTGGCTTCGGGCGCGACGAGGGCGAGTAGCACGGTGGCGAGCGTTGCGCGTACGTTCGGCGCAGAAGCGGTTGGGAAAGTCACTGCTCGGCTCCCTGGGGCTGGCGTTGTCTTCAGTTGGTGTCCCGCGCTCCCGGCGTGGAGCGGGCCATTGACAATAGTCGCTTACGGCAGCCGCCGCAGTTGGGATTCGCCCCGAATACCCCACGAACGCAGGCCCGGCCAGCGATGGCAAAAATTGGCAAACGGGTACCCGCTGCCCGCGCTCCCGCCCTCCGGCCTACCGTTCCCTGCGTATCACCGGCAGCACGACGTGCGACGCCCGCTCGCCCCCGTGGTACACGCGCTGCGTCGCCACCACCGCCTCGTCGGCGGTCACCATCGCCACGTTATCCGCACCGCTGTTCAGGTTGGGCAGGTAGTACGGGTACCAGCTCGACGAGATCTCGATCCCGATGCGGTGGCCCTCGAGGAAGAGATTCCCGGTGCCGCGCCAGAACCGGAGCGTGTACTCGTAGACCTCGTCCGGCTCGATGGTGCTGAGCGCGGCGCTGTTGAAGCGCCCCTCGTTGCCGGGGTCGCGGTTGCGTGCCCGCATGACCGCCTCGGTAAGGAGCGCCGAGTACCCGTCGGGCCCGATGTCGACGAGCCGCACGAACCAGTCCGTGTCGCGGGCCGAGGTGGAGGCGTAGAGCTTGATCTCAATCGGACCGGTGACCTCGACGGCCTCTTCGAGCGGCGGCGTGCGGTAGACGAGCACTTCCTCTCCCGCCGCCGAGGTGCGGGTGTCGAGCGCGCCGTCGATGTGGCCGTTCTTGTTGGGCCAGGTGTCGAAGGGGTCGCGGGTGGGGTTGAGGGGGTCGTAGACGTAGCTGTCGAGGCCCTCGTCGGCGGGGGCGTCGGTGGTGAGGAGGCCGTCGCCGGCACTCGAGTTGGCGCCGGATGACGAGGTCAGGTAGTAGTTGGTCCATGCGGTCTGGGGCAGGGGCCAGTCGTCCTCGGCGTGCCACCGGTTCTCGCCCATGACGAAGACGTAGACCGGCGGGTCGTTCGTGACGCCGTTGTCTTCGCCCTTGAGGAAGTGGTCGAACCAGCGGACGACGTAGCCGTCGACGTCGATGACCGCGTCGGGCCCGTAGTCGATTCCGCCGGACGACTGCGTGTTGATGCCGTGCACCCAGGGCCCGATGATCATGCTGGGCCGCCGGGCTTCGGGCGTTGCGCCGTATTCCTTCATCCCCAGGTAGTTCATGGGGGACCCGGGGTAGTTGGCGTCGAACCATCCCGTGAACGACAGCGATGGGACCGTAATGTTGGAGTACGATTCCGGCGTCTGGTAGGCGATGCCCTGCCAGTAGTCGGCGGTCGAGAGGTTGTTGCGGTACCACTCCTCGAACCACGGGCCCGCCCTCAGGCCCCGCGACTCGTTGATCTCGATATACGGCGTGTGGGGCGGGTCCTGGCGGTTCTCCGACCAGCCCAGGTACCCGCCCGCACCGGCGATCTGCTGCGTGCGGCCCGACAGCATGGCCGCCCAGTCGAGCATCCAGCCGCCCACGAGCACGCCGTTCTGGTACGGCAGGTTTTCGAAGTGGTCGGGAGGCGCCACCTTGGGCGCGATGGCGGCGAGGTGGGGTGGCGCAGTGCTGGCCGTCCACCACTGCGTCCACCCCAAATAGGAGCCGCCGATCATCCCCACCTTGCCGGTACACCAGGGCTGTGCCGCGATCCACTCCACGAGGTCGTATCCGTCCGTCTTGTGAAGCGCGTTGAAGGTGTCCCACTCGCCCTCCGAGTCGTAGCGTCCGCGCACGTCCGCGGCCACGACCGCGTAGCCTCGGGCGGCGAACCACTCGGCGCTGGACCGCGATCCGTTGTTGTCGTACGGGGTCGAGGTGAGGATGGCGGGCACGGGTCCGTCCGCTCCGGCCGGTGCGTATATGTCGACGGATAGCTCGACACCGTCCCGCATCGGCACGAGGACGCCGCGGGTGACCTCCACGTCGTAGTCCGCGCCCGAGTATTCGCCGGCATCCGGCGCCTCCGAGTCTTCTGGACTGCTGGGCGCCTGTGTCGCCGGTCCGCACGAGTTGACCGCAACGAGTGCGATCAATGTGTAAACTATACGTGACATATTGTAATCTTTTCTTTACATTTGTGGCGAGGTTTCTACCGGCCTTTACAGGTTCGGGTTCGAGTCCTTCTCTCTGCGCGGGATCTGCATGCACGTAGTCGTGCCGTACGTGTTCCCGTCGTATGGGTGCGTTCCCGTGGCGAAGGGCAGGTCATGGCGCAGGAAGTCGTACAGCCTGCGGCCCTCCAGGTACAGTTCCCGGTAGCGTTCCTCCATCACCTGTGCCATGACTTCGGCACGGTCGTTCACATCGGCGGGCTCGTACGCCGGCAGGCCGGCTGCCGCGTGGAAGCCGTTGACGATGTCCACCGCGGTCTGTCCAAGCTCGATCTCGGCGATGATCAACTGCGCTTCGGCCGCGTTGGCAATCGCGATGGGGCTGGTCCATGAGGGATACTTGTGGATATGCCGGAGCGGCGAGCCATCCTGCCCGATGCCCGCGAGCGTGCTCTCCACCCGCGGATCGACCACCCCGCCGAACGTCAGGTTGTCTCCGTCCACGGTGGGCTGTCCGTTCTCGTCGTTGAACTCGGGCGAGAGGAATCCGTCCACGTGGTTGTGCTGGTAGATGCGGTTGTAGCGGTAGAGGTCCGCCGCCGAGTAGTTGGCGTCGTAGCGGAACCCCGCCGGCACTGCCGACGCGTCCGACATGGCTCCGGAGGTGTCGCCAAGATACAGGCGTACTCCCGCGCGCCGGATCTGCGCGGCCGTGGCCAGGTCGCTGCGTCCGGCTGCCTGGGCCAGCGACATCGCCTCGCCCAGCGCCGATTCGGCGCTCTGCAGCATCTCGGTCTGCGACATCAGAGGTCCGACGTCGATCGTCATCTCGCAGAAGGCCTCGCCCAGGATGGCGCGCGAGAACGCGCCGTAGGTCGCAACCGTGGCGATCTTCTCGGCTCGCCCGGGCACGTCGCCGTCGCCCCACTCCTCGAGTCGCATCCGGGAGGATTCGGCCGACACGCGGGCCTTCTGCACCGGCGTGAACACCCCGTATCCGAAGTTGCCGTTGCAAAGGGCCACGTCCCGGTCCTGCCCGATCTTGCGGTGGTCCCACTCGGTCATCACCAGCCAGCCGGAGCTGTGCCTGAGCTCGTCGGTCAACTGTCCGCTGGCGGCCACGAACTGGCTGAATGCGCACTCGAACTCGCCGATGGCGCTGTTGACCAGCACCTCGGCCACCGACGGGTTGTCGAGGTTTTCGGCCGCGACCTTGGTGGGCAGGTCTACCTGCAGGAGGTCTTCGCACGCCGTGTTGAAGGAGGCCAGCAGGAGCGTGGTCACGGCCACCGTGACTCGCCGCGAACCCGCCAGGATCATGGGCCTGCCCGGCCGATTCCGCCGGTGAGCGCCCTTTTTCTCATGGGTCAACATCATCTATTCTCCCCGTTTGTGTGCGGTGTCGGTCAGTAGCTGAGTCGCAGGGTCACGCCCACGGTGGTTGCGGGCGGCATGGACGTCTGGTGGTAGGCTCCTCCCTCACGCAAGGCGTGCCACTGCCGCGTGAGTTCGACATCGATCTCCCTGCGTCCGAAGGTTCCCGACTGGGCTTCCCAGAGGTTGAAGAGATTGCGGGCCGCGATGGTCAGCGATCCGCCCGAGCTGCCGGCCAGACCTGCGATGTCCTCGGACAGCGTGTAGGAGAGCGAGAGTTCGCGCAGCTTTGCCAGCCCGCCCTTGAGCACCCCTGCCTGGAGCCAGTTCCCAACGATCTCGCTCATCGCCGCAAGTTGCGCGTCCTCCCGTTCGAGAATCTGCTGCGAGTTCTGGAAGAGCAGGTGGGACGCGGCCAGGTCGCCGCTGATCTTGGTGAAACCGCCGGAGAAGTCGACGAGCGCGAAGAGCCGGAAGTTCTGGAGGAAGCGCAGCGATGTGTTGACCCCTCCGAACCAGGTCGGGATCGACGGGCCGCGATAGACCGGTTGGGCCATCGCGCACGGCACCGTGCCACCACCCTGCTCGGGCGTCGCCTCGCACTGGTCGTTGACGATGTTGCCGTTCGCGTCGAAGTCCGCCGAAATCACGTTCTCGACGAAGATGCCGCCGATCGGCAGCCCTTCCTGGTGCCGCTGTCCGAAGAGGAAGATGGTGGGGAGGCCGCCAAGGTCGACAACTTCGCTGTCGTTCGTGGCGTAGTTGAAGCCGATGTCCCAGTCGAGAAACTGGCTTCGCACGAGCGTTGCGGTCCCCTCCACCTCGATCCCCCGGTTGTTCAGCTGGCCGACGTTGACGAACTGCGTACCGGCGAATCCGCTGGACGGCGCCACCGGGCGTGCGATGATGGCGTCCTTCGTGTCCTTGTTGTAGAAGGTGAATCCGAGCCCGATCCGGTCGTTGAACAGGCTGGCGTCGAACCCGATCTCGAGTTCTTCGCCCACTTCGGGCTGCAGGTCGGGGTTGCCGACCGCGTCGGTGGTCAGGCCGGGCTGATCGCCGCCGGCCGTGATCGGAGCGTACAACCGGCGCGCGGCGAAGACATCGGGCTGTCGTCCGGCCTGTCCCCACGCCGCCCTCAGCTTGAGATTGTCGATGAAGGAGGCGTTGAAGAACGATTCTTCGCTCAACACCCAGGAACCGCTGACCTTGGGGTAGAGCACGAAGTCGTAGTTCGTGCCGAAGGCGCTGTTGTCGTCACCCCGCATGGCCGCCGTAAGGAAGAGGCGGTTGCCCCAGCTGAGCTGTTCCTGCACGTAGACGCCGAGCGTCTTGTTCTCGATGAAGTCCTCCCACCCCGTCTTGACCGCGGCCGAGGAGACCGTGCCCGGCCCGGGGGCGGGGAACTGGTCGCCCACCGCACCGAACTCGTGCGTCCTTTTCACATAGTACTGGGCCCCGAACGAGGTCTCGGAGGTCGTGCCGAGCAGGGGGAGGTCCACCGTCGCCGTTGCTCCGTAGTCCACGTTGGCCTGGGTGACCGCCCGGTCCGTCGTTTCCACGTGCCCGAGACTCATCGAGCCGAAGAAGTCGGCGGAGCCCAGCGGCGATCTCGGAACCATGCGTCCGGAAACGGTGCTTCCGAAGTCTGCACCGCCGGTAATCCTGTGAACCAGCCAGGGGAACGGATTGTGCCGTATCGTAGTGCTGGCGATGATCCGGTCGATTCCCTCGGTGACGTCGACCGTTTCCATCGCCCAGGGCGGGGTCCAGTTCCAGCCCCGGCGGCGCTCGTCCTCGGCCGCCGCGGGTGTGCCCCAGTAGATCGAGGATACGAACTCGATTGGGAAGGGGCCGCCCCCGTTGAAGCGCGACTTGGAGCGCACGAAGCCCATGTTGGTGGTGATGCTGAGCTGTTCGTTCGGCGTCAGTTCCAGGTTGGCACGTGCCGAGTACTTGTTCTGGTGGTTCCAGTCGACGAATCCCTCGTCCCGGTCCATCTGCGCGGACACGTAGTAGCGAATGAGGTCGGTCCCGCCGCTGGAGGAGATCCCGTAGGTCTGGTCGTGCCCGTAGGTGAACGGGATTCCATGGCCGAGCGCCTGCTCGGACCTCAGCACCTCGAACTTGCGCACACCGCTCGGGAGCATCTCACAGTTGGGGCACGCGGCCGTGCCCTTGTCGTATACGGCCGGCCAGCGACCGACCGCGTTCGACAGGTAGGACACTCCCTGCCTGACGGTCACTTCCCACTGCGGAGCGCCGGAGCTGCCGCGCTTGGTGGTGATCTGGATCACCCCGGCCGAAGCTTCGGTTCCGTACAGTGTGGCTGCCGCCGGGCCCTTGATGACCTCGACGCTCTCGATCTCTTCGGGGTTCAGGTCGTTGAGACGGCTGACCGCGCCCCCGCGCATCGTCCGCGTGCCCTGGTCGCTTCCGATGCGCGCGTTCGAGTTGTTGTCGATACGGACACCGTCCACGTAGACCAGCGGTCCGCTTCCCAGGCTGACGCTTCCGATGCCCCGGATCTTGACGGCCCCGCCCGTCCCGACATTGCCAGGGCCGGTAGCCATGTTCAAGCCAGCGACGTTGGAGCTCAGCAACTCCTGGATGGAACCGGACTGACCGACCCGCATGGCCTCGGTCATGTCGATCTGGGCGATTGTGGTCCCGATCGCGCGTGTCTGTGATCCGCCGGCCGTACCCGTCACGACGATCGCGTCAAGGTCAATCGCGGTTTCCTCCAGGTCGATGCGTATGGCGCTTCCGGTCGCGACGGTCTCGGTGTGATCGCGATAGCCAATCAGGACGACCCGCAGTGTTATCGTCTCTCCTTCGACCTCGGTGAACAGGAACCTGCCGCTGGAATTCGTGACGGTCCCTTGCGTGGTCCCTTCGATGACAACCTGAGCGCCTGCGAGCGGCTGACCGGTGCGAGCGGAGACGACGATTCCCGTGACCGCCTCCTGCATTGGCGCGGCCAGAGCGGCCTCCGGCGCCACGACGGCCACTGGCGAGGCGCCTGCCAGAGCCAGGCAGCCAGTGGATAGGAGCTTTCGTAGACGTTTCATGATTGCACACTCCTCCCGTAGAGGGGTCCAAGGGGGGTTTGCCGAACCGGGCACCGGCACGCGAGGGTAGGTCGGAGGGATTGCCCTGCTACGGCCGGTCCTGCCATGGCCAACTCCAACGAATGCCTGCGCCATCGGGACGTCCTCGTCCCACGTTGCTCGATTCAGGCCGATCGCCGTCGCTGGGACCGAGAGCGTCAGAGTCTAACGTGTACGGATATGTATACAGATTCGCAAGGTCAAAGGAGGCAGGATAGCCGCAGGGCAGGCATTTGTGCTACTGTTTACGACTGCCAACTCGGGCCCGGCCAGCATCCCGGGCGAACAACCAGACCTCTCATGGAAAGCACTGTGATGTCCAAGAAGACCGTTGACGAAGCCGTCCCGGCGACCACCCCAACCGTTGCAGACGAATCACTCGGCCGCCGCAAGTTCCTCGGACGGGCCGCCGGCGTGGCCGGCGCGGGCCTCGTCACGGCATGTGGCGCCGAGGCCGGCGACGCGATCGAGGGCGCTCCCGCGGTGCAGACCCAGCCGCGCGTGATGTGGCGGATGGCTTCGAGCTTTCCGCGCGGCCTGGACGCGATCTACGGCTCGGGCGAGATGCTCGGCGAAATCACCTCCTCACTGACCGGAGGGCGCTTCCAGATCCGGGCCTATCCGGCCGGCGAACTGGTGCCGGGACTGCAGGTCATGGACGCGGTCCAGCAGGGCACCGTCCAGGTCGGCCAGAGCACCAGCTACTACTACACGGGCAAGAACCAGGCGCTCGCCTTCGACGCCGGCGTGCCCTTCGGCATGACCGCGCGCCAGCAGGACGCGTGGCTGAACGAGGGCGGGGGGCTGGAGGTGGTTCGCAGCGTCTTCGCCGACTTCAACATCATTTCGTTCCCGGGCGGGAACACGGGCGGGCAGATGGGCGGCTGGTTCCGCAGGGAGGTGAATTCGGTCGACGACCTGCGCGGCCTCAAGATGCGCATTCCCGGGCTGGGCGGTGACGTCATGGACCGGATGGGCGTCACCGTTCAGGTACTTGCGGGCGGCGACATCTATCCGGCACTCGAACGCGGCGCCATCGACGCCACCGAGTGGGTCGGGCCCTACGACGACGAAAAGCTCGGCCTCCATCAGGCCGCGCCCTACTACTACTATCCGGGCTGGTGGGAGCCGTCGGCCTCGGTGTCATACGAGGTCAACCAGCAGGCGTGGGACCAGCTCCCGAGCGACTACCAGGCGGTCTTCGAGGTGGCGGCCAAGGCCACCGCGCGGCGGATGCTCTCCTACTACGACGCCAAGAACCCGGGCGCGCTGCAGCGCCTCATCGATGGCGGCACGCAGATGCGGTCCTTCTCGGACGACATCATGGCGGAGGCGCGGACGACGATCGGCGAAATTCTCGAGGACTACGCCGGGGCCGACCAGCAGTATCGCCGGGTCTACGACCACTGGCGCGGCTTCAAGGAGGCGTCCTACCGCTGGTTCGGCACGGCCGAGTTGCGTTTCGCGAGCTTCGCGTTCCCGGACGGGATGTCGGTCTAGTTCCCGCAGCCCCTCAGTTCACCAGTCCCGTCACTAGCCCAGGCCACTGGATGATCAGCAGCAGGCCGATGAGCTGGATGATGATGAACGGAATCACCGCACGGTAGAGGTCTGTCGTCTTCACCTCCGGGGGAGCCACACCCCTCAGATAGAATAGAGCGAAGCCGAAGGGCGGTGTCAGGAACGAGGTCTGCAGGTTCATCCCGATCATGACGCCGAACCACACCAGGTCGATGCCCAGAAGCGCGGCCGCCGGGGCCAGCAGCGGGATGATGATGAAGGCGATCTCGAAGAAGTCCAGGAAGAATCCGAGGATGAAGATCACCAGGTTGGCGACGAGAAGCAGGCCGATGTGGCCGCCGGGCAGGTTGGTCAGCAGGTCCTCGATCCAGATGTCGCCGTAGAGGCCGCGGAAGACCAGCGCAAAGGCTGTCGACCCGATCAGCAGGAACATCACCATTGTCGTCAGCTTGGTCGCGCCGATGCACGCCTCGCGCAGCACCTTCAGCGACATGCGGCGGCGCGCGGACGCGAGCAGGATCGCACCGACCGACCCGATCGCTCCCGCCTCCGTGGGCGTCGCGATCCCCGCGAAGATCGACCCGAGCACGATCAGGATGAGCGCAAGCGGCGGGAACATCACTACCGCCACCCGCCGCATCAGCGTGCCGAAATCGACGTCCGTCATCTCGCGGGGAAGGGCGGGCGCCGCCTCCGGCTTCACGATGGCCACGCCACCCACGTACATCGCGTACATGGCCGCCAGCATGAGCCCCGGAATGAGTCCCCCGATGAACAGATCGCCCACCGAGATGCCCAACTGGTCCGCGAGCACCACCAGCACGATGCTGGGCGGAATGATCTGCCCGAGCGTCCCCGAGGCGAGGATCACGCCGGAAGACAGCCGCGCCGAGTACTTGTAGCGCAGCATGACCGGCAGCGAGATGCTGCCCATGGCGACGACCGACGCGCCCACGACACCGGTCGCGGCGGCCAGCATCGCCCCGACCACGACCACCGCGAGCGCCAGACCGCCGTTGTGCCGGCCAAACAGCGTGCCGATCGTGGTCAGCAGGTCTTCCGCCAGCTTCGCCTTTTCCAGCACAAGTCCCATGAAAATGAAGAACGGGACCGCGAGGAGAACGTAGTTCGACATCACCCCGAAGATCCGCTCGGGCATGGCGAACAGGAGGTGCCAGTCGAAGAAGCCGAGTTGCACCCCGATAAACGCGAAGATCAGCGAAGCCCCGCCCAGCGCGAACGCGACCGGATAGCCGCTGAAAATGATCAGGAAGACCACCACGAACATCAACGGAGCGAGGATGTTCGTCTCCATCTAGAGGCCGGCTCTCCCGTGGTGGGCTGAA
This sequence comes from Gemmatimonadota bacterium, assembly GCA_028873815.1. Classification (GTDB taxonomy): domain Bacteria; phylum Gemmatimonadota; class Gemmatimonadetes; order Longimicrobiales; family Gaopeijiaceae; genus Bin94. Next base: position 11,888 of record JAPPNN010000026.1, on the reverse strand, counting down.
GACGCCTCGTCGTCCCCCGCATCCGACCCCGTGCGCCGCAACACCCCGACATCCTTGATCAGCTCCGATACTCCCTGTGCGATCAGAAGCACGAAGGCGACGATGATCACCGCCTTGAGCGGGTAGCGCGGCAGTCCGCCGGGATCCGGGGATGCCTCGCGCACCGCCCACGAGGCCTGAATGGAGGGCCAGGAGACCCACAGCACGAAGACGGAGAACGGCAACAGCATGAGGACCGCCCCGACGACGTTGATCCAGGCCCGCGCCCTGGTCTGCAGTCGACCGTACAGCACGTCAACGCGAACGTGCGCGTTCTCCTTGAGCGCGAACCCCGCGCCGAGCAGGAAGATCAGCGAGAACAGGTACCACTGCAGTTCCAGGTAGAGATTGGAACTGAGGTTGATCCCGATGAAACGCCCGAGATAGCGGACGATGGCGTTGTAGGCGCCGATCAGGACCATCGCCAACGCCAGCCAGGAGATGAACCTCCCCAGGCCGGTGGTGACCCGGTCCACGACGCGGGTGTAGGGGTTGTCGCTCATGTCGCGATCAGACTATCACGCGGCGGGCTTGGTCAGCAAGCTCCGCCCGGTCATTTGGCGCGGCTGGGGTATTCCCATGAGATGAAGGACGGTGGGGGCCACGTCGGCGAGGATACCGTCACGGACGGCTTGGCGCCGGGAGCCCGGCGGCGAGGAGAGGATCAGCCGGACCGGCCCGGTGGTGTGGGCCGTGAATGGGGTTCCGTCCTCGCACAGCATCCGTTCGGCATTGCCGTGATCGGCCGTGACCAACGCGGTGCCCCCCGCTTGCGACACGGCCTCCAGGACCCGTCCCACGCACCCGTCGACCGTCTCGACAGCTTGGACTGCCGCCGGGATGCTCCCGGTGTGACCCACCATGTCCGCGTTGGCGTAGTTGACGAGGATGAAACCGTGGCGTCGCTCGGCGATGTGGGCGAGCAGCGCGTCGGTGAGCTCGACAGCGCTCATGTCTGGCTTTAAGTCATACGTCGCAACTTTCGGCGACGGAACGAGATGACGGTCTTCTCCAGAGAAGCGTTCTTCGACACCGCCGTTGAAAAAATAGGTCACGTGCGGGTACTTCTCGGTCTCGGCCATGCGGAGCTGCGCGCGGCCGGCCTCGGCGAGAACCGCGCCCAGGACGTTGTCGAGCGCCCGGGGCGGGAAGAGGACCGGGTGCGGGAATTCATCCTCGTAGCGGGTCATGGCGACATAGTTGACGAAGGCGCCGCGCGGGCGGTCGAAGTGGGGGAACGCGGCTTCGGTGAGGGCGGCTGTCAGCTGTCGTGCCCGGTCGGCGCGGAAGTTGAAGAAGAGGATGCCGTCTTGCGGCCCGATCCCCGCCCGGCCGTCCGACGCGGGACGACCCCCGAGGGCCGTATCATTCACCGGCGCCACCACAGCGGGCGGCAGGAACTCGTCCGTCGTGCCCTCTTCGTAGCAGCGGGCCACGTACGCGGACGCGCATTCGGCCCGGGGGCCGGACCCCTCGGCGATCGCGCGGTAGGCCCGCTCGGTGCGCGGCCAGCGCCGGTCGCGGTCCATCGCGTAATACCGTCCGGACACCGTTGCGATACGGGCGCTCGGCCACCGGGTCGGCCCCTCGTCGCTTGTCGGGCTCTTCCCGCCTTGGCCGCGGCCGCCCATTCCCGCCTGCAACTCCTCGATCCAGGCCAATCCCGAGGTCGGCGACGTGTCGCGCCCGTCCGTGATGCAGTGGACGCGGGCTGGCACGCCCACGCGCTCAGCCCAGTCGAGCAGCGCGCGCAGGTGCGATATCTCGCTGTGGACTCCTCCGTCGGAGCACAGGCCGATCAGGTGCAGCGCTCCGCCGCTGGCCCGCAACGTGTCCGCGAGCGCCGCCAGTTCGCGGAGGGCGAAGAACGACCCGTCGTGGATCGCCGCCGAGATCCGCGTTACGTCCTGATGCACGATCCGGCCAGCCCCGAGGTTCAGGTGCCCGACCTCGGAGTTGCCCATCTGGCCGGCGGGCAGGCCGACCGCTTCGCCCGAGGTGGCGAGCATGCTCCAGGGGCACTCCGCAAGCAGCCGGTCCCGTACTGGTGTGCGAGCCATGGCGATGGCGTTGCCCCGGCGCTCGACCTCGCCGGGTTCGGTCGGCCCCACGCCCCAGCCGTCGCAGACGATGAGGACGACAGGCTTCCTGCTATCGTTCATGAGGGCACAGTGCGGATGTGCGGTCGAGGATTCGATGGAGGTCGCCGAAGCTGCGGGACGCGGTTCCGTGCGGTGACCAATCTAACAGGAGAGCGGCGGACACTTGAGCGACGCCTGGAGAAGCAGCCTTGACCTGGAGGGTCGTCCCGGGGTGCAGTGTGAATGGCTGCCTGCGGCTCCAACCGCTGATGTTTCGGCGCACCGGCCGTGGCGCGCGGCCGTGGGTCCGGCGAGGGTCGGCAACGCCCCAGCCACTGCTCCCGCCGCTCCGGTGCGCTGGCCCCTAGCCGTGGCGGTGTGGAACGCCCGCGTGGGTGGCGGGGCGATGTGCGCCTTCTGGGAGCACCTTTCGACAGGTGCGCCGACGGTGCTCCTGTTGCAGGAAGTCTTCGCCACGGGGGCCGATCTGCCCGAACCCTCCGCCAATTCGCGTTGGGCTGCACGGATAGCCGACCGCCCCAGGGGCGAGAGGCGCGTCGACATCGTGGCGTTTGCGCGCGAAAGGGGTCTCTCTGTGCTTTACGTGCCTTCCATGCGCAACGGTGGTCCGGGCGGCGACCCCAATGACGGCCCTCCCGAAGACCGGGGGTGTGCGATCGTGGCCAACGTCCCACTTGCCGGGCCGCGCGCCATCGAGCTTCCCTTCGAGCGCCAGCGCCGGGTTGCGGTTGCAGCCAGCGTCACCCTCGGCGATCACACGATCGACTTTTGCTCGGTGCACCTGGACAACCGGGCGCCGTGGCGTCGGGTGTGGCGCACTTTGGGATCCGCTCGCCACCGCCAGATGGCCGGGCTTCTCAGTGTCTTCCCCGCGGGCGACCGCGCACATGCACATGTCCTCGGCGGCGACCTCAACACCTGGGTAGGCGGCCCTCGCGAGGGCGCCTATCGTGTTGCCAGGGAGCGTCTTCCGCTGCCCGAACGCCCAGATTCGAGCCCGACGCATCACTTCGAGATCGGCGCCTGGCTGCGGCGGTCCGACCACCTCATGTTCCGGTTGCCTTCGGAATGGCGCGGTGAATACCGTCGTCTGGACGACACGTTCGGGTCGGACCACTACCCGCTGTTGGGAAGCGTGGGCCCCGAGTAGGAAGACTGACCGGCTTCGCCAACCCTGACGTTACGTGAGGGTGGGCGGAGAATCAGGATAGTTACGGGACAGCCGAGGGCACCGGCACCGGCGAAGGTAACGGCCAAGCTGATCGGTGGGGGCTCACCGTACCAGCAGTGCGACGTGCCGCCAGTTACATGGGCTCCCCCGTCGCCCAGTAACCGCCCCGCTTGCAGTCGAACACGATCTCGCGCCCCACGGACTCCGTCTCCACGCGCCCGTCCGCGAACACCGTTCGGCCACCCACCCACGTCCTCACAGGCCAGCCCTGGAGTTTCGTTCCATGCCATGGACTCCAGCCGGACTTGCACCGCTGATCCTCGTTCCTCACCACGCGTTCACTCTCCATGTCGACCAGCACAAGGTCGGCGTCGTAGCCGCGCTGGACCCGGCCCTTGCCCACGATGTCCCAAATGCGGGCAGGACGGTCGCACATCCATGCGGCCAGATCCGCAAGCGTGCAGCGGCCCCGGTTCACCTCGTTGAGCATCAGGGGGAGGAACACCTCGACGGCCGGCACTCCAGAGGGTGACCCGGGGTAGGGGACCGCCTTCTCCTCGAGGGTGTGCGGCGCGTGATCGGTGGCCACGATCTGGATCGCGCCCTCCTTCAACCCACGCCAGAGTGCGGCCCGGTCTTCGGCGGTCTTGAGCGAAGGGTTCATCTGGGCCAGTGTGCCCAGCCGCGCGTAGTCGGAGGTGTCGAAGAAGAGGTGATGCGGGCAGGCCTCTGCAGTGATGATACGGTCGTGATGAGCGATGATCCGGTTGTGATCGCCGATGATCCGTACCTCCTCACCGGTGGAGACGTGCAGGACGTGGAAGCGGTGGCGATGGCGTTCCGCCAGGTCGATGGCGCGCAGCGTGGCGGTAACGGCCGCCTTGTGATCGCGAATGCGGGAGTGGTCGTCGACGGTGAGCGGCCCGGCCAGACGCGCCTGGTTCGCGCGCACGGTGGACTCGTCCTCGCAATGGGCCGTGATCGGCAGCGTGGTCTCCGCGAAGATCGCCTCGAGACACTCCTGATCGTCGACCAGCATGTTCCCGGTGCTCGACCCGATGAAGATCTTGATCCCCGGGGTGGCGACGCCGGGGGTCCGGTCAGCCCGGCACAGCTCGTCCAGGTTGTCGGTGGTGGCGCCCATGTAGAAGCCGTAGTTGACGACCGAGCGGCGGGAGGCCAGTGCCAGCTTGGCCGCGAGCGCCTCGACCGTGATCGTCTGCGGCACGGTGTTCGGCATTTCCAGGAACGAGGTCACGCCGCCTGCCGCGCACGCCCGGCTGCCGGTGCGCAGGTCCTCCTTGTGCGTCAGACCCGGGTCGCGAAAATGAACCTGGTCGTCGATCACGCCGGGCAATAGGTGCAGGCCGGCCGCGTCCACCACCTCGTCCGCGCGCGTTTGCCGAGCCACATCCACCCCCGCAATAGTCGCACCCTCGATCAGCACCGAGGTCCGCGCAATCTTGCCCGGCAGAACGACCCGGGCGCCCCGGATCAGCGTGCGATGCGGCATCGGCCGGCTTCGTTGTGCGTCCGGGCAACCCGCCGCACGGTCGTCCCCACGGCCCGCCCTGCGGCCAGGCTCACGTCCCGGCCCTCTACGGGCACCTCACGAAAAGTAGGGATTCTCCCCGCTCGCGTGGTCGGTCACGTCGTGGATCGCGGTCACCTCCGGCACCGACTGCGACACCATGCGCTCCACACCCTGACGTAACGTCATGCGCGACATCGCACACCCCTGACACCCCCCCGCCATCTCGATGAAGATCTCGGTCCCCTGCACGTCCACCAGGTTGATCACGCCACCGTGCGCGGCGATCGCCGGGTTGATCTCGGTGTCCAGCACCTGGCTCACGCGATCGGCGAGCTCGCCCGACGGGCCAGCGTCGTCCATCGCCGCCTTCGTCGCGTTGGGATCCGGCGTGATCTGGAATCCGCTCTCCTGGATCTTCTCGACGAAGTCCACCTTGGCACCGTTCAGGCGCTCCACGCTCGCCTCGTCGACGAGAACCGTGAACGATCCCGCGTCGACCTCGACATCCGTTGCGGCGCGTTGCTCGGCGTCGACCAGGGTGAGCTCGTAGTTGGGGGCGAAGGGGCTTCCGTCCACCGCGATCCGCAGCGCCTGAAGTCCGTCCTCTTCCATGTCCATGAAGGACACGACCATGTCCCGCGCCTTATCTGTAAACGTCAGCTTCATCCGTATGCCTCTGGGTCGGGTGAACCGGGAGGAAGTAGTTTGAAAGGTGCCCATTTGAACCGGGAGAAGCAACGACGTGAACACGGTCATCATCACCGGCGGCAACCGCGGGATTGGATTGGCGGCGGCACGCCACGTCTCCGATGCGGGCCACCCGGTCATCCTCCTGTGCAGGGACCGGAAGCGCGGAGAGGAGGCCCGCGCGCGCCTCGCCCAACCCGCCGCACCGCACAGCCATCGTCTCGTCGTTGCGGATCTCGCGTCGCTGGCTTCCGTGCGCGCGGCCGCCGCCCGTATCAACGAACTCGAACCGACGGTCGTGGCGCTGATCAACAACGCGGCCGTGCTCCCCAGGCAGCGCGCGGTCAGCCGGGACGGCTTCGAGATGCAGCTCGCGGTCACGCATCTGGGCCACTTCCTCCTCACCAACCTCCTGCTGCCGCTGCTCAGCCGGTCACCGCGCCCCTGCCGGGTCGTCACGGTTTCCTCGGCCGCTCACGAGGGTCCGGCATTCGACTTCGGCGACCCCAACTGGGAGCGGCGCCCCTACCGTCGGGGACGCGCCTACCAGCAGAGCAAGCTCGCCAATGTCCTGTTCACTCTCGAACTGGCGCGTCGAGTCGCGGGAACGGGCGTCGAAGCCGTGGTGCTTCACCCGGGCGTGTACGACACCGGGCTGCTCCGCGACTACATGGGGGGTGGTCGCGGGAGCGGCACTCTTGCCCGCGTGATGGGCCGCCAGGCCGATCGGGGCGGTCCCGTCCTGGCCGAGCTTGCCGTGGGATGCCGGGATGAGAACCTGAACGGAGCCTACTTCAACAAGACCTCGCGTTCGTCGCCGTCGGCGGCGGCCCGCGACCCGCACGCGCAGTCCACGTTGTGGGCGTGGAGCGCCGAGGCCGTGGGACTTTAGTCCTCACCCCCGTCTTCGGTAACTTTCGGGCGCGTTTTTGCGCGCTCCGGCGGGGCAGCGCGCCGTGCACTCACTCTGACACCCCGGGGGACGCGACGTGGCGGACCGCATGGAGAAGATCGTCTCGCTGTGCAAGCGGCGGGGATTCGTGTTTCAGTCGTCGGAGATCTACGGCGGTGCGGCATCGGTGTGGGACTACGGACCCCTCGGCGTCGAACTGCGCAAGAACGTGGCTGACGCATGGTGGTCCTCGATCGTGCACGCGCGCGACGACATTGAGGGGCTCGATGCCGGCATCCTCATGCATCCTCGGGTGTGGGAGGCGTCGGGTCATGTCTCCGGCTTCACGGACCCGCTGCTCGAATGCAAGACCTGCAAGAAGCGCTGGCGGGCGGACCACATCGATCAGGCCGGCTGCGCCCGCAAGCCGTCGGTCGCCCCGGGTGCCCACGCCGACTGCGATCTGGGCGAACCCCGCCTCTTCAACCTCATGTTCAAGACCTTCATGGGCCCGGTGGAGGAGGACGCGTCGGTCGTCTACCTGAGGCCCGAGACCGCGCAAGGGTCGTACGTCAACTTCCTGAACGTCCAGCAAACCTCGCGCCAGCGCGTCCCATTCGGAATCGCGCAGATCGGCAAGGCGTTCCGCAATGAAATCACCCCGGGCAACTTCATCTTCCGCACGCGCGAGTTCGAGCAGGCCGAAATGCAGTTCTTCGTCAAGCCCGGAAGCGACGACGAGTGGTTCGACTACTGGCTCGACCAGCGCATCGCTTGGCACCACGAGATCGGCATCCGCCCGGAGAAGCTCAGGCAGCACGCCCACGGTCCGAACGAGCTCGCCCACTACGCCAAGACCGCCATCGACATCGAGTACGAGTTCCCCTTCGGCTGGCAGGAGCTGGAGGGCGTCCACAACCGCACGGACTTCGACCTCTCACGCCACCAGGAGTTTTCCGGCAAGCGCCTCATCTACATCGATCCGGCCGGTGGCGAGCGTTACCTGCCTTTTGTGGTAGAAACGGCGATGGGGGTTGGCCGCGCGGCCCTGGTCGCGCTTGTCGATGGATACCGTGAAGAGGAGGTGGGAGGGCAGCAGCGTGTCGTGCTGGGACTTTCCCCGCGCCTGGCCCCGATCAAGGCCGCAGTCTTCCCGTTGATGAAGAAGCACGGGCAACCCGAGCTGGCGCAATCGCTGCTCAAGGCGCTTCGCCGCGCGCGCGTCCCCGCCGCTTACGATCAGGCGGGCTCGATCGGCCGCCGCTACCGCCGTCAGGACGAGGCGGGGACGCCCTGGTGCATCACCATCGACGGCCAGACCCGCGACGACGACAGCGTCACCATCCGCGACCGCGACACCCTGGCCCAGGAGCGCGTGGGGCTGGATCACGTGGTCGGCTGGATCCGGGAGCGGCTGTAGCGCGAGCGGCTCTGGCCGGCGCGGTCAGTCGGGCAGCAATTCCCGCGCGAGAAACCTCGCCGCCTCCCGCTCGGCCCAGAAGCGCGGGCGCCACGGCAGCGTGCCTTCCACGAACCCGAGGTGGCCTCCGCGGTCGGTGAACGCCGCCGTCAGATGCGGGTTGTCCGCGACGATCGCGTCGGGCGTCGCGCCCAATGGCAGGAAGGGGTCGTCCCGGGCCTGGATGAGCAGTGCCGGCGCCCGGATGTGCGCCAGATGGCGTCGCACGTCGGCGCGAGCGTAATAGTCGTCGGCTCCGGCGAAGCCGTGAAGTGGTGCCGTGCAGGCATTGTCGAAGTCCCTGAGCGTTCGGGCCGCCAGCGTGCGGTCCACGTCGACTTCGCCGTTCAGCAGGTGCCGCTTTGCGCGCACCTTGCGGCGCAGGGAACGCAGGAAGTAGGCGCCGTACACGCGTCCCATGGCGCCGTTCGACAGACGCTGCGCGCTGCCGGGCAGGTCGTACGGCACGGACACCGCCACGGCGGCGTCGACCCCGGCCCGGTCCCCGCGCTCGCCCAGGTACTTGAGCAGCACGTTGCCCCCGAGACAAGTTGCATCGGATTTACAACTGGTTGCATCCGATAGACTTAGGAGTTTTGAAGATCGGATTCCCGCCGAATGATTCCCGCTGGTCGGGATTTCAGCCGCGAACCCTCGGTCGGCCTTCCAATGCCGTCCTGAGTTGTCCCGCGTCCGGCCTCTGATAGCACTTGAGCACCGTCTGGGGATCCTTCCAGCCGCCAAGCTCGCAGAGCACCTTGAGCGGCGTGTCCATCAGATCGCTGGCGAACTTGCGCCTGAGCGAGTGCCAGCCCCTGCCACGCTTCGGCTCCAGGCCCGCGAGCGTCTGTGCCTTCTTCCACCACCGAAACGCGCAACTGGGGCTCATGCATCGGGCGCTATCGATCGGCGAGGGCAATACCGGGGCATTCCCACTCCCGGCACCCACGGCTCGCGCCTCCTTCAAGGCGGCAACCGCCTCGTCGGTCAGCGGCGTGACGTGCTCGTAGCCCGTCTTCTCGTGTTCCGCCCGCCACCGCACCACCCGTCCCTCGAAGTCGATGTCGGTCCACCGAAGCTTGCGAATCGCTCCGATGCGGTGCCCGGTCTCGTGTGCGAGCACGAGCGCGACGCGGAACCGCCACTCCACCCGGCTCGACGCTTCCAGGAGCGCCCGGTACTCCTCCTCGGCGAGCACCACCCGGGTCGGGTTCTTCTGGGTGGGCTTTCTCAGGCCCTTGAGCGGGTTCCTGTCGAGGAGGAGGCGGCCCTGCTCGTCCCTCGACCTCTCGGCCCAATTCAGAACTGCGATCAGGAACTTGAGGTCGTGCTCGATGGTGCGATCAGACACGGGCCTTCCGCTCGGTCCGATCCGGCCCGAGCGCCGTTCCCGGATGAAGCGATCCCAGTCCCGTTGTGACAAGGTCGCCGGGTCGCGGTCTCTTCCGAAGAACCGGAGGAACATCTTGGTCGTGGTCCGATCATGGAGCCGCGAGTGTCGGGTCTTGGTCGGGGTAACCTCTTCACCGTAGATGTCAAAGAGCGTCCCCAAGTCGAGCGGCTCGGCTTCCACCTTGCCGTTCAGGTCCGGGCTCGCGAACCCGGCGGCGAACTCGTCCGCCTGCCGCTTCGCTCGGGTCCAGTCCCGGTGCCCGAGCGACCGGGTGAGCCTTCGGCCGTTCTCGCGCCACTCGACTTGGAACAGGCCGGTCTTCGGGTCGGGGAACACCCTCACGCGATTCCGGCCCCATTCGCCAGCGCCGTAAGAGCGCCGACTTCGTTTCGTGCGTGCCATCATTCGATTCCTCTCGGTGATGGACCGCACGATCTGCGCGAACGAAAGGTCGCGCTGTCGGTGGGTTTCCGCCAGTCGCGGCTAGCCCGATGCGTCGGCCTTCCGGGGAGCGGCTGAACGCCGCTCGCTGGTCTTGACGCGGGTCGCGCAGGGGGTCCCCGCGTTTGCGGGGTTTCGGAGGAGCCAGATGTTATTTTGTTTCACAAAAACTCTGGTCGGGGGATGCCCCCGAACCCCCTTACTGCATCCGCGTGCCGCTCCCCGGCTCGTCTCCTCGTGCCATGTGCGTCACCGCACCCCGTCGCCCTCGAAGCCCTTGACGGTTTCCAGCTGGCGGCACCCGGCTGACTCGCACCGTGTACTGCTCCAGATCCCCGGTTTCAATGTATGCCACGAGCCCGTCCGGGCCGAAGGCGTCGGGCATGGGTGTCCCCGCTGGATAGCTGCCCAAGTAGCGGCCATCGGGGCTCAGCACGTCGATGGGGCCGTCGCTGACAGGCTTGTCGCCGCGTCGCTGGACCCATATCTCGCCATCCCATGTGGTGCGAAGGTTGCGAACGACCGGGACTTCTTCGGCGGCGGATCGGGCTTCGAGAAACCTTCGCTGCGACCGCACGGCACCTTCCCGAATCATGTCGTCCGGGATCATTCCCTGAATGGGATTGCCGCCCCCGTCCACGACCATCGACGCTCGCCGGAACACTGCCACGGCGGTCCGCTCAATCTCCACAAGTCGTCGCTCGATCTCTTCTTCGACAATCCGATCCGTGACCGGCTCGGGCTCGAAGGGGCGGCGCAAGATGCGCTCGATCTCACCCGCCGGATCCGTGACCCTGATCCTGTAGGCCGTCGAGTCCGAGAACGCCACGCCGCCTCCGGGCAACGCGCCCACGAAAAAGCCGGGATCGAAGATGCGCGGGTGAGGCGTCGTCTCCCCCGACCTGACGGTTCGACTGCCGATGCGAACCTCGACCGGTCCGGCAGAAGGCGGAGCCCACCCGTGGGCAACGACCTCCCGCGCCAACTCCTCACCCTCCAGCGAGAGCCGGAGGACCGAGTGCTTGCCCGGCGGATCCTCGTGCTCATTAGGCCGCATCGGCAGGTACCGCACCAGGTCTCCCGAGGCTACAAACAGGCCGCCGCCCGAACCCCGGTCGGCGACGATTCGACCCGCCACGCCCAGAAGATCGTTTCCCACTCGCACGCCACGGTCGAAGCTGCCGTCGCTGTTGAAGATCTTGAAGGTTCGGTGCCGTGGAATATCGGTAACGACGATCCGACCGTCCGGCCGGATCACCAGATTCTGGGGCCAGTCGAACTCGCCCGGGCCGTTTCCGGACCGCCCAATGGTCCGCACGAAACCGCCGGTCGAGTCCACCACCACGATCTTCCGCGCGTCTTGGTCCAGCAGATGAAGGTTGCCTGCGGCGTCAAAGGCCGCCGTCTGTAACAGCCCAAAGTGTTGCCACTCCGGAGCGTCCAGCGACCCCAAGCTGAAGACTTCCGCGAAGTCTGAGTTCAGCCAGCGGTCGTCGCTTGGAAGTTCGACCACCTGTTGGGCCGCCGCGGGGGCACACGCAACGAAGAGTGCGGACAGGATCGGGAGCTGGACCGGGGGTTTCATTATTTCGCGGTGACACCGGCCCCCACCTCGCCAAGCGCCCTCACCACCTCCCGGTACTGCGTGTAGTGGGGATCACAGAAGGTGTCTCTGTGCAGTATTCGCCGACAGCCCCGGATCGAGCATTCCTCACGCAGCGGCGGATCGTGAAGGGACGTGCCCTTCTTGAAGCGCTGGTAGTGGGCACGGCAATACCCGAGGGACTTCGCTTGGCGGTTGCAACCGTCAACGGAACAGAGGACCATGGGAGTTCGGATAGAGGGGTGGGTTGCGGCAGCGTCCCGCTCTGCCAACATACGGCTCCCAAGGTATCGGGGCGCGGCACCCTGCGTCCAGACGGCTTGGCGGATTGGGACGCGGTGGCAGGTCAGGGTGAAGACTCCGTCGAGGGTGGCCGCCGAACTGCGACATTCCGCGCCGGGTGACGGAGCGGAGGCAAACCCGCTCCCGCTTCGTGGGAGTCGAATCGGGGGATCGAAGGGGGCGGAAGCCACCCTCGCCAGCCCCAGTGTATTACTTTGGGTAGGCTGGCTTGTCGCCCTTAACATGCGACAAGCCAGCCTTGGGACGCCCAAAAAAACGCTCCAC
>JAPPNN010000083.1 GCA_028873815.1 Gemmatimonadota bacterium | reverse complement strand
TCCCGTAAGTTCAATCATCACAACAGATCCGCACGGGATGGCAAATGCTGGCCCAACAACGCACGCCCGACGGATGTGGGGCACGATGCGCGAGATCATCACGTCATTCGGCTGTACGGCCTTCTTCGAAGAGCCAATCGACGAACCCGGAACTACTTCAGGAGCACCCGCATCGAAAGCAGGGATGCTATAGAGCTCGAACACTTCGTCCGGGTGCTTCTTGGGATCTACGGAACTCCCTCTTCGAAGGGCAATATCTCCCACTGGGATCGTGTTCCAGCTCATCCCAGCGTCCTCAACAACTCCCTACGCCCCTTCGTGATTTCCTCCTCGAGCACGGCCAGCCGTTCCAGAATCACCAGCGGCGAATCGTATTCCACCGCCTCGTACTGGACTTCTTTGTAGCGGTTGATTGAGAGATCATAGTCCTCCTCTGCGATCTCGGTCTTCGGCACTAGGAAGCTCTGATCCGTCCGCGCCCGCTTGCCCTCTGCGTCGCGGTTCTTCCAGCGGGCGAGAATGTCGTCCAGGTCGCTCTTCTCCCGTTGCGGCGTGCGCTTGTCATCCAGCGAGTAGCCGTCCGCTTGCATGTCGTAGAACCAGATGTGGTCCGTGCCGCCGGAGTTGGTCTTGGTGAAGAGCAGGATGGCCGTCGAAACACCAGCGTAGGGTTTGAAGACGCCAGAGGGCATGGAGATGACGGCGTCGAGCTTCTGCTCCTCGACCAAAATTGTACGTAGGGTCTTGTGCGCCTTGGTCGATCCGAAGAGCACACCATCGGGCACGATGACCGCCGCCCGCCCACCTGTCTGGAGAAGGCGGAGGAAGAGCACGAGGAACAGCAGCTCGGTCTTCTTTGTCTTGACGATCTGCTGCAGATCCTTGGCGGTGGACTCGTAGTCGAGACTGCCGGCGAAGGGCGGATTGGCGAGGATGAGCGAGTACCGTTCCGCATCGTCATCAGCGGCCTGCGCCAGCGAATCCCGGTAGCGGATGTCCGGATTCTTCGCGCCGTGCAGCAGCATGTTCATGCTGCCGATGCGCAGCATGGTGCTGTCGAAATCGTAGCCGTGGAACGTGCCTTCGTTGAAGCGGCGGCGGGTGGCAGCGTCCTTGTAGATGGTCTCGCTATCGTGCTCGACCAAGTATTCGGCAGCGGCGATGAGAAAACCCGCCGTGCCGCAGGCCGGGTCGCAGATGACGTCCTTAGGCGTCGGCGCGACCATGTCGACCATCAGCTTGATGATATGACGCGGGGTACGGAACTGCCCGTTCTGCCCGGCCGTCGCGATCCTGCCGAGCATGTATTCGTATAGGTCGCCCTTGGTGTCGCTGTCGGCCATGTCGATGCCGTCGAGCTGATCCACCACGTTCGCCAGCACGCGGGGCGTGGGCATCATGAAAAGGGCGTCCCGCATATGGCGTGCGTACGTGGAGCCTCGTTCGCCATCCCCTTCCCCCTCCCCCATCGCTTTCATGAAGGGGAACACGTCGTCACGCACGGTCGCGAACATCTTCTCGGGAGCAGTCTCCCTGAAGCGAGACCAGCGAAGGGCGTCCTGATCGGGAGCGAAGATTGGCTCCTCGATAGGCTTCCCAGTGCGTGCGGCCTTGTTCTCCCTAAGCGTGTGCAGCTCATCAAGCCGCTTGATGAAGAGGAGGTAGGTCAACTGCTCGATGACCGAGAGGGGGTTCGAAATGCCCCCGGACCACATCGTGTTCCAGATGCTGTCAACCTTGGTCTTGACTTCGCCTGTAATCATGGTCTTGGTGTCTTGCCGGTGGATGGGCCTTCCCGGGGCCCCGGGTCGTCCTCGCGGTCAGTATACAGCAAACGCCTCGACCGGCGAACCCCAAGATGCCCTGACTTCGGCCTTGGTTTTCGGCCCTCCGGGAGCAGGATTGGATCCGGCACCTCACGATTCGTAGTCGCCGCCGTGAATTCGCGCTTGGCGGCTCGCCTAGGGTCCCGAAGCGATCCCGCGCATGCGTTGCTGGGTTCGACCTCGGAACCTTCTGCGTCGATGTCCGCAGCGACCTACCGACCGGAGACCGGCGTGCTCGCCGACAACGAGAAACTCGCGAAGGCGGGACACGGCCGGTGTGCCCGACACGCTGGCGTACCGCAGCGGGGCGTGGATTTGCGGCGCATCGTCCTAGAGTACGTCACGGAGTGTCGCTACGGTGACGATACCCGTGAGCACAGCAATGACGAGGTTAGCCAGAGCATCACGCGAGTGAGGCACGCGTGCTAAGTCGATACCGGAATTCGGCCACGGTAGTGCCGGTTCCGATCACCCTACGTTGCGGAACAGTAGACGTGAGTACTCATCGGTTCGACGGGACAGGCTGGTGCCACCAAGCACCGCTCCCGCTTTACCCGACCCGTCCGGACAACACCTGACCGCGCCACGAGGGTGAAAGTCTACAGGAACCTAGGATTTTGGATCAAAGGGGATGAACGAAGATGAGTCACGGAACGACAGCGGTTTGCTCGTGTCAAGGTCCTCGGCTACCTTGGATTTTGACCATACGCTATCGAGAGGACCGATCCGTTGGATGCAACCGAGCCATACAGCTTCACACATCCCCTCGAGGATGTTGTGCTGACGCATCCTCCGCTGGACGAATTCAGCGGAGGATGTGAAGCGATTGCATACCACCGTCAATTCCACGCTACGTATGATCTCCCATGTTCCTACCTCGACCTATTCTACGGTCGTGATGCACGTCGGTTAGACGAAGAAATCCGCGCATACCTCATCAGCTTGGAGCCCGCGTTTCACGATGTTGAGGCCCCTTTGGTAACGGAGCCGCTGTCACGTCTGGTTAGCTTTTTCCAGGTGGTTCGGGATCGATCTCACCGCCGTCACGGGGTGTCCACGATCAACCAAAGCCACAGAAAGGGAGCACCCAGTCATGGCAGAAAATCAAGATACAACCACCGACACTGACGGTGATATCCCACCTCGTACGCCACGTAAGATCGAATGGCTTGGGGATGGAAGTTATCGCGTAAGCACACGCGAAATCCTAAACGGAGCGCACGCAAAACGGATCATTCAGCAAGAACAAAAGAGGATACAAGCAGCACGTGAGCAGGCGCTTCGGGAACGGTTTGGACTCTCGCAATAAATTCCGATGGGGTTCGGCAGCTTCTTCGTCGTCATTCTCGGTGGTTATATCTTTGTACGCCGTTGCCACTGGTTGCGGCTGATCCGCCCCAAGACTGCGGGACACCATGTCCTACTTCGCGCTTCGGTGGCCGGCGGGCTGTTACTTGCACTTGCATTCGTTTTTGAGCTTGTCATAGTTGACCCATTGCGACTCGACAGATGGCTCACGGATGATGTACTCCCAAATCGATCTGAGGCTACCGTTGCTCAGCTTTTGACTCTTCCGTTGGCGGCGTTACTCGCATTCGTGGCCAACTGTCTTTTTCCCGAGAGCTGGGTTGAACAGCGCGCAATCGAGCGAGCCAATGAATCTCTGGAGCAATTGTTTTATCAAGTCGCTTCCGAAGATAGCGAATATTTGCTGGAGGTCACGCTGGCGTCGCATAAGGTATATGTTGGTTGGGTGCTTGGTCGACGTGCGATTTTTGATCGAAAATATCTTGAACTTTTGCCACTCAAGAGTGGCTACAGGCGTAAGGAACAAATGAAGGTGGAATTCACCACCGATTACGCGAACACTTTAGATGCTCTGGGCGAAACCGATGTACATGAAGATCGAACGGAACAGAATTGGTTCCGCATTGTCATTCCGCTATCTCAGATCGTGAGTGCCAGACCATTTCGTATCGATGTGTATGAGGCATTTCAGGAAGTGCCCTCGGTACTAGTCGCGCACGATGATTTCTGATATGCTGTCAGCACCATTCCCGTCAGAAACCCGCCCGAGAGACCTAAGACGGATGCTGTTTCCGCTGTGATGTTTGATAGAAGCCGAGCAAGGTGACTGGCTACGAACCAGAAAAACACCCAACACCATACACATGGACCACGAAACGCCAGGTGCTTACGCCATGGAATATTTGGAATGTGTACCCCCTCGCTATTGAATTTATCCGCCTACTTTTTCGCGTGGCTGAAGATATCGACCCATCGATCGAATCCAAAATACACATGTACGGTTGTACCAGTACGGCATTCACCTGACCAAATTGCCCCGAAGAAGCGCAACGGTGGCCAGCGCTGGGGGGCTCTACACTTCGAAGATGCCCGTGACGGCGCTGCAGATCCTGAACAACCAACGTACCTGCCCCCTCTCCGAGGAGCATGACGCAGGGGTCGAGACGATCCTCAGCGGCAGGACGGTCGAGAGTTCTGCGGCCACGAGGACCAGCGCCGCTACGAGCTGTTCCTGCAGCTCGAGGAGATCGAGTACCGGAAGCGAAGGTCGGCCGTCCGCAGTCAAACGGGTTCATCGAGCCCCTCCACCGGACGCTCCCGGACAAACACCTGCGGGTTGGAAGGGACGGACGACCTGGTACGAATCGGTCGACGAGATGCAGGCCGATCTCGAGACCTATCTCGAGATTTAGAATCGCGGCATGGCGGGGCGGACCCACGTACCAGAAGTCCACGCCCCAGAAGAAGTCAGCCGGAAAGGGGGTGAAGACGGCAGGCTGACACGCTGACCTTGGCGAGGCCGGGTGTCAGGTGAAAATCGTACTTGTACATGTATACTGGACTCACCTTGGTTTCAGAATCAGGTCCACCTCTCCGGTCCCCTGCTTTGGACCGTTCGTATCCCCAAAGAGATGTGTCTGACTTGTTCCATCTAACGGCCTCTTGATCTCGATCATTACTTTATCATTGAACACATCGTCCAACACTGCAACAGTTGTGTCGTACGTAAATTTACGAGTATCTGTACGGACATAGACGGTAGCGGATTCATCCAATATCGTCGCGGCCTCTTCGAACACCCGCCGCAACAAACGCCGGTATGGTTTTCGGCCCTCGAACTTACCTTCCCCTGGCACGCCTGTGCGCCGCGCGTTCGGCACTCCCCCCAGAAGCCACAGCCGCAACCACTGATCGTAGCGATAGTTAGTAACGGCATGATATGGTGGAGACGTGAACAAGAAACGTGCTCTTGCCATAGATCCTCGCTCGATCCGAGTCCGCAAGTGACGAAGTTTCGTCGCGCTGTCTCCAAGGTACATGCGGCTACCGCCGCCCGGCGGCATGCCCTTTGCATAGCGCCATCGAACTCGAGTCCGCATGAAGGCCACCGGGTCGATTTCGGGAGGGTCAAACTTACGAGCTCGCCACCAGCGCACGGAGTATTCCGGTGACATCGCCTTTGTTTGGCGCATTTGGTTCGACAGCGCAGCCCCCTTCTTGCCATGCAAGTACACCAACAAGAGAGCCATCACAGTCCTGTCAATCTTTCTCTTTCGCCAGTTCAAGTTAGACCGCGCTGCGAGCAGAAATTGTCGAACGGGGACGGAAAAGCAGAGTTGAAAGAACTCCGGGAGTTTATCCGCCTCTTCCACGTAGTCTGACGCCGATCGACCTAGTTGCTCAAGACGGCGCTCGACTGCGTCGCGGCGAGCGGGTTCGATCTTGGTCTGTCCATAAACGAATCCGACAGGATTTATGTCAATGCCGATGCCGATCCGATCCTGTGTCGCCGCACTGAATACAGCCGTACCGCGGCCGGCAAATGGATCGATCACCGTGTCACCTGGCTGTGAATACTTCTGAATGGTCTCGTCGGCAAACCGAACAGGGAACATCGCGTAATACGGACCGATTCCCGCCCATCGACTCGCCGCATTTTGATAGGTCCGTGACGGGGCCATTAGGATTCTCTCATCAACGCGCGGGCGAGCTGCTCCAACACTCTGGCACCCAGCTCGAGAGGGATCGCGGCTTGTGCATGAGCGGACACGAGCGGCGCCAGCGCGTTGGGATAGCGGCAAGACACGAGCTTATCCACGAGCCCGCAGGCGACGGCGAAGGACGGATAGAGATTCACGTCATCGGACACGAGCGTGTCTTGTGCATCGTCGAGAAAAGGAATGCTAGCTACGATCCGCGCGCCGCTCTTCGTCTTGTAGAAGAACTTCCGCCCAAAATAGGTATCCTTGCCATAACGTTTGGGAGATTCCGAAAAAATTATGCGGTTCTTGATGTATTCATCGGTCAATAGACAGTACGTGCCATTACCGAACCGTTCGGCTCCGGCTCCGTCGAGCTGATCGATCTCATTGAAGTGAGACACAAAGGCTCCTGTCTTCTCCACGCCGACGATGACCAAATCCCACTGGGTCAGGCGGCGGACATCTCGGTTGATTCGCTTTAGTTCCGATGTAATCGCCGCAGACAACCAAGCGGGATGGCCGAATAGCGCAAGGGGCCCGTCGAGAAAGAACGCCAACCGATGCATCTCTGGGAGGAGGTTGGAACGCTCGAACGCTCGCAGGAGGTGAATCAGCAAGACTCTTTCCCACACCTGCATTACCTCCCCGAATGCTTCTCCGTTCGTTCCGGCATCGCGAAAGCGTTCGTGGATCCGCAATGCGTCAGTTGACCAAATCGGCCGCCCCTCGAGGCACGGACAAGTGGACAGCCCTTCGTCCACCACAATCCTCTCCTCACAACCACTCTCCGCATAGGGACATCGTTGCCGCCCAGTTCCTTCCCTTTGTCGCAATAGCGATTCGTACGTATCGAGAAGTGCAGTTCCGTCCTGCGCGTCTACAATCGATCCGTGGAACACGTCGTACAGCTCTTCCCGAAACGCTACTTTCGCGCTTCGGTGGGTCCGAGTCGCCACGTTGCTGCCGGGAAGCGCTGCATCCACGGTTGCCGGCTGCTCCGTCTCGCGGAAAGCAACCGGATCCACCGGCCGCGCTGTGTCTAGGAGTTCCGTAGCCGCGAGATCAAGTAGTACACTCGCAACGGTCACGTACCCGATTCTCGCCTCAGGGTACCCCGTCTCCACCGAGACTTCCTGGTAGCTTCCATCAATCGCCACCACAAATTCGGGGAGCGGATCCTCGGTCGTAGGCGTCGGTCTAACTACGCCCGCAAACTCCGACGGTCCAGATACACAGCGTCGTGCACGCCGGAGAAGCTGCTGGACCTGATCCGTATCGGCAATTCTTCGGAGAGCCCGATACCCCGCGAACTCACCCTCGTACGGCATCGCTCGACCCCGTTAGCAACCCCACGTCGAACAGGTCCACCTGCACAGGTACGACGTACGGATTCGACAGCGTCTTGACCCTCAAGAAACCCTTGTCCTGAGCTCGCAGAATACTGTTCTCAAAATCCGCAAAATCGTAGAACTTCCGAAGTTCGCGCGTTTCATCAGTATTGTTGAGATGCCCGATGAACCAGTTTGCGGTGTTCCGAAGGATATTGCGCTGAATCGCACTGACTTCCTGCGTCGCATACACCAATCCGATGTTATATTTTGCTCCTTCCTTCGCTGCGCGCACCCACACATCCGCCAAATCTAACTCTCTCGATGATGGGAGTATATTGTGTGCCTCTTCCACATATACAACCAACTCCGGAGGAGTCTTCGCCTCCCTGAAGTGCTTCTGATTGTTCTCGAATATCCACCGCATCACCCGATCTGCCGCGGCCTTGTTCAGTTCCGGCGCTCCGCTCGATTGGTCGATGATCACAAGCTTCCCCTGCACCAAGTGCTCGTAGATGTCATCGGCGTAGTCCGTGGACGTAGTCGACGTGTGGCTGTCCTTGACCCGTCCGATCAGCCGCGACCCGTTTGGGTAGTTGAACATCTCCAATATCTTCCGCAGGTCGTCGTCCGCCCAAGATCCCGAACTGCTCCCGCGAACGTAATTCGTATCAAACGCCGCCCAGCCCGAGTTCCTGTCCATGATGAAATCGCGAAGGCTTCTAAGGGCTTAGATCAACTCCCCCCACGATGGTTGTGGCCGCGCGAGGATCGTTGCGCAATTCTGATATTCTGCGGAGTCTGAATTGGCGGTCAGGGCTGCGAGAAGGGCGGCGTTGAAGAGGTTCCTTGTTGCCGGTCGGATGTTCGCCGGGGGCCGGAAGCCCGCCTTGTACAGGAGCGCTCGATATACCAGGACACGACGGTTGTGGCGCGTCATTGCGGAACGATCAGACGAATCAGGAGGTTCTAGACGCACGTCACAGAAGTTGCCAATGTACTTTGCGTCTCGATCGCCGGACAGGTTGGCATCTATGATCGTCTTGCCAATTTCCAGATTGTCATCTTCAAAAAAGTTCAACAACATCAGATGTCGTCCCGGATCATTCGGATGACCAGTGATGCCGTACGTGACAACATCTTGCTTGAGCTCCTCCTGAAGATCTTCAGGACCGCATGCCCATACGTTCTTTATGGCAGTTGGGACGGCCTGATCGTTCGCGTCCTGTGTGTTCTCGTTTGCATACTCTCCGTTCGGATCAAAAACTAGTTGACCGATTCGTACTGAGTTGGATTGCCAGCGAAGTTCAAAGATGGCTTTGAGAACGATTTTCGTAGTGTTGGATTTCCCGGTTCGCGTCATGCCGAACAGAGCTGACTTCTGACCGAGCAGATCGCTAGGCATGATAGAAACCGGTACGTCCGAGACTTGTTGAAACGGTCGGTGCGTTGAAGCATAGCGAACGCGGCCGATGGTCACGGGCGCACCCATACGTTCTTCCTCAGTACCGAGAGAGCGATAGTTTACGATTCGCTGCAACACCGCCGCTCGCGGCTTATATACCTTGAGACCTTTGTTTGGATAGTAGTTACTAATATCGGATCCGAAGGAAAGAGAGTAGATTGGGGGATCCGTCGAGGAATCGGCCGTTACGTAGAATGTACCGAGGACACGACAGCGGACACCCGCATAGCTCAGAATATTATGTGTCGTTGGATCCATCACCTGTTGATCGTCCCAATGCTGATCGACTTCGCCACTCACACGTTGTGCCGTCTCGACGCGGACCCGGAGCGCCTCTGCCGCGTTGGGGAGATCCGCGTGATCCAAGACCCTGAGGAGCAGTACCGAAGCTTCTTCTCGCCGGATATCGATCGTGGCATCTGGTGGGGTTCGGGTTGCGAGCAGGAACGACAAAGCTGGGATGCCACCTACCTGCTCGCGATGGTAGTCGTGGATCTGCACGAGTGCGGTCTCATAACTTAGCGAATAGACATCCCCAACGTAGGCATCTTCCCGTATCAGATCTGCGATTAGGGTTCCCGCACTGGCGATGGATTCGTCCGGTCGATCGGGTTCCAGACTTTGCTCAACGTGCGAAACGAGGTTGGCCATGACTTCACTCCTTCTTGGACTTGGTCACGGGGGTTTGAGTCGGTTGAGTGTCCCGTGGCGGCACACCCAGGGCGGCTAGAGGCTCTCATCGTGAGGAACATAACTAGATGGAAGGAGTTGTTTCTGCAATTCACGGGAGCCACGGGACACACCATCTGCAACGTTGTAGCGTCGGATGTCCGTTCCTCACGGTGGGCGTACGACTACTCATGAGTGACTGCCACGGACAGGTCGCGCCCGACGTTGGCAGCGTCCGAGCCTGCCGGGCAGTCGTATGGTATGAAGGGCTCCGCCGCGTCTCGGTTGACCTCGTAGACTCCGGCATCTTCGATCGCGGCAACGGTGACCGCACTGATCGGCTGGGTCGTACCCGCCCAAGATTGGCTTCCCATCGCCTCATTGCACAATTCATCGTCACGCCACTTTGCCCAACCCGGCCAGGCGAAGACTCGTGGGCTTCCAGTGCCGCCAAAGGCCTGGAACTCCCGGGTGGCCTCCACGCCCGTGAACAGCACGGGGTCTCCCTGTTCGATCAGCTGTTCCCACTCGGGCATACGCCGAGCCATGATTCCGAGCGCAGACGCGATGCCGTCACTAGCATCGCCGTATGCCTGTGGCGGTACGAGCCAGTATTTTGGATCGTCGTAGAGCGAGCTTCGCGACATTTGGAAGTAGGCGAACAACGGCGATCCCTCGCAGAACCCGATGCGGCCAGGCTCCTCCTCGCGCGTGTCAACGTACTCGACTTGGACAACAACCCCGTCGTACGCCCGGAGAAAGCACTCTTTCCAGGATATACTGGAGACGATGTTGGTCCAGCGACACACGGCGGACCGCCAGTAGTCGTCGTACACGGGATCGTTGTTGATGAACTCGAGCTTGATGAGCTGATGAACGGTATCGCATTGCGGGATGGAGAAGCCGCGGAACTCGACTTCCGTCACGACACCGTTCTCGAGATTGACCCGCTGGCTGTTCACTTGGAAACCGTACTGGAGGATGTCGTAACTGAGGCCATCGCCGAAGATGTCTACGGCTTCGCCGCCCTCGCGACGATTGACGAATCGGAACGCGCCGAGCGAATCGGTAACCGCCTCGCGCATGAACAACGGACCGACCCGAACCGTGAAGCCAGGTGCGGGTTCTTCGTCTACTGTGACGCGGGCGATGATCTCCGGGAACGTGACGAGATCGCTTTCCGCACTCACACCTTCGTATGCGGCCGTGATGACGGCCTTCCCCGTTGCCACGACCTCGACCAGTCCAGCCTCTACGGTGGCGATTTGAGTATCCGAGGAAGACCAGGACGGGCTTGCGTCTCGGATCTCGATTCCGTTCTGATCGTTCACTCGTGCAGTCAACTCATAGGAGCCGCCAACCGCAACCGGGTTGGCGATCGAACTGAGCACGATCTGTGTGGGTACTCGTGCCGGCGGTGGAGGAGGCGGTGGAGGTGGTTGAGCAGGTGGCGGTTGCGGGGACCGGACTGGCGGCTGAGAGGGTGCAACCCCTTCAATAGAACAAGCGGAGAGGAACAAGAGAGCGAGAAGGACGACCGAGGCGAAGCGGGACATGGGCATCTCGTGAAGGAGTGACGGCGCGACCCGTAAATCCTGATGCGGTAATCACGTGACAGCTACTCCCCAAACAGGGGGGGGCTTGGCCAAGCGGCCGCCCCCGAAGACCCCCAACCTCGCGGTGTGGCAGGACCGCGACATCTCCGGGGACCCTCCCCGGGAACCCGGACCCACCGAGGTCGGATCCGTCCTCACCTTCTATCGCGCCCCCCAACCTCGAGCCGCAGATTCAACGCTCTTTGCGGCGACGCGGGGTCGATGGTCAGGGTCGTAACGCGATCGGGAAACAGGTAGGCGAGACTCGGCGCAGCGTCAAGCGCGTCCCGATCCACGTCTTCGTCCTTGCCAAGCACCACCAGTTCAATCGGAACGCCGGAGGGCAGCCAGCACACTCTTTAGAAGCCAGACAAGCTGGTAAGAATGCCCTCGCCAGACTGCGTTGCCGGCGGCGGAGACCATGGGAACCCCGGGTGGGCAATCTCGGCCGCAGACCGCGGAAAGGGCATCGCTCAGCGGGGGCGCTTCGAAGTGGACCTCGACCAGGCTGTCGACGTCCGGTCCCACTTCCACCTCGACGGACTCGGGTTCGTACCACAGCTGCTCCAGGTACGGATGCGTGAAGTGGAGTGCGTAGGTACCGACGCCCAGGTGATCCAGCTCGAATCGTCCTTCGGCATCGGTTTCCGTCTCGGTGCCGGATCCCTGCACGTAGACACGGGCGTTCGGCAGTCCGACGCCAAGCGAGTCGACGACGGTCCCCACGACGCGCCTCCCCCGGTGTCCTTCGAAGACCACGCCCGCGTCGCCATGAGCCCGAAGCACCTCGCCGTGCGTGATGGCGACGCCCTCCAGGGTGGCTGCGGGTTGGCCCGTAAGGGGGTGCTCGGTCTCACCCGCCGTGAACATTCGGATGTTCCACGAGGTGACGATCCAGGTGCCGCCCGGGAGGCCGCGAAAGCTAGGCGACGGCCAGCCCCTCCTCGGGGCGCAGATGGCACTGGGGACGGACGGACACGCTGATTTCCGCCAGCGAAATCGCCTCGATGGGCGCGGCCATCTGCACGGTCAGGGTGTCGCGGGTGGAGATCCTGAAGAATGCCGAGTACGTGGTTCCATACCCGATCCGCTCGGCTCGCAACCGGTATTCGCCGGGGGCCGGGACCCGCAACTCGAACACGCCCGTACCGCTCCGCGTGAGCATCCGCTCGACGCCGCGGCCGCCCCGGTCCATCAGGGTGATCATCGCCCCCGCAATGGCCGCGTTGTCCCCCTCGTCGACGAGCCCGCCACGCACCACCTGGCCGTGAACGGCCGACGCAAACGCGCTCTGGAGCACGACCAATGCGATCGTGGCGATCGTCAGACGGATCCTGCCACGGTCGGTGATCATGGCGCCGCAAGACGCTGATGATGGGCCGTTGAGACTGCGGCGGATCCTGGTGTTACGGCCGGTCGGGCTCCGAGGACACCCTTCCCGGTGCAGGAGCCGCTACCTCTGCAACCAGCAGGTGAGGATCCATAGTGAACACATCATCTCGGGTCACAGCCCCGCCTTCGCGGGCCACGGAGCGGCCGATTTGCACCCCGGCAAGCGACGTCGTATCGTGCCTTCAGCCGATGACCCGTCGGTCCACCGCCCAGATAGGGAGTACGGGGGCCGACAATTTAGACCCCAGGGACGCTGATCGACGATCAGCGTCCCTGTTTATTTTTTCGTCAGGCTACTCGGCATGAGCATGCCTGATGTCGCAGCCAACGTCCCACGCCACCGGCAGCTGCTGGGGCAGCATCAACGTGCCCAGGCTGCGGGACGAGTTCAGGCGTTGAGGTCCGCCGGGGGCACCTCCGCGTCTCGGATCGGAGACTCGCGGATCACGTTTGAGTCTGCGTCCGTTAGGGTTGGGCCCACGGAATCACCACGATTGCCGCCCGGCGTGGTGCTCCATAGGCTTTCCACCGAGACGAAACCCGCTCCTCCGCGCTGACTATCGGACGTGATCGAACTATGACATCCCGCTTCTCGTCCTCCGCCCTCCTCCTGTGCGGCCTGCTGGTCACCGCCTGCGAGGTTCCGCCGCCGGAATCCGGCGAGGTGGCAGCCACGGATGCGCCGGCCGACACCGTTGCGGACGCCGCGGCCGACACCGTCCCGGAACGGGAGCCTCTCCCGCCCGACTCCGCCATCATCCGGCTCGACGCGAGCGACCCCAACCTCGCGGTGTGGCAGGACCGGGATATCTCCGGGGATCCTCCGCGGGAACCCGGACCCATCGAGGTCGGGTCCGTCCTCACCTTCTTCGGGCTGCCGATCGCGCGCACGCCCGAGGACCTCGTCGCGGGCGAGGTGGAAGTCGCCTTCATGGGGGCGCCGGTCGACATGGGGGTGGGGTACCGCGGGGCGGGCGAGGGGCCGACGGCGCTCCGTGCCATGCGGCGCAGCGTGGGCAGCATGGAGACGATGATCTCGTGGCGAAGCGAACTCACGGCGGTCGATTACGGCAACGCGCCGATCGACAACCTGAGCGTGGAGCGCAGCATGCCGCCGATCCGGCGGATGGTGCGGGAGATCGCGGAGACGGGCGCCATCCCCGTGATCATCGGGGGAGACCACTCGATCGAGTTCGCCAACGTGGCGGGACTCGCGGATGTGTACGGCAAGGAGAACGTCGGCGTTATCCACTTCGACGCGCACTACGATGCGGGGGACGCCCGGCACGGCCACCTGATCTCGCACGCGCAGCCGGTGCGCCGCCTCATCGATGACGGCCACATCCTCGGCCGGAACTTCATCCAGGTGGGGCTGCGGGGCAGTTGGCCGGGGCCGTCAGGCTTCGAGTGGATGCGGGCGAACGACATGCGGTACCACACGATGGCCGAGATCGACCGGGACGGCTGGACGAACGTCATGCGGGAAGTCCTCGACCAGGCGAACGAAGGTCCCGAATACCTGCACATCTCCTTCGACATCGACGTCATGGACCCGGCCTACACCTCGGGCACGGGGACGCCGGTGCCGGGAGGACTGACGCCCCGGGAGGTGTTCTACATGGTCCGCGGGCTCTGCTCGGAGAACAACGTGGTGGGCTTCGACCTGGTCGAACTCAACCCGCTGGTCGACCCGGGCTACACGACCATGCTCAACGCGAAGAAGGTCGTGGACGAGTGCATGACGGGCATCGCCCTCCGGAAGCTGGGCCTCGGAAACCGCGACTACCTGAGCCCCCTCACCCGAGACGACGGCCGCCGCTAGCGCCGCGCGCGCGGAAGCCGGCCACCGCCGCGGCGCGATGCCCATCCGCCATCGTGTCGTCTGCTTGATGCCTCGCCCGAAACCACCGAGTTTTGGTGTCGACGTCGGCGAACTCGGGCGCTCGGCGGTCAAGATCGTGGATACGGCGTAGCGGAGGTTTCAGTGCAACCTGGGGCAGGAACCGTCGAAGATCGGGAACGGTTGGCGGCGCGGATAGGCGTCTCCATGAAGGCCATCAAGGCGTTCTGCGACCGGTGGCAGGTGGAGGAACTGGCACTGTTCGGGTCGGTGCTGCGCAGTGACTTCGGGCCGGACAGCGACGTCGACGTGCTGGTCCGCTTCAGGACGGAGCGAACGCCGGGCCTGTTCGGGATCGCCGGCATGGAGCGGGAGCTGGCCGAGTTGCTCGCCCGCAGAGTCGATCTCGTGAACCGCGCCGCGATCGACGAGAGCCGAAACTACATTCGCCGGAAGGCCATCCTCGAATCCGCGCGGGTCGTCTATGCCCCGTGACGACGCGGCGTACTTGCTGGACATGCTGCTCGCGGCGCGGGACGCATTGTCCTTCACCGAGGGCATGTCCTACAGCTTTCGTGCTCGACCGGCGTACCCAGCTCTCGGTCGTCAAGTGTGTGGAGATCGTTGGCGAGGCCGCCGCCAACGTGAGCGAAGACACGAGGCGGGCGCATCCGGACATCCCCTGGGCGCAAATCGTCGGCATGCGCAATCGGCTCGTGCACGTCTACTTCGACATCGACCTTCAGGTCTTATGGGCTACAATCCACAATGACCTTCCGGCCCTGATTGCGCTCCTGGAGCCGCTGGTTCCAACGGCGACCGAATAGCCAAACGGTCTGCGCGCAGTGACGGTCGCCGCTAGCCGCGCGAGGCGCG
The DNA here is from genome assembly GCA_028873815.1 of Gemmatimonadota bacterium. Classification (GTDB taxonomy): domain Bacteria; phylum Gemmatimonadota; class Gemmatimonadetes; order Longimicrobiales; family Gaopeijiaceae; genus Bin94. The sequence continues at coordinate 63,777 of JAPPNN010000083.1, read as the reverse complement.
GAGTTTGCGGGAGCCGAGCCAGATGCCGACGACGCCGATCACCGGGTTGAGCCAGGTGAGCCAGGTCGGCTGGCGGGCGCTCATGGTCGCTTCCAGCATCCCTACGTCGTCGGGGCGCGGTCCGGTCGCCGCCTCCACCGGTATCAGGATCGACACCACCCCGAGCACGACCAGGATGCCGATCAGAATCATGGCGCCCTTGGCATCGTGCGCCATGCGGGCACAGACCCGTCCGCCGATGTACGCCCCCACGAATCCGATCACGATCGAGCCGAGGATCCAGCCGCTGGCGACCTCCCATGTCCCCGGCTGGAAGGCGCCCGAGGCGCCCAGCACCAGCCACAGAAGCGAGGAGAGTGCGAAGAGCACGGCGACGATCGCGATGTAGCCGACGATGGCGGCGAGGATGTTCCTGAGCATCATGTTCCTCCCTGCTGTTTTTCTTCCAGAATCTGGATCAGGCTGCCGCATGTATCGTCGAAGACGGCGGTGATGACGGTCCCCAGGTCTTTCGGCGGCTGCACGAACTTCACGCCACTTGCCACGAGACGCTCGTGCTCGGCTTCGACATCATCGACCGCGAAGGAGGCACTGGGGATCCCGTCTTCCATGAGCGCGGTCTTGAATGGACGGACGGCGGGGTGGCCATCGGGCTCGAGCAGCAACTCCGTCCCGTCCGGAGCTTCCGCGGACACCACGGTGATCCAGGCGTACTCTCCCATGGGGATGTTGTGCTTCACCTGAAAGCCGAGGATGTCCGTGTAGAAACGAAGCGCCTTCTGCTGGTCGTTCACGACGACGCTGGTCAGGTAGATTCTCATTCCTCGCTGCCCTCATCCATTGAGTGTGGCCGGCCCGCTTCGCCCCCATGCTAGGCGGCGAACGGGTAGGTGAACAGGAAGAGGTGGGTCAGGTTGAGGAGGAAGTGCACTAGGATGCTGGCTTCCACGCGTCCCGTGACGTAATAGGCGGCGCCGTAGCCGATGCCGGCGAGGGTGGCCAGAAGGACATACGTGGTTCCGCCCGCGATGTGCACCACGCCGAACGCGGCGGCGCAGGCGAGGAGGGCCACGAGGGCCGGCGCCGGCACCCTCCCGCGCAGGGATCGTCCCAGGTGCCGCTGCAGGATCCCGCGGAAAACCGTCTCCTCGGAGACGCACGTCAGGAGCAGGTTCGACGGCACCCACACGCCGAGGATCGCGGGCCATTTCGGGTCCCAGGCCGTGTACCCCACCGCCGTCGCCGTTCCGAGCGTCACGACCGTCGCCAGAATGGCGATGGCCCCGGTGGCGACGATCGCGCGCCGCCAGGGCGGGTTCCGCTGCGGCTGGACGCACGCCAGGTAGAGCAGGATGCCCGCGAATCCCTTGTCGTAGTCCCAGTACAGCGTGAACTCGGCCGAGGAGGGCGACACGTACACGCCGTCCAGGACGAGGACGTTGTGGATCCACGGTACCTGGTTGGTGGCCAGGGCTGCGGTGAGGACGACCACGACGCCCCACGCCAGGGTCCGGCGAGTCCGCGGAGATTCGGGGCGAACGGCGGCGAGGCAGGCGCCGGCGAAGAGCGCGAGCACGGCGAGCCCCGCCCACTCGACGATGCCGGCGGGCACCGCAGCGGCGAGGGAGAGGGCTGTGAAGCCCAGCGCAACGGAACGGCGACCCGTCACCATCGCGGCTCCGAACGCCGCCCACAGGAGCAGGTACGGAAGCGCGTATGTGAAGTCGACCGCCATGGTCTAGCCCTTGATCAGATCAAGGCTCGCTCTGGCGCCGGTGGTGTCCGGTCTGGAGCTCGGTGACGGCTGTGATGATGGCCACGAGGACGAACGCCAGCGGAATGTCCAGCAGGTTCGCGACCAGAGCCGTGGCCCCCTCCACGGTCTCCGTGCCCGCCTCGTCCAGAACCGCGAACGCCACTGCATCCACGATGCCCAGACCCCAGGGCACGATCCACAGGCCCCACCACCAGCGCAGCAGAGGCGATACCGGTGTCGCCCCCCAGTCGGAAGGGTTCACGGAGGCGCGCCAGATCTCCGTCATGGCCTGATACGGCTTCCAGAACCAGGCGATCGGGATGAAATACCAGCCGACCGCCCATCCCGGCGTGAAGCGCATGTCGGACGCGCCCAACTGTCTGGCGTTGTAGTTGGCGCGATAGATCCAGGAGAGCACGAGGATGGCGGTGCCGAGCGCGATCGCGGCTTGCGCCAGGAGCCAGATGATCCCGACGGGCGTCCGGCCTTCCTGCGATCCCGCCCCTCCGTCCATCCACAACTCGCCGGCGACCTCCCATGCCGACACGAGCGCCACCACGATGCCGGCGTAGAGAAAGACCTTTGTCCACTTCGCGAGCGCGGTCGGATCCTGGAAGCCGGCGTCGGGGCCCGTCGCTTCGCCGGTCGCCGGATTGGCGTCGTCCATGTGCTTTCTCCCGGAAGAAGGTGTCGCGCGATCGACTGCCGGAGATCAAGGGGTCGGAGTCAACCTGAGGGGGGCGTGTACCTCCCGTCGATGGCGGTCCAGCCGCCGTCGGCGAACAGGACCGTGCCGGTCACGTAGCTGGCGGCGTCCGAGGCGAGGAAGACCGTCGGGCCGGCCATCTCCGCGGCGCTCCCCCAGCGGTTCATGATGTTGCGCGCGGCGTAGGCGCCGTACCAGTCCGGCTTGTCCTTGATCGGGGCGGTGAGCGGCGTGTCGATGACGCCCGGCGCCACCGCGTTCACCCGCACGCCGCAGGGCCCGAGTTCGGCCGCGGCGGTGCGCACCATCTGCACGATCCCCGCCTTGGTGGCGGCGTACATGCTCTGCCCCGGCTCGACCACCACCGACCGGATCGAACTGAAGAGGATGATGGACCCCGATCCCTGCGCGCTCATGATCCGTCCCGCGGACTGGATGACGTGTGCGCCGCCCTTGAGGTTGAGGCCCAGCACGCGGTCGATCTCCTCGTCGGTGTAGTCGAGGAGGGGCTTGCGCACGTTCACGCCGGGGGTGCAGACGACGACGTCGAGGGACCCGCGGGCCGTCGCGATGCCCTCGAACGCGCGGGTGATGGCCGCGCCGTCCAGGATGTCGAGGTGGGCGGAGTCGGCCTCGCCTCCCGCCGCGCGGATGGTGGCCGCGGTGTCGGCGGCGGCGTCCGCGTCGATGTCGAGGCAGGACACGTGCGCGCCCGCCTCGGCGCACCCGATCGCGACGGCTTCGCCGATGCCGGAGCCGCCTCCGACGATCGCGGCCGTGCGTCCTTTGAGGCTGAACATGTTGGTCATGGAGATTCTCGGGCAGGGCTTTCGTGTGGTATGCAGGGTTTCGTGTAGTGTAAGGCGCGACACAATGTAGGGGCCGCACACGCCGGGCAACTCGGCCCGCGCGTCCTCCAGCCGGGAGATCCGCATGCCCCACGTGAACTCGCCGACCGGCCTTCGCCGGGAGGACCGCGTCCTCGCCGAAGTGGAGGCCGCGCGTGACGAGATCGTGGCCTTCACGGCGGAGATGATCCGGATCCCCACCGTGAATCCCCCCGGGGCGTGCTACCGGGAGTGCGCCGAACTAATCGGCCGGCGGCTGGAGACGGCGGGTCTGGCGGTCGAGTACGTGGAGGCGGAGGGGCGCCCGGAGCACACCGCCGAACACCCGCGGGTGAACGTGGTGGGGCGAGGGGACGCTCTTCCGGGACGTGCGCGGCTCCACCTGAACGGCCACTTCGACGTGGTCCCGCCGGGTGAAGAGTGGACGGTCGACCCGTTCGCGGGCGTGGTGCGCGAAGGACGCATCTACGGGCGGGGGGCGTCGGACATGAAGTCGGGGATCGCGGCCGCCGTGTTCGCGGTCGAGGCGCTGCGGCGCGCCGGGGTCGAACTCGCCGGCGCCGTGGACATCAGCGCGACCGTCGACGAGGAGAGCGGCGGCTTCGCCGGGGTCGCGCACCTGTGCGAAGCGGGGATCATCTCCAGCGGTGACACCCGGTACGCCATCATCCCGGAGCCGTTCGGACCCGCGCGCGTGTGCCTGGGGCACCGGGGCGTGTACTGGTTCGACGTGATCGCGCACGGCCACACGGCCCACGGCAGCATGAGCCACCTCGGCCGCAGCGCCATCGAGGACATGGGCGCCCTGCTGGAAGCCTTCCGCACCCGGCTCGCCCCCGAACTCGCCGGGCGCCTTTCCGCGCTGCCCGTCGTGCCGGAAGCCTCCCGGCGTCCCTCTCTGAACGTGAACGCGATCACCGGCGGCCAGGCCGGCGAAGCGACCCAGTCCCCCTGCGTGGCCGACCGCTGCGTCGCGACGTTCGACCGCCGCTTCATCCCCGAGGAGTCCCTCGAGGAGGTGCGCGCCGAGATCGCGAGCCTCGTCGCGTCGGTGGAAGGGGACGACCCGGAACGCCGGTTCACGATCGAGGAGCGCATGGTCGTGCACCCGACCTCCGCGCCGCCCGGTTCGCCGCTCGTGGCGGCGCTCTCCCGCGCGGTGGAAACGGTGCGCGGCCGGCCGCCGGAACTCGTGGCGAGCCCCGGCACCTACGACCAGAAGCACTTCGCCCGCATCGCCGGCATCGAACACTGCGTGGCGTACGGCCCCGGCCCCCTCGAGGAGGCCCACCAGCCGGACGAGTCGTGCGCGGTCGACGACCTCGTCGCGTGCACGCAGGCGCTCGCGCTGGCGGCCCTCGAACTGCTCGGCTCGGCATAGATGTCGCCTACGCCGGCGAAGCGGAGCTAGCCGGTCACGAACACCGAGAGAATGAACGCGGGGATCAGCGCCAGCGAGTAGAGCACGTACGCGCCGACCGACTTCGCCACCGACATTACCCAGCCGTTCTCGTAGTAGCGTCGGAGGGCAATGACGAAGTAGGGATACGGAACCAGCAGGCAGCTCACGCGGACCCATAAGCCCGGCCCCGATTCGGGGAGCAGAAGCGCGACCGAGTAGATGAGAAACGTGAAGGTCTGGATGTGGATGGCGAATACCAGATGCTCCACGTAGAAGCGCTTTCTCCGAAAATGGAAGACGGCGAGGATGAGCCCGAGGAACGGGAGCAGGCAGAACATCGCGATCGGCATGTTCGAGAGGAGACGGCGTGGGATGACCGACGGATCGTGAAGCATGTCGATCCCCGAGAGCAGCAGGAACCTGTCGGCCCACCCCGCCTCAGCGACGCCGCCTCGCGAGGCCACGCCAACAAGGATCTGCCTTGCGACATTGCCTTCCGGCCGGGCAAGAATGTCGTCGGCCTTCCTGCGCTGCTCCGGGGGCAGTGCCGCCCTGAAGGCCTCGAGGTGCTCTTCCGTCGGGGGCTGGGCCGTGGCGTCTTCCGGCTGCTCGCCGGTCAGGCTGCTCCCGACATTTTCTTCGTTCAGGTTCAGTGCGCCCGCAGCACCGAAGTCTCCCCGCAGCGACAGCAGGAGGAAGAAGACGAAGCTGGCGAAGATGTAGAGCCTGACCGGCGACACGAAGCCGGCGCGGCGGTTGCGGGAGAACTCCCTGGTAAGGCTTCCGGGCCGGAACATGAGAAGCTTCAACGTGCGAAAGAGCCTGGAATCCACCTCGAACGTCTCGCGCACAAACTCGCCCGCGACGGACCAGAGCGCGCGGGCGTAGTCCCGGTCGCTCTGCCCGCAGTGGGCGCAGAAGCTCTCCGGCCGGTCGCGCCCGCAGTTCGGGCAGGTGCGCGCCCCGGCGGGCGTCACGGCTTCCCGGCCACGCGCTTCTTTTCCTCCTCCAGCGCGTCGAGCGCCACCCCTCCCGTAATCCACGCGGGGGCGGGCTCGCCCTTCAGGTAGTGCCCGAACCACTCGAGGATGCGCCGGTGGTAGTCCTTCTGGTTCGCCTCCTCGCGGAACCCGTGGTCCTCCCCCTCATAGACGAGGAGCACCATCTGTTTCTCGGCGCGGCGGGCGAAGTTGAAGAACTCCGTCCCCTGGTCCCAGTCCACCACGCCGTCCTCATTGCCGAACGCCATCAGCAGCGGCGTCTCCATGTGGTGCACCTCGTGGATGGGCGAATTCCGGCGGTGCGCCTCCGGGTCCTCCCAGAACGGCACCTCCATGCGGGCCTGGCCGGTCTCCCAGTGGCTCAGTTCGGCGATGCCCGGGTTCCAGTGCAGCTGGCCCATGAAGCTCACGAAGTCGGTGAGCGGCGCCCCGGCCACGGAGGCCGCGAAGATGTCGGTCCGCGTGGGCAGGAACGTCGCCTGGTAGCCGCCCCACGAGTGCCCGATGAGGCCGACCGCGTCCGGGTCCGTCACCCCCATCTCGACGGCCTTGGCCACCGCCGCGCGCACGGACTCCAGCGCGCTCACGCCCGGATCCCGCGCCCGGTACACGATGTCCGGCAGCAGCACCGCATACCCGTGCTGGGTCCAGGCCGTGTAGTTGTAGTAGTCCCGCTCGCTGGGCACTCGGAAGAAGTGCATCTGCGGCGAGAGGATCTCGTACGTGTACACGATCGTGGGGACCGCTCTGCCCTCCTCGTAGTTCGCGGGGAGGAGGAGGACGAACTGGAGGTCGCGGCCCGACTCGCTCGTGAAGTCGACGAGTTCCGCCCGGCCCCACGCCACCTCGTCGATGAAGGGGTTGATCGCGGTCACGCGGGCGGGGTCGGCGAGGTCCGGGCCGGCGACGAAGTAATCCGGCGGGTCGTCGAAGCGCTCCGAGCGGTAGAGGAGAACATCGGCGCTGTCGGCGCGGGTGAGGCCAGCCAGGCGCGCGTCCTCCAGGATCAGGGTCTCGGCCACGTCCCCGTCGCTCGCGCCGGCCCAGCCGTCGGTGAAGCGGGCGTAGCCGCGCTGCTCCGTCCCGTCGTTGTGGAGGGACAGGTAGGGGCGCGAATCCGGGTCGATGCCGGGCTCGGCGTCACCGGTGACGCGGGTCAGACGGTGGACGATCCCCGCCTCCGCGCCGCGCGTCAGCCGCTCGCCTCCGGAGCCATCGGGCGCGACGCGCCAGATGTCGTGCTCGTCGTAGAGCAGGACCGCGCCGTCCCCGTCGAGCCAGCCGCCGGGACCGAAGTTGTGCGGAGGGATGACGTCGGTGGGCGTGTCGTAGCCGGTGTCCGCGAATTCTGCGGCCAGGGCCGACGTCATGTCATGCCGTTCGCCCGTGGCGATGTGGAGGCTGTGGTAGGCGGAGCCGTCCCACGAGAGCAGCCAGTCGCCACCCGCGCTCGGCCATTCGTAGCGCACGCGGGTCAGGATCCGGCGGCGCTCGCCGGTGTCCGCGTCGACCGCCCACACGTCGTGGTACGGACGGCCGAACATCGCGCCCCACGGGTAGGGCTCGCTGATGTCCTCCAGCGCGTACTCCCAGCCTTCCAGGAGTTGGGTCCCGCCCATGAGGTCGGACCCGACGACGACCGCGCGGTCGTCGTCGAGGTGCCAGACGGCGAGCAGCGACCGCGCGGCGTCGCGGTTCTCCGAGACCCGCTGCTCCGGGAAGAGGCGGACGTCGCTCGTGTGCCAGATCTGCAGGCCGGGAAGGTCGGGTTCGGCGTCGGCGCCCGGGGCGTCCTCACCTTCCGGATCCTCGTCCTCCGGGTCGTCGTCCCCCGGCTCCTCATCCGTCCCCTCATCGGCATCATCCCCCACTTCCGGCTCGGTCGGCCGGAGCCCCAGGGAGATCATGCGGCCGTCGTCCGACCACGCCGGGGCGCGGTGCCGGACCGCCTCGAGCGTGTCCGGGATCCCGGCCGCGTCCGCGCCGAGGACCATCGTCTCGACGCCGCGGTCCAGACCGCGCCACGCCAGGACGTCGTAGGCGGCCCCGTCCGCGGAAGCCGCGTCGCGCGAGCGGAGGGCGGCCAGATCCGCGGAGTCGTCGCGCCAGCGGAGGCTCCGGTAGGACGAACCGGAAGCGTCGGCCGAGCGCAGGATCCCGGCATCGGCGTCGTACACCTGCACGCCGTTGCCCACATCGGCGCCCGTCGCGATGGCGAGCGCCAGAAGAGATCCGCCCTGGCTCCAGGCCATCTCGCTCACGTTCCCGAAGGAGGTCTCCACCCCTGTCGCCAGCGTGACGATGCGGAGGTCGGCGCCCTTGCCCGACGGCTCTTCCGGCGAATAGCCGCGCAGCGCCACGTACCGCCCGGAGGCGTCGAAGCGCCCCTCGGAAACCGCGTCGAACTCGCGGATTTCCCCGGTCTCCAGATCCATCACCGAGGCCTTCTCGCGCACCGGCTCGTCGCTCTCCGCCAGCCGCTCCCGCTCCTCCGGCGGCAGCCCGATGGTCCAGGCCAGCCACCGCCCGTCGGGGGAGAACCGCGGCTCCGACCCCCACGGGAAGACGCGAGCGGAGTCCTCTTCGATCCTGCGCACGCGGAGTTCCGACGTCTCGTCCACCCGCGAGACCTCGTAGGCGATCCAGTCACCGAGTGGCGAGAACTCGACACCCCCAAGCCGCTCCCAGCGGCCATAGTCGTCCGGCGTGACGAGCGGTCGCTCCTGCGAGGAAGCGGAGGACGGAAGGCCGAACGCGAGCCCGCCAAGCGCGGCGAGCGTCGCAAACGTCCGGAAACGGGAGGCGAGGGTCCAAGTCATCGCGCACTCCTGTGAATCACTGGCTCCAGCCGGTTTCGGTCGGCGGCCAACTCTTCCCTCGCCGAACGGCCCGCGGGCGCCTGCCTGACCGCTTCATCGGCGGCATCGAGCCATGAGCGCAGCCATGCTTCGTGTTTACCCGGGATATCGCTGGTCGTTTTCATGCCTGTCATGATAGCTGTACCACCGTATCCTCCCCAACGTGTCCGGAGCAGGGGTGCTTCTCCTCTTCCCGCATCGACGCCTACGATCGGGTGAGACTCCGGAAACGGAACAGTGCGAGCCACTGGTCGAAGGTGAGGTCGCCGGGTGGTCCGGAAGGATCGAACCGGAGATCCCGGCCCAGGCGGTGGATCTGGGTTCGCGTGAATTCGGATCGCAGGCACCGCCGGATCGAGCCGCCGGCGCGGCCGAAGCAACTGCGGATGAAGCGCCGGTAATCCGCGGCCTGGGAGCGATCCACGAGCGGTCTCGGGCGGCGCGCGAGCCAGAGCGCGACGGCGTCGACGCTCGGAGGGGGATCGAAGTCGGTACGGCGCAAGCGCCGCGCGATCTCGATCTGCCACCACGGCGGAATGGTAAGAGCCTGAATCCCGGCAGGAAATCGGCTAACTGATTACAGGGCTGCACGATCTGCGTTTCCTGCCGTTGCACTGGACCCTGCTGGACCGTGCCGCGAGAGCGGGAAAACCGTGCTCGAACAGCGGGAATCGGAGCGGGTGATTTGCCGTCGCCGAAGTTGTCGGATACCGCTCTCGGACGTTCAGTGTAACTGGTGCCCCCAGCCTGCCCGTCACAGGCCACCGCAAGCTCCGACCTCATCGTCGCGGGTCGGCAATCGTCCGCGTTATTGCGTGGACACTCCCTGCCGCATCGGACACGTCGAACGGGAAGCAATCCATCTCCAGATTATGATCCCCGGCGAACCTGAACCGGACCGGCTCGCGAAACCCTGCCGTTCTTGGGTACACGAGAACCACGTGTCGTACGCCGTACATCCTCCCATACGCAAAGAGCTGGTACGCATCATCTTGGCTCACGCCATAGTTCCGCGCGCTTGAGTTGAGGTGCTTCCACTTCGCATCCAGAATGGATCGGACCTGCCCTCGCTCCATCAGGGCGATATCCGGCTTCAGCCGGAACGCGGGTTTATCCGCAGCGTCCATCGCCAAATTCCGCATGGGGCTTTGCGCGCGTACAAGGAAGTGCTGCTGGTGTCGGCGGACAGCGGCGGTGACGAAGTCCTCGAACACCTGTTCCATCGGAAACAAGAGGGCACGGCTGACGTGCGGGCCGGCGAAGGTGGCGAGGCCGTGGCCGAACAGGAACAACCCAACCCACGGCATCACGGCGTCGTAGTGCCGCATCGAACGGTCCACGCGATGCCGCGCCCAGTCGTCGTCGAGGTTTCGCCGGTGTGGGCACATCCGAGAAGATGATCCGTAACTGGTGAACCCGCTGCCGATTCGCAGGATGACGCACGACCGCCGCCAGCCGCCGCAGCGCAAGGTGAATCAGCCGGTTCGCGGGCCGGTTCGCGGTGAACTCGTCATAACCGACATAAAACCGCGAGCGGTCGACGAGATTCTCGCGGACGTGCCGAGGGAACAGGATCCGCCCCCGGAGCCGAGACAGGTTCGCCTCTCGCGTCCGATACGTCCGGGCGAGGCCGCGCCGGGTCAGCAGCACGACGCTCTCTAGAAAAAGATGGACGAATGCCTCCAACATGTCGAACCGGCGAACTGCACGGATGCTGGCGCCATCGAGCCGCGCCTGCCCGAGGCCGCGCCAATCCCGGAGCATCGTCAGGAAGATACGTCGCGTATCCTCTTCCGTGCCGAGCGACAGATCGATCTTCGGCAGGACTTCGATTACGGTTCCCCGGCGCGTTTCGATGACCCCAACGTAGTTCTGCGCATGAAGGCGGCGGTTTCGCATCACGAAGACCGGTGGCCGCTGGCCTTGTTCGTCGGTGGGCTGCGCCAAGGCGAATCGCATCAGATCATGCTCGTCGTCCTCATGCAGCCCGGTGAGCGGCTGGTACTCGCGGACGACCACTGTGCGTGACGAGGTGCGGCGGGGATGTCCGGCCAGCGCAACGGCGGACACCGTCAGTCGACCTGAGCTTCGTCGGCGCCGCCCGTTTTCGTCGTCTCGTAGATCCGTCGATACGCCGACACGGCGGTCCAGCGGTCGTGGCCGTCTGGCGCCAGGTCGTACACGCTCCGGTCTGCATCCACCAAATCCAGGCGGACCAGTTCCTCTGGCGGATCCGACTTCGCAACAAACCCGTTGTTGTTCAGAACTGCGCTGATCTTCTCCCAGTCGTCGTAGAAGTATTCCTGGAGCAACGGCATGATGCGGTTCTGGAACGTGCTGGCGAGCGCTGGGAGGGTGTCTATGTGCAGGAAGTAGGTGTGCCCGATCTGGTGCTCCCGGTCCAGGAGGACGGCGATGCGCCGGTTCATGGCTTTCAGGAGCCGCCCGCAGTCGATACCGTCGAGATCCGAGGCGACGCCGGAGTGGGACGGATCCGGCATCATCTCCTCGAAGACGAACCGCCGCCGCAATGCCGTGTCCAGCAGTGCGATGGACCGGTCCGCAGTGTTCATGGTCCCGAGGACGTACAGGTTCGCCGGCACCGCGAAGTCGGTCTTCGAGCCAGGCAGCGTCACGCGGGCCTCGTCGCGCTGGCCGATCCGCTTGGAGTCCTCGATGAGCGTGATCAACTCGCCAAAGATGCGGGCGATGTTGCCCCGGTTGATCTCATCGATGATGAGTACATGGCGAGTGTCGGGGTCGTCTGCGGCTCGCTCGGCGATACGTCGGAACACCCCGCGGGACATCTCGTACTTGACCTCGCCGCCTTCTCTGCGTGCCGGCGTAGGCTGTGCGTCGCGCTCACGCGGTCCTACCAGGACGGGCCTGATCCCTTCGACGAAGTCCTCGTAGGTGGTGTTCTGGTGAAACGTCACCATCTCAATCCGCCCTACATCGCGGTGCTCTTTGAATCGGTGTTTGACGTCGGGGCGTTCCTCAGCCGCTACCTCGGACACCTCTCGGCCTTCGATGATTGCGACCGCGCAGGTGACCGTGTGCCAAGTTTTGCCGGTGCCGGGGGGGCCGTAGAGGATGGTGTTGAGGGCATGCACTGAGGATGGGGGCAGCGGCGGCGGTTGCAACATACGAAGGGTCTCCGAATACGCGGCGGACCTGGCGAAAGCTCTGTAGGTGCTGCGGTCGGCTCTCGAAAAGGGAAGGACCGGCACTCTAGCGGCCAAGGGCGCCTGCTTCTTGTTCACCCACAGCGCATGTATCCGGCCGTTCCGATGTGGCTGTTCGCCGTGATCGTTGCGGTGCACGATCCCGATCCCGCGCCCCTCCCGCGTCCCCGACCGGACTAGAAGGACATCGCCGGGTTCGGGTTCGTCAAACTGAAAGCCCTGGTCTGGTACCACCTCGCCGTCTCCAGGCCGGTGGATGTCTCCCAGCCCACCTTGGTGGATCCAGTGGTTGTCTCGGAAATCCCGCCACCCGTCATCACTCGCGCTGACCTGATACCAGCGATTACCCTTGCGGGGCAGGTGTCCGCTCGTCCACAGGTAACCGATGACGTTTAGCTCGTACGGATGGCAGCCGGGGAACACGTTGCGGATTCTGTCCATTTCGTCGACGTACTCCGACCAGGAGATCGCGGCTGGGGTTTTCTTGAACAGCGTATACAGGCCGGCTTCATCAAGGGGCAGAAACGCTTTCGGATTGATCAGAAAGAGGACTTGGGTGAGTTTCGCTACGCCGACTCCCCTGACCTGCAACACCTTGTCGAAGGTTTCGGCGCTAACGGCGTCGTAGGATGTGCCATCGAGGGCGCACGCCTGTTCGAACAGCGCCCAAAAGAGGCGCGGGTCTGCTCCGGTGTTGTTGAACAGCACCGCGAGCCCGGGCGGAGTCGGGAAGATGAAGCAATCGCCGGAGCCGTAGTCGAGGTTGGTCCCGATCTCAAACACCTTCGCGACGCTTGAGTAGATCTTTTCCCTCTTTCTTGTCTTGCCTCCCGCGATCGACGCAAGGTGGTAGAAGAACGTCAGCGGGTCGGCATTCTCCTCCCCTTGTTCGAGCACCGCACGCCTTCCCACCCAATCCACCTCCTTCGCCCTCGCTACGAGGCCTTCCCGTCGGCCTTCCCGCACCTTCTTGGCCAACTCGCCGAACCACGGTACCCATCGGAACAGTTCCGGCATCCGTGCGATCCCAGCGCGGCGCAGCGCGCGGGCATCGGCTTCTTGCTCCCACGGTTCTGGAGGGCCATCGCGGCCTTCGAACCGGAACGGTGCCTTGGCAATGCGCTCGTCCAAGGCTATGGGAACCTCTGCATCGGGCGGCACGTAATCACGCGGTATGCCTTTCAGGAACTTCCGCAATTCGTTCTTGGTGTGTTTGGCGGAGAACCTCTCCCGCAGTCGGCTGAGGGCCGTTTCAGTCTCGCGCTCAAGCGCATGGGACGCCGCCCATTCCACACGATAGGGTCGATGGTCCCTGTCCGGCCCGTCCCTGTCATCCCGCTTCATCACGAGAGCGTCGGCAAATCCGCGTCCGCCATCAAAGCTGATTTGAACACGGAAGTAATGCTCGGGAGTTCCTCTGGCTTTCCCGAACCTGGTCTTGATGTCAGCGGGCATGAAGATCCTTCGATGGGCGGGCTGGGAAGGCCAACGAATTCGGGGAGAAAGTGTGGGGCGTGGTAGGTCGACGCGGCAAGGTTCAGCCGGATGTCTCGCTTCGCGATCACCTCTGGCCCAGCGTGGAATTGATTGGCCATCCGTCCCACCGCGAGGCGTGGTTGGAACGGATCCTCCGGAGCGTTCGCGGGGTAGTTGTTGCCGCTGTCGCGACATTGGTGGCCGCCGCCTGCGGGTCGCGGACACGTCCGCGACGGGCTTGTCGGACGCTGCTGACACCCTTCCGGGTCTTCTGCTGCTTCGGATTGCGGATCGGCGAGATAAGGAAGCACGAGTACCCGAAGGAAAGGAGACGCGCCCTCCGAGACGCTGCCGTAGGCGAATGCTCGGACGGTTCGGATCCCCTGGGGTCCTTGCACCACGACCTCTCATGTACCATACTGTATGTGCCATCTGTTACATTATGCCTTTCTAGGAGATTTGGGGCGTGGCCAAAGGACAATCCGGCAGGCTGGTCATCGAGGTGGAGCCGGCCTTCAAGCGAAAACTCTACAGCGCCCTCGCCACCGATGGCTTGACACTGAAGGCATGGTTCGTGCAAGGCGCGAAGACCTACTTGGACGAACACGCCTCTCGAGAGCGCCAGCGGTCTCCCGAGGCCCCAGATGAGCTACATCGTTGAAATTCAAGGTAGATGAGTCCCCGCAGAAACTGCGGGGCGGCTATTACACGCCGCCGGACCTCGCAGCATTCATCGGAAGATGGGTGACGACGCGCCGGACGAAGCAGATTCTGGAGCCCAGTTGCGGCGATGGCATCTTCCTTGACGCGCTTGGATCGACATCAACTCAGCCTCTGACAATCAAGGCCTTCGAAATCGATGCCGAGGAAGCTCAGAAGGCGAGATCCCGGAGCACACCACCCCACATCAAGACACGCGTATTTGCTTCTGACTTCCTTGGGTGGGCTCTAGGGGAGCTTCATAAGGGTTCGCAGCACTTCGACGGCGTGGTTGGCAATCCGCCCTTCATCCGCTACCAATACCTGCCGGAGAGCTTCCAGATTCGGGCGGAGAGCATCTTCCGACACCTTGGCTGCCGGTTCACGAGGCACACCAACGCATGGGTCCCATTCATCCTCGCTTCCGTCGCCCTCCTTCGGCCAGGTGGGCGTCTTGGAATGGTCGTCCCTGCGGAGCTCATACATGTGATGCATGCCCAGCCGCTACGCTCATACCTGGTGGCAGAGTGCACGCGGATCGTCGTCATTGATCCTGAGCAATTGTGGTTCCCGGGCACGTTGCAGGGCGCAGTCATCTTGCTCGCGGAGAAGCAACGGTCGCACCGCCAGCGGTGTGAGGGTCTTGGCGTCGTACCTGTCAAGGATCGCGAGTTCGTCAGCCAGGACCCGGAGCAAATGTTCCGGGCGGCGGCCGCCATCAACGGCAAGACGATCGAGGGCAAGTGGACTAGAGCATTGCTTGACGCCAGTACGCGGGATCTTCTGGACGCAACGACGGAGAATCCAAAGGTCCAACGCTTCGACGATGTGGCGAGCGTGGACGTTGGCATCGTCACCGGTGCTAACAAGTTCTTCTTGGTCCCCAACGAGACGGTCGAACGATTCGGACTCCACGACTACGCGTATCCGATGTTCGGGCGCAGCGAGCATTGCCCTGGGATCGTCTACGATGAGCGCCAGCACATCGCAAACGCGACGAACGGAAAGCCCACGAATTTCATTTGGTTCAGAAATGCGGGGGTAGAGCGCCATCGGCTCGTAGCGAAATACATTCGGCTCGGAGAGGACCAGAAGCTGCACCGCCGGTACAAGTGCCGTATTCGCTCCCCGTGGTACTGTGTGCCATCCGTTTACGCCACGGACATCGGCATGCTAAAGCGTTCTCACCACGCCCCTCGGCTGGTTTTTAACAAGGCGAGGGCGTTTACCACTGACACGGCCTATCGGATCAGTACATCCCAGGTCAACGCCGGCACGTTGGTCGCCTGCTTTCTGAATCCCCTGACCGCTCTGAGCGCTGAACTCGAAGGGCGGCACTACGGAGGAGGCGTGTTGGAACTGGTTCCGTCAGAGATTGAGCGGCTCCTGATTCCCATACCAGCCGCGGTCGATTTCGAGCTTGGACGCCTAGATCAGGCAGTGCGGACACGTTGCACGGAGGATGTACTCAGCGAGTACGGTCAACGGGTGCTGTCGCTAATCGGATTAAGGAAGCCCGATCGCGAACAGTTGCTTCACGGATGGACAGCACTCCGGAATCGACGGCAACGCGTCGCCGGTCGGGCTGCTGTGAAGTCCAACGCAAGCGCATCTGAACGTGTCGGCGCGAACTAGTGAGGTAGCCAACACACCCCAACGGAAGGGGATTACAAAGAAAGGTGTACGTAAAACGCGAACGGGAGGCAGTCCCGGCGTTCTTGTTTCGCGCCAGAAACCGCCCCCCGCTCCAGTAGTTCATCCGCCCGGTTGAACCATCAAGTCCATGAGTGCGGCGGAGTCCTGCAAAAGTCCCCAAACCATGATTAGGTTGACTACCATGAAGACAAGAATCAACCCGATCACAATGGCGAGGAACCAAACACCCGCTGACAGCGTACGAACTGCACTCTCAAGTTTGAGAACCGCTGACTCCTCCATCATACGGGCGTTTCTTCCAGCCCAACGGCACCGCCCCCATGAATCCGTTCTCTGAGCCGTTCACGGAGTATACGACCGATATCGTCGGGCAACTCTGCCTTCTTCGCACAAGATGATGCCAACGCGCCGGTAGAACCGAGAGCGACGACACACGAGCCAAAAGCAGCGCCGATGAAGAGCGGGTTCGGATTGACAATTGCCGCTCTCACGCTGATCCCGCAAAGAATGGTCGATCCGAACGACACCATCCCCAACCAACCGTTGCACTGCGGAACTGCTATCGTCTCGGGAGCCGAAGGCGCTTCCACGACGACCCCGGTGGGAACCACCTCACCGACAGCCACGCACGTCGCGCTGGCCGGGGCAACGGACACGGCGGCAAGAATCAGCGCCGCACCCACCGTTCGACCCCACCCCAACTTCTTGGACACTTTGTATCCGGCCCACAAGGCGCATACAACGGCGAACCCGGCCCCGAAGGCGACAGCTACGAAGGGCCATCCAAGAGCGATGGACCCCAAAAACGCCGACCCTGCCGCACATGCCAACACCACGACCCAAGCCGACACGGGCGCGGGCTCACGGTTCTCGAACAACCGGTCCCATGCCCGCTCGATACGTCCTGCTCGTGTTGTCTCCATACCCTGATCCTCCTTCTTCTTCCAGCGAAAAGGTGAACGAGAAAAACATCCATCAGGGCACCCTATCCGCACGTCAAGATCCCGTCAACATCCCGTCCCCTCGTCTCCGTCAAGGCATGAAACACGGTTCGGATACCACATACGAACGTGCTCAAAGAAGACAGGGCGTGAAGGGAAGAAAAGAAGAGACCGAGCAAAGCCGAGAGGAGAAAGTGTTGCCGTGTCCGAGGTGGTCAAGGTGTCCGTGTGGCAACGCGTTCTAGCAAGCAGTGCCCTTACTCTTCGCGCTCTTCTTCCGAACCGGACGCAGTAGCGCCTTCGCCAGCGCCTTCGGCGTAGCGCCCCTCGAAGCCCGGCGCTTTGGACGGTACGTCATACTTCGCGTGTAGTTCGTCCTGCTCTTTACCGCTTCTCTGCTTCTCTGCCATTTCCTTCTCTCGTATCTCCCTCAATGCTTCGCGGATCGTCGAGTGGCCCGGCAGGCTCTCCTTGAGCGCCTGGATGTCTCCTCGTCGGGGAACATGCTTGCCAGTTCCAGCAGCGTGATCCCTTCCCTGTGCGCCTTCCCCGGCGCGTTGTAGTTGACTCCCTTCGTTACCCGCGCCATCGTGTTCCTTCGCTCGTCTCCCGTTTAGAAGGTTGTTTGAACGCGGGTCCATCCCGCCCACACATCCAAACTGGCGAAACATTAACGAAAAACAAGGACACGGCATGGCGCTCCTCGTTAAGTTTTGCGAAAGACGGGACTATGCAAATGATCTGCTCGACGGCAGGCTGCATTGCAACCGAGTACGATGTATCCAGAAGCTCGACAACGCTTCTCTTCGGGGTGACCGTGACGAAGGTGCGATACTGCTCGGTCGCTCAGTTGATGAGGTACAGGTATTCATGCGGTTGGAACAGCCGGGTGAAGAATGGCAGCAACTTGAAGGGTTAGCTGAGGTTCCAAGGCTACGATACGATCCTATTCCAGACCTAAACCTATTCTGCATGAGCGTCTTCCAAACTCCGTACGAAGGAGAACCCACCTCTGAAATCGTTGATCGGATAAGGCAGATGATCGTGGACTCACTTCCCATGTGCAGTAAATTGGGGGGACACGCGGTAGTAATATCCGACTCCCGAGAATTCGTGCGGCGCGTTCGTGCGGCATCCGACGAAGCTGGATATCAGCATTGGCATCACCTAGTAGACTACTACGATGAGTTCCCCGCTGATTACCACTCATGGGAACAAGGCTCGGTCAAACCCCTGTTCCTGAAACATAGAGAATTTGAACTACAGCGTGAAGTGCGACTGGTATTGGATACGGGGACAAGAGGAGAAAACCATATCTCTCTTAACATCGGAGACATCCGCGATATCGCTATCTACGTACCCACAGCATCCCTCGCCGGGATCAGCGTGCGCAACGGGGAGCTAGGAGTATTATACACACCGAAACAACAGGTTGAAGCCATGAACGAAGAAGAGACCATGGAAGCTGTCAAGCTCCTGCTGTATCGCATGTGCAATGATTGCCCGGACACGGCTGACATGATTTATCACCTGCTTGATCAACTGTGTGATCCGTGTCTCCGTGATTTTGCTCCAAAACTCGGTCTCGTCGTCGCCGATACACCAGATACTACGTCCACCGAAGAAAATCCTGCGCCTCAGGACTAAAGTTGGCAAACTCATCCTTGGGCTTGCTGATTATCCAATGATCCACCCTGTCCGTCATCGCTTCGGAGCGGTGGTTCTCAGTCATAACGCAACCTCCAGCCCGAAGATCGTACACCTTTCTTTGTAATCCCCCAACGGAACACGTTCGACACGGGGTCAGGAACCGGGCGACTCGATCTAGTCAATCTCTATCACGAATCGGGTCCGATCGGTCCTATCACGATAAAGTGCCATGGTGCGACCGACGAGATCCCGCCGGCCGACAAACTCTCTCGTCGGTCCCCAACTCAGCCTCGTCATCGCGTTTCGCTGCCGATACGATGGCGTCGTTGTGCTGGTTGTGTGTCCGACCCGCAGCTCGAACTCGCCCCGTTCCATCCCCTTCACAATCAGCCGAAACCTCGCGTACGCTTCTTCGACCGTAGAATGACGGCTCGGCCCCCAATCTAGCGCGTCGAACACTTCGTCTCGGAAGTAGTGTCGATGATCGACTGATGGATCTAGGAGCCCCTTATCGAGGTTGATGGAACCGGTGGGGTGCGTGTTCCTTCCCGAAGGAATCCCCAAATCGCGCTCGGTCAGATCTTTGCTGCGCCACATCAACTTGGGTTTGAGGGAAGGACTCGGGAGTCCCATCGTCCCCATTGTGTCCGGAAGCGGTTTAGGTGTTGGTGCTGGTGGGCGAATGGACGGTCCGCGCAGCCATTCTACGGGTAGCGACATCCTCGGTACGTCATCGGCGCCTCCGCTCGCCACCCGGCTTCCGCGTGGCGGAAGCGATGATGCCTCGTCGACAAGTCGCCCCTGCTCGTAGAGGTTGTTGAGTTCAGCCACACGTTCGACGTGCACGATGTTCTGCGGGTAGGCAGCGGAAAGCCCGTCGAACTCAGCGCAGATGGACTCCAAGAATTCGGTATCCTCATCCTTCGTTGCGTCTAGGTCAAGGACTACGCTCGACTCAATGTTGTTATTGAGTCCGCCTACAGTCAGGTTCGCACTGCCAATGATCGCCCCGGCTCTCGTCCGACCCCAGGCGACGTATATCTTCGGATGAAACAGAAGCTGTTGGTCTCCGGTGTCCACGCAGTGAACGCTGGCTCCGGCCTCCATTAGCGCATTTAACCCCTCCAACGTGGTGACGCCATTGCGAATCCCAACGAAGGCATCAACGCGACACCCAGCTGCCGAGACGGCGGATGCGATGAGGTCGACACCACCTTGCGTGACATAGGCGACGCTGAGGAGCACACGATGTGGAGTGGTTTGTGCCAGTAGCGTTGTCAACGCGACCAAATGGGTGCGTTCCGTTAGACCTTGGAGAAGGAACGTCGTGCGTGGTGTGTGATCGCGCGTCTCGGCCATGGCCAAACGATTTCGGGTTCAGATGGTGAGGTTACGGCAGATCAAGACCGAGGAGAGCTCCAGCGGCCTTAAGGGCCTCAAGCGCCGCGCGAGATGCACCAAGGGTCTGGACTGTGGCCGCGATTCCCGAGAGCATGCTACGCAGCTTGAGGAGGTTCGGTTGCGCTTCCTGTATCTCCGCTTCGGCTTCGCTCACGAGAACGAGCGCTTGGCCGCGTTCCGGCGAGTCGCGGTCCGGTTGACTATCAAGTGATTGCCGGGCGAGGTCGAGTGCCTCGGCTAGCTGACGCTTCTCGTCCTCTCCGAAGCCAACAGAGAGGTTCGCGATGGAGTGGGCACCAGTTTGTACGATTCCTTGGCTCTGATACACGTTTACGACGCTGTCGGCGCTACGAGACTCGATCTCGCCGGAGGCCGACAGAAGGGCGTAGTCGATCTCGTTGTTGACTCGATCAAGCGCGGGTGCGATCAGGTCAGAAGCCCGGTCGGGGTTCCCGATCGAAGTCAGTTCATGGGCACTACTGAGGTGTCTTTGCAAATCACCGGAGTGTTCGTGCAAGAGTGTGCGCACCAGAGCCTTGGCCTCGTCTGCCAACGTAGCGGTCAGCGGTGTACGGGCGGCGGTCAAGCCCCGTGCGACCGCTTGCCAGATTAGGTGGGCACGCACACGTGCCTCACTCCGTACGGCGTCGCGAATCTCAGCGATGGTAAACCCCGACGCGAGCATACCGCGGCTCGACATCGTCTCACGGATTCGGCGCACAATCCTGGAGAGTGCCTCGACGCGATCCTGCAAAACCAACCGAGCTCTCTCTTCGATTACCCTTCTCGTATCATCTCGCACGTTCGACCTCGGCTCAGTTCTGGGAGGGAAATAGAACCGTCAAAGGCAGGACATGGAACGCTGCGAACGTGAGACAGACCATCTGGATCGGAGATTTTCCAAGGGGTAGCCGAGGACCAGGGAAGAAGGCGGCCCCACGTTCGGTCGCTTCAGAGTGCGGAGTAGATGGCCAACGCGTGGTATGCAGCCCCCCGCGGCTCCGGAGGTGGTGGCGATCCGCCGGGTCGCCAGTAGACTCCGACGGGTGCTTCCCCAGTGCATCCTTCATGGCTCCTCTCTCCGCTCATGATCGACTCCACCGATTATAACGCCTCCTTGGGGGACTTGCTCGCGTTGCGGAGCCTTCTGTTGGAGCGGAGGGGTGGACGGCGGTGGCGACGCCTCGTCGCCGCCGGGCGACCCGGCCCTGTACAGGCGTCAGGCTGCGGGGACGTGGCAAGACGGACGATGCGCTCGATCGACCAACATGCTGGCAGGCGGCTAAAGGTCAAATTGCCGATACCGACACTTCGGAACGTCACCGCTCGAACCCTCCCCCGCCGCGATCGTGGCCTTTGGTCCGGGGCGGTCGCGGTACGAAGGTGGGGGTGATGGTCCGTTCGCGCTCCCGCTCCCGTGTCTGTTCGCGCTCCCTCTCCCTCGTGGTCTCGCGCACTGACCATGCGCGCCGCTCCGCCTCCACCAGCCTGTTTCGATAGAACTTGCCCCAACCGCGCTCGATCTCCCGGGCGCGCTCGCCGTGTGCCTTGCCCAACTCGGCCCGCTCGTCCCTGTGGTAGCGTTCGAGATCCTCGCGCCAGCCCTCGACCAGATCCGTCCGGCCCCGGATCGCCCCGGCCAACTCCCTGAGCGAGCGAGCGAGCCGCCAGATCCGGAGCCGACCGCGCACGCTGCGGCTCTCCCGGTCGAGCCGCTGCCGCATCTCCTCCTGCCGCTTGTGCAGCTCGGCCCATTCCTTGCGCGCCCGGGTCTCAAGGTGCCGGAAGTTCGTCCCGCGCCCGCCCGCGACCGTCTCCCAAGCGTCCGCCTCGCCATGCCTCCATGCCTCCATGTCGACCCGATCCTCGCGGCGCGGCTTCCTGGCCCGCCGCGCCCGCCCGGGCTGCATCCCCTCGCGCCGGACGCGCGCCCAGTGGCGCGGCCGGTCCGACGGGCCTCGAACCACCTGGTGGCCCGCCCGCCTCCGCTCGTTGTTCTCGACCCGCCGCTCACACCGGATCCGGCCCTGTTCCCGCTCGTAGCCCTCGGCCCAGCGCGACAGCCGGAGCTTGCTGTTGTCCAGCTTCGCCGCCCTCCCGGTCTCGGGATCGACACGGTTGGCGATCACGTGGACATGCGGGTGCCGCGTGTCCTCGTGCGCGACGACCAGCGCTTCGTGGCCCTCCAGCCCCAGCGCCTCCAGACTCTGATCCACCGCCCGGTTCATCTCCCCCTTGTCGGGCGTCTCGTCCTGAGCCCAGCTGAGCGAGAAGTGCAGGACCGGCTTCGCCAGCTTCCGGCCTCCCGGCGACCCGCCCGCCAGCCGCTTGAGGTCGGGGGCCGCCCTCGCGGTCGCGGCCATCAACCGCGCGGCCCGCTCCGGCCGGAACGTCGCGAGGTTCCGGGTGTCGGCCCACCCGACCCGCTCCGAGGTCCTCGGACGGCGGTCGTCCGGCTCCGGGGCGGAGCAACTGAGGTTTGAATCCCGGCAGAAAATCTTCTAACTACCTACAGGGCTGCATGATCTGCGTTTTCTGCCGTTGTACTGGATCCCGCTGGACCGTGCCCCGCAAGCGGGAGAAACGGACTTGAATGGCGGGACCTCCCGCACCCGCTCCGCCTCTTCCCGAAGGTCTAGAAAGTCCATGTCGTCCATGTCCCGACCCCCGCGCGCCTCCGTCGCCACCCTCGGAGCCCGACTGGCCCCGGAAAACGCCCCCGAACGGCATCGGGGGCCGTCCGTGGTCTTCCCCTTCCGGGTTTCGCGGGTCCGTCCCCGTCAGCCTTCGTTTGGTGGGGCGCTCCAATAGCAGCCGTAATACCGGATCGCCGGGTCTTCCGTCCCGTCGTCCCGCGTCGCGGGCGTGCAGGCCATCGCCGCCCCCGCCGCGCCCACGTACTCAATCCCGATCAGGGGCATAAACTCCACCGGGGGCGCGAGACAGTCCGTGTCCGCCCGTTCGGCAAGGTGCATGTACTCCGAACCGTGGTCCATTTGGGCCGACGTGAACCGGCAAGCTTCGTTGGGGTCCACGTCGTCCGCGTTGTCCGTCTTCGGCAGGAACACGGTCAGGTCTCCCGGCCCCACTTCGTGCGAGAACGGAAGCGTGGACCGATAGTCGGCCCACTTCACCGCCACCAACACCCGGTGCGCGCCCGCGTTCTCGGCGTCGTCCTCCACCATCACCCATACCGGCATCCCCTCGCCGTGGAAGTACACCGTCGTGTCGGTGCTTTCCTGTCCCGCGACCGGAGCCGCGAACAGGGCAAGGACCGCCGCCACCGTGAAAACCGTTCCTAGCTGCATGTCACCACCTCCTCCAGCTCGTAGTATTTTTCGGTACACGCACTCACCCCCGGAACGGTGCAGTACTGGACCGCCCAAGTGCAGGAGCTCCCGCCGCCACCACCGCCGTTCGACGAACACGGACGCCACTTCTCCACCCACTCGGTCGAAGTCGTGCAGGTCTCGCCGGGAATCCACTCGGTTCCGCCGCCGCCGTTGTTGCCGCCGCCGTCGTTCTCGTCGTCGTCGTCCTCCTTCTTCTTGTCCCGCTTCGCACATTTTTCGGCTTCGGCGCCCCCCGCGTCCCCGTAGCCCGCATGGTGCGAAGTCTCCTGCAAGATTTTCTGCCACATCGTCGTTTCGTCCAAGTAGCTCGCGAACGCCACGAATCCCCGCCCGCCCGAAGCCTTGGCGTGCGCGTGCTGGGCGTCGTGGTTGCCGTTCTCTCCGTACTTGGCCAACACCTTCACATCGGGTGTTTCGTCGGACGCGCTCTCGTAGCCGATGTTGTTGGAGAAAATCCATACCGCCGCCGCCTTCACCCTCCGGCAAAGAGTGGAGGTTTTCCAGTCCGCGTTCCGTATGGCAATGCGCCACTTCTTCACTTGGTCATCCGGCATGATTCCCGGCGTGTTCCAGTAGTGTTCCACGCACTTCTCAAGTGTCATGGTGCCGCAACTCTGGGCCGTCAGGTCGGGAGCGGTTGCCGCCAAAGCGGCCAGCGCGAGAACGAACAGCGCCGCGGGCCTCATCGTTCGCCGTCCTTGGTCGGTCTTCCGTCCCCGATGTCCGAAACCTCATCGACCAGATGCGGAGGATAGGGAGCCCGCGCCGGAATGTACGATATCTTGCCGTGAAACCGGGGCGGCAAAATGTGTTCCATGGACTCGCTACTGGTGGGCAACGGATCGTCGCGGAGCGGAAAGTGGCCCTCGTATGTCGTGGGGCTCCCGCCGCTGGCCCGTCCCCACCTAGCACTGTAGACCATGTCGCCAATCAGGTGTAGCGCGATGCCAGTGGAGAGGCTGGGAAACTCGCGTGCGTACTGTTGCGTTTCCGCGAAGGTGACTTCATCGCCGATTTGGAGCGGCCATCCGTCGGGGGCGTAGTGGGCGGGATCGCCGGGGGCGGGCGCTTCCGTGGCGACCGTCTCCGAACCCGCCGGAGCGTCTTGGCAGCCCGCGAACGCGGTCAGGGTGAAAAGGATGGCCAGCACAGCGGCCAAGGGGTGGGGGTAATCGGTCCAGGTCTTCATGGGTCCTTTCTCCTTGTCCGGAGGCGGCGGTGTCGGGGCTCGCCCCCAACAGCACTGTCTGGCCCGGCATATTCCCTCGTTCGGAGCACCGTACTCGGCAGGCGGGCCAGACGGGACGGCCTATCGGCGGCCACATTGGTTGGAATATGTAGAGTATAACCGATCCAGGGTCCCCGACGCCATAGTGAGTAACCCCGTCATAGTGGCTTTGGGATACTGATCGACCATGGAGCGGTATGGTTACTTCATGCGAGGGTTCGCACAGTGTCCCGACATGAGACGAGCCGTATTGGCGGCCCGGTCGATGCTCGGCTGTGACAGCCCCGAAGTGCGGCGCCGCCGCGTCCGCAGCCCTCCGCTGCCATAGTCTGCGTATAATGTGATCTGCGGCGAAATCGCCGGTAGCCACTATGGATGCCGGAATTGAAGGTCCACGCTCCTTCGAACCGGCGGCGGCGAAGCCGCGCACCCCCCGTTTCTCCTGCGGGGGATTTCCCGGCAGGGCGTCGGGGGTTTTCCCCCTCACGAATTTGCGGGTTTTTCCTCTCCCGACGGTTTGAACGCACGACGATATTTGGGGTGCGGGACCGGACCACGGAAGCGACTTCGGCGGCCCGGCGACCTACGAAGTTCCCCGTTCGCTCGCTTTCGCGTTCGGACACGACACACTCAAGCCTCGCCCAGGAGAAGAACATGAACGCAAGGCCAAGTTCCCGAATCTCGATCACGGCGACCGTCATCATGCTGATGGCCGCTTGCCACGATGACCCCGTGGCGCTCAACGAGCCCGAGCGCCCGTCCATCTTGGACCACCCGCCGATGGAGCTAGCGGCGTCTTCAGGCGGCTCCAGCGCGATCCCGGCCGTCGATCACACGCGACCCCGCTTCAAGCTCGACATCTCCGTAGTCGGCGCGCTGACACCCAACGCGAGCATTGCCGTGACACTTCAGGGGAGGGCGGTCGAGAAAGTGGCCGGCGGCTCGGTGACCGTCACGCTCCCCACGATGGCAGGCATGGAATACGCCGGCGCCGGGAGGCGCCCGTACTACCCCGTTGGCCGGAGCTTCCCGGTCGAGCGCGAATGGACCCTCTCGTCGATGGAGCCCGGCGACACGTGGCAACGCTCGTTCACCATCACGCTGCCGGAGCGAGGGTACTACGACCTGTCGGTCTTCGCCGACACGGAAGCGCCTGCGGGCGAGCTGAGGAATCCCTATGTGAGCGATGATGTCCAATACGAGCGCTGGATGCTCGTAACGGACGGAGGCGGGCGGTTGACGCCGGAGTTCGACGAGAACGTCTTCGCCGACGGCGTCGCGCCGGTGCCGGGACCGTTCCACGACAAGATCGGCCGGGGCGGCTCGGTGGGCCAAGCGGCGGCGGATGGTGGAGACGGCACCGGAATGGACTCCGACGATTACGTCTACATGAACGCGGTGTATGTTCGGAACGGCGTGAATACCGCCGCGGTCGGCGCCTACGCGCACGCTGCGGAGTGGCACAACCACGACCATACGGACGGACCGTGGAATCAGCAGGCGGCCACCGTAGGCCCCAGCGGCATCGTGCGTTTCGAGTGCCCGCGCCCCGGCTTCCATCTGGAAGGCGCGGTGAACCTGCCGAGCACGGCCCACATCAACGGGTCCGGCTTTTCCGGGTACTGGCAGGCGCGGTCGAGCGACTGCGGGGACACCATCATGGCTGCCGGTTCGGATCGGAGCTATCTGCCGTGGAAGAACCTGAAGGATGTCATTCCGAAGATACTCGACCACTTCGGCAACCCCTCGGTTTCTCGGGTTGCGTGGTTCACGTCCTCCTCGGTCTCGGACACAGAGTCGTCGTACAACCCCGATCTGCATCGCATCAAGTTCGCAACCACGTCCTACCACGAAGCTTGGGTTGCGGCCCACGAGTACGGGCATGCGATGCATGAGAAGGCCTATGGCGGCCTATGGCCGGTCGAGCGGTCGTGCAGGTCGCACGCGCTTTGGAAGGTGTCGGGCTACTCGTGCGCGTTCCTAGAGGGGTTTGCGGACTACGCAGCCGACATCGCCGTCTGGGGCTACTCTTGGGAGTCCGCGCCAGCCTGGGCCGGGGCCCCGGACCCGAGGATGGAAGGCTACATTGCGATGCTGTTTCGGGACCTGATCGACCCGTCGAACGAGCAGAACGACGAAACCGACTACTCGGCGATGGCGGTCGCCAAAGCCTTCGGGTCCTGTCGGGTCCGAGTCGGCGGCAACTGGCGCAGGCGCAACAATGTGTCGGACTTCGTTTGGTGCATGGAGAACCGGATCAACGGCAGCTTGCATGCCGATCACTTTCCGGGCCTCAGCACCCCAACTCGTCAGAGCGCGGTGCGGGACAGCGGCTGGAACGCCGCCGACATACGCAGCACTTGGCTTCATAATCTGACCGGATAGGCCTATCGTACCGAGGCGGCGCTTCCCCGTGGAGTCTCCACGTGGCGGTTCTAACTCTAACAGAACTCGCCTTCGGGACAGTGTACGGCCGCCAAGAGCACCATCCAGAGGACTTCGCCCTCATAGTTGCGTGCCTCCTCGGCAATATCGAAGCGCCAGTATTCCTTGCACGTCGGCCAGCTGCAAAGCTCGACGGGTTCGCCGGGACTTGGCGGGAAGGAGGGGGCCGGGGGGCTCCAGCTGAACCAATCCTCAACGAAGAAGTGGTTACGCTGGAACTCAAGGCTCCATTCCTTACCTGGCGTCAACGTCCAACTCCCCCGACCCGACGCAACTTGACGCGAGCCATCGCTGAGGGTCACGTCAACGTGAATCCGGCCGTCACGCGGCACCGAGAACGGTCCGGCCGGAAAGTCCGACGCCTCGAAGGTGCGCTCGACGGCTCCGCTGAGCTTGACCCGGAGACCGGCGAGACCCTCATGGTGAGTCGTGGAATTGTAGTTGTCGCCCCGACGTACGGGGGGCAGCGGAAGCTCCAGAGTCCCCGAACCGATGCCGAGGACGCCGAGGATGCTGTCGCACCCGAAGCTCGCGAATGTGAGCGCGAGCACGACGAGGAAACGTGCGAGCGAGGGCAAGATGCCTCCGTCAGTTGAGGACGCCATTCCAACATCTTAGGCGACCCGGATAACCGCCGCCACAAGCCCGCGTTTGTGGTCTCCACTGGCCGTCAGCGGCGTCCAATCGTCCGGCCCGGGATGCTTTCGAGGCCGGATGGCGGCAGAAGGTTCGGGTGTCGTCCCGGCCGGAGTGTGGAGGATGGCGACGGGGGTGCTTTCCGAGCCGCTGGCGACGGCGTGTGACGGATCGGAGGCGTTGCCGAACGTCCTGAAACGTCCCCGGACTGTAGGTCTTTTCCGACAGGTTGACGGGCCTCCGAACATCCCTTCAGCGTTGGGACATGGAGACGCTGCAAGAGCATTTCAGCACACGGGTTAGCGCGTTCCTCGACGACACGGGCGTGAGCCGGACGAGGTTCGGCAGGATGACGCTGGGCGACCCGAACCTGATGCGCCAGATCGATGGTGGCCGCTCGCTCACGCTCAGGACGGCGGACCGTGTTCTGGCGTTCATCTCCGGGTTCAGACGGGAGTCGGGCGGCACACCCGCTCCCTCGAAGCGCCCCCGGCACCGGAAGCCCACATCGAGAGCGAAGAGAACGACGGGGAGCAGTGCGATGAGCGAACAACGGACAGGACCGAAGACGATCCCACCGATCCGTTTCGTGCGGCTGCGTGAGGTGATGGCCCGCACGGGCCTGTCGCGGAGCACGATCTATATACTGATGGCCGAGGGCCGGTTCCCCACGCCGGTCCCGCTGGGCGCGCGGTCCGTGGGCTGGATCGATTCGGAACTGGAAGAGTGGCTGCGCGACCGGATCGCGGCGCGATGACCGGCGGTCTCGAAGAACGGGCGGAGGCCCTGAAGCCGTTCGGCTGGAAGGGCCGCAATGCCGAGTGGATCGCTCTGGTGTGCCTGCACAGCGGGGTGTTCACCCGCACGCAGGCGACGGCGTTCCTGAAGACGCACCACGAGCGGGCGCGGCGCATGGTGCATGCGATGATCGCGCAGGGTCTGGCGGCCGAGGAGACCGTCCCGCGCGTCCGGGGGATCGGCCGCGTCTGCCGGATCTACGCCCGGAGCCTCTACCACGCGCTTGGCGCGGAGCACATCCGCCACCGCAGGACCGCCTCCCCGGTCGTCCTCATGCGCCGCCTGCTGTCGCTCGAACACGTGATCGAGCACCCGGACCTGCCGTGGCTCCCGACCGAGGCCGAGAAGGTCGCCGCCTTCGACGCACTCGGGATCGACCGGGAGCTTCTGCCCTTCCGGGTGTACCGGGGCAAAGCCGGGACCACGCGCCGGTACTTCCACGTCAAGCTGCCCGTCGCACTGGACTCGGAGCGGGCCGTGTTCGTCTACGCCGACCCCGGCCACGACACCGCGACCGCGCTCCGGTCGTGGGGCAGAGCGCACCGGGGTCTCTGGCGGGCGCTGAGGGCGTTGGGCCGAACCGTCGAGGCGGTCGTGGTCGCCCGCACGTCGCGCCAGACCCGGCGGGCCAGGAAGGTGATGCGGTACTGGACCGAAGCCTCCGGCACCGCCGACCCCGACCCGATGGTGGCCATCGAGCTTGCCCGGATCGAACGCGCGATCATCGAGGGTTCCGTCGAGGTTCTCGACGAGTACGGAGGGCTGCAAGCCGCCATGCAGAAGAGCGTGGCGCTTGAGAAGGAGGCGCGGCGGGGGCGTCGGATCGCCAAGATCCACCGCGCCAGCGCTTGGCGGACCGCTCGCCTTCAGGGAGTGCGCTACCTGTGAGCGGAGGGCGTCCCACGACCGTACACGACCGCGCAATCGACACGGGGGTCCGATGCGCACTTCGGCCATCCGGCCATGCGCAGCGGTTCTGCGGCGGAAGCCCCCGCCCGGAAACGTCTTGCGGCTTCGCGGCCCGGGTGCCCGGTGGCACACGGGCCGCTATTGCCGTGGCGGTAGCGACCCCCCTCGCCGAAGGCTCGGTACGGGTTCGGGGGCAGGTGTGTTTGCGCACCCCTGCCCCCGGTTCCTCGGGGTCGCTACCGCACCATCAATCCCTACGGGAAGGTTGAAATACCGATGAAGCTCAGCACGCTCGTCATCATCGGCTCGGCTGTCGGCGCGGCGGCCGGACGCGCCATCGGCGCCCCGTTCCCCGGTTTGGGCGAGAACCCCTACCTCGACCTGATCGCCCACAACGATCCGGGCATCCACACGGCGATCCGCGTCTGGTACCACGCGGCTCCCGCCGCGGCCGTCATCCTCGCCGGAAACCTCTGCCTCGCGGTCTGGAGGGTCTGGTTCCAGCCGCTCGTGCGGATCGTCCGCCGGGGCAGGCTGCCCAGGTGGCCCGCCTCGCCGAACGACGACGCACCCTCGCTCGTCGTCGGCGAGCTCCACCATCCCACCGTTCCGCGCCCGAGCGAGAGGCCGTCGTGGCTCGTCGTTCCCGAGAAGGGGCTCTACACCGGCGTGCTCGTCGTCGGGGCCGTCGGCACCGGCAAGACCACCGCCTGCATGTACCCGTTCGCCCGCCAGCTGCTTCACTGGCGGGCCGACGATCCGAAGCGCCGCGCGGGCGCGCTCGTGCTCGAAGTCAAAGGGGACTTCTGCCATCAGGTCCGGAGCATCCTCGACGATGCCGGGCGCAGCGACGACTACCTCGAAATCGGACTCGGCGGCTCGTGGCAGTGGAACCCGCTCGACGATCCGCTCCTCGACTCCTACTCGCTGGCCTACGGCGTGGCCTCCCTCATCAACCAACTCTTCGGCAAGTCCCGCGAACCGTTCTGGCAACAGGCGTACACAAACCTCGTGCGGTGGATCATCGAGCTTCACCGGCTCCTGCCGGGCGGCTGGGTGACGCTGCGGGACATCTACCGCTGCACCGTGGACGCGGAGTTGTTCGCCGACAAGATCGGGGAGGTCAAGGCGATGGCCGACCGGGTGTGTCCGCAGCGCGCCGTGATCGCCAACGCGGACCTCGCCGAGCACAAGGAAGCACTCGGAGGCTGGGCCTGGAAGCCGGTCCCCGGCGCGGCCAAGTCGGCATGCCGGCTCGACGCCAAGCTTCGGAAACGGCTCGCCGAACGAAAGATCGAGTTCACTACGGAAGCGGACGGGACCGGCGGGGGCGGCGAGTTCCGCGAGCAGGTCGAGGCCGTCGAGCGGTGGTACCGGAAGGACTGGATGGCGCTGGACGCGAAGCTGCGCACCTCGATCGTCGAGGGGATCAGCGTGTTCCTCTCCCTGTTCGACCAGCCGGACGTCGCCGGAGTGTTCTGTCCCCCGCCGCCCGACGCCGCGAAGCCGGATGACCCCGACCGGGACCGGAACGATGCCGCCGTCCCGCCCTTGCCGGGGCTCCGCCGCAGACTGCCCCCGCTCGCCGAACTCATCGAGGACGGCAAGGTGCTGGCGCTCAACATGCCCGCCGGGGCGAATCCGGCGCTCGCCCGCGCCATCGGCGTTCTGCTCAAGAACGCTTGGATGCAGGCGCTGCTCCGGCGTCCGGCGGAGGCCGCCCGCCGTCCCGAGCGTCACATGCGGCCCGCCGTGTTCATCTGCGACGAGTACCAGGCCTTCGCGACCGTTGGACAGGACGATCCTTCCGGCGACGAGAAGGCGTTCGCGCTGACCCGGCAGTGCCGCTGCATTCCCATCGTCGCCACGCAGTCGCTCTCCTCGCTCCGCTCCGTGCTTCCCTCGGGAGAGGCGTGGCGCACGCTCGTCCAGACGCTCCGCACCCGGATCTTCCTGTCGCTGTCCGACGAGTCGTCCGCACGGATCGCGTCCGAGATGTGCGGCTCCGTGATGAAGACCCAGCCGTCCTACACGTTCACCGAGACCACGGGCAGGCCCGAGTTCTCGCTGCTGTCCGGCCGCGCCGGAGGCGGACGCGGCACCATCGGCGCGAGCAAGTCGTTCCAGCGGAGCATGCAGCCCGTGTTCACCCCCCGCGAGTTTACGCTGCTCGACAACTATCAAGCCGTCTGCCTCCCCTACGACGGCGTCAAGTCGCTCCCGGCCACCCGCGTCTACCTCAAGCCCCACTACCTGCCGGGGGACAAGGGCTACTGGCGGCTGCGGAAGGAGGGCCGGATATGAAGCGGGGTCCGACCGGCCGGGCATCCGTCGAGATCCTGTCCGTGGCTTGGCGGAAGGCCAAGCCCGCCGCGCCGGACGATCCGTCACTGGACCGTACGCCTCGCACCCGCGAGATTACAGGTGCGCAGATCGTGCAGTCCATCTTCGAGAGAGGAATCGAATGATGGCACGCACGAAACGAAGTCGGCGCTCGTACGGCGCCGGCGAATGGGGCCGGAACCGGGTCAGGATCTTCCCGGACCCGAAGACCGGCAACTTCCAGATTGAGTGGCGCGAGAACGGGCGAAGGCTCACCCGGTCGCTCGGACACCGCGACTGGGCGAGGGCGAAACGGCAGGCGGACGAGTTCGCCGCCGGGTTCGCCGACCCGGACCTGAACGGCAAGGCGGAAGCCGAGCCGGAGCCGCTCACCCTGGAGATGCTCTTTGACATCTACGGTGAGGAGGTGACGCCCACCAAGACGAGGCGGGTCCAGCACCGGGACAGGATCGCGACGGGGATGTTCCTCGACCTACTCGGTCGGGACCGGAGACCCGAGACCCTGTCGCAAAGGGACTGGGACCGCTTCATCCGGGAGCGCCGGGCGGGAAGGATCGGACCGAGCGGGAAGCCGGTGTCCAACCGGACCATCGAGTTGGACCTGAAGTTCCTGCTCGCGGTGCTCAACTGGGCGACCAAGTCCAGAGACGAGGAGGGGAGGCTCCTTCTCGGCTCGAACCCTCTGAGGGGCATGAGGACGCCGAAGGAGAAGAACCCCACCCGTGTCGTTCTCTCCGAGGAGGAGTATCAGGCGATGCTCGGGGTGTCCCAGCAGGTGGATTGGCGTTTCCATGTCGCGTTCGTGCTCGCCCATGAGACCGGGCACCGAATCGGGGCCATCCGCAACCTGAGGTGGCCGGATGTCGACTTCGAGGGCCGTGAGGTGCGGTGGCGGGCGGAACACGAGAAGACGGGCCACGAGCACGTCACTCCGCTGACCGACGAGGCCCTCGCCGCCTTGGAGGAGGCGCGGAGGCTGAGCGCCGGGAGCGGAACCGCCCCGGTGCTGCCCTCCCCGGGCGATGCCGGGCGGTGCATGAGCGACGTTCACGCGTTCCGGTGGTGGAAGAAGGCCCAGGCGCTCGCGGGGCTGGAGCCGAAGCTGCGGCGAGGCTGGCACTCGCTGAGGCGGAAGTTCGCCAGCGACCTGATGGACACGCCGCTCAAGGTGCTCTGCGAGCTTGGCGGCTGGAAGGACCCCCAGACAGTGCTCAGGTGTTACCAGAGGCCGGACGCCGGACAGCTCCGGACGGCCCTGGAAGCCCGCCCGAGGACTCGCGGCTGAAATCCAGACAGCGGGAATCATTCGGCGGGACCCCGGCCCCTGAAACCCACAAGATCAACGGGTGCAATCAGTTGTAATCCAACTGCAACCTGTCTCCGGGGCGTCGTGCAGACAGTACGCCGCGACTCCGGCGAACGACCGGCCCAGTCCGTTGATCTTCGGGATCAAAGGTCCAGCGCCTCCCCGCTCAGCAGCCCTGCCGCAAGCTCGCCCACCCGCTCGACCGCCTCCAGCGTTCCGGCCGGTGCGGAAGCCCCGGAGTTCAGGGCGCGGGCGATCTGGTTTAGATTGACGCCGATCCGGTGAAGCTCGACCCGCTCGGCCGCGCCGAGACGGAGAACGGCCGCCTCGCGGACCGGCTGCCCCAGCGCCCTGCGGCGCATGTAGCCGCCCGTCGTCATGCGGGCCGCTCCGGCCCGCTCGGCGATCTCCGCGGCCTCCGCGGTGTTGACGCGGACGCCGATCGTGCGGCTGCGAAGTTCGGCCTCGGGCTTCCGGGGACGGGGCATGTCGGGCAGCCTCCCTTGGTGGCGCGCGGAAGTGTCGTTCAGGGGGCTCGGGGGCATCCCCCGACCAGAGTAAACGTGAAGCGTTTACACATCTGGCTCCTCCACACACCGCAGAAACCAGCGCCCCGTGGCGCGCCCGCACCAACGCCGGCCCGAGCGCCCAACTCTGGACGACGAGCCCACCCTGCGCGAGGTTTCAAACGCGCAGATCGTGCAGTCCATCGAATCGAGAGGAATCGAACGATGGCACGCACGAAACGAAGCCGCCGGAGCTACGGCGCCGGCGAGTGGGGCCGGAACCGGGTGAGGGTGTTCCCCGATCCCAAGACCGGCCTGTTCCAGTTGGAGTGGCGCGAGAACGGGCGCAGGCTCACCCGGTCGCTCGGGCATCGGGACTGGACCCGAGCGAAGAAGCAGGCGGACGAGTTCGCCGCCGGGTTCGCAAGCCCGGATCTGAACGGCAACGCGGAAGCCGAGCCCGAGCCGCTCACCCTGGGAACGCTTTTTGAAATCTACGGCGAGGAAGTGACGCCCACGAAGGGACGGAAGTCTGGGCAGCGCGACCGTGTCGCGATGGCGATGTTCCTCGACTTCTTCGGTCGGGACCGAAGGCCGGAGACACTCTCCCAGCGCGATTGGGATCGCTTCATCCAAGCGCGGCGGGCGGG
Organism: Gemmatimonadota bacterium; assembly: GCA_028873815.1. Lineage (GTDB taxonomy): Bacteria > Gemmatimonadota > Gemmatimonadetes > Longimicrobiales > Gaopeijiaceae > Bin94. Next base: position 30,024 of record JAPPNN010000083.1, on the reverse strand, counting down.
GAAGGCCGGTCCGTCGGGTAAGCCCGTGGGCAACCGCACCGTCGAGTACGACCTCAAGTTCCTGATGGCGGTTCTGAATTGGGCCGAGAGGTCGAGGGACGAGCAGGGCCGCCGCCTCCTCGACAGGAACCCGCTCAAGGGCCTCACAAAGCCCACGGAGAAGAACCCCGCCCGGGTCGTTCTCACGGAGGACGAGTACCAAGCGATGCTGAAGGCATCGTGGCGGGTGGGGTGGAGGTTCCGCGTCGCGCTCGTGCTCGCGCACGAGACCGGCCACCGGATCGGGGCCATCCGCCATCTTCGGTGGAGCGACATCGACTTCGAGGGTCGCGAGGTTCGGTGGCGGGCGGAGCACGAGAAGACCGGCCACGAACACGTCACGCCGCTGACCGAGGAGGCGGTCGCTGCGCTGAAGGAGGCACGTAGGATGAGCGATCGGAGCGGGAATGCCTTGGTGCTTACTGCGTCGAGGGATGCCACGCGGTGCATGGGCCGCGCGGCCGCCCACCTGTGGTGGAAGCAGGCCGAGACGCTCGCGGGACTGGAGCCGAAGCGCGGTAGGGGCTGGCACTCGCTCAGACGAAAGTTCGCCAGCGACCTCATGGACCTTCCGCTCAAGGTGCTCTGTGAGCTTGGCGGGTGGAAGGATGCCCAGACGGTGCTAAGATGCTACCAGAGGCCGGACGCGGGACAACTCCGGACGGCGCTGGAAGGCCGCAACAGGGTTCGCGGCTGAAATCCCGAACAGCGGGAATCAAACGGCGGGAATCGAACCACCGAAACTCCCAAGTTCATCGGCTGCACATAGTTGCAAGATCCATGCATCTTGCCACCACGGCTTGAGCAGCAGCGAGGGCAGCGTCTCCCGGGCACAGGGACGGCCGGCGAACCGCTCGGCCGCTTCGCGCTGGACTACGAGCCAGGCGTCCTGCGGCGGCGAATCGGACCGGACGAGTCGCCGGACGATCGCGGCCGTCCGGTTGAACGGGATGTTCCCCATGACCTTGTAGGGGACATCGGGCAGCCGAAAACGCAGGAAGTCGGACCGGACGATCGTGATACGGCTGTCAGTCCGGAAGCGCGCGCGAAGCGCTTCGGCCAGCGCGCCGTCGAACTCTACCGCGACGACCTCACGGCATTGACGCGCCAGCTCTCGAGTGAGGATGCCGCGGCCCGCACCGACCTCGACGACCAGATCGCTTCGTGTGACGGGAGCCTGAGCGATCAGGCTAGCCGCAAGCGACCTGCTCCGGAGGAAGTGCTGCGAAAGGTCCGCACGCCTGGGTGCCCGTTGCCTGGACACGGCGAACCATCACGAACGTAGACATGCAGTCTCCCGCGCTACACCAACAAGACCGAAAAGCCGTCACCCACGACGCTAGGCCACCGGCCTCTCACCTGCAACAAAGCGCTGCCGTCATCCCGACCAGGGATCGATCACATCCAGTCCCGTACCCTCGAAGTCCCGCACGTTGCGCGTGACAAGTGCGGCTCCGCGTGTGCGGGATATGGCGGCGATCTGGCAGTCAGCCTCGCCGATCGGTCGGCCGGCGTGGCGGCGTTCGGCGGCGATCTCCGCGTAGGCTTGGGCGGCGGCGCTGTCGAACGGAAGGATACGCTCTCTGAAGCCAAGATTGAGCCAGCGGGTCATGGCAGCCTCGAGCGCGTTCCGCCGCTTGCCGGCCGGCAGGATCGCGACACCGTAGAGCAATTCCGCTTCGCTGACGGCCGTCAGGTACATGTCCTGCGCGTCGTGCCCAGCAATCCATGCCGCTACTGCCGCCGTCGGTTCAGTGCGCATCAGTTCCGACGCGACATTCGTATCTATTACGAACATGAGAGCCGCTCAGGAGAAATCCGGAGGCGCACGCATCGGGCCGCGGGGGGGAAGTTCGAGTTCGACGCCGCCAAGGGACGCGAAGCACTCGCGGGTGAACGTCGCGAGGTTTCGCGGACCAGTGCGACGACCGGTGACGGCATCGCGCAGGATGATACGCACTTCCTCCTCCATCGAACGGTGATGCTCGGCGGCGCGTACGCGAAGACGCGTCTTTACGTCGTCGTCAAGATTGCGGATCGTGATGCTCGCCATCGGCCGTGCCTCCTCGCGGGACGGAAACGGGCGGAGAAGCTACCGAATGATTGCAATGCAATCAAGTCCTTCCCGAAGGGGATTCGGCGGGAACATCGACTTCGCCCGGGGCGACGGCGTGGCGGGCCGGAGGGGCCAGTCTTTCGCTTTCGGCAGGGCCGGTCGGCAGGCGCGCCACGGCCAGCGACAGCTCCGCCGCGAACTCCTCGGCAATGAGCCGATCCGCGCGCTTGACCCGCAGAACCAGCTTGGCGGGGTGCTTCAGCTTGAGCCCCTGCTCGCCCGCGATCTTCTCGAACGCCAGCAGGTCCGAAGCCGCGATCACCAGCCTGGGGGCCAGGATGTGCCACCAGCGGCGAGGAGGCACCGCCGCGCCCGCCACCTTGGCCAGCGGGATCACGATCTCCTTTACGGGCTCGATCGTCTCACTCGTCTCCCAGGTGTCGCCCATCTTCTCGGTCTGCACGGCGAGCCGCCACTGAATGACGAGCTGGTCCGCTTCCAGACGCACGAGGCCGTGCGCGGTCTCGGTCGTCGACTCGTAGCCACCACTCGCATCCCAAAGGTCCGAGCTGCGCTTCAGCGTAAACGGGACTGCGGAGAAAGCGTTCATGTCACGTGTTCTAAGGCGCGCACGTCCGATCGACCAGATACCGGTGAATGTACGGGATGCCGTAATCGTCGTACGTGGCACCCCAGACTTCGTCGCGACGCGCGAGAGCAACCGCGAGACGAGGATCCCAGGGCACGAACGAAGTTCGACCTTGTCCGATCTCTACTGTGCCTTCCAGTGTTCCGCCCGAATCGTAGACCTCCCACACATCGACGCGGTCTTCTCGCATCTCTCGAAGCAACCAGATAGTACCGTCCGTGCCGGCCACGACCTGCCGGACCGGCGGAAGGTATTCCGGAACCCAAAAAACTCTGCGGGCCGCGCGACGCCTCCGCTCGAGCGTCGTCTCGGTTTGCTGGAGGCCTGAAGGGTAGTAGTCTCCGGCCCTCCAGCCGGCATACTCCTCCTCCAGCCGGCGTTCCATCGCACGGGTGACTTCGCGTGGTTCGTACTCGACGGACCGGCGCAGGAGGGTGTCTCCGCGGATCGATATCACCAGAAGGTCGAAGGTCGGTGGCATCGCGTCTTCATGCACTTCCCCGATCCGTACGACGGCAGAGCCGTTGGGCTTGACCGCGGTGAGGTATTCGCCGAGTCCGAGAGGTGGGAGGTCTCTGAGGGGGTGTGTGCCGGGGAACAACTGGGCGTCCACCTCATTCTCAACAGCGTTACCCGGCCATTCCACGGTGGCGATCGTGTCCAGGACTTCGCCGGATCGTGAGAAGCGGCGCAACGCGAGTCCGGGGTTCTCGCCCCGCGATGAGTAGGCCCGCCCATCAGTGATGCGACGCCTGCCAACCAGAGTGCCGTCCGCGAGCATGCGGCCCGGGGTCAACATCGACCCCTCCTCGGGCACGCCCTGCGCGAACTGGATGATTTGTTCCGGCCGTCGCTCGTCCTTCGTGAACAGCTGGATCCGGTTGACGTCAGCGATCCAGAGGGTATCTGCGACCCAGCCTACGGCGACCGTCGCGAGCTGCATCTCACCGGGCCCCTGGCCCGCACGACCGATCCGGCGAAGCACTTGACCATCAAGCGAGAAGACCGTGACCGCCGGCACCATGGCCTGAGCGACGTAGAGGGCGCTGTCGGGACCGATCGCGAGATCCAGAACGCTTGCAACGAGGTCCGTGCTTTCGAAGGATCCGATCCGCAGGACCTCCTCCAACCGCCACGGCGTCGAACACGCGGTCTGACCACGTAGTGCACTTGGAGTGCAAAGGAGCAAAGCAACCAGAAAGGTCAGTCGACGCACGCACGCCTCCGATCACGGTGCGTCACTCTACGGAGCCTCGCCCTGAGGGTCTATATGCGGCCGGAGCCGAGAGCTGTCGTGACACAAGGCCGCAAAGCCGTCCGTAATCGTCTCGAAGGGACGGCTGCCGTGCAACGGCTTGGCGGTGAGAAGAGGCGATTTCTTGAGCCACGGATGGATCGGGATCACGAGGTGGGCGTATTGAGGCCCTGCGAGTGAGCCGCTACGACGCGTATGACCCCTTTGCGCGCATCTACGACCGGCATTGGCGGTTCTTCGCGACAAACGTGTACCCGATCCTCGACCATCTGGTCCTGGGGAAACTTCCACCCGGATGCGCCGTCCTGGATCTCTGCTGCGGTACCGGACAGCTTGCCGCCGAGCTTTCGAGGCAAGGCTTTCTCGCGACAGGCCTGGATGGCTCGGAAGCGATGATCGAGATCGCGAGAAAGACCGCCCCGGACGCGGAATTCGTCGTCCAGGACGCCCGGAACATTGCTTTGCCCCGCAGGTTTTCGGCGGTCGTCTCGACCTTTGACAGCCTGAACCACGTGATGAGCCTGGGCGAGCTGGAACAGGTATTTGAAGGTGTCTTCGCCGTCCTCGAAGACGGCGGCTACTTCGTGTTCGACCTCAACATGGAAGAAGCGTACCGATCCCGGTGGCGTGGTTCCTTCGCATATGTGGAGGAGGATCACGTCTGCGCGGGTCGATTTTCACATGATGCGAACGATAGAATCGGCAGGCTCGACATCACCCTGTTCGCACCGAAGGGTTCAGGCTGGGAGCGGATCGATTTCTCTCTGACTCAGCGCTGGTACGAAGAAAGTGAGATCAGGGGACGGCTGCGAAAGGTCGGATTCGAAGAGTTGCAGTCTGTCGATGGGAATGAACTCATCGCAGAGGGCGCGTCGCACGAGGGCAGGATGTTTTTCGTCGCAAGGAAGCCTTAGAAGTGTGGCGTCTTGCTGCGTTCGTCGTCGCGTGCGCGGCGCCGCTTGCGGTCGCGGCGCAGGAGCGGGACCGAACGGATCCGCCTTCGGGCACCCTGACGGTCGACATCGACGCCCTCAAGGTGGAGATCCAGGGGATCCTCGACCGGTACCGGATTCCCGGCGCCTCGATCGCGCTGGTGGACAGGAACCGGACGATCTGGGCTGGCGGCGTCGGCAAGGCGGACGTCGCGGCCGGGGTCGACGTGACCGCCGATCACCTGTTCCGGATCGGGTCCATTTCGAAGAGCTTCACGGCCCTGGCCGCGCTGCGGGCGGTCGAGAGCGGACTTCTCGACCTCGAGACTCCCGTCCGCGAACTCGCGCCGGAGATCGCGTTCACCAACGCGTGGGAAGCGACGCATCCCGTCACGGTTGCGATGCTCATGGAGCACACGACGGGCTTTGACGACTTGCACTTTCCCGAGTCGGCCGTGGTCGACCCCGAGACTACCCGCTCCTGACCACTCTCTCGATCGTCGTCTGGTTCTTCCTGCCAGGCCAGTTCGCATCCTCTCTGGACCTGGGCGCGGTCTCGGGATGGGCTGAGTTTGCACGCCTCGTTCCGCCGAACTCCGGACGAGGTGAGCCGGTTCGTCAAGCTGCACAGCCGACTCGTGAGCCTCGCGTGCACGGTCACGCTGCTCTACGCGTGGAACGCCGGATGGATCGGGCTCAGAACGTGGGCGTATTGAGGCCGTAGGGGACTCGTCGCCCTTTCACACCACCGCGTGCCGCGGCGTGACTTGCTCGGCGATCTCGCGACCCGCCTCGATCTCCGTGCGGCGAAGCTCCCAGGTCTTCTGCAGGTTCAACCAGAGCTGCGGCGTCGTCCCGAAGTACCTGGCCAACCGCAACGCCGTATCCGCGCTCACGCCGCGCTGGCCGTTGAGGATCATGGCGACCCGGCTGACCGGCACGCCGAGCGCCTTTGATAGCGCGTTGGCCGACAGTCCGAGGGCGTGTTGTCACCCGAGAGGTGACACGTTACATTCCCATACGATGATTCTAGGCTTTCGCCACCGCGGCCTCGAGCGGCTGTTCGAGAAGGGAGACCGGAGCCGGATCCCCCCCGGATTTGATCGCCAAGGTCAAGCGGATCCTCGCTCGCCTGGACGTGGCGGCCAAGCCCGAGGATATGAACCTGCCGGGTCTTCGGCTCCACCCGCTGAGGGGGGACCGCGCAGGGTATTGGTCGGTGAGGGTGTCTGCCAACTGGCGCGTCGTCTTCCGCTTCGACGGGCGCGACGTTAGGGACGTTGATTTGATCGACTACCATTAGGAGGCGCATGACATGCCGATGAAGAATCCGCCGCATCCGGGGCTGTCCGTGCGCCATGATTGTCTGGAGCCCTTGGGGCTCACCGTGACGGAGGCGGCGCGGAGGCTGGGGGTCAGCCGAAAGCAGCTTTCTGAACTGGTCAACGGCCGTTCGGGCATCTCTCCCGAAATGGCGATCCGCCTGGACAAGGCGTTTGGGGGCGGGGCTGACACCTGGTATCGCCTCCAGTCGGCCTACGACCTTGCGCAGGCGATGAAGAACGCCGGCCGGATCGACGTCGAGCGGATACCGACTCCCGCCTGAAGAAGAGGTCGCGACCCACTCGAAGCGACCGGCTCCGTCTGAAGCGTGCGGAGGAGTTTCTACGTAGGCAGGGGGCATGGGCAGGGGCATCGGAGGACACGCGGACAGGCTGACGGTCGAGGCTCCGGACACCGAGGTTCCGGGCGTCGAGGTTCCGGGCGTCGAGGTTGCTGCCGGGGCGGGGGAGGCGGGTCGGCGCTCCCGGAGGCAACCGCGGCGGTGGCTTCGCAAGGTCGCACGGTGGGGGGTGACGGCGGTCCTGCTGGCGGTGTTTCCCTTCGTCCTCCTCGTCCGCGGGGGTGTCTTCGCGTACCAGCAGTGGGGGCTGGGGGCGTGGTCCTCGCTCGCCGTCTCGGCGGCCGCCACCGCGCTGCTTCTGGCGTTCTACGCGTGGGTCGTGAGTCGGCGCCTGGGGGCGGGGAAGCGGCTCAGGAAGTTCTTGACCCGGGTCGCGGCGCTCTCGGCCGCCGCGTTCGTGCTCTACTCGCTGGTGGTGATCGCGGGCGGCAACGTGAAGTCGGACGACGTGCGGGCCGAGTACTCGAGCCTTCATCCCCTGCTGCGGATGGCCGTGTCGGTCTTCGTCCTGGTCGACGCCGACGCCGTGATCACGGATGCGGCGCGCACGCCCGAGTTCTACGCTCGTGCGGGGCTCCCGGCCAACGAGGCTTCACTGCACTTCCGCCAGGATGACGGGTTCGTCCATGCGCTGGACCTTCGCACGATCAACCGGCGGGAATGGCGGAACCTCGCGGCCGAACTCGCCTTCCGGGCGATGGGCTTCCACACGCTCCGCCACGTGGGCACGGCCGACCATCTGCACGTGTCCCTGAGGTCGCCGGACTAGCGGGCCGCGGCCGGGCCCTTGACCGGGCCAAGGAGCCCATGAATCTTCGGGCCTCATTGAGAATGGATCTCATTCTAATCCACACACGGGGGAAGCATGTCCCGCAGTCACACCCTGGCTCTCGCCCTTGTCATGATTCCGGTGATGTCGGCCGGCTGCGGCGGGGGCGGCGATACGGCGGAGTCCGAATCCGCCGCCGCGGCGTCCACCGAGGCCATGGCCGATACGGAAGCCGCCGCCACCGAGGCAACGGCCGCCCTTTTGAACCCCAACCTTGCCAGTGAAGCCGAGTTGACCGCGGCCCCGGGGATCACGGCCGAGGTGGCCGCGGCGGTGGTCGGCGGCCGGCCCTACCTGCGCGCGGCGGACCTGCACGCGGCGCTGGCGGAGGCGGTCGGAGAGGAGGCGGCGCTGGCGGCGTACAGCGCGCTCTGGCTGCCGATCAACCTCAACGACGTGACGAACGACGAGATCCTGCTGATCCCGGGCGTGGGGGATCGGATGGCGCACGAGTTCGAGGAGTACCGCCCCTACGTGGACATGGATGAGTTCCGCACGGAGATCGGAAAGTACGTGGACGAGGAAGAGGTCGAGCGGCTCGCGCGCTACGTGTACGTCCCGATCGACCTGAACAGCGCCACCCGCGAAGAGATCATGGCGGTTCCGGGGATGAGCGAGCGCATGGTCCACGAGTTCGAGGAGTACCGCCCGTACACCGACCTGGACCAGTTCCGGCAGGAGCTCGGGAAGTACGTGGACGACAACGAGGTCGCGCGGTTCGAGCGCTACGTAACGCTGAACCCGAACGGATAACGGGCGGACGAGGGCGCGACCGGGCGGGGCGCGGGCTCCCGCGCGGCCCGGCGGAGCAGCTGCGATGATCCGGACCATCGTCTTCTGGCTGCACCTCACGGTGGCCGCGGCGGCCGGGGTGGTGATCCTGATGCTGGCGGTGACGGGGGCGGTGCTGTCGCTGGAAGAGACGGTGACGGGGCTGGCGGAGCGACGGTACTTCGTGGCCGCGCCGGAAGGTGCCGAACGGCTGCGTCCGGAGGGGATCGTGGCGGCGGCGGGGCTCACGGCGACTTCGCTCAGCTATCGGTCGGATCCGCGCGCGCCCGTTCACGTCCACGAGGGACAGGACCGCTACGCCCGCGTCGATCCGTACACGGGGCGGGTGCTGGCGAGGGGACCGGGCGGACTCGAGCGGTTCTTCGAGGGCGCCCACAACTGGCACCGCTGGTTCAACGTCTCCGGCGGCTCGGTGCGTCGTGCGCGGGCGGTGACGGGGGCGGTCAACCTCGCCTTCCTCTTTCTGCTGCTTACCGGACCGATCCTGTGGATCCCGCGGCCCGTCACCCGGCGGTCGCTCGCCAAAGCGCTCCTTCTCCGTCGCGGGGCGAGAGGCGCCAAGCGCGACTTCAATTGGCACCAGGTGGTCGGGATCTGGTCGGTCCTGCCGCTGGCCGTGATCGCGGCCACGGGCGTCGCGTCGTCATATCCCGCCGTGGGAGATCGGGTCTATCCGGCGGTGGGGAACGTGGTGCCCGCCGGAGCGTGGCCGGCCGGATCGGCGTCCGAAGGAGCCGGAATCGAGGGGGCGGAAGTCGAGACGGCGGCGATTGCGGGGGACGCCCGTCGCCCCCCGGACCCGGACCTGAGGGCCGCGCTCGCCACCGCGGAGGCGTGGGCGCCGGAGTGGCGGACTCTGATTCTGAACATGCCGCGCCCCACGGACCCCGAGGTCCGCGTCGAGGTGCGGGGGGGCCGCGCGGGCCAGCCTCACAGGACCGGCCTCCTCACCCTGGACGCCGCCACCGGTGCGGCGCGCGCGTGGGAGTCCTTCGCCGACGCCACGCCCGCACGCCGTGCGCAGCAGTTTCTGCGCTACGCGCACACGGGGGAGTACTGGGGGCTGGGGGGGCAGTTGCTGGCGGGACTCTTCTCGCTGGCGGCCGCGCTGATGGTGTGGACCGGCCTCTCGCTGGCGGTGCGCCGGCTGCGTCGCTTCGTCAGGCTTCGCCGGGCGCCGCCCACCAGCGGGACGGCCTGAGGCGCTCGCCACGCCCGCTGATGCGGTCCAGCCAGAGCGCGAACCGCCGTAGCCGCGTGCCCGCCAGCCGTCGCCACACCCGGCTCCACGGGTCCCGATAGTCGCGGTTGTAGGGGCAGACGCGGATGCAGATCGAGCAGTCGGTGTTCTGGTTGGCCCAGAAGCGGAAGCACTTCTCGGCATCCGTGGTCCACTTTCGGATGCCCTGGATGTTCGACCGGTTGTGGACCACCGTGGACGGTTCGCCGTCGTCGATGGCGCCGGCGGGGCAGCCCTTCGTGCACGCGCGGCAGAGGTCGCATGTCTCCTTCACGCCGAAACGGACGGGCCTGTCGTGGGCGAGCGGCATGTCGGTGAAGACCTTGCCGAGCCGGACGCGGGGACCGTACTCGCGGGTGATGAGGAGGCCGTGGCGCCCGTACTCGCCCAGCCCGGCCTTGATGGCGAGCGGGATGACGAGCGCCGAGTCGTTCATGCTGGCCACGGCGCGGTAGCCGAGATTGACGATGTACTGCGCGATCGCGAGCAGCACGATCGTATCGCGGGAGTAGGTGGCGCCCGTCGCGGTGCCGCTGAGCGCGGACGGCGCCGTGCTCAGGAGTTCGCGGTCCATGGACTGCGCGATCACGATCACGTTTTCGAGATCGGTGGAGATCTCCTGCGGCTTCTCGTGCTCGTTCTCGCGGCTGTAGGCGTGCGTGTAGAGCCAGCGCTCATCGTTGCCCGTGATCCCCACCAGGTCGGCGCCCAGCGTCTTCGCGGCGTGCTTGATCTCGCGCGCCATCTCCTCGGGAGACTCGACCGGCAGCGTGCTGCCCGGGCCCTCGCGAACGCTGGTGTAGGGGTCCAGAAACCCTTCGCGGCGGTCGTCGCCATCGCGCAGCTCGGCGAAGATGTCCGTCACGTGCCAGGACGCGTTGCGCAGCGCGTAGTCCCGCTGGGTGAAGCCGTCGACGGAGCGCCAGGTCAGCTTCGGCGTGCGGTACGTCTCGTAGAACATGTCCGAGCGGTGCGTGCGCACCTCCGGGTCCCAGAAGGAGCGGCAGAAGATGTCGTCCCGCTGTGAGAAGCGCTGAAAGTCCTCCCGGACGTCGAAGCCCGCTTCCCTGTCCCTGTCCATTCAGAGATCCCTGCAGCCGTATTCGATGCCGGTCTTCACCGCCTCGACCAGTTCGTCGATGTCCGCCCGGGTCACGATGAGTGGCGGAGCGATGGTCACGGTGTTGTTCAGGCCGGGGATGCTCCGGGTGGTCCTGCCGACCAGCACGCCCTCCTGGGCGGCCCTTCCCACCACGGCCGCCATGACGTCCTCGCTCACGGGCGCCTTCGTCGCCTTGTCCTCCACCAGTTCCACGCCGGCGAACAGGCCCTTGCCGCGGACGTCGCCCACGTGGTCGTGGTCGAGCAGTTCCCGCAGGCGGTCCTGCAGGTAGGCACCGACCTCGCGGCTGTTCTCGATCAGGTCCTCGTCCTCGATGATGCGCAGGTTCTCCAGCGCGGCCGCGAACCCGACGGTGCACCCGCCGTAGGTGCTGATGTCCCTGAAGTAGTCGAGCTTCTCGCTCGGATCGCCCAGGAACCGGTCGAACACCTCGCCGCGCACCGCGGCCGCGGAGATCGGAGCGTAGGAGCTGGCCATGCCCTTGGCCATCGTGACGATGTCCGGGACGAAATCATAGTGCTCGAACCCGAACATCGTCCCCGTGCGCCCGAATCCGCACACGACCTCGTCGATGATCAGGATGACGTCGTATTCGTCGCAGATCTCGCGGATGATCGGAAAATATTCCTCGACCGGAGGAATGACGCCGCCGCCCGCGGTGATCGGCTCGAGGATCACGGCCCCCACCGTCTCGGGCCCCTCTTCCTCGATCGCGTCCCCGAGGGCGCGCGCGCACTCGATGTTGCAGTCGGGATAGGTCTTTCCGAAGGGACAGCGATAGCACATCGCGTGCGGAATCCCGGAAAACCCGTCCGGGAAGGGCCCGTAGGCCTCCTTGCGCTCTTCCTGGCCGCTGGCGGCGAGGCAGGCGATGGTCGTGCCGTGATAGTCGCGGTCCCGGTACAGGACCTTCGACTTTCGGCTCCCGTTCAGGTGGGCGATCTGGCGCACCATCTTGATCGCCTTCTCGTTGGCCTCGGAGCCGCTGTTGGCGAAGTAGACGTGGTCGAGGCCGGGCAGCCACTCGGCCAGCGCGCTCGCGTACTGGGCGGCCGGGACGGTGCCGACGACGCCCGCGTAGTACGGCAGCCGCGTCAACTGCTCGTAGACGATCCGCGCGATGCTTTCCCGCCCGTGGCCGACGTTCACGCACCAGACGCCGCCCGAGGTCCCGTCCAGGTACTCCTTCCCGTGGATGTCGCGGACGCGCGCGCCGCTGCCCTCCACGAAGACCTGCGGATCCTGCGTCTCGAGAATCCTGTGCTGGAACAGGTGGTGCCAGAGATGCTTCCGGTCCTTCTCGATGACGTCCTGGACGTCGTAGTCCGCCAGCAACGCCTGTGTGTCGGACATCCGGCTCTCCTGCTAGCTCAAGCTGAGATGCGCGTATTTCTCCAGGTGACGGGTGGGCATCGCCAGCGCGTCCCGGCGGAACGGCTCCGCGAGCACGTTGGCGCCCCCCTCGACGACCGCGTTGATGACGCACGGCCGGCCGCTCGCCACGGCGTCGCGCACCACGTCCTGGACATCGCGGTAGTCCTCGACCGTGTAGCCCTTCGCACCCATCGACTCGGCCACCTTCGCGAAGTCCGGATTGGCGCGCAGGTTGGTGCCCACGAAGCGGTTGCCGTAGAAGTCGATCTGGTTCTTCTTCTCGGCGCCCCACTCATGGTTGTTGATGACGATGGCGATGACCGGGATGTCCTCGCGCACCGCCGTCATCACCTCGCTCATCCCGCTGATGCCCCAGGCGCCGTCCCCCTGGATGGCGAACACGGGAGCGGCCGGATTGCCGACCTTGGCGCCCAGCGCGGCGCCGTACGCGAAGCCGCAGTTCCCCCAAGTGAGCGCGGCGAGGTGCTGCCGCGGGCCGTTGAAGCGGAGATACCCGTTGGTGATCGAGCAGGTGTTGCCGATGTCCGTGGTCACGAGCGCGTCCCCGGGCAGCGCGCGCGTGAACTCCCACAGGAAGCGCCGGGGATGCATGAGGGCGTTGGTGGACGAGGACCAGTCCTCGAGTTCCTCGTCCCAGGCTTGTTTCTCGCGAGCGACGTCGGCGATGCGCTCCTCGTTTCGTCCCGGGTCCGGGAGCGCGCGTCTCAACTCGTCGAGCAGTTCGACAGCATACTCCTTCACGTCGGCGACGGAGAAGAGGGCCGGGATCTTGCTCATGCCCCACTGCCTCGCGTCCCGGTCCACCTGGATGAGCGTGGCGTCTTCCGGCCAGTAGGTCATGTCGTACTGGGGCAGGAGGCCGAAGACCCCGAGCCGGGTCCCGAGCGCCAGCACCACGTCGGCCTTGGCGACGGTGCGCATGGCGGCCTTCGACCCGCAGTAGCCGATCGGCCCGCACCCCAGTTCGTGGCTGTACGGGAAAGTGTCGTTGTGCAGGTACGTGTTGACCACCGGGGCGCTCAGGTGCTCGGCGAGCGCCGTGACTTCCTGCAGCGCGTCGCCCTGGCTGACCCCTCCTCCGGAGACGATGACCGGATAGCGGGCACCGCTCAGGATGCGGACCGCTTCCTCGATGTCGGCCCTGGGAGGCCGGCCGGGGCCGAGGACGGGGGTCGCGAAGATCTCCTCCTCGATGTCGCCGTAGAAGTAGTCCCGGGGGATGTTGAGGTGCGTGGGGCCGAGTTCGAGCTTGGCGCGGTAGAAGCAGCGCCGCGCGAGTTCGCCCATGCGCTCGGGGCGGTTGACGCGCACCTGGAAGACGGTCTGCGCCTCGAACATCGGCATCTGGTCGAGTTCCTGGAAGCCCCCGGTGCCGATGCCGAGCGATCCCGTTTCCGGGGTGATGGCGACGACGGGGGAGTGCGCCCAGAAGGCGGCCGCGATGGCGGAGACGAAGTTGGCCGCGCCGGGGCCGTTCTGGGCGATGCAGGCCTGGGGCCGTCCCGTGACCCTCGCCAGCCCGTCGGCGGCGTGCGCGGCGGCCTGCTCGTGCGCCACCGAGATGAAGCGAATGCCCGCATCCGGGAAGAGGTCGAGGGCGTCCATGAACGCGGATCCCACCAACCCGAATACCTCCGTCACGCCCTCCGCCACCAGCGTCTCCACCAGCGCTTCGGAGGGCGTCATCGTTCTCTTCGGCACGTCCAGCCTCCAGTCTCCGGCCCTCCCGGAGCCGTCGATCGTTTTCGTTGCCCGTGGTCCCGGCGCGGGCGCATGCAACGCGGAGCACGTAGTATAGCCGGTCCCCACGGAAGGCTGTAGCCGGTCCCCACGGAAGGCGTGGAGGGAGTCGTGAGAAGATCCGGAGAAGCCCTCGCAGCTTTCGCGTTGGCCCTCGCCCTCGTCGTCGCGGCTTGCGCCCCGGAAGCCGACCCGCAGGCCGACCCGGCGGACACCATCTTCTTCGGCGACCACATCGTCACCATGGATCCGCGGCAGCCCACCGTCGAGGCGGTCGCGGTGCGCGGCGAAACCATCGTGGCGGCGGGCTCGCGGGACGACGTGATTGCGCTGGAAGGGCCCTCGACCCGGGTCGTGGACCTCGGAGAAAACGCCCTCCTGCCGGGGTTCATCGATGCCCACGGCCACTTCCTGGGCGCGGGCCGCGACCAGACCTCTCTGTTGCTGCACCCGCCGCCGGTGGGCGACGTCAGCAACATCGACGACATCGTGCGCAAGGTGCGGGCGTGGATCGACGAGCACGACATTCCCCCCGGCGAGCCGGTGACCGGGCGCGGCTACGACGACTCCCTGCTCGAGGAGGGCCGGCACCCCACGCGCGAGGATCTGGACCGCGCCTCGACCGAGCACCCCATCGTCCTCACCCATGTGTCGGGACACCTGACCACGACCAACTCCGCCGCGCTCGCGGTCAGCGACATCACCGCGGACACGCCGGACCCGCCGGGGGGCCACGTGCGCCGCATCGAGGGTTCGATGGAGCCCAACGGCGTACTGGAGGAAACCGCCAGCGGGCTGCTGGCCATTGAGCGCGCAGGCGCCCCCTCCGCGGAGGAATTCGACGACCTGATCCGCCGGTCCATCGATGTCTACCTGAGCCACGGCACGACCACCATCCAGGACGGCGGGACCTCCGCGGCCCAGGCCGAACGCTTCCAGGCGGCCGCGGACCGCGAGCCCTTCAAGGCGGATGTCGCGGCCTTCGTGCGCCGCCGCGGCGCGCCCGGCGAGGTGGCTGACGTGCCCTACGTGCGCGAATACCGGAACGGCTTCCGGGTGGCCGGCGTGAAGCTCATGCTGGACGGTTCCCCGCAGGGGCGCACGGCCTGGGTCACGATCCCGTACGAGGAGCGTCCGCCCAACACCCCGCCGGACTACGTGGCCTACGGCGTCATGGATCCCGACGAGTACAAGGCCCAGGCGGACCAGCTGATCGAGGCGGGCATCCCGATCATCGTCCACGCCAACGGCGACGCGGCCATGGATCTCATGATCGACGGAGTGGACGAGGCCGTCGCGGACATGGACCCCATGCCCGATCACCGCTCCGTCATCATCCACGCACAACTGATGCGCGCCGACCAGTTGGACCGCGCCGCCGAGTTGAGCGTCGTGCCCTCGTTCTTCGCGGCGCACGCCTTCTTCTGGGGTGACTGGCACCGGCGCAGCTTCGGCGAGGAGCGGGGCAACAACATCAGCCCGGTGGGCTGGGCGCTCGAACGCGGGGTGCCCTTCACCGTCCACAACGACGCCCCCGTGGTCCCGCCGCACGTCATGCGGCTCGTCTCGATCACCGTGAACCGCACGACCCGCAGCGGGCACATCCTCGGGCCCCACCAGAGGCCGACGGTGCTGCAGGCGCTGCATGCCGTCACGCTCGGAGCCGCCTACCAGTACTTCGAGGAAGACGCCAAGGGCTCGATCACGGTCGGCAAGCAGGCCGATCTCGTGATTCTGGGCGAGAACCCGCTCACCGCGGATCCGGAGAACCTGGAGTTCATTCCGATCCTGGAGACGTTCTCGCGGGGCAGGTCGGTATTCTCGCGGTAGCGGCGCCGCCCATGGGGGTCGACGAACTCGTCAACCGAATCATGCGGCCCGTCGCGGACGCGGTATCGGAGTTCATCTTCTTTTCCGTGCCGGTCGGCGGGGTCGAGATTCCGCTCATCGTGGCGTGGCTTATCGCCGGGGGCGCGTTCTTCACCCTGTACCTGGGCTTCATCAACGTGCGGGGCTTCAGGCACGCGCTCGACCTGGTCCGGGGCCGCTACACGGATCCCTCGCAGCCAGGCGAGGTGACGCCCTTTCAGGCGCTCGCGACCGCCGTGTCGGGCACGGTCGGCATCGGGAACATCGCGGGCGTGGCCGTGGCGATCTCGCTGGGCGGGCCCGGGGCCACGCTGTGGCTGATCATCGCCGGGCTGCTCGGCATGAGCACCAAGTTCGCCGAGTGCACGCTGGCGGTGAAGTATCGCCGCACCAACCCGGACGGCTCCGTCAGCGGCGGCCCGATGTACTATCTGCAGCACGGGCTGGAGCTGCGGAACCTGCCCGGGATCGGCCGCGGCCTGGGGATGTTCTACGCCGCCGCCATGGTCCTGGGCTGTCTCGGCATCGGCAACATGTTCCAGTCCAACCAGGCGGCCGCCATCCTGATCGAGGTGACGGGCGCCGAAGGCAGCTTCTTCAGCGACAAGGCCTGGCTGCTGGGCGTCGTCATGGCCGGGGCCGTGGCGCTGGTCACCGTCGGCGGCATCAGGAGCATCGCCCGCGTCACCTCCAGGCTGGTGCCCTTCATGGCGGTGCTCTACGTGCTGTCGGCGCTGGCGATCATCGGGCTGAACGCCGACCGGCTGCCCGGCGCCATCGTTCAGATCTGGGAGGGGGCGTTCTCGGCGGACAGCATCGGCGGCGGCATGATCGGCGTGATGATCATCGGGTTCCGGCGGGCCGTGTTCTCGAACGAAGCCGGCCTGGGCTCCGCCGCCATCGCGCACTCGGCGGTGCAGACGGACGAACCGTGCACCGAGGGTTTTGTCGGCCTGCTGGAGCCGTTCATCGACACGGTGGTCATCTGCACGATGACGGCGCTGGTCATCATCACGACCGTCTACGATCCGTCGCTGGCCGACGCCGGCATCACCGGCATCGAGATGACCAAGACCGCCTTCGAGAGCACGCTCTCGTGGTCGCCCGTGCCCCTCTCGGTCGCGGCGGTGCTGTTCGCCTTCTCCACCATGATTTCATGGAGCTACTACGGCCTGAAGTCTCTCACCTATCTGACGGGCGAGAATCGCACTGTGGAAGCCGGCTTCAAGCTGTTCTTCTGCGGTTTCGTGGTCCTGGGCGCCAGCCTGCAGCTGGGAGCGCTCATCGATCTCTCGGACGCCGTGATCTACGTGGTCGCGATTCCCAATCTTCTCGGCCTGTATCTGCTGGCGCCGGTCCTGAAGCGGGAGATGCACTCCTACCGGGAGCGCCTCGGACGCTATTGAGCGCCGAAGGCACGACAAAGAGTGAAATCGACTTGGGGCGACGAATCATGAGGAGAACGATGACCATCATCAGGACCTCCACCCGGAACGCGGTGCGCCGCAGGTGGAAGTTCGCGCTGGTCGTGTTCCTGTTCGGCGTCGGCTTCGTCGTCTTCACACACGCCTACGACATGACGGCCCTGGAAAACGTGCGGATCATGGGGACGCCGCCCGGCGCCGATGGCGGCGAGCCGTCCCCCGAGGAGGTCGAAGCCATGGCGCGCCGAGCGTGGATGTTCGGCCTCTTCGCTCTGTTGGGCCTCGCCTTCGGCTTCGGCACGATGCTCTTCGCCTTCCTGATGCCGGGCGGGATGGTCGCGAACGAGCGACGCAGTGGCGCGATCATGCTGTGGGCGCAGCATCCGATGCCGCTGCGCTCTTTCTATCTGCGGCGATACGTCGGCATACAGGTCGCCACCGTCGCCGCTCTCGCGATCTTCGGCCTGACCTTGGCGGTCGCGGCCTTCCCCCCCGGGACCGGGCCCGCCGCGGGATTGGGAGGCGTGGTGAGCGTCTGCCTCACCGGCGTGCACGCATGCGCGATCGGGTTCGCGCTCACCGCGCTGGGCGTCCGCCGCGCCGCGCTCTTCGGGATTGTGTACTTCACGTTCTCAGTGACCGTGGCGGGGCTGGAGGTGACGAGGAATTCAGAGACCTGGACGGCGGGGGAGTCGGTCGGGGGCGTACTCCCGTTCCTCATCTTTCCCACTGAAGCCATCAACGATCTCGTCGCGGGGTTCGGGCCCGGCGTGGCCTGGGACTGGGGGGCGACGGGACTGGCCGCCTATCACTTCGCCCTCTGGACCGGCATCGCCTGGCTCGGGCTCCGCAGAATCGAGCAGCGGCCGCTGAAGCTATGACGCACGGACGCTGCTGATTGGCTGCCGGACCGGAATACGCGTTCAGTCGATAGTGTATTTCAGCGTGTCGCTGAAAACGCCAGGAGAGTGAAAACATGAGGATCGAAAGCGGACCGGCGGAACTGAGGCTTCGCGCGCTGGGTGTGGGATATCGCCGGGGGCGACCGGTGCTGGGCGGACTCTCGCTCGACATCGTGCCCGGCGAGGTGCTCGCGGTGGTCGGACCCAACGGCTCGGGCAAGACGACCCTCTTCCGCACGCTGCTGGGGGTGCTGGCTCCGGTGGAAGGCGAGGCCACGGTGTCCGGCGCGGGGCCGGGGGACTACCGGCGCGGGCACGGGATCGGCTACCTGGCGGAAGACACGGTGCTCCCGCCGGGGTGGACGTGCGACGGTCTGCTCGCGCTCGCGGCGGCCGCGGCCGGTCCCGACGCCGACGTCGAGCGCGCCTGCCGGCTGGCCGGGGTGGACTACGACACCGACGGTCCCGCCGACGCGCTGTCCAAGGGGATGCGGCGGCGACTGGCGCTCGCCATGGCCCTGATGCGGCCGACCGGACTGCTCTTCCTCGACGAGCCCGAATCGGGACTGGACCCCGGGCAGCGCATCCGTCTCCGCCGACGGATCGAGGAGATTCGCGGCCAGTCCACGATCCTCGTCGCGAGCCACGACCTCGGCGAACTGGCGATGATGAGCGACCGCGTGCTCCTGATCGACCGGAAACGCGGACGCATCGTGCAGCCGCCGGAGGGCGGGTTTACGCGCGAGTTCCTGGAGGCGGAGTTCGTCGGACTGGAAGGGGCGGTGTCATGAACATCGTCAAGGCTTCCCTCCGCAACGCGGTGCTGCGCAGGTGGAAGTTCGCGCTTGTGGTGTTCCTGTTCGGCGCCGGGGTCATCGTCCTCTCGCACGCCTTTCCCGTGGCGGAGACCCTCGAGCGCATGCAGGCCGTGGGGGAGGCGATGGAAGGCGGCACCGAGCCGACCAGCGAGCAGATCGAAGTCATGACGCGCGGGGCCGCCACGGTCCTCCTCTTCAGCCTGTTGAACCTCGCCTTCGGCTTCGGCACGATCCTCGTCGCCTTCCTGATGCCGGGCGGGATGGTCGCCAACGAGCGGCGCAGCGGCGCGATCATGCTGTGGGCGCAACATCCGATGCCGCTGCGCTCCTTCTATCTGCAGCGGTACGCCGGCGTACAGGTCGCGACGTTCGCCGCTCTCGCGATCTTCGGTCTGGCGGGCGCGGTCGCCGTCCTGCCGTCCGGAACCGTGCCGGCCACGGAACTGGGAGAGGTCCTGAGCGTCTGCCTCACCGGTGTGCTCGCATGCGCGATCAGCTTCGCCACCACCGCACTCGGCGTCCGCCGGGGCGCCCTCATCGCGCTGCTGTACTACCTGGTCTCCGGGGCTGTGGGGTCGCTGCTCGAAAATCCCATGATCCTGGAGAACTGGACGGCGGCGGAGTCAGTCCGGGCGGTACTGTCGTTCGTCATCTTTCCCGCTGGAGTCATAAACGACCTCGTCGCGGGGTTCGCGTCCGGCGTGGCCTGGGACTGGGGGGCGACGGGACTGGCCCTCTATCACTTCGCCCTGTGGACCGGCATCGCGTGGCTCGGACTCCTCGGGATCGAGAAGCGGCCGCTGAAGCTGTGACGTGCTCCTGAGACGCGGCTACTGCTGCAGACGCAGGACGAAGAGGCCCTCGTCCCAGCTCGACGCCACGAAGATGCCGCTCTCGAACCAGGGGTAGGTCGACCAGGAGCCGTCGAACGTCCGGTCGTCCCGGTCCGGCACCGTGTCGAAGTAGCCGCGTTCCACGGGATTGGCCGGGTCCGAGATGTCGAGGATGCGCACGCCGAACGTGTAGTTGGAGTGATAGATCAGGCTGCCGTGCACGTAGAGGTTGTGGTCGACCGCCTCGCTCGGACCCAGGTGCTCCTTCACGAGAACCGGATCGTCGAGGTCGGCGAGGTCCCACACGAGCAGGCGCGTACGCGGTACGCGGTTGTTTCTCTCGTCGTTCTCGTCGTTCTGGTAGAAGTACCGGTGGTCTTCGCTGAGCCAGCCCTGGTGGATGTAGTCGCGATCCGCGTACGTGGCGGTCGAGAGCGTCGCCGGGTTCGCCTTGTCGGTCACGTCGGACACGACGATCGCGGTCTCGTTCGAACCGATGCAGATCTCGCGGCCCGCGTGCTCCGCGTCCGGCCCCCGATACACGACGCACTGGACGTCGTGCGTGTAGCCGGTGCCGCGGAATCCGGTCCCCTCCGCGGCGTGGCAACCGGCGAAGCTCGGGTTCTTCGGGTCCGAGAGGTCGATCATGTGCAGGCCGCCCCCGCAGGTTTCGGCGCCCGAGTTGCTGCCGACGGCGTAGGCGAAGCCGGTCTCCTCGTTGATCGCGATGTTGTGCACCGCGCTCACCCGCCGGTAGCGCGCGTCCGCCCCCAACTCCGTGAACTCCGTGAGCCCGCGAAGCCGGGTGAGGTCGAGCACCTGCATCCCGTGGCCCGTGATGTTGTCCGCGACGACGTAGGCGTGATCCTCGTACACCTTCATGTCGCGCCAGCCGCTGTGCGAGGTCGCGGAGGGCAGGAAGGCGATGGGGCGCGGTTCGGTCGGGGTCGAGAGATCGACGATGGCGAGCCCGTCGTGGCGGCCCACGAGCGCGTACTCCACGCCCGTCTGCGGGTCGGTCCACCCCCAGATGTCGTTCACGGCCCACCGGTTCTCCGATCCCGCGGGCGTCCGTCCGGGGCTCAGGTCGCGCAAAGGCACCTGCGCCGCGAGATCCACGCGACTGCACGGGAACCCGCCGGCCGAACCGCTCTCGCAGGGAACGATCTGCGCCGCGACGGGAGGTGGCGGCACGGGGTCGGGCGGGTCGACCGGATCCGGATCGGGCGGACCGGTCGGGGGGTCCCCGCACGCGACGACCGCGACCGCCGCGACGGCCACGGGGGCGAAGGCGCGTAGCCCGCCCCGGAGGAACGGGTGGCGTTGCCTGCGACTCATGCGGCGTCCGGCTTCAGCGAGTCAGCAGGAGTCGCGGCCCCAGGAGTCTGCCCGGGTCCGCGTCCGGCTTGGGGGTGAACTTGTTGATCCAGCCCCCGCTGTAGGACGCGATGTACAGGTTGCCGTCCGCGTCCATGTCCATCTGGTGCGGCAGCGAGAGGCCGCCGGGCCAGATCCCCCGCCCGATGGCGCCGGCCGCTCCGTAGGCACCCCAGTAGTCCTGGAGGACGCCGTCCCGGTCGTACTTCAGGACGCGGTTCAGGCTCGCGTCCAGGACCCACACGGCGCCGTTCTCGTCGAGCCAGATATTCACGGGATCGAAGATGTTCGGCCATTCCTCGATGAACTCGCCGTCGTGCGTGAACAACTGCAGGCGCTCGTTCTGGCGGTCCGCGACGTAGACCCGGTCCTCGTCCACCGCGAGGCCGTGCAGGAGATCGAATTCGCCGGGTCCGGTGCCGAGGGCGCCCCACTGCATGATGAACTCTCCGTCCTCCGAGTACTTGATGATCCGCGAGTTCCAGTACCCGTCGGCGAGGAGGAAGCTCCCGTCCGGGAGGAAGGCCAGCTTCGACGGCCAGCCGTAGGTGTAGGGGCCCCAGTCGGATCGGGCGCGGGCGGCTTCGCGCGTCTTCGGGTGGTCGCGCTCGCCGAGGCGCATGACGATCTCGCTGCCGTCGTTCGTGAACTTGACGACCTGCATGTGCCCTGCCCCGCCGCCGCTGTCGACCACCCACACGTGCCGGTCGGGGTCGTAGGGGCTGATGTACACCTGGTGCGGGAGGGTGAAGAGCGAGTCCCACTGGGCCCACTGTTCCACGATCTCGCCGTTCCCGTTCGCGACGACGATGTAGTTCGTGCGGCGCAACCGGTCCTCGCGGGGGTCCGACCGGTCGGCGGGCCAGTCGCCGCGGGTCACGACGATGATGCGGTCCGGGTGGTCCACGGCGACGCCGGCCACCTGTCCCCAGCCCCACTCGTCGTCATGGTCGGGCGCGCCCTTCCACCAGCCGGCGACGGGATCGTAGGGCCCCGTGCGGTCGTCTCCGCCCTTTATGATGGCGCCGTTGGATCCGCCGGCTCCGTCCATGGTCGCCGCGGCCGCCCGCTCCCCGCTCTCGCACCCCGGAATGGCGAGCGCGGCCGCGAGCGCCAACGTCACCAGAGACGGCTGGGTCTTCATGACTTTTCCCTCTTCCCGCTGTCGGAGCGTTTCTCCTCCGCATCCGTCGCGGCGGGGGCCCACGGGTCGTCGATGCCGGCGCCGGGGCAGGAGTCGCCGGTGTCGAGGAAGTGCGTGTGGAGGCACTCGAGCGTCGCGCCGAGACTCGTGAGCAGTTCGACCGTCTCCGGGTACGGGACGCGGGTGAAGAACCCGGCCCGGCCGCCGCGCGCCATGTCCGCCGTGGACTGTCCGAGGCGGGTGATCGCGCTGACGTCCCCGCCCCGCGACACGAGGTATTCGATGAGATCGTTGTCGCCGCGCGATGCGGCGTAGTGCATCGGCGTGTAGAGCCACGAGTCGCGCTGGTCGACGTCCGCGCCGAGTTCCTCGATCAGGTATTTCACAACGGGAATGAACTGGTCGGGCCGATTGCGGACGCTGAACGCGCCCAGCCCCAGGTAACCTCCGCCCGCGGCCGCGTGGATCGGCCATGCGTTGGGCGCGCCCTCGGGAATCCACGGCAGCGCCGAGTCCTCCTGCTGCCGGCCGTCCTGCTGCCGCCGCTCGCGCATCCCGACCTCGGGCCAGCGCGTGGGGATGTTCGGATCCGCCCCGTGCGCGACGAGCAGCTTCATCGCCTCGATATCCTGGGCGAAGGCGGCCCGCCAGAACGGCGTCGCCCCCGTGAGATCGATCCCCATCTTCGTGAGGCCGTATTCCCAGTACCACAGGTGCGTGTTCAGGCGCGGGTTGGGATCGGCGCCGGCCTTGAGCAGCGCGCGGAGCACGTCCATGTGCCCGGCGTCCTGCAGGTCCTGTGCGCGCGGCTGCGGGTAGTTGGACTTCGGCGCCCACTGGGTCTGGAGGACGGCGAAGAGGGGCGTCGCCCCGTCCGTCGAGGCGGCGAGGTCGGGATCGGCCCCGCGCTCGATGAGGGCGAGCGCCAGGTCGAACTGGCCGTTGAGCGCCGCCATGAGGAGCGGACTCGTCGCGTCCCCGCTCGCCTGGTCGATGTCCGCGCCGCCGTCCAGGAGGGCGGTCGCCGCCTCGATGTGGCCCTCGCGGGCCGCGTGCAGGAGCGCGGTCATGCCGCCGGTGCGGCCGACGAGCACCTCGCGGTACGGGGGACGGATGAGGTCGGGACCGCCCGGATAGTCGGGCCCCACGCGGCCCAGCGAATGTGCGCTGACGTCGCCGACATCGAAGCCGGAGCGGAGGAACTCGCGCTGGGCGCGGATCGCCGCCTGCACATGGGCCGGGGTCGGCTCGCCCGGCCACTCGGCTTCGGGGTCCACCTCGGGCCCGTACGGGCCGAGCGTCTCCGGCGGCGCGCCGATCAGGTCCCGCATGCGGCGGTTCGCCTCCCGGTCCAGCGCGAGGCTGGGCAGGACGTCGACCACGGCGGTCGCGATGCCGGGGTCGGCGCCGGCCTCGAGCAGCGCGGCCGCGGCAGCGGGACGGTTCGCGGCGGCCGCGAACATCAGGGGTGTCTGCCCCGCCGACCCCTCCCGGGCGTTCGGATCGGCGCCGTGGTCGAGCAGCGCGGCCACGGCCGACCGGCCGTCCACGGCGGCGGCGGCGAGGTGCAGCGCGGTCACGCCGCTGTTCGTCGTCGCGGCGTTCGCGTCGGCCCCCGCCTCGAGCAGGAGCGCGACGACGGGCCCGTGCCCTCCGCGGGCGGCCAGGTGCAGCGGCGCATAGCGGCCGATCCGCGTCCCGGCGTCGACCGCCGCGCCCGCATCGATCAGCGCCCGGGCCACGGCCGCGTGGCCGCGCTCGGCGGCGAAGTGCAGCGCGGTCATCCCGTCGCCCCGCGCCGCGTTCACGTCCCCGCCGTCCCCCACGAGCGCGCGCACGACCTCCGCCGCCCCGTCGCGCGCCGCTTCGAGCAGCCGGTCGGTGGAGGACGCCCCCTCCTGCGCGGCCGAACCCGCCGGGAGGAGGGCCGAAATCAGGAGCGCTGCCGCAATCCCGTTTCTCATCTCGTGCCGCTCCCCGAGGCCGCCTCGCCCGTGAACTCGAGCGGGAACGCCCCGTCGCTGTCGCCGAAAGAGGCCATCTGCGGGTGTCCGATCTTTCGCATGAGGCTCACGAACGCGTTCGCCATCGGCGTCCCGTCCGGGGCCCGCAGGTGGACCCCACCCTCGAGCGCCCCGTTCGCCCCGCCCATGATTAGCAGCGGAGCGCGCCGGTGATTGTGCAGGTTCCCGTCCGCCATCGGCGACCCCCACACGATCGCCGTCTTGTCGAGCAGCGACGCCTCGCCCTCCATCGTGTCCTGCATCTTCTCCAGGAAGTAGGCGACCTGCCCGAGCCGGTAGGTGTTGATCTTGTTGAAGTCCATGATGTCCTCGGCGACGTTTCCGTGGTGCGAGGCCCCGTGGACGGACTTCGTCGTCCCGCTCTCCGGGAAAGTCCGGTTGGACTGGTCGAAGCCGGTCTTGAAGGTGATGACGCGCGTGAGGTCGGTCTGCAGCGCGAGCAGTTGCAGGTCGAACATGAGCTGCATGTGCTCCTCGAAGGAGTCGGGGACCCCGGAGGGGGCCTCCGGCATCTCCCGTTCGTCGCCGCTCGTGTTGCGCGCCTCGACGAGCTGGATCCGGCGCTCGATCTCGCGGATGTGCTCGACGTATTCGTCCAGCGCGACCCGGTCCGCCGCGCCCAGCGTCCGCCTGAGCCGGGCGACTTCGGTCGCGATCCAGTCGATCATGCTGCGGTCCGTGCGGCGGCGCGCCGCCCGGTCCTCGGCCGAGTCCCCGGCGCCGAACAGGCGCTCGAACACGACGCGCGGTTCGCGGATCGCGGGCAGCGGCTGGTTCGGCGACGCCCAGGCGAGCGACGTCGTGTACGCGCAGTGGTAGTTGTAGGCGCAGCCCCCGCCGCGATCGATGCCTTCGATGCAGAGTTCGAGCGACGGAAGCACCGTCTCCCGCCCGAAGCGCTGGGCATGCAACTGGTCGAGCGAGGTGCCGAGGAAGATGTCCGACCCCTGCGTCTGCTTCGGATGCGCCTGGGTGAGGAACACCGCCGTCGACCGGTCGTGGTCGCCGCCGATCTCCTCCGCCCGAAACGCCTCCGCCGAGCGGCAGTCCGTGTTGCTCACGATCGTCATGTGCTCGCGGAACGCCTCCAGCGGCCGGAGCTGGCTGTCCGCCACCAGCTCGAAGTCGCGTCCGGTCGTCGCCGGCGCGAACAGGTGACGTTCGTCGCCCCAGTCGCTCGAGCCCGCGACCCCCATCGACTCCTCGATGCAGACGAGGCGCGTGAACTCCGCCGCCTTCATCGGGTCGGCCCACAGCCGACCCGCGGGAACCATCGCGTCGAGCAGGGGCAGCGCGACGCTGGCGCCGGCGCCCCGCAGGAAGGTGCGGCGCGAGAGGTGTGTGCCGGTGATGAAGTTCATGAACCTGCTCCCTCCGTCTTGCTGCTCTCGCTCTGTCGAATCCGATCTTCCCGACTCTCACCCTCCCGACTCGAGCCACCCTGCTCGTCGACCACAGGCGCCGGCCTGGCCATCCGGAAGGCGTCGCTGTTCACGACGCCGAGGATGAACGAGGACATCCGGTAGTCGTTGGCTTCCGCTTCGCGCGCGATGGCCCGGATCCCCGGCTGGTCGAAGTACTCCGCGCGGCGTCCGATCGCGTACGCGAGCAGGTGCGCCGTGAAGTTCCGGACGAGCGGGACCGGCCGCTTCATGAGGAGGTCGACGAGTTCCGCTGGCGTGCTCACGTCGGTCCCGTCGTAGAAAGTCCCCCGCGTGTCGAGCGCGACCCCGTTTTCGCGTATCCGCACCCGCCCCGTCACGTCGTAGTTGTCGAGCGCGAGCCCGATCGGGTCCATGAACCGGTGACAGGAGCGGCACGTCGGGTTGGCCGCGTGCATCTCCAGCCGCTCCCGCGTCGTGAGCAGCCGTCCGCCCCGGGCGGACTCCGTGTCGTCGAAGGCGGGGATGTTGGGCGGCGGGGGCGGAGGCGGCGTCCCCATGAGCACTTCCATCACCCACTTCCCGCGCAGCACCGGCGACGTGCGCGCGGACATCGACGTGAGGAGCAGCACGCTACCGTGCCCAAGCACACCGCGCCGGCTGTCGTCCGGATAGCTCACGCGCCGGAACTCGGGCCCCGAAACCCCCGGAATCCCGTAGTGCCCCGCGAGGCGCTCGTTCAGGAAGGTGTAGTCCGCCGTGAACAGCTCGAGCAGGCTCCGGTCTTCGCGCACCAAGTGATCGAAGAAGAGCTGCGTCTCCCGGACGAGGTCCTCGCGAAGCTGGCCCGTGAAGTCCGGGTAGAGGTACGGCTCCGGCTGGTTGTCCTCCGCGTCCTGGAGCCTCAGCCACTGCGAGGCGAAGCGCGTCGAGAGCGCCCCGGCGCGCGGGTCCGCCAGCATCCGGCGCACCTGCGCCTCGAGGACCGCCGGGTCCGAGAGCCGTCCCTCCGCGGCCAGCGTCAGCAGTTCGTCATCCGGGCTCGCCGCCCAGAGGAAGAAGGAGAGGCGGGACGCGAGGTCCACGTCCGCGATCCGGTAGCTCTCGCCGGCCGCGGCCTCGGGCGGCGCCTGCTCGAGACGGAAGATGAAGGAGGGGTTGGCGAGGATCGCCTGCAGCGCGGTCCGGACCCCGATCTCGAACCCTTCGTCGGCCGCCGCGTCATCGTAGAAAGCCATGGGTCCCGCGAGATCGTCCTCCGTCACCGGCCGCCGGTAGGCCGCTCGGGCGAGCCGGGTCACGATCGACTCGGCGCAGACCCGTGCCGCCTCGCTCCGTCCCGGATGGCAGTGGAAGACCTTGCGGCGGCTCGCGGTCTCGGAGAGTCCCGAGTTGCGCCGGGGGCCCGTGATCATCAGCTCGCTCAGGTGGGGGAGCGCCGTGATCCCGTAGTTCGCCCACGCCTGGGAGTCCTCGCCCCCGACGAAGGACCAGCCCGGTGTCTTCAGGCGGTCCTCGTACGGTCCCTCGATCGTGCGCACGAACGCCGCCGCGACCTGGCGCTGGCCCGCCTTCACGAAGATCGGCTCCGTGCGGGTCGGCACCGTCGAGCGCCCGCCGTGCTCGAGGCCGAGGAGGGCGACCCCTTCCCCATCGATCGAGATGTCCACGTCCTGGAAGCTGGTCCCCTGCCCGAAGAGCGTCTCGATCGAGATCACGTATTCCCCGTCCACCGGGAAATCGTGGGTCAC
This sequence comes from Gemmatimonadota bacterium, assembly GCA_028873815.1. Taxonomy (GTDB): domain Bacteria; phylum Gemmatimonadota; class Gemmatimonadetes; order Longimicrobiales; family Gaopeijiaceae; genus Bin94. The sequence continues at coordinate 2,766 of JAPPNN010000083.1, read as the reverse complement.
GACGATCCCGCCGCGCGTCCCGTACGGCGTGCCCTCGATGTGATCCCAGGCGTGCTGCGAGACGTCGATCGGGTTCGTGTACTTGGCGGTCTTCGAGAGGGCGTCCGGGTTGCCCACGGCGATCCGGCTCACCTCCGTGGCGGCCCTCAGGTAGGCCTCTAGGAGCGTGGTCGAGAGGCCCTGCGCGTCCGCCATGTTGTCGAAGGCGCCGAGGTAGGTGTCCGCCGGCAGCCAGCGGCTGGCGTCGATCTCGAGGTCGAGGAGATCGCGGATCACGCGCTCGTATTCGGCCCGGTTCAGCCGCTGAAAGCGCCGCGAGCCGGGGTTCCGGTCGCGGGCGGCCTCGCGGTCGACGACGGTCTCCAGTGTCTCGACGAGGGCCCGGAGCGTGTCCGGGGATGGCCGGCGCTGGCCCGGGGGCGGCATCATCCCGGCGCGCAGCTTCCGGATCATCTTCTCCGCCGTGGGCGCCCGCTCGTGCGCCGCCTCCACGACGAACTCTTCCAGCGTGAGGTTGCCGCGCAGGAGGCGCTCGTTGTGACAGCGGGCGCAGTAGCGCTGGACCACAGCGGTCAGGTCCGCGGTGTCGGCGAGGAGAGCCATGTCGGCGAGGACGGCCACGTCGGTGAAGACGGCCACGTCGTGCGCCGGAAGGGGCGTGGAGCCGGACGCACGGTCCCCCGAGGGTTGCCCCGTGAGGGCCAACCACAGCCATAGAACCGCACCCGCACTCAGTGTCTTCACGCGCCCGTCCTTCGAGAACGACGGATGACGCCGCTTCGCAACCTTTCAACTTAGGAAACGTCATCTCCACGGGCCACGCCGGGATCGAGGCTTTGCCGGCCTAGCGCCTCCACTGTTCCGCATCGGGAAGGCCCCGGGAGACCAGCACCTCGAGGTTGGCGTCGTCGGGGAGGATGGACGCGATGGAGGCCGGGTCGGCCGCGGCTCCGGCGAGCGTGCCGAGGCCGCCCTGGCCGCCGTCGAGGCTCGCGAGGTCGCGCACGATCCCGCGGACCTGGCCCGTCTGTGGGTCGCGGAGGATGGCGGCCAGCGGACCGTTCGCACCGCTCAGCGTCGCAGTCCCTCCGGGCCCGACCAGCACCACGGTCGCCAGTCTGTCCGCCCACGTCGGGGACACCGGAAGGGCGAACACGAATCCGGACTCCCCGTCCCCGTCCGCCATTTCCTGCATTTCGAAGCGCAGCGAGAACAACTCCTCTCGCGCGACGCTCAGCCCGGTCAGCGTGTACGGCCCCCCGGACCGGGGCAGCGTTGGCGGAGCGTCGACGACGAAGGCCGGCTCCAGGAACGGCACGCCGTCGGCGTCGGCGCGACCCCACAGCAGGATCGTCCGCACAACGTTGGCCGATGCGGCCGCCGCTTCGCCCTCCTCGCGAAGGCGGTGATCGAACGCCCTCGTGAAGCCGAAATCGCTGATCCAACGTCCGATTTCGGTTTCGGATCTGTTGCGACCATTGAACTTACGGGGTTTGCGGGTCTGATTCCCGCCCTTCGGTTCCCGCCGAACGGGATCAGGTACGAACTCGGCGGCGGTTTGCGAGCGCGGTTCTGAGCTGTCCCTCGTCGGCTCTCTGATAACACTGGAGAACGGTCTTGGCCGTCTTCCAGCCGCCCAGCTCGCAGAGCACCTTCAGGGGCTGGTCCATGAGGTCGCTGGCGAACTTGCGCCTCAGCGAGTGCCAGCCGCGCCCGCGCTTGGGCTCCAGTCCCGCGAGCCGTTCGGCCCTGTCCCACCAACCTCGGGCCACCCAAGTGGCCACGCTCGACGAGGGGTCCTTCGGCGAAGGCAGGACCGGGGCGTCGCCCGTCGCCGGGTTCCGCCGCCGCGCTTCCTCCAAGGCGGCAACCGCCTCGGGGGTGACGGGCGTGACGTGCTCGTATCCGGTCTTCTCGTGCTCGCTGCGCCACCGGATGGTTTCGCCGTCGAGGTCGATGTCGTCCCACCGGAGCTTGCGGACGGCTCCGATTCGGTGTCCCGTTTCGTGCGCGAGCACGAGCGCGACGCGGAACCGCCAGTCCACCTTGCGGGACACCCCGAGAAGCGCCCGGTACTCGTCCTCGGTGAGAACGATCCGGGTGGGGTTCTTCTCCATGGGCGTCCTCAAGCCCCTGAGCGGGTTCGACTCGATCAGCAGCCGGCCCCGCTCGTCCCTCGACCTCGATGCCCAGTTGAAGACCGCGATCAGGAACCTCAGGTCGTATTCGACCATCCGGTCCGACACGGGCTTTCCGCTCGGTCCGACCCTTCCGGCCCGGCGCGCCCGGATGAACCGGTCCCAGTCCCTCTGGGAAAGCGTTGCCGGGTCGCGGTTCCTTCCGAGGAACCCGAGGAACATCTTCATCGCGGTCCGGTCATGCTGCCGCGAGTGCCGGGTCTTGGTCGGGGTTACCTCTTCACCGTAGATGTCAAAGAGCGTCTCCAGGGTGAGCGGCCCGGGCTCGGCCTCCTGCTTGCCGTTCGGCTCCGGCTTCGCGAACCCGGCGGCGGCCTCGTCGGCCTGCCGCTTCGCGCGCCTCCAGTCGCGGTGCTTGAGCGACCGGGTGAGCCTGCGCCCGTTTTCTCGCCACTCTATCTGGTAGAGGCCGGTCTTCGGATCAGGGAACACCCTCACCCGGTTGCGGCCCCATTCTCCGGCGCTGTACGAGCGCCGGTCACGTTTCGTGCGTGCCATCTTCCATTCCTCTCTGGATGATGGACTGCCCTGAAAAGATCGCAACCGGCTGTAATACAACAAGTTAGAG